>NZ_JBGDXT010000001.1:0-591415 GCF_046550615.1 Salmonella sp. SAL04214
CAGAAGTGAAACGCCGTAGCGCCGATGGTAGTGTGGGGTCTCCCCATGCGAGAGTAGGGAACTGCCAGGCATCAAATTTAGTGTGCTGATATGGCTCAGTTGGTAGAGCGCACCCTTGGTAAGGGTGAGGTCCCCAGTTCGACTCTGGGTATCAGCACCACTTAATACGGTTAAAGTTCGGTATTTGAAAAAGAATTTGCCTGGCGGCAGTAGCGCGGTGGTCCCACCTGACCCCATGCCGAACTCAGAAGTGAAACGCCGTAGCGCCGATGGTAGTGTGGGGTCTCCCCATGCGAGAGTAGGGAACTGCCAGGCATCAAATAAAACAAAAGGCTCAGTCGAAAGACTGGGCCTTTTGTTTTATCTGTTGTTTGTCGGTGAGTAGTCTCCTGAGGAGGACAAATCCGCCGGGAGCGGATTTGAACGTTGCGCAGCAACGGCCCGTAGGGTGGCGGGCAGGACGCCCGCCATAAACTGCCAGACATCAAATAAAGCAAAGGGCCCAATCGAAAGATTGGGCCTTTTTGCATTTATCTCTCTATGGAAAAAGTTATCGGTTAATGGCACCGACGCGTTTTAAACATCTTCGTAGAGTGGATAAAAACCGTTTTAGTAAACGTGATTTCCCGCCATATATCCGCCTGAACCATCGAATGTGAACCGTGCTGAAGTAGATGTACAAACGGCTTTTACTTACGCCTCTAATAAGCAATAGAGATATTCGCTGAGGACTAAGAATCTGGCCCATTAGGCTATTTTATTTGCCAGTTTGGCCCTGGGACAGTGCTCAAAATCCTCATGTATTACGTGTATGCTCCGGTTTATATCCAGACTGTCTGTAATAATTACGCCTAATGACCACGCTCTAAGTCTTACTGTATAAAGCCTGTTTGTAATGCGGCTTACGATGCTATCAAGCTACAATTTTGTCTGCATCGGACAAGGAATAGAATAAATACCATCGGGATGGGCGAGTAAGAAAAGGGAGCGTTTTATCGTGTTAACTTTCGGGGGATAGGCTGAATAGATTACGTCGCTGAGTATCCTTACGACCTTTATATTATTACTGAAAGCGCGGCATTGCCGCGCCTGCATGTATCATTTAGAAAGCGCAATGATACCCATCGTCAACCCTGCTACCGCCGCAGCGCCGCCAGCAATAGCGCCTGCTGTCTCCCAGTTATCCTGCGTTGTACCTTTCATACATGTATTGGTATGAACCAGTCGCCCTTGATCGTCATAAACCGGTACGCAGGGAGAATCATGTGCACAACCTGCCAATAAGGTGGTAAGCAATGCAACTGGAATTAGTCTTTTCATGGTGTTACCTCATTAATCAGCGTTTCGCGAAGTACAGCAACGTAAATGCTGGCTCTAACCGCTGCGAAAACGAGAGTTATTTTACCACCACAGAAAAAATGGCCGACATGAGGAATCATCTCAATTCATGTGAATTGTAAAAACTATGGAGAATGCAGAGGTAAGCGGAGAGGGGGAATAGCGGAGATAAAGACATACCGTTTAAAAAGGCGTCCGAAGACGCCTCTGTTTACCGGTTAATCATGATGGCGATTAAATCGGCGTTTTACAACAACGAAGAATACTGGCACGAAGAAGATAGCTAATAAGGTTGCGGTTAACATTCCCCCCATAACCCCTGTGCCTACTGCGTTCTGTGCCCCACTACCTGCGCCACGACTGATAACTAACGGCATTACCCCGAGAATAAAGGCCAGCGAGGTCATTAGAATAGGACGTAAACGCATACGGGATGCTTCCAGCGTCGCTTCAATCAATCCACGTCCTTCTTTTTCCATGAGATCTTTGGCGAACTCGACAATCAAGATGGCGTTTTTAGCAGAAAGGCCAATAGTGGTTAACAAGCCAACCTGGAAGTAAACGTCATTGTTCAGACCGCGCAATGACGCTGCAAGCAGAGCGCCAACCACGCCGAGCGGTACGACCAGCATTACCGAGAACGGAATTGACCAGCTTTCATACAGAGCGGCAAGGCAGAGGAAAACGACAATGAGTGAGATTGCGTACAGCGCCGGCGCCTGGTTACCTGACAACCGTTCCTGATACGACATACCTGTCCAGTCATAGCCAATACCGTTTGGCAGCTGTGAAGCCAGGTTTTCCATTAACGACATGGCTTCACCGGTACTTCGTCCGGGCGCTGCTTCACCGAGCAGTTCCATTGACGGCATCCCGTTATAGCGTTCCAGGCGTGGCGAACCATAAATCCACCGTGCTGAGCTAAAGGTAGAGAAGGGCACCATCTCGCCATTAGCGCTGCGAACATAAAGATTGTTGATATCTCCCGGCAGCATACGGAACTGAGCGTCAGCCTGAACGTATACTTTTTTCACTCGTCCGCGATCGATAAAGTCGTTAACGTAATAGCCGCCCAACGCCGCGGAGATGGTTTCGTTGATATCAGACAGCGAAACACCGAGCGCCTGCGCTTTTTCTTGATCGACATCCAGCTTGAACTGTGGCGTGTCTTCCAGCCCGTTCGGGCGTACGCGCACTAATAGGTCAGGATGCTTCGCGACCATACCCAGGAGTTGATTACGCGCTTTTGTTAACGCATCGTGACCGAGTCCTCCCTGATCAATCAGTTCAAAGTCGAAACCTGTCGCGGTACCTAACTCGACAATTGCTGGCATGTTGAAAGGGAACACCAACCCGTCGCGAATCTGGCTGAAGGCGCGTGTCGCTCTGGCGATAACGGCTTCGACGCTATTTTCTTCACCGTTACGCTCTTCCCAGGGTTTAAGGCTGACAAATGCCATCCCTGAGTTTTGTCCCTGACCGCTAAAGCTAAAGCCGTTTACGGTAAACACGCTTTCGACGTTCGCTTTTTCATTATTCAGGTAGTAATGAGTGACTTGATCCAGCACTTTCTGCGTACGTTCTTGCGTAGCGCCAGAGGGGAGCTGAATCATGGTCAGGAATACCCCCTGATCTTCTTCCGGCAGGAAGGAGGTCGGGAGGCGTAAAAACAGAACCGCCATTCCGACTACAATAAGTAGATAGATAATGAGATAGCGACCCGTATTACGCACGATGCCGCTTACGCTGTTAGTATAGTGGTTAACGCTGTGGTCAAACCTGGTATTGAACCAGCCAAAGAAGCCGCTTTTTTTCTCGTGATGTTCAGCAGATACGGGTTTAAGCAGCGTAGCGCACAGTGCTGGCGTCAGAATCAACGCAACCAGAACGGATAGCGCCATTGCTGAAACAATAGTAATAGAGAACTGGCGATAAATTGCCCCGGTCGAGCCGCCAAAAAAGGCCATCGGGATAAATACCGCAGACAGTACCATCGCGATACCAACCAGCGCTCCCTGAATCTGCGACATGGATTTTTCCGTCGCCTCTCGGGGAGAAAGGTTATCCTCCATCATTACACGTTCAACGTTTTCTACGACCACTATCGCATCGTCAACCAACAGCCCTATCGCCAGTACCATACCAAACATCGTCAGAGTATTGATGGAATAGCCAAAGGCGGCGAGTACCGCAAAAGTGCCTAGCAACACGACAGGAACAGCGATGGTAGGAATCAGGGTTGCCCGGATATTCTGTAAGAACAGATACATTACCAGGAACACCAGAATAATCGCTTCAAACAGCGTTTTTACCACTTCGTGGATAGATATTTTTACGAAGGGCGTTGTGTCATAAGGATAAACCACCTTCATTCCCTGAGGGAAGAAAGGCTGCAGTTCCGCCAGTTTCGCTTTGATTGCGGTTGCGGTATCCAGCGCGTTAGCGCCGGTCGCCAGTTTAATACCGAGACCGGAGGCCGGTTTACCGTTAATGCGCGCTACAACGTTATAGTTTTCACCGCCAAGCTCAATACGCGCGACATCTTTGAGATGGACGACAGAGCCGTCGGTATTGACGCGCAACGTAACTTTGCCGAACTCTTCCGGATCTTTCAGACGCGTTTGGGCGATGATTGAGGCGTTAAGCTGCTGGCCCGGTAATGCTGGCGTGCCGCCCAGTTGGCCTGCCGCAATCTGGTCGTTCTGTACTTTTAACTGGTTGATGACGTCAACTGGCGTGAGCTGGTATTTATTTAGCAGATTCGCATCCAGCCAGATACGCATGGCGTACTGTGCGCCAAATAGCTGAACGTCGCCCACACCATTCAGACGGCTGATAGAATCCTTAATGTTAGAGGCGACATAGTCAGAGATGTCGTCCTGGGTAGTGTTCGGATTATCTGAAACGAACCCGGCGACCATCAAAAAGCTGCTGCTGGACTTTTCAACGCTAATCCCCTGCTGCTGGACTTCTTGCGGCAGTAAAGGCGTGGCGAGCTGCAATTTATTTTGCACCTGAACCTGCGCGATATCCGGATCGGTTCCGGACTGGAAGGTCAGGGTGATGGTCACGCTACCAGCAGAGTCGCTGGTAGAGGACATATACATCAGGTTATCGATACCGTTCATATTTTGTTCGATAACCTGAGTAACCGTATCCTGTACCGTCTGCGCATCCGCGCCAGGATAGGTTGCAGAAATAGAAACCGCTGGCGGCGCAATGGTTGGATACTGCGCAACGGGAAGTTGCATTATTGCCAGTGCGCCAGCCATCATCAGGATAATGGCCAGAACCCAGGCGAAAATAGGACGTCTAATAAAAAAGTTTGCCATGTACGGTTACCTTATTGCGCCGTTTTCGCTGCAGGAGCATCGGTAGTGGCTTTCACCTGGACGCCCGGTCGCGCTTTTTGTAAGCCGCTGACGATGACCTTATCGCCCGGTTTTAACCCTTCGCTGATGAGCCATTTATCGCCAATAGCCTGCGCCGCCACGACATTGCGGGCTTCGACCTGGCTTTTATCGTTAACCACCATCACCATTGCGTCGCCGCGCGGCGTGCGGGTCACGCCCTGCTGGGGGACAAGGATGGCATTGGGCTGGACGCCTTCATCAATGCGGGCGCGAACAAACATACCGGGAAGCAGACTATGTTGCGGGTTAGGGAACACCGCCCTGAGCGTGATAGAGCCGGTGCTTTCATCTACGGTAACGTCGGAAAATTGCAGCGTGCCTTTAATCGGGTAGACCTGACCATTTTCCATTACCAGTTGAACCGTGCTACTGGCGCTGTCTTTATGCAGGTTACCTTGTTCGACGGATTGCTTGAGTCGCATAAAGTCGTTGCTTGATTGCGTCACGTCGACATAAATCGGGTCGAGTTGCTGCACGGTAGCCAGTTCAGTTGACTGACCATTAGTCACCAGCGCGCCTTCAGTCACATTAGATTTTCCTATACGCCCGCTGATGGGTGAGGTGACTTTGGTATACGCAAGGTTAATACGCGCGCTTTCAACAGCGGCTTTTGCCGCCACAACGGCGGCATCGGCCTGGCGGGCGTCGGCAATCGCCTGATCATATTCCTGTTGGCTGATATATTTTGTGCCGACCAGTGGAACATAGCGTTTGACCGTCAGGTGCGCGATAGCCGCAGCCGCTTCGCTTTTAGCAAGTTCGCCTTTAGCGCTGTCATAATCAGCCTGATAAGTGGCAGGATCGATCTGATAAAGCGACTGCCCGGCCTCTACATCGCTACCTTCGGTGAAGTTTCTTTTAAGCACGATCCCGCTCACCTGGGGGCGAACCTCCGCAATGCGAAATGCGGACGTACGTCCGGGAAGTTCGGTCGTTACGGCTAGCGGCGCTGTTTCGACCACATGGACGGTGACTTGCGGCTCGCCGGCATGAGCCTGGGTATCTCCCTGGTCATTACAACCGGCCAGCAGCGCAGCAGAGAATATGATGAATGAGGGCAGGAGTGAAAACCTGGCATGTTTCGTCATTACTGTTCCTTAAAAAACCGAAAGCTCGTTATTCACCGGATAACGGTAAGGCGTTAACGCGCGAAAAATAGAATAGCAGTGGGGTATCCTACAAATTATTAGCTTGTGATGTAAGCAATACTTATTTTGGGATGGGGTTCACGGCACATAAAAGCAAAAAAAAAGAACTATTCCCTGTCGTTTCATAATGTCCCGATTAGTAAAATCATGATGTTGAATAACATAATTAGAAATATATATTTTATATGAATATGTTTTATTAATTTATTTGTTTTTATTATTGATTTGGCGATATTGTGCGAAATAAAAATGGCTGTCTCTCGTCTGACTAAAAAGGACATGGTAAAGTTGTTTTTTGTGCTGAGTATTTTATCAGCGTATTTATCGTTTTTATGGTCCAGGATATCTTAATTATGGCGAAGAAAACGAAGGCGGATGCGCTTAAAACGCGGCAACATTTGATTGAAACCGCTATTGCGCAGTTCGCTTTGCGCGGCGTTGCCAACACGACGTTGAATGATATCGCTGATGCCGCTGATGTCACGCGGGGCGCCATCTACTGGCACTTTGAGAATAAAACGCAGTTGTTTAATGAGGTTTGGTTACAGCAACCACCTTTACGCGAACTTATTCAGGATAGGCTTACGGGATGCTGGAATGATAATCCTTTACAGGATCTACGAGAGAAATTTATTGCAGCCTTACAATATATTGCGGCAGTGCCTCGTCAGCAGGCATTAATGCAGATTTTATATCATAAATGTGAATTCCATAATGGTATGATATCGGAACAGGCCATTCGGGAGAAGATTGGTTTCCATCATCAGTCGCTGCTTGAAGTATTACAGCGATGTATGGATAAAAAGCTGATCTCAGGCAGTCTTGATCTGGATGTCATATTAATTATTCTGCATGGTAGTTTTAGCGGAATAGTAAAGAACTGGTTAATGAATCCCACAAGTTATGATCTTTATAAGCAGGCGCCTGCATTAGTCGATAATGTATTAAAAATGCTAAGCCCGGATGGCAGTGTGAGGCAATTAATGCCAAATGAACAACAGGCGGAAGAAGCCTGAGATTATTTTGAGTTGATATTATATATTGGCCTTGTGAATATATTGGCAGGGTCCCGAATATCGCGAGCAATTTCCTCTGCCGTACGCGGCTTGCCAAGCAGGAACCCCTGAAGCGTATGGCATCCTAACTGGGTCAAAAATTGTTGCTGTGTTTCATTTTCTACCCCTTCTGCCACAATTTGCAGATTTAACGCTTTCGCCAGCGCGACAATAGCCGCAACAATGGTCGCGCCGTCGCCTGCCTCGCTGAGTTCATGTACGAAAGCGCGATCAATTTTTAGTTCGCACGCCGGAAGACGTTTCAGATAGAGAAGGCTGGAATAACCGGTGCCAAAGTCGTCAATAGAGGCCTTAACCCCCATTTCCGTTAATCTGGTGAGTATAGCGACGCTTTGCTCTGGCTTGTTCATCGCCGTGGTTTCGGTGATTTCCAGAATCAATAAATCGGGACGGATACTGTGTCGGGCCAGGCTCCGCGTAATGGTGTCCACAAGCCCGGGCTGCTCAAATTGTAAGGCGGACAGATTTACCGCCACTGACCATAAGTCGTATCCCTGTAAGTGCCACTCGCGGAGCTGTCGACACGCCTCGTCTATCACCCAGCTACCGATAGTGACGATAAGACCCGTTTTTTCCGCCAGCGGTAAAAACTGGTCAGGATTCAGTACGCCTTGTTTTGGATGATACCAGCGCAACAGGGCCTCAAATCCTACAATGGGGCCGGCAGGGGCCTGAAATTTAGGCTGATACACCAGCCTGAGCTCTTGTCTTTCCAGCGCCAGCCACAGGTCATTCATTAGCTGAAGTTGGGTTTGCGCCAGCATATTCATTGATGGCTGAAAGAAATGGTATCCGTTACGCCCTGTATGCTTCGTGTGGTACATCGCGGCATCGGCGTTGAACATCAGTTCCCGTTCGTTTTTTCCGTCCAGCGGATAGAGCGCTATTCCCACGCTAAGGGTGACGACCAGTTCATACGGATCTATCGTAAAGGGCGCATCTATCGAATGTACCAGCGAGCTGGCAAGGGAAGCCGCTTCGTCAGGCGCGCTGACTTCTGCAAGCAGCACAAATTCGTCGCCGCCAATCCGCGCCAGGGTAAACTGACCGCTCAGTGGTTGGTTCAGACGATGCGTGACCGCCACCAGTAGCTTATCGCCGATATCATGACCATAAGCGTCATTAACGGCTTTAAAGCCATCCAGATCCATAAACAGTAGCGCGAAAGACGTGCCTTCCCGATTCGCTTTGCTGATGGCCTGTTCCAGACGATCCTCAAGAAGTACCCGGTTTGGTAAACGGGTGAGCGTATCATGCAGCGCCAACTGCGCCAGTTCCTGGTTCGCCTGCGCCAGCGAAGAGGCAAGTAGTGCGGTGCGGGCCTGAAGCCGGGCGTCAAATAAAGAAACCAGCAGAGTAATACCCAGGATAGTCAGCGCGACCACGCTGACAAGAACAGCCAGCCAGTTGCTATCGACGCCACGATGCTCCATCGGCCAGTTTTGGGGAAAGTGTGCGGCCTTCATGCCGGCGTAATGCATGCCGGCGATAGCTATCCCCATTAATACCGCGGCGCCTGCTCGCCTCAGGGCGACATCTGTTCCCTCATGACGCAGGCGGAACGTGAGCCACAGCGCGCCGCAGGACGCCAGTAGCGCGATAATGATAGAGAGGGCAACCCATGCGCTATTCCAGACGATAATGGAAGCAAATTGCAGCGCCGCCATCCCGGTATAATGCATTGCGCTGATGCCCAGTCCCATCACCAGCGCGCCCGGCAGTAAACGGCGCAGGCGCAGTTTTTCAGCGCTAACCAGCCATAGCGCAAACAGGGAGGAGCCGATCGCGATCAGCATGGAGAGGCCGGTGAGGAACGGATCGAAGCGCATGTTCATCGCGTGATCCATCGCCAGCATCCCGACAAAATGCATCGCCCAAATACCGACGCCCAGCGCGAAGCCGCCGCCCATTAGCCATATTCTGGCGTTTGATCGGGCGCTTCCGGCTACGCGTCCGGCCATATTTAATGCGGTATAGGACGCAAAAATAGCGACAGCAAATGAAACCGCCACAAGGATGTGGTTGTACTCACTAACCGGCATGTATCATTAGCTCATTGGTTATGCAGGAAAAGAACAGGACGAGACAGTATCACCCCTTCTTTTATCCTCAACGTGTTTTAATTCCCTGTTTTTATAAGGGATAAAAGAAATCCGGGTGATAAATAATCATAGGTTAAATCGCCCGGTTCGCTACTCCAGATCGGTACAATTGATCAATTTAAGAGGGTTAACCGAATCCATGTTTCGGCACTTATCCTGTTCAGTCGCCATCAATTCGATCCATTGCATCAAAAGCGCATCAAAAAGAAAAACGGAGACGGCAAAAACAACCAGCCACCAATACTTACGTATCATCGTCAAATCCTGTGTATTCATGCCCATGCGTGCTGGGAATATACATGAAATTTTGACGCTGAAAAGCGGACTTACAATGCTTTTACTTCTCTGAAGATAGCGCGTTTATCCCGACATTTCGCTGCTTTTTGGACAGGTTTTGTGTTTTTCTCTTTTTGACTTTTGCAAGTTCATTTTCTGAATAATGCGAAGTGACGCTCAATCTTCTGAGCCCCATTTTTACGTACTCATTATTGAGTTCAATACCGATAAACTTACGACCTGACGCCGCTGCGACAGCGCCTGTGGTGAAACTGCCTGCGAAAGGGTCCAATACGGTATCGCTCGGGTTAGAAGAGGCCAGTATGATCCGTTTCAACAGCGCGCTGGGCTTTTGCGTAGGATGGTTTTCATATTCATCCATCAGATAACGTACGCGAGGAAATGACCAGACGTTGCCCGGCACTTTTTTCTGATTGTATGGTTGGGGCGGGTTTTTTCGATAATCGATTAGCGCGCGCTTAGCGCCCGTAGTGGTTTCGACCAGAATCGCATCACGGTTAAAGGTATAGCTTTTCGGGTTTTTTACCATCATCAGGATCGGTTCATACATAGAACCAAAGTATTTTTTCGCCTGCACCCCGGAACTATCATAGGACCAGACGATACGGCTTTTGATGGTAAAAAGCGTTCGGCATTTGAGATCGATATACGGCATATTTTCTGTGCTATTCATGATGTACATGGTGCCGTGTTTCTTCAGTACGCGGTGGCACTCATCAATGCATTCATACAGCCAGGCCAGAAAAGACGCTTCGTCCCAGGATTCCACCATACCGTCGAAATCTTTTCCGATATTGTAAGGCGGATCGGCAAAAATTAAGTCAATGCTTTCAGAAGGCAGTTTTTTAAGTTCTGTTAGCGCGTCACCGTGAATAATCTTCTTCGATTCATCGCCAAAGTACTGAGGTTCACATTCCGCTTTCATGACCAAATTCCATGTGATGCGTATAAAAAAGGCGCTTCCCCATGCCGAGTAGCGCCTTTTTAAACAAGCAGTTAGCTAATCGAAATTAGTTCATGCCGTATTTTTTTAATTTTTTACGCAGCGTACCACGGTTGATGCCCATCATCAGAGCAGCACGGGTCTGGTTACCACGGGTGTATTGCATCACCATGTCCAACAGGGGCTGTTCTACTTCAGCCAGTACCAGCTCATACAGGTCATTAACGTCCTGACCATTCAGTTGAGCAAAATAGTTCTTCAGTGCCTGTTTAACCGAGTCACGCAGGGGTTTTTGGGTTACCTGATCCTGAGAGTTAACGGTAGAAACGGTCAGTACGTCAGAATTTACGCGTTGTTCGAACATAGTTCTGTCAGCTCTTTATTTCTGTTTACGCAAAATTTTCGAAGTATGCCTCCAACGCCTCCAGCTGTTCGCTGGCGTCCTCAATAGCGTTGAATGTGCGCCGAAACTGGTCGTCTGGAGCGTGCTCCTGGAGATACCAGGAGACGTGTTTACGCGCGATTCGGTACCCTTTTGCCTGACCGTAAAAGTCATGCAGTTCCCGAACATGCGTGCAAAGCAAGCGCTTTACCTCTGCCAGCGGCAGCGGCGGAAGCAGCTCCCCAGTGTCCAGATAATGCTGGATTTCCCGAAAGATCCAGGGTCTTCCCTGAGCTGCGCGGCCTATCATCAGGGCATCCGCCCCTGTATAGTCGAGAACAGCTCTGGCTTTATGCGGGTTAGTAATGTCGCCATTCGCGATAATCGGAATGGAAACTTTCTGCTTAACTGCCCGAATACTGTCGTATTCAGCTTCTCCGTTGAACAAACAGGCGCGGGTGCGGCCATGGATGGTCAGAGCCTGAATACCACAATCTTCAGCCAGTTGGGCAATCTCTACGCAGTTACGGTGTTCCGGCGCCCAGCCGGTGCGAATCTTGAGAGTCACAGGAACGTCCACTGCGTTTACGACCCCGATGAGTATAGACTTCACTAAATCCGGGTACTGCAAGAGGGCTGAACCTGCCAGCTTACGATTCACTTTCTTCGCCGGGCACCCCATATTGATATCAATAATCTGGGCGCCGCTTTCCACGTTAATACGTGCGGCATCGGCCATCTCAACAGGGTCGCTACCGGCAATTTGCACCGTGCGAATTCCTGGCTCATCAACGTGCACCATCCGTAAACGAGATTTATCGCTTTCCCACACTTGCGGGTTAGAAGACATCATCTCGGATACTGTCAATCCTGCTCCCATCTCATAGCACAGCGTCCGGAAAGGTCTGTCAGTAATGCCAGCCATGGGCGCTGCGATCAGGCGATTTCTGAGCTGATATTGTCCGATGCGCATGAGTTAAGAAATGACCATACTGTGACTGCAAGGCGGCGTATATTACGCATTTTTTGCACGAGATGAAAGGCCAAACTTTGAACAATCCACTGTTGTAGATCAATGAATCGTGCTTAAAAACAGCAAAATAAATTTATAATTCAGTAAAATCATAGGGTTATTTATTGTCGGCGGTTTTGTACGCGCTTACAAATTCCCGTAACTTCTCTCTATTTCTTCGTCCAGAAACAAGATAAGCGGAATAATCTGCTTTTTTTATAAGCTAATTACCCCAAATGAATGGGATCGCCGTCTCGTTTCAGGACAAGATCACTTCCCACTGCGCGTGATTTTTCTCCATTGCCAGTCGGAAGGGGGCGCACAGATGCGCTTTTGTGTTCATGAACGGCACGGATAAATTTTTCCAGCTGCGCTGAAGAGAGGGTTAGCGGATGCTGCAGAACAACCCAGACAGCATTTACTAAGCACGAGGACGATGGCTGCCACCCGTTAAAACGCCAGTATCTTTTGTCCGCTGGTAGCAGCAGTTTATCCAGACGGATAGTGACAAAGAAGTTATTTCAGGCATTCATTTGATGAATTTAATGATGTCTCGGTGCCTGAAAGGCGTTAAGGCAGTTGTGTGGAGAAAAGCGTGGCCGGGCGACCACGCTGACAAGAATTATTTCTTACGGCCAGTAATGCGGCACCATTCTTCTTTTTCGACGACCGGGTCGAGAGTGAAAAGCTCGGCGTAAGCATCACAGACGCTTTCCGCCTGGCTGGCGAGAATACCTGAAAGCCCCAGCAGACCGCCCTCAACGGGCAGTACGCTGATTAACGGGGCCAGTTCGCGTAATGGGCCTGCCAGGATGTTAGCGACGACCACGTCGGCTTTCATGGCTTCTGGCTGGTCTTTCGGCAGGTACAGCTCCAGCCGGTCAGACACGCCGTTGCGTTCGGCATTATCGCGACTGGCCTGAATAGCTTGTGGATCGATATCAATACCAATCGCCTTTGCTGCTCCCAGCTTCAGCGCGGCAATCGCCAGAATGCCTGAACCGCAGCCAAAGTCGATCACGGTTTTGCCGTTGAGATCGAGCCCGTCCAGCCATTGCAGACATAAAGAGGTGGTGGGGTGCGTACCCGTACCGAACGCCAGTCCCGGGTCGAGCATCACGTTGACGGCATTCTCGTCCGGAATGTCACGCCAGCTGGGACAAATCCACAGACGCTCGCCAAAACGCATCGGATGGAAATTATCCATCCATTCGCGTTCCCAGTCTTTATCTTCCAGTTGTTCGATTTTATGGGCAAATCCGGCACCCAGCAGCGGATGTTGCTCCAGAATCGCGACAACGTCTTTCATGTCGGTTTCGGCGTCGAACAGACCGATCACATCGGTATCGCCCCACAGACGGGTTTCGCCCGGCAACGGCTCAAAAACCGGCGTATCGTGCGTATCCTGAAAGGTAATGGAAACGGCGCCCGCTTCCATCAGCGCATCACTCAGCTCTTCAGCATTCGCGCCGGTGGTATTCAGTTTCAATTGGATCCATGGCATGGCAAAACTCTTTATTTATCAGTAGACAATACGGTGGCTTGCGAAGCGGAAGAGCCGAATCGGTTTCCGATCAGAAAAGCCAATAAACTTAACAGTAACGCGGGCACAATCGGATGAAAGCCCAGGTACTGAATATTAAATGTGGCAAGCAGGGCATATAGCACGCCGCCCACGATCATGGCGCTTAATGCGCCTGCCGCGTTTGCCCGCTCCCAGTAAAGGCCCAGTACCAGCGGCCATAAGAACACCGCTTCCAGGCCGCCAAACGCCAGCAGGTTGAGCCAAATGATCATCTCTGGCGGTTTCCATGCTGCCAGCAGCAACAGCGCGCCTAGCAGTAATGTAATCGCTGCCGACATACGCTTCAGCCGGATCTCATTTTGCATCTGATCGGGGCGCAGGTTGAGATAGAGATCTTTAATGATCGTCGCGGAACTTTGCAGCAGTTGGGCATTAATTGTTGACATGATCGCCGCCATTGGCGCAGCGAGGAAGATCCCGGCGGCAAACGGCGGCAAAACTTTCACCATTAGCGTTGGGATCACCAGATCCGGCACCGTCAGATCCGGAAGCACCGCGCGACCCAGCGCGCCGGCAAGGTGCATCCCGAACATTAAAATCGCCACGACAATCGTACCGATAATAATGCCCCGGTGTACCGCTTTACTGTCTTTATAGGAGATGCAGCGCACCGCCGTATGCGGCAGGCCAATCACACCAAAACAGACCAGTACCCAAAAAGAGGTCATAAAGGCGGGAGAAAGTATGTCATCGGCGCCCTGCGGCGTTACCAGTTT
Organism: Salmonella sp. SAL04214; assembly: GCF_046550615.1. Lineage (NCBI taxonomy): Bacteria > Pseudomonadati > Pseudomonadota > Gammaproteobacteria > Enterobacterales > Enterobacteriaceae > Salmonella > Salmonella sp. SAL04214. The sequence goes on from NZ_JBGDXT010000001.1 coordinate 14,013, forward strand.
GGGGTCGAGAGCGTGCAGCGTGTCAACGGCCTGACTTAGACCGCCCGCCGCATGCACCACGCCCACCAGCAGCACTATCGTGCCGACCAGCATCACCAGGCCCTGTAGCGTATCGTTAAGTACGCTGGCGCGAAAGCCGCCAAACGCCGTATAGAGTGCGATACTGACGCCAAATATTAGCAGGCCGGTTTCGTAGGGAATTCCCGCCGCGGTTTCCAGCAGTCGCGCGCCGCCGATAAATTGTACGGTCATTGCACCAATAAACGCGACCAATAAACTCAGGCTTGCCAACCACACCAGCAGGCGGCTTTGGTAACGCGCGAATAGCATATCGTTAAGCGTGACGGCATTATAGCGACGCGCCAGGATAGCGAATTTTTTACCCAGAATACCCAGTGAAAGCCAGACGGCGGGAAGCTGGATCATCGCCAGCAAGACCCAGCCCAGACCGTATTTATAAGCCGCGCCGGGACCGCCGATAAATGAACTGGCGCTAATATAGGTGGCGGTAAGCGTCATCGCGAGCACGATCCCGCCCATCGAACGGCTGCCAAGAAAATATTCGTTTAAAAAAGTGCCGGCGGTACGCTTGCGCATAGCGTAAATCGAGACCCCGAAGACCACGATCAGATAGGCTACCAGCGGTAGAATGACCTCAAGCTGCATCGTCATCCTCCAGCGAAATATCGCGATAAATGAATTTCACCATCGCCCAGCACAGCAAAATAAAGACCAGCGGCGTCAATAAGCAGGCCATTTCGAACCAGTGCGGCAGACCGGTAATTCCCGGCGAGTCTCCAGGTAAGTAAGCAGCCACTAACCATGCCGCCAGATAGCAAAGGGTCAGCCACAGCGCCCAGCGCGCCTCTTTATGGGCCTGAACAAAACGAGCGTCCATTTTTTGTCCCTTATGGGTGAAGAAAGCGGGAATTGTACATGATGGGGCATCGCTATCCCCAGAAATAAAAAAGGCCGGATTCACCGGCCTTTTGAGATTAACGTGCGATTACTTTTCCTGAAGACCGAGTTTTTTCTCCAGATAGTGGATGTTGGTTCCACCGTGCTGGAAGTGCTCGTCATTCATGATGCGGGTCTGCAGATCGATATTGGTTTTGATACCATCGATAATCAGTTCCTGCAGGGCATTTTTCATACGGGCAATCGCCACGTCGCGGTTTTCACCGTAGCAGATGAGCTTGCCGATCATGGAATCATAGTACGGCGGCACCGTGTAGCCCGCGTAGATATGAGATTCCCAGCGAACGCCAAAGCCGCCAGGCGCATGGAAGCGCGTGATTTTGCCAGGGCTTGGCAGGAAAGTGTTCGGATCTTCGGCATTGATACGGCATTCTACCGCATGGCCTCGAACGACAACTTCGTCCTGTGTGATCGACAGCGGCTGACCCGCCGCGATGCGCAACTGCTCTTTGATCAAATCGACGCCGGTAATCATTTCAGTCACCGGGTGTTCAACCTGAATACGGGTGTTCATTTCGATGAAATAGAACTCGCCGTTTTCGAACAGGAATTCGAACGTCCCTGCGCCGCGATAGCCGATGTCTACGCACGCTTTCGCGCAGCGTTCGCCGATATAGCGACGCAGTTCCGGCGTAATGCCTGGCGCCGGGGCCTCTTCAACCACTTTCTGGTGGCGACGCTGCATGGAACAGTCGCGTTCCGCCAGATAGATAGCGTTGCCCTGGCCGTCCGCCAGCACCTGAATTTCGATGTGGCGTGGATTTTCCAGGTATTTTTCCATGTATACCATGTCGTTGCTGAAAGCCGCTTTCGCTTCCGCTTTGGTCATGGAGATGGACTGCGCCAGTTCAGCATCGCTACGAACCACGCGCATACCGCGGCCGCCGCCGCCGCCGGACGCTTTGATGATCACCGGATAGCCAATACGTTTGGCATGAGCGCGGTTCGCATTCATATCGTCGCCCAGCGGGCCGTCAGATCCTGGTACGGTCGGCACGCCCGCTTTTTTCATCGCGGTAATCGCGGACACTTTATCGCCCATCAGGCGGATGGTATCCGCTTTCGGGCCGATAAAGATAAAGCCGGAGCGTTCAACCTGCTCGGCAAAATTGGCGTTCTCAGAAAGGAAGCCGTAACCCGGGTGGATTGCCACCGCGCCGGTGATTTCAGCGGCGCTAATGATAGCCGGGATGTTCAGATAACTTTTTACGGACGGTGCCGGGCCAATACAGACCGTCTCATCCGCCAGCAATACGTGTTTTAAATCGCGATCCGCGCTTGAGTGCACAGCGACGGTCTTGATGCCGAGTTCTTTACAGGCTCGAAGAATACGTAGTGCGATCTCGCCGCGGTTGGCGATGACAATTTTATCCAACATGTTCGCCTCGTTACTCGATGACGACCAGTGGCTCGTCAAATTCTACCGGTTGACCACTTTCGACCAGAATCGCTTTCACAGTACCTGCTTTGTCAGCTTCGATCTGGTTCATCATTTTCATGGCTTCAACGATGCACAGGGTATCGCCCACGTTCACTTTCTGGCCCACTTCGATGAACGCTTTCGCGTCCGGGCTTGGGGTGCGGTAGAAAGTACCAACCATTGGGGAGCGTACGATGTGACCACTGATTTCCGCTGCGGCAGGCGCTTCCATTGCTGGAGTAGCCGCTGGCGCGACAGCGTTAGACAGAGCGGGTTGCTGCATCATCGGCGCCGCATAAGCCTGCTGCATCACCGGAAAACCGGCGTTTGCCGTTGTGCGGCTGATGCGAACAGATTCTTCGCCTTCAGAAATTTCCAGTTCGGAGATACCTGATTCTTCAACCAGCTCGATCAGTTTTTTAATCTTACGAATATCCATGAGTGGGTTCCGTACTCTTTGTTTAGTGTGATTGTGACAGGCGTTTTAGCGCCGTCTGTAAAGCATGTGAATGACTGCCGCGGGTAAAATACCGCGCATCTTTGATTTGCCTGTTATGCCGTAGCACCCGAAGGTGAAATTCATGATTTGCCAGTCATTGTGTGGCTATCTTCTGCCATTTTCGGGCAAAAAACAAAATATACCTTCATTGCTCGATTGTCACCCTTTCTGCGAACGAAAATCGCCGTTGGGGAATGTAAAGTCGCACATTATAACTATTTCGTCGCAATTGGCAGCTAAATACTGGTCTTATCAGGGAAGATAATCAACCCGAAACATAAAAAGGACATTACCTGTTTTGCGTTTTGCAATCGACCGCACAGTTCACCAAACTAGCGCCACCACTGGCGAAACTTCCGGTAACGCAACGCTAAAAGGGCTAACGCTAATGCTGCGTAGATGACCGGTTGCGGTGATAAAATCTTTACCGACCACAGGTAATGTATGGGAGCCAGGATCGCGACAAGATAGACGACGTTATGCAGTGTTTGCCAGCGTTTGCCCAATTTACGCTGCGCAAATTGCGTTGAGGTCAACGTCAGCGCCAATAACACCAGCCAGCTAATGATCCCAAGCGTCAAATAAGGGCGTGAAATCAACTCGCTTCCTAACAACGCCAGGTTATGTATCCCCAGTTCCAGTAAGGCATAGCTGGTTAAATGCAGCGTAGCCCAAACGAAACACCATAATCCTAACAGGCGGCGTGTGCGTATCAATAATGGCTGTTTAGCGTAGCGCGCCAGCGGTGAAACCAGCAAGGTGGCGAGCAAAAATTTGAGCGCGGTTCTGCCGGTAAAGTGTTGGATATCCTTTACCGGGTCTGCGCTGAGTCCACCGTGATTTATCGCCCAAAAGAGCCACAGAAGCGGCAAAAAACCGGCAAGATGCAGACAAACTTTTAGCCAGGTTATCTGTTTTGCTGTCAGACGCACTTAAAAATTCTCCCGCAAATTGAGACCGCGATACAGCGAAGCGACTTCATTGGCGTAGCCGTTAAACAGCAGCGTCGGCTGTCTTTGCACATCGAGGATACCGCCTGAACCAATAAAGCGTTCGGTAGCCTGAGACCAGCGTGGATGATCCACATGCGGGTTCACATTGGCGTAAAAACCATATTCGTTGGGAGCCGACAAATTCCAGGTGGTTGGCGGACGTTCGCGGGTGAGTTTAATGCTGACAATAGATTTAATACCTTTAAAACCATACTTCCATGGAACGATGAGTCGAATGGGCGCGCCGTTTTGCGGGGGTAACGCCTTACCATAGACGCCAACGGTCATCAGAGTCAGCGGATGCATGGCTTCGTCCAGACGTAGCCCTTCGACATAAGGGTATTTCAGTCCGCCGCCAATAAAGCGATCTTTCTGTCCTGGCATATCATCCGGCGCGTATAGCGTTTCGAATGCCACATATTTAGCGTGGCTGGTGGGCTGTGCCTGCGCGAGTAGCTTATATAAAGGGAAACCAATCCACGGCACGACCATGGACCACGCTTCGACGCAGCGCATTCGATAGATACGCTCTTCTAATGGGAAACGATGTGTTAAATCGTCATAATCCAGCGTAAATGGCTTCGCGACTTCCCCGCTGATTTTCAACGTCCACGGTTCGGTTTTCAGACTTCCGGCATTGGCCGCCGGGTCGGCTTTATCAAGGCCAAACTCATAGAAATTGTTGTAGCCCGTCACCTTATCTTCCGGCGTTAACGCTAAATCGCTTCGCCAGGCGGCAGGCTGACTAAACTCAAGCGGTTTACCGGCAGGCGCTTTCGGACGATCGTTGCCTTTAAACCAACTGAAGAGATCGGCCTGCGCCGTTGAGGGTAAGGATAAGGCGGCCGCGCTGATGCCTAATGCTTTTAGCACCTGTCGGCGCTGCATAAAAAAAGCCGATTCCGCAGTCACATCGGCTTCTGTTAATGGACGTATCTTTTTCATCACAGACTCCCGGTCTACCCACCACAACATGGCGTGTAGTGAATATGACAGGGAGTGTGTCAATGTGTAAAAATAAATAGTTAATTAAGTGTAAATTTTTTTATACGTGACGTTATTTTATCTTCACCAGCGTACGGCCCTGAACCTGATTATTGATGATGGCATCGGCGAACTTCGGCGCATCCGCCAGCGTAATCTCTGTGGCGGCCTGAGCATAGAACGATTCCGGCAGATCCTTAACCAAACGCGCCCAGGCCTCTGCGCGACGTGCCGGTGGGGTCATCACCGAGTCCACCCCTTGCAAACGCACATTACGCAGAATGAATGGCATAACGGTGGTCGGCAGCGCGAAGCCGCCCGCCAGGCCGCAGGCGGCCACGCAACCGCCATAGTTCATCTGTGCCAGCACTTTCGCCAGCACTTTATCGCCAACGGTATCAATTGCACCGGCCCACAGCTGTTTTTCCAACGGGCGAGATTCAGCAAACTCATCGCGGCTGAGAATACGGTTAGCTCCCAGGCTCTTAAGATAGCCGTGGGTGCTTTCACGTCCTGATACTGCTGCAACCTGATAGCCCAGCTTATGCAGTAATGCAACGGCAGTGCTGCCCACGCCGCCGCTGGCACCGGTGACGACAACCTCACCGTCTTGCGGGCGAATACCTGCATCTTCAAGCGCCATGACGCACAGCATGGCGGTAAAACCGGCGGTGCCGATGATCATGGCGTTACGGCTGCTCAGTCCCGCAGGCAGCGCGACCAGCCAGTCGCCTTTAACGCGTGCGCGTTCGGCCAGGCCGCCCCAGTGGTTTTCGCCCACGCCCCAGCCAGTCAGTAGTACTTCCTGGCCTGCATGAAAGCGAGGATCTTCGCTTGCGTGAACGGTGCCAGCGAAATCAATACCAGGAATCATCGGAAAATGACGGATAATTTTCCCTTTTCCGGTGATAGCCAGAGCATCTTTATAATTCAGGCTGGACCAGTGGACATCCACCGTCACATCACCTGCCGGCAGTTGACTCTCTTCGAGATGTTGCACGGATGCGAGGGTTTTACCGTCCTGCTGTTCTAAGATCAACGCCTGCATAACCTGTCCTCACTTTACATGGTAGATTGGAAAAATAGCTACGAAGACTATACTCGCTAATTAAAACGTGATGCCGATGCAACGCAATAAATTGCCAGATAGATCCATTTTGGTAGTATGCCTGCTTCATTGCGCGCCGTGGCGAATTCCGCCTTCAGATTCGCTTTTTCATACTGTTTATAACCGTCGGAGTTAACTCAAGGATGCGATTAACGACGAAATTCTCAGCTTTTATCACGCTGCTCACGGGGTTAACGATCTTCGTGACTCTGATAGGTTGCTCGCTAAGCTTTTATAACGCCGTACAGTATAAGTATGTCAGCCGTGTGCAGGCGACGGCGACAGCCATTGATACGCACCTGGTGACCCATGATATTGTCTCGCTGACGCCGCAAATCGACGAGCTCATGATCGCTTCCGATATTGTGCGTGTCGATCTGTTGCAGGGGGAGCGCAGCGCCTACAGCCATTCTCGCGCCAGAGGTTATCGGCCAGCCGGCACCAGCGACATGTATCGCGAGCTGGTCGTACCGCTGATAAAACATCCAGGAATGTCGCTACGTCTGGTTTACCAGGACCCGATGGGTAACTATTTTCACTCACTGATCACCACGGCGCCGCTGACGCTGGCGATCGGTTTTATCGTTCTGATTTTGTTTTTATCGGTGCGCTGGCTGCAGCGGCAGCTTTCCGGGCAAGAGCTTCTGGAAATTCGCTCAACGCGCATTCTGAACGGCGAACGCGGGGCGAATGTCCGGGGTTCTGTTTACGAATGGCCAGCGCGCACCAGTAGCGCGCTTGATGTATTGCTTTCCGAAATTCAGTTTGCTCACGAACAGCGTAGCCGCCTGGACACCCTCATTCGCTCCTACGCCGCGCAGGACACCAAAACCGGGCTCGGTAACCGTCTGTTTTTTGATAACCAACTGGCGACGCTGCTGGAAGATCAGGAAAAAGTGGGAGTGCATGGCGTGGTGATGATGATCCGCTTGCCAGATTTCAATCTTCTGCGCGACAGCCTGGGAGGCAATCAGGCGGAAGAGCAGATGTTTATGCTTATCAATCTGCTATCGACATTTATTATGCGATACCCAGGCTCGCTGCTGGCGCGTTATCACCGCAGCGACTTTGCCGTGCTGCTACCGCATCGAACGCTGAAAGAAGCGGAAAGTATTGCCGGACAACTTTTAAAAGCTGTCGATGCGCTACCGGCTAACAAAATGCTCGATCGTGACGATATGGTACATATCGGCATTTGCGCCTGGCGCAGCGGACAGTCCACCGAGCAGGTGATGGAACATGCTGAAGCCGCGGCGCGGAATGCCGCCCTGCAGGGGGGAAATAGCTGGGCTATCTACGACGACACTCTGCCGGAAAAAGGGCGCGGCAATGTACGCTGGCGCACATTGATTGAGCAGATGCTGAACCGGGGCGGACCGCGACTTTATCAAAAACCAGCGGTCACGCGAGAAGGTCGTGTGCATCATCGGGAATTGATGTGTCGCATCTATGACGGTAAAGAAGAGGTGAGCTCGGCGGAGTATATGCCGATGGTGTTGCAATTTGGTTTATCGGAAGAGTATGACAGATTACAAATTAGCCGCCTGATTACGTTGCTGGGCTACTGGCCGGATGAAAATCTGGCAATGCAGTTGACGGTTGAGTCGCTGATTCGTCCGCGTTTTCAGCGCTGGTTGCGCGATACGTTAATGCAGTGTGAAAAATCACAGCGAAATCGCATAATTATTGAACTTGCGGAGGCAGATGTTTGTCAACACATCAGCCGGTTACAACCCATCCTTCGCTTAGTCAATGCGCTTGGCGTTCGGGTGGCGGTGACACAGGCGGGTTTGACGCTGGTTAGCACGAGCTGGATTAAAGCGCTCAATGTGGAATTACTCAAGCTGCATCCGAGTCTGGTCAGAAACATTGAGAAGCGAACGGAAAACCAGCTTCTGGTTCAAAGTCTGGTAGAGGCCTGCGCGGGTACGCCTACGCAGGTTTACGCGACGGGCGTCCGTTCGCGCGGCGAGTGGCAGACGCTGACAAAACGCGGCGTGGCTGGCGGGCAGGGTGATTTTTTTGCCTCCTCCCAACTACTTGACACAAACGTGAAAAAATATTCGCAAAGATACTCGGTTTAACCTGCCGTTTAATTTGTTTTCACGTAGAATAACGCGCGCTGCGCCTCATGGGGGTGTGCTTGTCTGCTCGCCAGATTGTTGCAGCAAATATGCAGGTGAATGACCTTTGACAGGTTGCAAACGAAGGCGAGGATTGCTGCTGATTTTTTCAGCCCTGAGGGACTCAGGCCGAGATTTGTAACAAAGGAAACGAACTGCACTAATTTTCACCGTAGCAGATGATTTTTGCGCCTTGTCGCTGCTGCGTGTGGTTGGTAAAGTAAGCGGATTTTGTTTTCCGCCCCAGCTTTCAGGATTATCCCTTAGTATGTTGAAAAAATTTCGTGGCATGTTTTCCAATGACCTGTCCATTGACCTGGGTACCGCGAATACCCTCATTTATGTAAAAGGACAAGGCATCGTATTGAATGAGCCTTCCGTTGTGGCCATTCGTCAGGATCGTGCCGGTTCGCCGAAAAGCGTGGCTGCAGTCGGTCATGATGCGAAGCAGATGCTGGGCCGTACGCCGGGCAATATCGCTGCGATCCGTCCGATGAAAGACGGCGTTATCGCTGACTTCTTTGTGACCGAAAAAATGCTCCAGCACTTTATTAAACAAGTGCACAGCAACAGCTTTATGCGCCCAAGCCCGCGCGTACTGGTATGCGTGCCGGTCGGCGCGACGCAGGTAGAACGCCGCGCGATTCGTGAATCCGCTCAGGGCGCAGGTGCCCGTGAAGTCTTTTTGATCGAAGAGCCGATGGCGGCCGCGATCGGCGCAGGTCTGCCAGTTTCTGAAGCAACCGGTTCAATGGTTGTGGATATCGGTGGTGGTACCACTGAAGTTGCCGTTATCTCCCTGAACGGCGTGGTTTACTCTTCTTCTGTCCGTATTGGTGGTGACCGCTTCGACGAAGCCATCATTAATTACGTTCGCCGTAACTACGGTTCTCTGATTGGTGAAGCCACCGCAGAACGTATTAAACACGAAATCGGTTCCGCTTATCCGGGCGACGAAGTCCGCGAGATCGAAGTGCGTGGCCGTAACCTGGCGGAAGGCGTTCCACGCGGCTTTACCCTGAACTCAAACGAGATTCTGGAAGCGTTGCAGGAACCGTTGACCGGTATCGTCAGCGCGGTAATGGTGGCGCTGGAACAGTGTCCGCCGGAGCTGGCGTCAGACATCTCCGAGCGTGGTATGGTGCTCACCGGCGGCGGCGCGCTGCTGCGTAACCTTGACCGTCTGTTAATGGAAGAGACGGGCATTCCTGTCGTGGTTGCTGAAGATCCGCTGACCTGTGTGGCGCGCGGCGGCGGCAAGGCGCTGGAAATGATCGATATGCACGGCGGCGACCTGTTCAGCGAAGAGTAGTTGGATACGGGCAGGATTATCCCTGGATTGTCCTGCCTCTCCGACGCGAGAATACGCATAGCCTATGAAGCCAATTTTTAGCCGTGGCCCGTCGCTACAGATTCGCCTTATTCTGGCGGTGCTGGTGGCGCTCGGCGTTATCATTGCCGACAGCCGCCTGGGGACGTTCAGTCAAATCCGAACGTACATGGACACTGCCGTCAGTCCTTTCTATTTTATTTCAAACGGCCCTCGTGAACTGCTCGACAGCGTGTCGCAAACGCTGGCTTCTCGCGACCAGCTTGAGCTGGAAAACCGGGCGCTGCGCCAGGAATTACTGTTAAAAAACAGCGACCTGCTGATGCTGGGGCAGTACAAACAGGAGAACGCGCGGTTGCGCGAGCTGCTGGGGTCTCCGCTGCGTCAGGACGAGCAGAAAATGGTGACGCAGGTTATTTCAACGGTTAATGATCCTTACAGCGATCAGGTCGTTATCGATAAAGGCAGCGTTAATGGCGTATATGAAGGTCAACCGGTCATTAGCGACAAAGGCGTCGTAGGGCAGGTTGTCGCCGTGGCGAAACTGACCAGCCGCGTATTGCTGATTTGCGATGCGACTCATGCGCTGCCGATTCAGGTACTGCGCAATGACATCCGCGTGATTGCCGCCGGTAACGGCTGTACTGACGATCTTCAGCTTGAACATCTGCCCGCCAATACCGATATTCGCGTTGGCGATGTGCTGGTAACGTCCGGACTTGGTGGGCGTTTCCCGGAAGGGTATCCGGTGGCGGTGGTCTCCTCCGTCAAGCTGGACACTCAGCGCGCCTATACCGTCATTCAGGCACGTCCAACCGCGGGTTTGCAGCGTTTACGCTATCTGCTGCTGTTGTGGGGAGCCGATCGTAACGGCGCCAATCCGATGACGCCGGAAGAGGTTCACCGCGTCGCCAATGAGCGCCTGATGCAGATGATGCCGCAGGTGTTGCCTTCTCCGGATGCGATGGGGCCGCCGGCGCCAGTGCCGGACCCGGCGACGGGGATTACTCAGCCATCTGCGGGCCAGACTGCGCCGGTATCAACGCAACCATCGCCTTCGGGCGCGACCACGCCGCCTGCGCGTGCGCCGGGAGGGTAATGGTGGCGAGCTATCGTAGCCAGGGGCGCTGGGTTATCTGGCTCTCGTTTCTTATTGCGCTGTTGCTGCAAATCATGCCCTGGCCGGACGACATCATTGTTTTCCGGCCAAACTGGGTTTTGCTCATCTTACTGTACTGGATTCTGGCCCTGCCGCACCGCGTAAATGTGGGGACGGGATTTGTGATGGGTGCCATACTTGATCTCATCAGCGGTTCCACACTTGGCGTGCGCGCTCTGTCGATGAGTATTGTCGCCTATCTGGTGGCTCTGAAATTCCAGCTCTTCCGTAACCTGGCGCTCTGGCAGCAGGCGCTGGTGGTAATGTTGCTTTCACTGGCCGTGGACATTATTGTTTTCTGGGCCGAGTTTTTAGTGATCAACGTCTCTTTCAGACCGGAAGTGTTCTGGAGTAGTGTAGTCAATGGGGTGCTGTGGCCCTGGCTCTTTTTGCTGATGCGTAAAGTACGCCAGCAGTTTGCGGTGCAATAAAGGTCGATATGACAACTCTGTATCTTGCTTCCGGTTCCCCGCGTCGCCAGGAATTATTGACTCAACTTGGATTTTCATTCGAGCAGGTCGTGCCTGGTATTGAAGAGCAACGGCGTGCTCAGGAAAGCGCGCAGCAGTATGTTGTTCGGCTGGCGCGCGAAAAGGCGCAGGCTGGCGTGGCGCTGGTTCCCCGTGATCTGCCGGTGTTGGGCGCGGATACGATAGTCGTGTTAAACGGCGAGGTGCTGGAAAAGCCGCGCGACGCCGCTCATGCCGCAGAAATGCTGCGTTTGCTTTCCGGAAATACGCATCAGGTGATGACTGCTGTTGCGCTTGCGGACTCGCAGCAGACGCTGGATTGTCTGGTGGTAACGGAGGTGACTTTCCGCACGCTTTCTGCGCAGGATATTACTGGCTATGTCGCCAGCGGCGAGCCTTTAGATAAAGCAGGTGCATACGGTATTCAGGGGCGGGGTGGCTGTTTTGTCAGGAAGATAAATGGCAGCTATCACGCCGTGGTCGGCTTACCGCTGGTTGAAACGTATGAGTTGTTGAGTCATTTTAACGCACTGCGTGATAAAAGGGATAAACATGACGGCTGAATTGTTGGTAAACGTAACGCCATCGGAAACGCGCGTGGCGTACATTGATGGCGGTATTCTTCAGGAAATCCATATTGAGCGCGAAGCGCGACGCGGAATCGTAGGCAATATCTACAAAGGTCGTGTAAGTCGTGTACTTCCAGGTATGCAGGCGGCTTTTGTAGATATTGGGCTGGATAAAGCCGCATTTCTTCATGCTTCCGACATTATGCCGCATACCGAATGCGTGGCGGGCGACGAGCAAAAACAGTTTACCGTGCGCGATATCTCCGAACTGGTGCGTCAGGGACAGGATCTGATGGTGCAGGTAGTGAAAGATCCGCTCGGCACGAAAGGCGCGCGTTTGACCACGGACATCACGTTGCCCTCCCGTTACCTTGTTTTTATGCCCGGCGCGTCACACGTTGGCGTTTCCCAGCGCATCGAAAGCGAAAGTGAACGCGAGCGCCTGAAAAAGGTGGTGGCGGAATACTGCGACGAACAGGGCGGGTTTATTATTCGTACCGCGGCGGAAGGCGTTTGTGAAGAGGATCTCGCGTCTGACGCCGCCTATCTCAAGCGCGTCTGGACGAAAGTCATGGAGCGCAAAAAGCGTCCGCAAACGCGCTACCAGATGTATGGCGAACTGGCGCTGGCGCAGCGCGTGCTGCGCGATTTCGCCGATGCGCAGTTGGACCGAATTCGCGTTGACTCACGTCTGACCTATGAGTCGCTGCTGGAGTTTACCGCAGAATACATCCCGGAAATGACCAGTAAGCTGGAGCATTACAGTGGCCATCAGCCGATCTTCGATCTTTATGACGTGGAAAATGAGATCCAGCGCGCGCTGGAGCGTAAGGTTGAACTCAAGTCCGGCGGTTATCTGATTATCGACCAAACCGAAGCGATGACGACGGTAGATATCAATACCGGCGCGTTTGTCGGACACCGTAATCTCGACGACACCATTTTTAATACCAATATTGAAGCGACTCAGGCCATTGCCCGCCAGCTACGCCTGCGTAATCTGGGCGGCATTATCATTATCGATTTTATCGACATGAATAATGAAGATCATCGCCGCCGGGTGCTGCATTCGCTGGAACAGGCGTTAAGTAAGGATCGCGTGAAAACCAGTATTAACGGTTTTTCGCCGCTGGGACTGGTGGAAATGACCCGTAAACGGACTCGTGAAAGCGTGGAACATGTGCTTTGTAACGAATGTCCAACTTGTCATGGCCGCGGGACGGTAAAAACGGTGGAAACCGTCTGCTATGAGATCATGCGTGAAATTGTACGTGTTCATCACGCTTATGACTCCGATCGCTTCCTGGTTTATGCTTCTCCTGCGGTGGCGGAAGCGCTGAAAGGCGAAGAATCACACGCGCTGGCGGAAGTCGAAATCTTTGTCGGCAAACAGGTTAAAGTTCAGGTCGAACCGCTTTATAACCAGGAGCAGTTTGACGTCGTAATGATGTAAAAGACCGCGACCCGTACGAGCATTTGCAGGCCGGATAAGGCGTTCACGCCGCCGTCCGGCAAAGCAAGGTTGTGAGTCGTATTTTTTGGCAGACAAGGAGAGACGCGTGAGGCGATTGCCGGGGATTTTATTGCTCACTGGAGCCGCGCTCATCGTCATTGCAGCGCTGCTGGTTAGCGGGCTGCGCCTGGCGTTGCCTCATCTTGACGCCTGGCGTCCAGCTATCCTGAATAAGATTGAGTCTGTGACCGGCGTGCCGGTGGCCGCCAGCCAACTCTCCGCAAGCTGGCAAAATTTTGGCCCTACGCTGGAAGCGCATAATATTCATGCCGCCCTGAAAGATGGCGGCGAACTGTCGATAAAACGCGTTACGCTGGCGCTGGACGTCTGGCAAAGCCTGTTGCATATGCGCTGGCAGTTTCGCGACCTGACCTTCTGGCAACTCAATTTCCGCACCAACACGCCTCTTCAAAGCAGCGACGGCGAAGGCATCGAAACCAGCCGTTTAAGCGATCTTTTCCTGCGGCAGTTCGATCATTTCGATCTGCGCGATAGCCAAATCAGTTTTCTGACGCTTTCCGGACAACGCGCGGAGCTGGCGATCCCACAGCTTACCTGGCTAAACGGCAAAGAGCGACACCGCGCCGAAGGCGAGGTCAGCCTCTCCAGCCTGACCGGGCAGCACGGCGTGATGCAGGTGCGGATGGATTTACGCGATGACGACGGTTTGCTGAATAACGGCAGAGTCTGGTTACAGGCCGACGATATTGACGTCAAGCCGTGGCTGGGCAAATGGATGCAGGATAATGTGGCGCTCCAGACGGCGCGTTTCAGTCTGGAAGGCTGGATGACGCTCAGTAAAGGCGAAATCGCCGGAGGAGACGTCTGGCTGAAACAGGGCGGCGCAAGCTGGCTGGGCGATAACACGACGCACACGCTGTCTGTCGATAACCTGACGGCGCAGATTAGCCGTGAGCAGCCGGGCTGGCAGTTTTATATTCCGGACACACGGATTACGCTTGATGGTAAATCCTGGCCGAGCGGAGCCTTAACAGTGGCCTGGCTCCCGCAGCAGGACGTCGGCGGCGAGAATCACACACGTAGCGATGAGCTACGCATTCGCGCCAGTAACCTTGAACTGGCGGGGCTGGAAGCATTACGTCCGCTGGCGGCTAAACTGTCGCCTGTGCTGGGCGAAATATGGCAGGCTACGCAGCCGAGCGGAAAGATCGCCACACTGGCGCTGGATATTCCGCTACAGGCGACCGAAAAAACGCGTTTTCAGGCATCGTGGGAAAATCTTGCCTGGAAACAGTGGAAGCTGTTGCCCGGCGCGGAACATTTTTCCGGTACGCTGGCGGGAAGCGTAGAAGACGGGCAGATGAAGGTTGCGATGCAGCAGGCTAAAATGCCCTATGAAACCGTTTTTCGCGCGCCGCTGGAAATTGAAAACGGCGTCGCGACGCTTAGCTGGTTGAAGAATGAGAACGGCTTTCAGCTTGATGGCCGCGACATTGACGTCAAAGCAAAGGCGGTACATGCGCGCGGCGGGTTCCGCTATCTGCAACCGACGGGCGACGAACCGTGGCTGGGCATTCTGGCCGGAATCAGTACCGACGATGGATCTCAGGCGTGGCGCTATTTTCCGGAAAACCTGATGGGCAAAGCGCTGGTCGATTACCTTAGCGGCGCGATTCAGGGCGGCGAGGCGGATAACGCCACGTTGGTTTACGGTGGTAACCCGCACCTCTTTCCCTATAAGCATAACGAAGGTCAGTTTGAAGTGCTGGTGCCGCTGCGCAATGCGACGTTTGCTTTTCAACCCGACTGGCCGGCGCTAAAAAATCTCAACATTGAACTGGATTTCCTGAACGACGGCCTGTGGATGCGTTCGGATAGCGTCGATTTGGGCGGGGTGAAGGCCAGCAAACTCGTGGCGGCAATTCCGGATTATTCCAAAGAGAAACTGCTCATTGATGCCGATATTAACGGGCCGGGAAAAGCCGTTGGGCCTTATTTTGACGAGACGCCGCTAAAAGACTCGCTTGGCTCGACGCTGGCGGAGCTCCAATTAGATGGCGATGTGAATGCTCGCTTACATCTTGATATTCCGCTGGATGGCGAACAGGTTACCGCCGAGGGCGATGTCTCGTTGCGTAATAACAGTCTGTTTATTAAGCCGCTAAACAGCACGCTCAAAAATCTGAACGGTAAATTCAGCTTTGTGAATGGCGCGCTAAAAAGCGGGCCGCTGACGGCAAACTGGTTTAATCAGCCGCTTAACCTGGATTTCAGTACGACGGAAGGGGCAAAAGCCTATCAGGTCGCCGTCAACCTGAACGGTAACTGGCAACCAACGCGTATGGGCGTCTTACCGCCGCAACTGAATGACGCCCTGAGCGGCAGCGTGACGTGGAATGGTAAAGTCGGCATCGATCTTCCGTATCACGCTGACACCACTTATCACATCGAGCTGAACGGCGATCTGAGAAATGTGAGCAGTCACTTACCTTCTCCGCTAAATAAACCCGCAGGCGAAGCCATTCCGGTGAACATTCAGGCTGACGGCAACCTGAAAAGTTTTGCGCTAACGGGGAGCGCAGGGAGTAAAAATCACTTTAACAGCCGCTGGTTATTAAATCAGAAGCTGACGTTGGATCGGGCTATCTGGACGACGGACAGCCGGACGATTCCGCCATTACCTGCTCAACAAGGCGTTGAGCTCAATCTGCCGGCGCTGGATGGCGCGCAGTGGCTGGCGTTATTCCAGAAAGGCGCGGCGGATAACGTGAGTAGTTCGGCCGAGTTTCCTCAACGCGTCACGTTGCGTACTCCCGCGCTATCGCTGGGCGGCCAGCAGTGGAACAATTTGAGCGTTGTTTCAGCCCCCTCGCTGAACGGAACAAAAATTGAAGCGCAGGGCCGTGAGGTGAACGCCACGCTGCTCATGCGCAACCATGCGCCGTGGCTGGCGAACATTAAGTACCTGTACTACAACCCTGGCGTCGCAAAAACGCACGCCTCGTCACCAACACCGACATCGCCGTTGGCTTCGGCGAACACGATTAGCTTCCGTGGCTGGCCGGACTTACAGCTTCGCTGCGAAGAGTGCTGGCTATGGGGGCAAAAATATGGGCGTATTGATGGCGATTTCGCCATCAAAGGCAATACGCTGACTCTGGCGAATGGCCTGATCGATACCGGATTCGCCCGTTTGAAAGCGAACGGCGAGTGGGTGAATGCGCCGGGTAATGAACGAACCTCGCTGAAAGGTAGTCTGCATGGTAGTAACCTCGACACGGCAGCCGGGTTCTTCGGTATCTCGACGCCAATCCAGAACGCGTCTTTTAACGTAGATTACGATCTGCACTGGCGAAACCCGCCCTGGCAACCTGAGGAAGCCACGCTCAACGGGATTTTACGTACGCGTCTGGGTAAAGGCGAGTTTACTGATCTCAGTAGCGGTCATGCCGGACAGCTACTGCGGCTGCTCAGTTTTGATGCGTTGCTGCGTAAGCTGCGGTTTGACTTCAGAGATACCTTTAGCGAAGGTTTCTATTTCGACTCTATTCATAGTACCGCGTGGATTAAAGATGGCGTCCTGCATACTGACGATACGCTGGTGGATGGGCTGGAAGCGGATATTGCAATGAAAGGTTCTGTTGATCTGGTGCGTCGTCGTCTTGATATGGAGGCCGTTGTCGCGCCGGAAATTTCCGCCACCGTAGGCGTCGCCGCCGCGTTTGCCGTTAACCCGATTGTCGGCGCGGCGGTATTTGCCGCCAGTAAAGTGTTGGGGCCGCTATGGAGCAAGGTCTCCATTCTGCGTTATCGCATTACCGGTCCGGTCGATGCGCCGCAGATCAACGAAGTTCTGCGCCAACCGATAAAAGAAAGCCAGCAATGATTTGACGGGGGCGAGGAATTGCCCCACTCTCAGTAAATAGTCATGCCGGACGGCGCTGCGTTTATCCGGTTTGTACAATCTAACAACGTAGTCCGGATAAGGCGTGAACCGCCATCCGGCAGAAATCAACGAGTAGCAAAAACGATGAGTCTGAACCTGGTAAGTGAACAATTGCTAGCGGCGAATGGCCTGAACCATCAGGATCTGTTCGCTATTTTGGGCCAACTGGCCGAACGCCGTCTTGATTATGGCGACCTCTATTTTCAGTCGAGCTATCACGAATCCTGGGTTTTAGAAGACCGCATCATTAAAGATGGTTCATATAATATCGACCAGGGCGTTGGCGTTCGCGCCATTAGCGGCGAAAAAACCGGTTTTGCTTATGCTGACCAGATAAGCCTCCTGGCGCTGGAGCAGAGTGCGCAGGCAGCGCGAACCATTGTACGCGAGAACGGCGAAGGCAAGGTAAAAACGCTCGCCGCCGTAGCGCATCAGCCGCTCTACACCACCCTTGATCCGCTGCAAAGTATGAGCCGCGAAGAGAAGCTGGATATCCTCAGACGCGTTGATAAAGCGGCGCGAGAAGCCGATAAACGCGTGCAGGAAGTTAACGCCAGCCTGACCGGCGTATATGAATTAATCCTCGTGGCGGCGACCGACGGGACGCTGGCGGCGGATGTCCGTCCACTGGTGCGGTTGTCCGTTAGCGTGCAGGTGGAAGAAGACGGTAAACGCGAGCGCGGCGCCAGCGGCGGCGGCGGTCGCTTTGGTTATGAGTATTTTCTTGCCGATCTCGACGGCGAGGTTCGCGCCGACGCGTGGGCGAAAGAAGCGGTACGCATGGCGCTGGTTAATCTCTCTGCGGTCGCTGCGCCAGCGGGGACGTTACCGGTGGTTCTGGGCGCCGGGTGGCCGGGCGTATTGCTGCACGAAGCGGTCGGTCACGGGCTGGAAGGTGATTTTAACCGTCGTGGGACGTCTGTGTTTAGCGGTCAGATCGGCGAGCAGGTTGCCTCCGCGCTTTGCACCGTAGTGGACGACGGCACAATGATGAACCGTCGCGGCTCCGTTGCTATCGATGATGAAGGTACGCCAGGCCAGTACAACGTATTGATTGAAAATGGCGTGCTGAAAGGATACATGCAGGACAAGCTGAACGCGCGCCTGATGGGCGCTGCGCCGACCGGTAACGGGCGTCGCGAATCTTACGCGCATCTGCCAATGCCGCGTATGACGAATACCTATATGTTGGCGGGGCAGTCAACGCCGCAGGAAATTATCGAATCCGTTGAATACGGCATCTATGCGCCTAACTTTGGCGGCGGTCAGGTGGATATCACCTCCGGCAAGTTTGTGTTCTCTACCTCGGAAGCGTATCTGATTGAAAACGGCAAAGTCACGACGCCGGTGAAGGGCGCGACGTTGATTGGATCAGGCATTGAAACGATGCAACAGATCTCCATGGTCGGCAACGACCTTAAGCTGGATAACGGGGTGGGGGTCTGCGGTAAAGAGGGTCAAAGTCTGCCGGTAGGCGTAGGCCAGCCGACGCTGAAAGTCGATAACCTGACGGTTGGCGGCACCGCATAACTGTCCGCCTTATCAGGCCTGTGGTGTGTGCCGCCCAGGCCTGATAAGCGCAGCGCCATCAGGCAATGTCAGCCTCGGGTGGCATCTGGCTACAATCGTCTTCAGCAATTACCCGGTGTTTTTATTTTTCTTTCCCTCGCCCGTGCATCCCCTGAAACAGGTGTGCGACATCGACAAAATAGTCAGTTAACGCGTTAATCACTACCTGCACTTTAAGCGGCAGCTTATCTTTTTCGGTGTACAGCGCGTACACCGGACGGGGATCGGACTGATAGCGAGGCAGCAGGATCTCCAGATCGCCACGATTGATCTCATCGATCACCCACATCAGCGGCACATAGGCGATTCCGGTTCCGGCGGTCAGCCAGCGTACCAGCGTCATCGGATCGTTAGTGACGAACCGCCCCTGTGGAATCAGTCGGGTAGAAATTCCTTCCGGCGCGATAAGTTCAAACTCATTATCCGGGCGCACGCTATATTCCAGCCAGGAATGGCTACTGAGATCGGCGGGTTTTTCCGGGACGCCGTACTGAGCGAGGTAGGGCTTGGCGGCGCACACAACCATCGGCATCGCGCCGAGTCGACGGGAAAACAGGCTGGAGTCTTGCAGCGCGCCCACGCGGATCACCACGTCCAGCCCGTCGGCAATTAAATCCGGGGCCGGAATTCCTGTCACCAGATTGACCGCCAGACCGGGATACTCTTTTAATAATTTTGCGGTAAGCCCGGCCAGCACATTTTGCGCCATGGTTGAAGAACAGCCGATACGCAATGTACCGATAGGCGTGTTATTAAAAGCGTAAAGCTGCTCGTGAACATCCTGCACTTCATGCAGCATACGACGACAGCCCTGATAATAGATTTTTCCAGCTTCGGTGAGCCCAATGCTGCGTGTGCTGCGGTTGAGCAATTTAACCTGAAGCTCATCTTCCAGTTTCGCCACAGTCTGGCTGATGGACGATACGCTCATTTGCAGCTGTCTGGCTGCGGCGGTAAAAGAGCCAAACTCGACAACTTTGGCGAATACCGACATTCGTTTTAATCGTTCCATTATTCACTCTGGCTTAAAAGTGATTTAGATCACATAATATAGATAACAGCATAACAATTACGTTAATATACTATTATTCGAATAAGAGCTATGTCGCTCTCGCCTGGCGTCTCTTGCCCTTCTCTGCGGCGATGTAGCTTAACAATCTATCGCCTGCTCTCTCTCAGAAATCAAGGTCAACATGAGTCTGTTTCCCGTTATCGTGGTGTTTGGTCTTTCCTTCCCACCGATATTTTTCGAATTGCTTTTGTCACTGGCTATTTTTTGGCTGGTGCGTCGGATGCTTGTGCCGACGGGTATCTATGATTTTGTCTGGCATCCGGCTCTGTTCAATACCGCGCTGTATTGTTGTCTGTTTTATTTAATATCGCGCCTGTTCGTTTGAGGTTGAAGTGAAAACACTAACAAGAAAACTCTCCCGTACGGCCATTACCCTCGTACTGGTTATTCTGGCCTTTATCGCCATTTTCCGCGCCTGGGTGTATTACACCGAATCTCCCTGGACGCGCGACGCGCGTTTTAGCGCCGATGTCGTCGCTATTGCCCCGGATGTCGCGGGCCTGATTACCCATGTAAACGTGCATGATAACCAACTGGTGAAAAAGGATCAGGTCCTGTTTACCATCGATCAGCCACGCTATCAAAAAGCGCTGGCGGAAGCGGAAGCTGATGTAGCCTATTATCAGGTCCTGGCGCAGGAAAAACGCCAGGAAGCCAGTCGCCGTAATCGCCTCGGCGTACAGGCGATGTCCCGGGAAGAGATCGATCAGGCGAACAATGTCTTGCAGACTGTACTGCATCAACTGGCTAAAGCCCAGGCGACGCGCGATCTGGCTAAACTCGATCTGGAGCGCACCGTCATTCGCGCGCCTGCTGACGGCTGGGTGACTAACCTTAATGTTTATGCCGGTGAATTTATTACCCGCGGTTCCACGGCCGTTGCCCTGGTGAAAAAGAACTCTTTTTACGTGCAGGCCTATATGGAAGAGACCAAGCTGGAAGGCGTGCGTCCGGGATATCGTGCCGAAATCACGCCGCTTGGCAGCAACCGGGTATTAAAAGGTACTGTCGATAGCGTGGCGGCAGGGGTAACGAATGCCAGCAGTACCAGCGATGCGAAAGGGATGGCGACGATAGACTCTAACCTCGAATGGGTGCGTCTGGCCCAGCGTGTCCCGGTGCGTATCCGGCTCGACGAGCAGCAGGGGAATTTGTGGCCTGCCGGTACGACGGCAACCGTCGTGATCACCGGTAAGCAGGATCGTGACGCAAGCCAGGACTCCTTCTTCCGTAAACTGGCGCACCGGCTGCGCGAATTCGGTTAATCGTCATGGGCATTTTCTCCATTGCCAACCAGCACATTCGTTTTGCGGTAAAGCTGGCGTGCGCCATTGTGCTAGCATTATTTATCGGCTTCCATTTTCAACTGGAGACGCCGCGTTGGGCGGTGCTGACCGCCGCGATCGTGGCGGCAGGCCCGGCATTTGCCGCCGGCGGGGAACCCTATTCCGGCGCTATCCGTTATCGCGGAATGTTGCGTATTATCGGGACGTTTATTGGCTGTATCGCCGCGCTTATCATTATTATCTCTATGATCCGCGCGCCGCTATTGATGATTCTGGTGTGCTGTGTCTGGGCCGGTTTTTGTACCTGGATCTCCTCTTTAGTACGGATCGAAAACTCTTATGCGTGGGGACTGTCAGGTTATACTGCGCTGATCATTGTGATTACCATTCAGACGGAGCCGCTGCTCACGCCGCAATTTGCGCTTGAGCGCTGTAGCGAAATCGTTATCGGCATTGGCTGTGCTATTTTAGCGGATCTGCTTTTCTCGCCGCGATCGATAAAGCAGGAGGTTGATCGCGAACTGGACAGTTTACTGGTAGCGCAATATCAGCTAATGCAACTTTGTATTAAGCATGGCGACAGCGAAGAAGTCGACAACGCCTGGGGCGATCTGGTGCGACGCACGGCGGCGCTGGAGGGGATGCGAAGTAATCTGAATATGGAATCTTCGCGCTGGGTACGCGCTAACCGCCGCCTGAAAGCGTTGAATACGCTTTCGCTCACGCTGATTACGCAATCCTGTGAAACTTATCTTATTCAAAACACGCGGCCGGAACTGATTACCGATACATTCCGGGAACTGTTCGAGACGCCGGTTGAAACGGTACAGGACGTCCACAGGCAGTTAAAACGGATGCGGCGTGTTATTGTCTGGACCGGCGAGCGCGAAACGCCCGTCACGCTTTATAGTTGGGTAGGCGCTGCGACGCGCTATCTGCTGCTTAAACGCGGCGTGATCAGCAACACCAAAATCAGCGCGACGGAAGAAGAGATCCTGCAAGGCGAGCCCGTAGTTAAAGTGGAATCCGCTGAACGCCACCATGCGATGGTGAACTTCTGGCGCACCACGCTTTCCTGCATTCTGGGGACATTATTCTGGCTATGGACCGGCTGGACATCGGGTAATGGCGCGATGGTGATGATTGCCGTGGTGACCTCGCTGGCGATGCGTTTACCCAATCCGCGCATGGTCTGCATTGATTTTATTTATGGCACTCTGGCGGCGTTGCCGCTGGGATTGCTCTATTTCCTGGTGATTATTCCCAATACGCAGCAAAGTATGCTGTTGTTATGTTTGAGCCTGGCGGTATTGGGGTTCTTTATCGGCATTGAGGTCCAGAAACGACGTCTGGGGTCGATGGGGGCGCTGGCCAGTACGATTAACATTATTGTGTTGGATAATCCGATGACGTTCCATTTCAGCCAGTTCCTCGACAGCGCGTTGGGGCAAATTGTCGGCTGTATGCTGGCGTTTATCGTCATCCTGCTGGTGCGTGATAAATCCAAAGATCGAACCGGTCGCGTGCTGCTTAATCAGTTTGTTTCCGCTGCGGTCTCGGCAATGACGACTAACGTGGTACGTCGTAAAGAAAACCGTCTGCCTGCGTTATATCAGCAACTCTTTTTGCTGATGAATAAATTCCCTGGCGATTTGCCGAAGTTTCGCCTGGCGCTAACGATGATCATTGCTCATCAACGTCTGCGCGACGCGCCGATACCGGTTAATGAAGACCTGTCAGTGTTCCACCGCCAGCTTCGTCGTACCGCAGACCATGTTATTTCCGCCGGAAGCGATGATAAACGGCGACGCTACTTTGGTCAGTTGCTGGATGAGCTGGATATCTATCAGGAGAAATTACGTATCTGGGAGGCGCCGCCGCAGGTGACGGAACCGGTTAAACGCCTGACGGGCATGTTACATAAATACCAGAACGCGCTTACCGATAGCTAACCCACAAGAACCGATGCCAAAAGCGTCGGTTTTTTTATGACTATACTTATTTAAGATACAAAAACAGCGCAAGAGTGCTCCGGGGCTAAAAGCGTTTCTGGAAGTGAAACCTCTGCATAATGATGCTTAGTAGTAAAACAGACAATTGTCTGTCGGGGATGGTGGCTGGCTATGAATGTCTATACTTTTGATTTTAATGATATTAAAAACCAAAGCGATTTTTATCGCGAGTTTACGCAGACGTTTGGTCTTGCCAGTGAGAAAGTAAGCGATCTTGATACATTATGGGATGCGGTAATGAGCGATATCTTACCTCTACCGCTAGAGATTGAGTTCGTTCACCTGCCTGATAAACTGCGCAGGCGCTACGGGGCGCTGATTTTACTCTTTGATGAAGCGGAAGAAGAGCTGGAGGGGCGGCTACGGTTTAATGTCCGGCATTGAAAAAGCATAAAAAAGCCCCCGGCAGGCGGGGGCAAGTCGTCGGGTTAGACGACGAGGGTTTACTTATACAACTCGGCGGTGGCGTGCCAGTTATCACCTTCTTTTAATTCGATGATGCGATAGCTATTAGCGCCTGCTTTTTCGGCTTTAGCGACGATCTCCTGGCGCATATCCATTGGCGTACTACCAATCTGCGAGACGGAAATGGTGCCCATCGGTTGCAGATTCTGCGCCTGTTCCGCGTTGACCTGATGTACTGCGGCATTTGCGCCGAAAGAGAGCAGAGTGGCCAGGCCGAGTGATGCGATAATGTATTTCGTTTTCATGGTCTTTTATTCCTTTATAGGGTCAACCTCGCGGATTAATGGGCTTTTCTTATGCGATATCTCCGCGAAGCAATGACACGTTATATGCGATGGCAGGTGAATTTTATTTGTACAGTTCGGCAGTGGCGTGCCAGTTGCTGCCGCTACGCGCTTCGGTAATGTGGTAGGCCGTAGCGCCTTGTTCATCCGCTTTTTTGCTCAGCATGGCGTTCATATCCATAGGCGATGAGCCGATAGCGCTGACTGAAACCGATCCGATTGCTTCACGGTTTTGCGCTTGCTCTGCGCTGATAGGTTCTGCGGCGAAAGCGCCAAAAGAGAGAACGGACAGAATACTTAATGTTGCAACAGTGGTTTTGATTTTCATGATTTTTACCTCGTCGAATTCCTTTACTGGGGTCTTTGTTTCGTGACCCTCATCACAAAATTAAGTATACACTAATCACGCGATTAATTAATACCACGCTAATTGTTTCTGCTTTTTAAAGACATTAAAAATTTTATTTTTTATAACGTTATGGAATTAAAATTGCTGTTTTTCGCCGCTGCTGTTTAAAAAATAAAAGAAAATCAATAGGTTAAAAAATTTGACATTTTGTGCGTTTTTTTGATTTGTCATTCATGTGGTGAATGTTTAAGGGCATGATTTGCCAAATGATAGCTGTACAGGAAAGCGGCGAGGGGAGAGGACAAAAAGGTGCCTCCGCCGTACGACGACGGAGGAAGTGGGACTAAAGCTCTTGTTCAAAAAGTTCCAGAATGGCTTCGTACAGATCTCTTACGGAAAATCCGCTGGCAGGCGTAGTGAAGATAGTATCGTCGCCGGCAATCGTGCCGAGAATACCTTCTGCTTTCCCCAGTGAATCCAGCAGGCGCGCAATGAGTTGTGCCGCGCCGGGGCTGGTATGAATCACCACGACAGCGTCGTTATAGTCGATATCCAGCACCAGATTTTTCAACGGACTGGATGTTGTTGGGACGCCCAGTTCAGCCGGAAGACAGTACACCATTTCCATTTTTGCGTTACGTGTACGCACTGCGCCGAACTTAGTCAACATGCGCGAGACCTTGGACTGATTGATATTTTCAAAGCCCTGATCCTGCAACGCGAGGACGATTTCGCCCTGTGAGCTGAATTTTTCTTCTTTAAGGAGCGCTTTAAACGCTCTTACTAGTTCTTCTTGTTTAGCCGAGCTTCGCATAAGTCACCCGTAATATGGCGGTAGAAACAACATTATTGTGCATACAGATGAATTTTTATGCAAACAGTCTGCCTTGTTTAAGGCTGAAATAATGTTATGAAAGAGCGGAATTTTATCAAATTTCGTTATCAAGAAACATGCCTGTGTCACGCCTCGCAAATAAGATTAAAAGTAAATTAATTGTTATCAAAATGATGTTGTTTTGAGAGGATAGTAGGGTATATTGTCACCACCTGTAGGAACGTTGCTCTCTGGTTGCAGCCGATCCGGATTACGCAAATTAAATGCATAAAAGCCAAAATTGCGCGACTCCGCATTCTTGATGAGTGAGGATTGTAATCATTGAATTTGTGAATTAAGGTCGCCGCCGCGGAGCAATAGACACTTAGCTAATCATATAATAAGGAGTTTAGGATGAAAGTCGCAGTCCTCGGCGCTGCTGGTGGTATCGGTCAGGCGCTGGCATTACTTTTAAAAAACCAACTGCCTTCAGGTTCAGAACTCTCCCTGTACGACATCGCTCCAGTGACTCCCGGTGTGGCCGTTGATTTGAGCCACATCCCCACCGCTGTAAAAATCAAAGGTTTCTCCGGTGAAGACGCAACCCCGGCGCTTGAAGGCGCTGACGTAGTACTGATTTCTGCGGGTGTGGCGCGTAAGCCGGGTATGGACCGTTCCGACCTGTTTAACGTTAACGCTGGCATCGTGAAAAACCTGGTGCAGCAGATCGCTAAAACCTGCCCGAAAGCGTGCGTGGGCATTATCACCAACCCGGTGAACACCACCGTTGCGATTGCGGCGGAAGTGCTGAAAAAAGCAGGCGTATACGACAAAAACAAACTGTTTGGCGTTACCACGCTGGATATCATCCGCTCTAATACCTTTGTCGCAGAGCTGAAAGGTAAGCTGCCAACGGAAGTTGAAGTTCCGGTGATTGGCGGGCACTCCGGCGTGACGATTCTGCCGCTGCTGTCGCAGATTCCAGGCGTAAGTTTTACCGAACAAGAAGCGGCCGAGCTGACTAAACGTATTCAGAACGCCGGTACTGAAGTCGTCGAGGCGAAAGCCGGCGGCGGATCGGCAACCCTCTCTATGGGCCAGGCTGCCGCGCGTTTCGGTCTTTCTCTGGTTCGCGCTCTGCAGGGCGAAAAAGGCGTGGTGGAATGCGCCTATGTGGAAGGCGACGGTCAGTATGCCCGTTTCTTCTCTCAGCCGCTGCTGCTGGGTAAAAACGGTGTAGAAGAGCGTAAATCCATCGGTACACTGAGCGCTTTCGAGCAACATTCGCTGGACGCTATGCTGGATACGCTGAAAAAAGATATTCAGTTGGGTGAAGATTTTATTAATAAATAAGCTGTTCCTGCCCGATGCCGGGGCTTTTGCTCCGGCTTCTTTGACTGTAAACAAGCCACGAAATCAAGTACTAAATCTGCTAAACTCCTCACGTCTTATCGGTTATTAACGAGAACGTCGTGAAAAAGATCCAAAGAACGCAAACCCGCGATCACATTACGCAAATGCTTCGCTATGAAATTCTTTCCGGCAATATAAAAGCGGGAGAAGAACTCGCGCAGGAAAGTATTGCGGAGCAGCTTGGTCTTTCACGAATGCCGGTTCGAGAAGCGCTACAGTCACTCGAACAGGAAGGTTTTTTAATCCGACTGCCCAACAGGCACATGCAGGTCGCGCATCTTGAGGCCGATCGCGTGAGTCATATTTTTCGCGTGATTGCCGCGATGGCCGCCGAAATGTTTTCGCTGATACCCAGCGAAGTAGGCGATGCCCTCCTGATACGTGCGCAAGCGCTGGCTGTCGCAGAAGACAAATCCTGCGAACTGGAGTGTCATGCGATGCTGATTTCTTATGTGAATAACCGCTATCTGGAAAAGGTGTATCAGCAGTTCCTGGACGGTTATGTCTCTTATGTTATTTTGCATCTGAAAAAAGATAATCAGGAGTCGGCGCAGCTTTTCGCTGAACTGGCTGACGTCATACGCCAGGGGCGGCGTGATGAGATTGGGCAAGTTATGCAGCGTTATTTCCTCTCTTTAGCAGAAATAATGCGTCAACATATGAAGGACTGGGAAAGTGCAGAAGCCTAAGTTAGGGAAGATTAAGCTTCTTTCAGCGAAAGAACAGGTCGCGGCAGTGCTGCGTAAAGCGATTCTTTCGAGGGAGTTAGTGGAAGGGCAGGAGATTACGTTAGAAGGCATTGCCGGAATGGTCGGCGTGTCCAGTATGCCAGTGCGCGAGGCGTTTCAGATTCTGGCGGCGGATGGGCTGATAAAAGTGCGCCCTAATAAAGGGGCGGTGGTGTTGGGCATCAATGAACAAACGATCCGTGAACACTATGAAATTCGCGCGCTGTTAGAAAGTGAGGCGGTGGCTAAAGCTTCTCGTCCTGGCACCGATATCTCGCGGATAGCCCAGGTGCATTATGCCGCTGAAAAGGCTCTCGCGGAAAATAACTCGGCGGAATACTCCGACCTGAATCAGGCATTTCATATGGAAATATGGAATGTTGCTGGCAACGAAAAAATGAAAATGTTGCTCTGTAATATGTGGAACGGCCTGTCGATGGGGCATAAGGTCACCGAAGAAGAGTATGCCGTGATTTCCATTCAGGAACATAAAAGTATTCTGCAAGCTCTTGAACTTCATGATGAAACATTGGCACGCCAGCGCATGCGCGAACACATTATTCGCTCGATGGAGAATATGCTGACCCGCTATGTTGGTGACCCTTCTGCCTGATCTTTTCGCCTGCGTGAGCATCGCAGGCGCTTCAACCAATTCTTCAATTCTATTAATCACGTCCAGTAACGATCTAACCACGATCTTGATGTAGATCCCACTCCTGCATCTTTCCTGAGAAACGATTTGACTTAGTTTTTGTATGGGAATAATTTCTCCCTGTCAACATTGGATACAATATCATATATCATTGATTGGATAATTATAAATATGGAACCCATTACCCTTACCTTATGTTTATTGGTGTTCGCTATCGTCATGTTTGTATGGGAAAAAGTGCCACTGGCCGTCACTTCCATGATTGTCTGCGTGGCCTTAGTGATCACCGGAGTTCTGAATATCAAACAGGCCTTTGCTGGCTTTATCGACACTAACGTCATCCTCTTTGTCGCGATGTTTATCGTGGGCGGCGCGTTGTTCGAGACCGGTATGGCAAACAAAGTGGGCGGCGTCATCACGCGCTTCGCGAAAACAGAAAAACAGCTGATCTTCACCATTATGGTGGTGGTGGGTTTGATGTCTGGCGTCCTCTCTAACACCGGTACCGCTGCGGTTTTGATTCCGGTGGTGATCGGCGTGGCGGCAAAATCGGGCTTCTCGCGTTCTCGTCTACTGATGCCGCTGGTTTTCGCCGCTGCGTTGGGCGGTAACCTGTCGTTAATTGGCGCGCCGGGAAATCTTATCGCGCAGTCTGCGCTACAGAATATTGGCGGCGGCTTTGGCTTTTTTGAATACGCAAAAATCGGTCTCCCGATGCTCATCTGCGGCATTCTCTACTTCCTGACTATTGGCTATCGCTTTCTGCCGAATAATGCGACCGGCGGTGAGGTGGGGAGCGTCGGGGAGCAACGTGACTACAGCCATGTTCCACAGTGGAAACAACGGCTCTCACTGGTGGTGTTGATCGCAACGATCCTCGGCATGATCTTTGAGAAGAAGATCGGTGTCAGCCTGGCCGTGACCGGTTGTATTGGCGCTCTTGTGCTGGTAGTAAGCGGCGTACTCACGGAAAAACAGGCCTATAAAGCCATTGATTCACAGACTATTTTTATCTTTGGCGGCACCCTGGCGCTGGCAAAAGCGCTGGAAATGACCGGGGCAGGCAAGCTGGTTGCGGACTATGTAATCGGCATGCTGGGGCAAAACTCCTCACCGCTCATGTTGCTGATCGCCGTTTTCGCCTTATCCGTTGTGATGACCAACTTTATGTCCAATACCGCAACGACAGCGCTATTGGTGCCGGTGAGTTTGTCCATTGCCGCAGGCATGGGGGCCGACCCGCGTGCGGTTCTGATGGCGACGGTCATTGGCGGTTCCTGCGCCTACGCAACCCCTATAGGTATGCCTGCCAACATGATGGTGCTCTCCGCGGGTGGCTATAAATTTGTCGACTACGCTAAGGCCGGTATCCCCCTGATTATCGTTTCAACCATTGTCAGCTTGATCCTGCTGCCAATCCTTTTCCCTTTTCATCCGTAATTAACGGAAGCTGTTCTGACTAAGGAGCATTTATGAGCAAAAGTGAACAGATATCCCATATGACCGACGTTATGGCCAAGTTTGTGGGATATACCGGCAAAGTTTTGCCTGATGATGTCACTGCAAAACTGGAAGATTTGCATAAGAAAGAGACCAGTAAACTGGCCGACGTCATCTTTACTACCATGATTGAGAACCAGCGTCTGGCGAAAGAGCTGGATCGACCTTCCTGCCAGGACACCGGTGTCATTCAGTTTCTGGTGGAGTGCGGGACGAACTTTCCGCTGATTGGCGAGCTGGAAGCGTTGTTGCGTGAGGCGGTGATCAAAGCAACTGTAGATTCTCCGCTGCGCCACAACAGCGTAGAAACTTTTGATGAATACAACACCGGTAAAAACGTGGGTAAAGGTACGCCGACGGTCTTCTGGGAAATCGTTCCCAATTCCGATCAGTGCAGCATTTATACCTATATGGCAGGCGGTGGTTGTTCTCTGCCGGGGAAAGCGATGGTGCTGATGCCGGGTGCAGGCTATGAAGGTGTGACCCGCTTTGTACTGGATGTGATGACCAGCTACGGCCTCAACGCGTGTCCGCCGCTGCTGGTTGGCGTGGGCGTAGCGACCTCTGTTGAAACGGCGGCACTGCTATCGAAAAAAGCGCTGATGCGTCCGATCGGTTCGCATAACGAGAATGAGCGTGCAGCCTCGCTGGAAAAAATGCTGGAAGACGGCATTAACAAAATTGGCCTGGGGCCGCAGGGGATGTCCGGTAATACCTCCGTTATGGGCGTGAACATTGAAAACACCGCGCGTCATCCTTCTACCATCGGCGTAGCGGTAAACGTCGGCTGCTGGTCGCACCGTAAAGGGCACATCGTTTTCGATAAAGATTTGAATTACACCATTACGTCTCACAGCGGAGTGAATTTCTGATGACTAAAAAAATCCTGACTACGCCAATTAAAGATGAAGATTTAGCGGATATTAAGGCTGGCGATATTATTTATCTCAACGGTCATATTGTTACCTGCCGTGACGTAGCCCATCGCCGTTTAATTGAAGGTGGTCGCGAACTTCCGGTAGATGTTCGCGGCGGCGCTATTTTCCACGCTGGCCCCATTGTCCGCCCAATTAAAGGCGAAGACGATAAGTTTGAAATGGTCTCCGTTGGCCCAACCACCAGCATGCGTATGGAGAAATTCGAAAAAGAGTTTATTGCGCAGACTGGCGTGAAATTAATTGTGGGTAAAGGCGGTATGGGTAAAGGTACCGAAGAGGGCTGTGCTGAACACAAAGCGCTGCACTGCGTATTCCCTGCCGGTTGTGCGGTTGTAGCCGCCGTGTGCGTGGAAGAAATTGAAGATGCCCAATGGCGCGATCTGGGGATGCCGGAAACGCTGTGGGTCTGTCGGGTTAAAGAGTTTGGCCCGCTGATTGTTTCTATTGATACCCATGGAAATAATCTGTTTGAACAGAACAAAATTATTTTTAATCAGCGTAAAGAGATCGTCGCTGATGACATATGCCAGAACGTAAGTTTCATCAAATAAACCTGATTACGTAAATTGCACGATAATGGTGGTAATACGTTATGACGATAATAATAACCAAGGGCTCTGGCCGGGGGCGGCTCAGGGAAATCCACCCTTATTATTTCATCGTCATAAATAGCCCCATTATCGTGCCTCCTGCCTGAAGGCTATTTTATGACTAATGCAGCTCTGCTATTAGGTGAAGGCTTCACCCTGATGTTCCTCGGCATGGGGTTCGTGCTGGCGTTTCTGTTCCTGCTGATTTTCGCCATCCGCGGCATGTCCGCCGTGATTACTCGCTTCTTCCCGGAACCCGTCGCCGCGCCCGCACCGCGCGCCGTTCCCGCCGTGGACGACTTCACCCGCTTAAAGCCGGTGATTGCCGCCGCCATTCACCATCACCGCCTTAACGCTTAATTCCCGGAGGGATCCATGACTATTGCCATTACCGACGTCGTCCTGCGTGACGCCCACCAGTCCCTGTTCGCCACCCGCCTGCGTCTTGACGATATGCTGCCGATTGCCGCCCAGCTCGACGACGTGGGCTACGGCTCCCTCGAATGCTGGGGCGGCGCCACCTTTGACGCCTGTATCCGCTTCCTCGGCGAAGACCCGTGGCTGCGCCTGCGCGAGCTCAAAAAAGCCATGCCCAAAACCCCGCTGCAGATGTTGCTGCGCGGCCAGAACCTGCTCGGCTACCGCCACTACGCCGACGACGTGGTGGAGCGCTTCGTCGAACGCGCGGTGAAAAACGGCATGGACGTGTTCCGCGTCTTCGATGCCATGAACGACCCGCGCAATATGAAAGCCGCCCTGCAGGCGGTGCGCAGCCACGGCGCACATGCCCAGGGTACGCTGAGCTATACCACCAGTCCGGCGCACACGTTGCAGACCTGGCTGGATTTAACGGAGCAACTGCTGGAAACCGGCGTCGATTCCATTGCGATTAAGGATATGTCCGGCATTCTCACCCCGATGGCCGCTTTTGAGCTGGTCAGCGAAATCAAAAAACGTTTTGAGGTGCGCCTGCACCTGCACTGTCACGCCACCACCGGGATGGCGGAGATGGCCCTGCTGAAGGCTATCGAGGCGGGTGTTGACGGCGTGGACACGGCAATTTCCTCCATGAGCGCCACCTACGGCCACCCGGCCACCGAAGCGCTGGTGGCGACGTTGGCAGGTACTGAGCACGACACCGGGCTGGATATCCTGAAGCTGGAAAATATCGCCGCGTACTTCCGCGAGGTGCGCAAAAAGTATCACGCCTTTGAAGGCCAGTTGAAAGGCTACGACAGCCGTATCCTCGTGGCGCAGGTGCCGGGCGGAATGCTCACCAACCTCGAAAGCCAGCTGAAGCAGCAGAACGCGGCGGACAAACTCGACCAGGTGCTGGCGGAAATCCCCCGCGTGCGCGAGGACCTCGGCTTCATCCCGCTGGTCACCCCGACCTCGCAGATTGTCGGCACCCAGGCGGTGCTCAACGTCCTGACCGGCGAGCGCTACAAAACCATCGCCAAAGAAACCGCCGGGATACTGAAAGGCGAATACGGCCACACGCCGGTGCCGGTCAACGCCGCGCTACAGGTCCGCGTGCTGGAAGGGAGCGCTCCGGTGACCTGCCGTCCGGCGGATTTACTCAAACCGGAACTGGCTGAACTGGAAGCGGACGTCAGGCGCCAGGCGCAGGAGAAGGGCATTCAGCTTGCGGGAAACGCCATTGACGACGTGCTCACCGTGGCGCTGTTCCCGCAAATCGGCCTCAAATTCCTTGAGAACCGCCACAACCCGGCGGCGTTTGAGCCACTGCCGCAGGCGGAAGCCGCGCAGCCGGTGGCAAAAGCAGAGAAGTCTGCCGCCTCCGGCGTCTATACCGTGGAAGTGGAAGGTAAGGCCTTTGTGGTGAAGGTCAGCGACGGCGGCGATATCAGCCAGCTTACTACGGCTGTTCCGGCGGCCTCTTCCGCACCGGTTCAGGCTGCCGCCCCGGCAGGCGCCGGCACCCCGGTCACCGCGCCGCTGGCGGGCAATATCTGGAAGGTGATTGCCACCGAAGGCCAGAGCGTGGCCGAAGGCGACGTGCTGCTGATTCTGGAAGCCATGAAGATGGAAACCGAAATCCGCGCCGCGCAGGCCGGGACGGTACGCGGTATCGCGGTGAAGTCCGGGGACGCGGTCTCCGTCGGCGACACCCTGATGACGCTGGCGTAACGGAGAACTGAAATGGAAAGTCTGAACGCCCTGCTTCAGGGCATGGGGCTGATGCACCTTGGCGCAGGCCAGGCCATCATGCTGCTGGTCAGCCTGCTGCTGCTGTGGCTGGCGATTGCGAAAAAGTTCGAACCGTTACTGTTGCTGCCGATTGGCTTCGGCGGCCTGCTCTCCAACATCCCGGAAGCGGGTATGGCGCTGACCGCGCTGGAGAGCCTGCTGGCCCATCACGACGCCGGGCAGCTGGCGGTGATTGCCGCGAAGCTCAACTGCGCGCCGGACGTGCATGCCATTAAAGAGGCGTTAGCGCTGGCGCTGCCCTCCGTCCAGAACCAGATGGAAAATCTGGCGGTGGACATGGGCTACACGCCTGGCGTACTGGCGCTGTTCTACAAAGTGGCGATTGGTTCCGGCGTCGCGCCGCTGGTCATCTTCATGGGCGTCGGCGCGATGACCGACTTCGGCCCGCTGCTGGCCAACCCGCGCACCCTGCTGCTCGGCGCGGCGGCGCAGTTCGGTATCTTCGCCACGGTGCTGGGGGCGCTGACGCTGAACTACTTCGGCCTTATCAGCTTCACCCTGCCGCAGGCGGCGGCCATCGGCATTATCGGCGGCGCGGACGGCCCGACGGCGATTTACCTGTCGGGCAAACTGGCGCCGGAGCTGCTGGGGGCCATTGCGGTGGCGGCGTACTCGTATATGGCGCTGGTGCCGTTAATCCAGCCGCCGATTATGAAGGCGCTGACCACCGAGAAGGAGCGGAAAATCCGCATGGTGCAGCTGCGCACGGTGAGTAAGCGGGAAAAAATCCTGTTCCCGGTGGTGCTGTTACTACTGGTGGCGCTGCTGCTGCCGGACGCCGCGCCGCTGCTGGGGATGTTCTGCTTTGGCAATCTGATGCGTGAAAGCGGCGTGGTGGAGCGTCTGAGCGACACGGTGCAGAACGGTCTGATTAATATCGTGACCATTTTCCTCGGGCTTTCCGTTGGCGCGAAGCTGGTGGCGGACAAGTTCCTGCAGCCGCAGACGCTGGGCATTCTGCTGCTGGGGGTGATTGCCTTTGGTATCGGGACGGCGGCCGGGGTGCTGATGGCGAAGCTGCTGAACCTGTGCAGTAAGAACAAAATTAACCCGCTGATTGGCTCCGCCGGCGTGTCGGCAGTGCCGATGGCGGCACGCGTATCGAACAAGGTGGGCCTGGAGTCGGACGCACAGAACTTCCTGCTGATGCACGCGATGGGCCCGAACGTGGCGGGGGTTATCGGTTCGGCGATAGCCGCGGGCGTGATGCTCAAGTACGTGCTGGCAATGTAATCCAATCTAATCGGGAGCAGTGATTCTGCTCCCGCAAAATGAGGACACAGTAATGAGTGAAATGGTTGCGTTTCGGCAAGGTACATCCATGCCATCCAGAGAAACCATCTTGCGTTATGTTGTTGAGACGGTGAATCAGATAACTGAGCTTGAGCCAGCACTGCATTTGCTGCCGTGGTCTGGCGTCAACTCAGCAATATATGAGCAACGTTTTGCACAGTGTTACGACGAGGGGCTTTGTGCCGCACAGACGTCGGCACCGAATGTTCCGCAGGGGATTCTGCCATCGACCGATTGGGCTCAGGGTATCGGGTTACTCTGTTTTGCCGCAGGGTATATGAGCGCAGGCGAGCGGCCATTAACACACAATCAGTTATGCGATTTCGTCAAACAGGCGGCTGTTGGTTTATCGCCGATTGAGGGGGAGGCGGCGAGCGGTTTCTCGACGGTACGTAGTATTGCATTACCCGTATTCAGGCGATTACAACGCGATGGTCACGCGTCTCGGATCCTGCTGTTACAAACGTTGCTGCATCTGGTTGCCTGGAAAAGCGCATCGCAGTATGCGCGTCAACAGGCGCAACGACTGCTCTGGATGGGCGGCATTCTGGGGGAAGGGGGGGAGCATAGCCTGCTTGCACTAGATAAGGCGCTGCGTGAAGAGGCCGTTGGGGAAAAGAGTTTCCCCGCTCTGCTGATCTTCACGAGTTTCCTGGCGCATTTTCCGGCAGGGCCAGTCTTCATTGACTAGCCGTCGAACGACGCGGGCAAAAGCCGCGTCGTTTTAGTTCGACGCCGGGTATTCCTGCACCGTCACCTGGAACGTGAGCTGCTTATCATCCCGCATTACCACGACCGGAATGACGGAGCCCGGGCGGATTTCCGCCACCTGATCCATCGTCTCCAGCGCGGACACAGCGGGTTTATTATTGACCGAAATAATCAAATCATTAACCTGAATACCGGCAAGCGCGGCGGGGCCGTTTGGCGTCACTTCATTAACGACAATGCCCTGAATCGGGTCCATGCCGCTACCCTGCTGCGCGTGCAGCGGCGCGATTTCTCGTCCGCCAATACCGATATAGCCGCGAATCACGCGACCGTCGCGGATAAGCTTATCCATAATTTTCGTGGCTAGCTGGAAGGGAATCGCAAAACCAAGGCCTTCCGGCGTTTCGCCATCGTTACTCTTATCAAAAGAGAGGGTGTTGATCCCCATCAGTTCACCTAACGAGTTGACCAGCGCGCCGCCGGAATTACCGTGGTTAATCGAGGCGTCGGTCTGGAGAAAATTCTGTCGCCCCGTCGGGTTCAGGCCGATACGACCCGTTGCGCTGATGATCCCCTGGGTGATGGTCTGTCCCAGATTATATGGGTTGCCGATAGCCAGTACGACGTCGCCAATATGCGGTGTACGCTTTGTATTAATCGGGATGGTAGGCAGCCCGCCAGTGGCGTTGATCTTCAGCACCGCCAGGTCGGTAAGCGAATCGGAGCCAACCAGTAGCGCTTCAAAGACGCGGCCATCCTGTAGCGCGACGATAATCTGATCGGCATCGTTAATCACGTGCTTGTTGGTAATAATATAACCGCGTTGATCCATGATTACGCCGGAACCCAGCGTGCGGATCTCCAGTTGATTATGCGCGGTACTGTTCATACTGCGGTTATAGACATTGACGACGGCAGGCGCGGCGCGGCGAACCGCAAAATTATAACTGGCTGGCGTCTCATCGGTACTGTCGAATTGCGGGACGGCGATAGGATTAATTTTGCGCAAAGAAGGCATGACGGCCAACAGAATAGCGCCGACAATTAAACCTATTGCGACCGAACGTAAGAGCTTCACAAACATGATGGAGGCGTCGTTAAAAAAGGGAACGGCAGCAGCATACCATGAGTTAACCGGACATCACATCGCAGGCTGATGCCCGGTTTAAGACAGGATTAGCGCAGCAATAGATAAATGTTCTCGTTGCCGCGTACTAC
Organism: Salmonella sp. SAL04214; assembly: GCF_046550615.1. Taxonomy (NCBI): domain Bacteria; kingdom Pseudomonadati; phylum Pseudomonadota; class Gammaproteobacteria; order Enterobacterales; family Enterobacteriaceae; genus Salmonella; species Salmonella sp. SAL04214. The sequence goes on from NZ_JBGDXT010000001.1 coordinate 50,191, forward strand.
CTGAAGAGCAATGATGGACGGTTTTGCCGCCATCACTTTGCGCATTTCGGCGATAGAACTGATACGATCGCGGTTAACGCCGATGATAACATCATCTTTTTGCAAACCGGCCTGCGCGGCAGGACTGCTTTTTTCGACGCTATCAACCTTAACGCCTTTCGTCCCGTCTTTCAGCTGGCCGTCGCTCAACGTCGCGCCTTGCAACGCCGGGGCGATCATTTCGGCGCTGGCGGAAGAAGAGGTATTGGAATCCAGCGTGACTTCCACCTCCAGCGGCTTACCATCGCGCAGCAGGCCCAGCTTCACTTTCGTGCCCGGTTCGGTGGTGGCGATACGTGAACGCAGTTCGGCAAAGCTATTCAGCGGCTTACCGTTAAGACTGATAATCACGTCTCCGGATTTCACCCCGGCCTTCGCCGAACCTGAATTGGGTAAAACCTCGCTGACAAAAGCGCCACGCTGAACGTTCAGTTTGAATGCCTTAGCGATATCAGCGGTCATTTCAGTGCCTTTAATTCCCAGCAATCCGCGTTTGATTTCGCCGAACTGAATCAACTGCTGCGCCAGCGTCTGCGCCATATTGGAAGGAATAGCAAAGCCAATGCCGATGCTCCCGCCCCCTGGCGCGAGGATCGCGGTATTAATCCCGATCAGCTCGCCGTTCAGGTTAAGCAGCGCGCCGCCGGAGTTGCCGCGGTTAATAGAGGCATCGGTTTGAATAAAGTTCTCAAGCCCTTCCAGATTAAGCCCGCTGCGTCCCAGCGCTGAAATAATCCCGGAGGTGGCGGTTTGCCCAAGGCCAAACGGATTACCGACCGCCACGGCGAAATCGCCGACGCGGAGTTTGTCGGAATCGGCGATGGCAATTTGCGTTAACTTGCTGGGATTCTGAATTTGTAACAGAGCGATATCGCTCTGGTCGTCGCCGCCGATCAGCTTCGCGTCGAATTCGCGTCCGTCATTCAGTTGAATGCTGATCTTCTGTGCCTGATTAATCACATGATTATTGGTTAATACATAGCCTTTCGCGGCATCGATAATCACCCCCGAACCGAGTCCTTCAAACGGCTGGGACGGCTGGTCTGGCAGATCCTCGCCAAAGAATTTTTTAAACTCCTCCGGCACTTTTTGGCTCTGGGCGGCGGTTCCCTCGACTTTTACGCTGACGACAGCAGGCAGCACTTTCTCCAGCATAGGGGCAAGGCTTGGCAGCGTCGCCTGGCCTGGCACCTGGCCTGGTATCGATGCAAGGGCTGGAAACGGCGCCGAAAGAGTTAACCCGACACTTAACGCTAATGCACTTAACAGCTGGGTGTGTTTTTTCATGGATGCTGCTCTCGTACCTTGAATGAACGGATAGACAATTCAAAACAGATTGATGTTATTGAATTTTCAGCCTGGTAACAATGATAATAGCTGGGACAGGAAAGATAGAGAGAGGGCGCAAGCGATGCGCCCGATAAATTTCTTAACGGCGTGCGATTAATCGCGTTTCGCGCCGCTACGTAACAGGCCAGACGCGCCTTCAGAATAATCACGTGGCATTTGTACTGGCGCCTGATCGTTGCTCGCCTCAGACTCCGCCAGACGGTTACGGAACGGATTCGACTCCGCAGACATTTCCGGCAGCAGGCTGCTGGAGCTTTTCGCCATATGCTGATACAGCTGGCGGTAATCATGCGCCATGGTATCCAGCAGTTCCGCGCTGCGGGCAAAGTGGCTAACCAGCTCTTCACGGTACTCTTCCAGCTCAGCTTTGTTTTTTTCCAGTTCGTACTGCAATGCCTGCTGTTGACGTAACTTACGATTACCAAAACGCATGGCCACGGCACCAATGATGATACCGACGACTAATCCAATTAGCGCATATTCCCAGGTCATGAACATCTCCCGTTGTCTTATGTTTCCGTAGGGTGTTGGCTCCAGGCTCCATGCCCGCGCCTGATTATGCCACTATAACCGCTAATTCCGTAGAAGTGGAATCCCGGCAGCATATCGCGTAGTGTAGAACGGCCTTTTTTTCGTCAGCCGTGAACGACGGCACATCGATTTTCAAGGAATAACAATAACATTATGCAAAGCCTTTCCCCTACATCGCGTTATCTCCAGGCACTCAACGAAGGCACCCATCAGCCTGACGACGTACAGAAAGAGGCGGTCGACCGTCTGGAAACCCTTTATCAGGCGCTCACAGCGAAAAAATCGTCGGCTACGCCACCCGGCGGTCTGATAGCGCGACTGGGGAAATTATTAGGCAAAAACGAACCGGACGCGCAAATACCGGTTCGCGGGCTGTATATGTGGGGGGGCGTGGGGCGCGGCAAAACATGGCTCATGGATCTCTTCTACCACAGCCTGCCGGGCGAGCGAAAACTACGCCTGCATTTTCATCGGTTTATGCTGCGCGTGCATGAAGAGCTTACCGCGTTACAGGGACAGATCGATCCGTTAGACATTATTGCCGATCGGTTTAAAACCGAGACGGACGTACTGTGTTTCGATGAGTTTTTCGTCACCGATATTACCGACGCCATGCTGCTGGGCGGTTTAATGAAAGCGCTTTTTGCACGCGGCATTACGCTGGTCGCGACCTCCAATATTCCGCCGGATGAACTCTACCGCAACGGTTTGCAACGCGCCCGCTTCCTGCCAGCTATCGATGCCATTAAACAGCACTGCGACATTATGAATGTGGACGCCGGCGTCGATTACCGGCTGCGGACGCTGACGCAGGCCCATTTATGGCTAACGCCGCTTAATGATGAAACCCGGCGGCAAATGGATAAACTGTGGCTGGCGTTAGCGGGGGCCGCGCGCGAGCACGCTCCGACGCTGGAAATCAATCATCGCCCTTTATCCACCCTGGGCGTTGAAAACCAAACGCTAGCGGTCTCTTTCGCTACGCTGTGCGTCGAGGCCCGCAGCCAGCATGATTACATTGCGCTCTCAAGGTTATTTCACACGGTTCTGCTGTTTGACGTGCCGGTCATGACGCCGCTGATGGAGAACGAAGCGCGCCGCTTTATTGCGCTGGTGGATGAGTTTTACGAGCGCCACGTTAAGCTGGTGGTCAGCGCCGCCGCGCCGTTATATGAGATTTATCAGGGGGAGCGCCTCAAGTTTGAATTTCAGCGCTGTCTGTCGCGCCTGCAAGAGATGCAGAGTGCGGAGTACCTCAAGCGGGAGCATATGCCGTAAGCCGGACAAGCGCAGCGCCCCGGCATTGTGCGGTATCATATCTGTGCAACCTCCCCTACCGGAGGGTGAACCAGGCCTGAACAAAACCCACGGCAAATCGCAAAAAGGGGTCGATCTTTGACCTGGACTTCTCTATAATCCTGCGACCCCACGTTACAAGAGAGTTTTTTCCCAAACTTTCTCTGTGCCGGCCAAACATATCCGAGGGGGTAGGTTTACCGGACTTTGTCGTGTGAACCTCAACTATTTAAAACGTTTGGGTGTTCACCAACGTGTAACTTATTTATTTGGGTAAGCTTTTAATGAAAACTTTTACAGCTAAACCAGAAACCGTAAAACGCGACTGGTATGTTGTTGACGCGACCGGTAAAACTCTGGGCCGTCTGGCTACTGAACTGGCTCGTCGCCTGCGCGGTAAGCACAAAGCGGAATACACTCCGCACGTAGATACCGGTGATTACATCATCGTTCTGAACGCTGACAAAGTTGCTGTAACCGGCAACAAGCGTACTGACAAAGTGTACTATCACCACACCGGCCACATCGGTGGTATCAAACAAGCGACCTTTGAAGAGATGATTGCCCGCCGTCCTGAGCGTGTGATTGAAATCGCGGTTAAAGGCATGCTGCCAAAAGGCCCGCTGGGTCGTGCTATGTTCCGTAAACTGAAAGTTTACGCGGGCAACGAGCACAACCACGCGGCACAGCAACCGCAAGTTCTTGACATCTAATCGGGATTATAGGCAATGGCTGAAAATCAATACTACGGCACTGGTCGCCGCAAAAGTTCCGCAGCTCGCGTTTTCATCAAACCGGGCAACGGTAAAATCGTTATCAACCAACGTTCTCTGGAACAGTACTTCGGTCGTGAAACTGCCCGCATGGTAGTTCGTCAGCCGCTGGAACTGGTCGACATGGTTGAGAAACTGGATCTGTACATCACTGTTAAAGGTGGTGGTATCTCTGGTCAGGCTGGTGCGATCCGTCACGGTATCACCCGCGCTCTGATGGAGTACGACGAGTCCCTGCGTGGCGAACTGCGTAAAGCTGGCTTCGTTACTCGTGACGCTCGTCAGGTTGAACGTAAGAAAGTCGGCCTGCGTAAAGCACGTCGTCGTCCGCAGTTCTCCAAACGTTAATTGTTTTCTGCTTCGGCAGACAACTGTTAGCGAAAAAACCCGCTTCGGCGGGTTTTTTTATGGCTAAAGTCCGAATCCAGTCTCTTTTCCTCCCTATCTTTAGCATTATTCTCATCTTATTCATTTTTCATGCACGCTCAGAGAAAAGGAAGTCGCAGTGGGATTTTTTAACGCATTGTTTACTAAGAAAGAGTCGTTAATGCTGTCGAATAAATGGGAATTCTTTATAACAACGGTGGATGACCATGTTACGGGTATACGTGTGGATATTGGCGCCATTCAGGATGAAAAATTTGATCGCCTTATCCATACCGGGTTCTTACGTGTTCATTACACCAACTGTTATGAAAATGGTTTGCCGCAGCCCGATGAAACACAGCGTTTAAATCGTATAGAGGACTGGCTTGATGAAAAGGGGAAGACGTTTCCGATCTGGCTGGTGGGTGTGGTTACCCAACAAGGCTGGCGCGATTTTGTGTTCATGTCGGAAGAGGATCTTAACTGGGAAAAGACGCTGGATAAATTGCTCGCTGGTGGCCCGGAAATCTCTTTTAGTTATAGAGAGAGTCACAATGATAAAGGAAACTTTTACCGCCAGTTCTTGTATCCAACCCGATACGACTGGAACTGGATACACGATTCCCGTGTGTGCCGGGGATTACAGGAACAAGGTGATGATCTGACGCTTCCGCGCGCTATTGATTATTATGCGACATTGCCTACAGAAGTCGCAGCGCGTGACCTGGCGCAAGATATTGCTGCATTACCGTATGGCATAACGCTGGTCAGTATTCGAATGAATGACCCGCAACAGGGGTTTATGGCGTCTTTTATCAGCACCGATGCTCCGCAACAATGGCATATGACAGAAATCACTTGCCAGCTTACCGATCTGGCTGAAAAACATGGCGGCAGTTTTGATGGCTGGGGCGCACCGGTAGTACAGGCATAACAGGCGAAAGACAATATCTCAGGTGGGGCGAGCATTTCAGACCAGGAATATCTCTTTTTCCTCATTTCCAGAATCGACTCACCACAAAGGTCACAAAATCTGGTAAACTATCATCCAATTTTCTGCCCAAATAGCGGGGAATGTTCATTTTTTGTCTCGTTTCTGAGCAATGATGGCTTTTTTCGCCCTGGGTGACATAACATCTGGCTGGTCACATTGTGGCTGGTAGCAGTAAAAATTCTGAATATACCTGGAGGTTTTCATGGCTGTCGCTGCCAACAAACGTTCGGTAATGACGCTGTTTTCTGGTCCTACTGACATCTATAGCCATCAGGTCCGCATTGTGTTGGCTGAAAAGGGTGTTAGTTTTGAGATCGAACATGTGGAAAAGGACAATCCACCTCAGGATCTGATTGACCTCAACCCGAATCAAAGCGTTCCGACACTGGTGGATCGTGAGCTGACCCTGTGGGAATCTCGCATCATTATGGAATATCTGGATGAGCGTTTCCCTCATCCGCCGCTGATGCCGGTTTATCCGGTCGCGCGCGGTGAAAGCCGTCTGTACATGCACCGTATTGAAAAAGACTGGTATACGCTGATGAACGTCATCGTAAACGGGTCTGCTTCCGAGGCCGACTCTGCGCGTAAACAACTGCGTGAAGAGCTGCTGGCGATTGCGCCGGTATTTGGTCAGAAACCGTATTTCCTGAGCGACGAATTCAGCCTGGTTGATTGCTACCTGGCGCCTCTCCTGTGGCGTTTACCGCAGTTGGGTATCGAATTCAGCGGCGCAGGGGCGAAAGAGCTGAAAGGCTATATGACCCGCGTCTTTGAACGTGATTCTTTCCTAGCTTCTTTAACCGAAGCTGAACGTGAAATGCGCCTCGGTCGGGGTTAACCTGTATGGATTTGTCACAGTTGACGCCGCGTCGTCCTTATCTGTTGCGTGCTTTCTACGAGTGGTTGCTGGATAACCAGTTGACTCCGCATCTGGTGGTGGATGTGATGCTGCCTGGCGTGCATGTCCCTATGGAATATGCGCGTGATGGGCAAATCGTCCTCAATATTGCGCCGCGGGCGGTAGGTAATCTGGAGCTGTCTAATGATGAAGTGCGTTTTAATGCGCGCTTCGGCGGCGTTCCCCGTCAGGTTTCTGTGCCTTTGGCTGCGGTGCTGGCGATTTACGCCCGTGAAAACGGCGCAGGCACCATGTTTGAGCCTGAAGCCGCCTATGATGAAGACGTTGTCAGCTTAAATGATGATGACAATACCGCAGGCGCGGAAAGCGAGACCGTGATGTCCGTCATTGATGGCGATAAGCCCGACCACGATGACGACAGTAGTCCTGATGACGAGCCGCCTCCGCCGCGTGGCGGACGTCCGGCGCTGCGCGTAGTAAAATAATCAACAGGCCCTGAAGGGCCTGTTTTGTTTGGTCTCCTCGCGGGTTCACCCTGCTTTTGAAGCTGTGTTACGATAAGCTTGCTATTATTTGCCACCGACCACTCATGAATGGACGTTATGAACGCATTTGATTCGCAAGCAGAAGATTCACCGACATCCCTCGGGCGTAGTTTGCGCCGCCGCCCGCTGGCGCGTAAAAAACTGTCTGAAATGGTTGAGGAAGAGCTGGAGCAGATGATCCGCCGTCATGAGTTTGGCGAGGGAGAACAGCTACCGTCTGAACGTGAATTAATGGCCTTCTTCAATGTGGGGCGTCCCTCTGTGCGTGAAGCGTTAGCTGCGCTGAAGCGTAAAGGTCTGGTGCAAATCAATAACGGCGAACGCGCCCGCGTCTCGCGCCCCTCTGCTGATACCATCATCAGCGAACTGTCGGGTATGGCGAAAGATTTTCTTACTCATCCTGGCGGCATCGCTCACTTTGAACAGCTACGGCTTTTCTTTGAATCCAGCCTGGTACGCTATGCGGCGGAACATGCCACCGACGAGCAGATCGCGTTGTTAACGAAAGCACTGGAAATTAATAGCCAGTCGCTGGATGACAACGCGCTGTTTATTCGTTCGGATGTCGAGTTTCACCGGGTGCTGGCTGAAATTCCCGGCAATCCGATCTTTATGGCTATTCATGTTGCTCTGCTGGACTGGCTAATCGCCGCTCGCCCAAGCGTTCCCGATCGTGAGCTGCATGAACATAATAACTTGAGTTATCAACAGCATATTGTGATTGTTGATGCCATTCGCCAGCGAGATCCCGATAAAGCGGATCGCGCTCTGCAAACCCACCTCAATAGCGTTTCCGCTACCTGGCACGCGCTCGGTAAAAAAAGTCAAAAAATGCGGTAGCGATCGCACCTCCGATCCCGGTTTAGTGAAGCAGATCGCACTATAAGCGTTCTGTATTATTTGCTGCTTATTTGATCTGGTATAACAGGTATAAAGGTAGGTAGTTAATATATTCATCATCCGTAGAGGTAGGTATGGCAAAAGCATTGCAAGGCGTAATGGCGGCGTTGTTGACCCCATTTGATCATCAGCAGCAACTGGATAGCGAAAGCCTGCGCCGTCTGGTGCGTTTTAACATCGGGCAGGGTATCGACGGGCTGTACGTTGGCGGTTCCACCGGGGAAGCATTCGTACAGAGCCTTGCTGAAAGAGAGCAGGTACTGGAGATTGTCGCCGAAGAGGCGAAGGGAAAAATCACGTTGATCGCCCATGTCGGGACAGTAAGCACCGCAGAAAGCCAGCAGCTTGCCAGCGCCGCAAAGCGTTACGGTTTTGATGCGGTCTCTGCGGTGACGCCTTTTTATTACCCTTTCAGTTTTGAAGAGCACTGTGACCATTATCGGGCAATCATTGATTCCGCAGATGGATTGCCGATGGTGGTATACAACATTCCGGCGTTAAGCGGCGTAAAACTTACCCTCGATCAGATCAATACGCTGGTGACATTACCGGGCGTGAGCGCGCTGAAGCAAACCTCCGGCGATCTCTTCCAGATGGAGCAGATCCGCCGCGCGCATCCGGATCTGGTGCTGTACAACGGTTATGACGAAATCTTCGCTTCCGGTCTGCTGGCGGGCGCGGACGGCGGTATCGGCAGCACATACAACATTATGGGCTGGCGTTATCAGGGGATTGTTCAGGCATTGCGTGAGGGCGATGTGGCGAAAGCGCAGCGTCTGCAAACCGAGTGCAATAAGGTTATTGATTTACTGATTAAAACCGGCGTATTCCGCGGCCTGAAAACGGTCCTGCATTATATGGACGTGCTATCGGTGCCGCTGTGTCGTAAACCGTTTGCGCCTGTTGATGAAAAATACCTGCCGGCGCTCAAGGCGCTGGCTCAACAACTGATGGAAGAAAAGGCGTAACAGCATAATGCCGGGGGCGCTACGCTTGCCCGGCCTACAACAGTGTGAACAGTAGGCCGGATAAGGCGGAGCCGCCATTCGGCATAACGACAACAAAAATCGTCGGGAGAGTAAAATGAGTACTTCTACCCAAAACATCCCGTGGTATCGCCATCTCAACCGGGCGCAGTGGCGGGCATTTTCCGCTGCCTGGCTGGGATATCTGCTTGATGGTTTTGATTTTGTGTTGATTGCTCTTGTACTGACTGAGGTACAAAGCGAATTTGGGCTGACGACGGTACAGGCGGCAAGCCTGATTTCTGCGGCTTTTATCTCTCGCTGGTTCGGCGGGTTATTACTGGGCGCGATGGGCGATCGCTATGGGCGTCGTCTGGCGATGGTCAGCAGCATCATTCTGTTTTCGGTGGGAACCCTGGCCTGCGGGTTTGCGCCCGGTTACACCACCATGTTCATCGCCCGACTGGTGATTGGTATGGGCATGGCGGGCGAATATGGTTCCAGCGCGACCTATGTGATTGAAAGCTGGCCAAAACATTTACGCAATAAAGCCAGCGGTTTTCTGATTTCCGGCTTCTCCGTCGGCGCGGTCGTTGCCGCGCAGGTGTACAGCCTGGTGGTGCCTGTCTGGGGCTGGCGCGCGCTGTTTTTCATTGGCATTTTGCCAATTATCTTCGCCCTCTGGCTGCGGAAAAACATTCCGGAAGCGGAAGACTGGAAAGAGAAACACGCGGGTAAAGCGCCGGTACGCACGATGGTCGACATTCTTTATCGGGGCGAATATCGCATCATCAACATTTTAATGACCTTCGTCGCCGCCGCTGCGCTGTGGTTCTGTTTTGCCGGTAATCTACAAAATGCTGCGATTGTGGCGGGGCTGGGACTACTGTGCGCGGTTATCTTTATCAGTTTTATGGTGCAGAGCAGCGGTAAACGCTGGCCCACTGGCGTCATGCTGATGCTGGTGGTACTGTTTGCTTTCCTCTATTCCTGGCCGATTCAGGCGCTATTACCCACTTATCTGAAAACCGAGCTGGCCTACGATCCGCATACGGTAGCGAATGTCCTGTTCTTTAGCGGATTTGGCGCGGCGGTTGGTTGCTGCGTAGGCGGTTTTCTTGGCGACTGGCTGGGAACGCGTAAAGCCTATGTCTGTAGCCTGCTGGCCTCGCAAATCCTCATTATTCCGGTCTTTGCGATTGGCGGCACAAACGTCTGGGTTCTGGGTCTGCTACTGTTTTTCCAACAGATGTTGGGGCAGGGGATTGCCGGGATTCTGCCGAAACTGATCGGCGGTTACTTCGATACCGATCAGCGCGCGGCGGGGCTGGGCTTTACTTATAACGTCGGCGCGCTCGGCGGCGCGCTGGCGCCGATCCTGGGAGCGCTGATCGCTCAACGTCTGGATCTGGGCACTGCGCTGGCATCGCTCTCTTTCAGCCTGACGTTTGTCGTGATCCTGCTTATTGGGCTTGATATGCCGTCTCGCGTACAGCGTTGGCTACGTCCGGAAGCGTTACGCACCCACGATGCTATTGACGACAAACCGTTCAGCGGAGCCGTACCGCTTGGCAGTGGTAAAGGTGCCTTTGTAAAAACGAAAAGTTAATCCGCTTGCCCGGTTTTAAACCGGGCAATATTTGTAAGGGAGTAGTATGTCGTTACTTGAACAACTGGATAAAAATATTGCCGCTTCTGGCGGCCTGATTGTCTCCTGCCAGCCCGTTCCGGGCAGTCCGCTGGATAAGCCGGAGATTGTAGCGGCAATGGCGTTGGCGGCGGAACAGGCGGGCGCGGTTGCGGTGCGTATTGAAGGCATAGACAACCTGCGTATGACCCGCTCGCTCGTTTCGGTACCCATTATCGGCATTATCAAACGCGATCTGGACGACTCTCCAGTGCGCATTACCCCTTTTCTCGACGATGTAGATGCGCTGGCGCAGGCCGGCGCAGCTATTATCGCCGTTGATGGAACCGCTCGGCAACGGCCGGTAGCCGTTGAGGCGTTGTTGGCGCGCATTCATCACCACCATCTACTGGCGATGGCCGACTGCTCATCCGTGGACGATGGTCTCGCCTGTCAACGGTTGGGCGCGGACATTATCGGCACGACAATGTCCGGCTACACCACCCCCGATACGCCGGAGGAACCCGATCTGCCCTTAGTCAAAGCGTTGCATGACGCCGGATGCCGGGTAATAGCCGAAGGGCGCTATAACTCGCCAGCACTGGCGGCGGAGGCGATCCGTTATGGCGCATGGGCGGTGACGGTAGGGTCCGCCATTACCCGTCTGGAACATATCTGTGGATGGTATAACGACGCATTAAAAAAGGCGGCGTCATGACTACGTTAGCAATTGATATTGGCGGGACTAAACTTGCCGCCGCGCTCATCGACAAAAACTTGCGCATTAGCCAGCGTCGCGAGCTACCGACCCCCGCGAGCAAAACGCCGGATGCGTTACGTGAAGCATTAAAGGCGCTGGTTGAACCACTACGGGCAGAGGCGCGTCAGGTAGCGATAGCTTCTACCGGGATCATTCAGGAAGGGATGCTGCTGGCGCTAAACCCCCATAATCTGGGCGGCTTGCTACACTTTCCGTTAGTGCAAACACTGGAAACGATCGCTGGCCTGCCGACGCTGGCGGTGAACGACGCGCAGGCGGCGGCCTGGGCGGAGTATCACGCGCTCCCTGATGATATCCGCGATATGGTATTTATCACCGTTTCAACCGGCGTTGGCGGCGGCGTTGTCTGTGACGGCAAGCTCCTTACCGGAAAAGGCGGTCTGGCCGGGCACCTGGGACACACCCTGGCGGACCCACACGGGCCCGTATGCGGCTGTGGACGCGTTGGCTGCGTAGAGGCCATCGCCTCCGGACGAGGGATGGCCGCGGCGGCGCGGGACGATCTGGCGGGATGCGACGCCAAAACCCTATTTATTCGCGCTGGCGAAGGTCATCAGCAGGCGCGACATCTGGTAAGCCAATCCGCGCAGGTAATAGCGCGAATGATCGCCGATGTGAAAGCGATTACCGACTGCCAGTGTGTGGTCATTGGCGGCAGCGTAGGGTTAGCTGAGGGATACCTGGAGCAGGTTCGCGCGTTTTTGATGCAAGAGCCTGCGCCTTATCACGTGGCGCTGAGCGCCGCTCGCTATCGGCATGACGCAGGATTATTAGGCGCTGCTTTGTTAGCTCAAGGAGACACATTATGATGATGGGGGAAGTACAGTCGTTGCCTTCTTGCGGGTTGCATCCGCGACTGCTGGATGCCTTGACTCTCGCGCTGGCGGCAAGGCCGCAGGAGAAAGCGCCGGGGCGCTATGAATTGCAGGGCGACAATATCTTTATGAATGTAATGCAGTTAACGACGCAAATGCCGACCGGGAAGAAAGCGGAATTGCATGAACAATACATTGATATTCAGCTACTACTAACCGGCGTCGAGCGTATTGTGTTTGGGATGTCCGGTGCCGCTCGCCAGTGCGAGGAGATGCACGTTGAAGAGGATTACCAGCTTTGTAGTCAAATTGCCGACGAGCAGACTATTACGCTGCAAGCGGGGATGTTTGCTGTGTTTATGCCGGGAGAACCGCATAAACCGGGATGTGCAGTGGGTGAGCCAGATGACATCAAAAAAGTGGTAGTGAAAGTACGCGCCAGTCTGCTGGCGGCCTGAATCTCTTGCCGGAGCAGTCTTCCGAACGCAGCCCCTTACGGGGCTGCGTGGTGAATGTGCCGGAGAGCGCGGGTATGACGGGTTAACGCTTAAACGTTACGGCTTCCGGCTGGGTCAGGTGCAGCGTCGTCTGGCTCGGCACCGTCTCGGCAATCACCCGCCCGTGGCGAATCGAGTAACGGGCAGGCGTCTGGCGACGTACCGCATCGAATCCATTCTCAGCGGGTAAGATAACCAGATTCGCGGCATGGCCGACGCTCAGACCGTAGTCCTGTAAATGCAGGGTTTTTGCGCTGTGAGTTGTGATCAGATTTAACCCGTCGTTGATTTGCCCATACCCCATCAACTGGCAAACGTGTAACCCCATATGCAGCACTTGCAGCATATTTGCGGTGCCTAATGGATACCACGGATCGAAGACGTCATCATGGCCAAAGCAGACGTTGATCCCCGCTTCCAGCATCTCTTTCACTCGCGTGACGCCACGACGTTTCGGGTAAGTGTCAAACCGCCCTTGCAGATGAATATTCACCAGCGGGTTGGCGACGAAGTTAATCCCCGACATTTTCAACAGGCGGAACAGGCGTGACGCATACGCGCCGTTGTACGAGTGCATAGCCGTGGTGTGGCTGGCGGTCACGCGCGCCCCCATGCCATCACGATGCGCCAGCGCCGCGACCGTTTCGACAAAGCGAGACTGCTCGTCATCAATTTCGTCGCAGTGCACATCGATCAAGCGATCGTATTTCTGCGCCAGGGCGAAGATTTTGTGCAGCGATTCAACGCCATATTCCCGCGTGAACTCAAAGTGCGGAATGGCGCCAATAACGTCAGCGCCCAAACGCACGGCTTCCTCTAACAGCGCTTCACCGTTGGGATAAGACAGAATACCTTCTTGCGGAAAGGCGACGATTTGCAGGTCTACCCACGGCGCAACCTCTTGCTTCACTTCCAGCATGGCTTTCAGCGCGGTGAGCGTAGGATCTGAAACGTCAACGTGAGTACGAACGTACTGGATGCCGTTAGCCATCTGCCATTTCAGGGTCTGCATCGCGCGCGCTTTCACATCTTCATGCGTGAGCATTGCTTTACGTTCTGCCCAGCGCTCAATCCCTTCAAACAGTGTGCCGGACTGGTTCCAGCTCGGTTCACCCGCCGTTTGCGTGGTATCCAGGTGGATATGTGGCTCAACAAACGGTGGAATAGCCAGACCGCCTTCGGCATCAAGCACTTCGCCCTGCGGTAACGATGCGGCTTCCTGAGGCTCAATCCGGCTAAAGCGCCCGTTTTCAATCGTAATCTGCCATAATCCTTCGTGTCCCTGCAGACGCGCCTGACGAATGGTGATGTTATTGTTCTGCATGGCTGACCTCTGGTGATTTAGCAAGGCTGCGGTTGAAAAGTGGATTCAGCAGGATATAGCTGAAGACGCCGCCGAGTACGGCGTTGACGGGCACAATACCAGGAACATAATGTCCGGCGGCGATGCCCAGCGCGACGGAAAGAATAGCAATCCAGTTAACAGGAATAAAGCGCACGATGTTGAAGTCGGCATAGCGGCGGCGGTTCAACAGATAGTCGGCAATAATCACTCCGCCAACCGGTGGGATGGCAGATGACAGGAACGTCAGCCAGCCGACAAAATTATTGTAAAGCCACAGCGCGCACACGGTACCGATAATCCCGTTCACCACCGACAGCGTACGGCTGGAAAGACCGGTAATATTGGCGAAGCCCAGACCCGATGCGTACAGCGCGTTATCGTTGGTGGTCCAGATATTCAGGCCGAGCACCACAATCGCGGGCAGCAGCAGCCCCTGCGCTATCATCACGTCAGAGATATCCGCCTGACCGACGGCGGCAGCGCCTGCCGCGCCAAAGATAAACATCAGCGAGTTGCCGAGGAAAAAAGCGACCATCGCAATCAGTACGGCGCTTTTGGCATGACGCCCGAAGCGGACGAAGTCGGCGGTCAATGTACCGGCGCTGACAAACGATCCCACCACCAGCGCCAGCGCGCTGGAAAAATCCAGCGGCGTCTGCGGCACTATCGTTTTTAAATGCTCCAGCCCACCCACGCCGCTGATCGCCAGCCAGACGGAGTAGCTGCCCAGAATAACGATCGCGGGTACGGCAACGATAGACAAAATGGTCAGCGCCGAGATGCCGAAAAAAATGGTCAGGGTCATCAGTAGACCCGAAACGGCAATCAGGATATTGGCATCAATGCCCGTCGCTTTACTGACCGGAATAGCGAACATCGCTACGCCAACGCCAAACCAGCCTACCTGTGTGCCGCCTAGCAGCAGCGAGGGAAGCCATGATCCTTTAACGCCAAAGGAGTAACGTGCAAGGAGGTGGGTGGAGAGTCCGGTTTTTGCGCCGATGTAGCCAAGAAATGCAGTGTAGATACCGAGGAGGAGATTACCGAAGAGAACTGCGAGGAAGAAATCATTATAAGAAAGACCGGTGCCAAGTGTCCCTCCGGTCCACATACTGGCGGAAAAAAACGTTAAACCCAACATGACAAACGTCAGTGGAATCACGCCCTTCCGCGCCGCCAGAGGGACGGGGCCCTGGCTATAATTGTTGTCCTGCGACACAACGCCTCCATGAATTTTGCCCAAAAAATCCGCCGCATAATATACAGTTCTCAGAATAAAGCAAACGTTTTCGTATGATATTTTTTTGATAATTATTCATGGCATTAATGGTTCGTTAGTTTTTCTCCGTTGTCAGTGAACCACCGCGTGTGAGTTGAGTTTGCAGCATGGTTTGCGAACGAATAAGTTCGTCTGTGAGTAATTTTTCGTCGGGCAACTGCACTTTGTACTCGCTCGCCATGATGGTGTTTGGCAGGCCAGTCAGCGCGTAATGCGCTTCCCCCGCGCCTTTCCCTGCGCACAAAACCAGGCCGACTGGCGGGTTTTCTCCGGGCATTGTCCAGTGCTCTTTGGCATAGTTCAGGTACATATTCATCTGCCCGGCATCCGCATAACCGAATTTGCCTACCTTCAGGTCAACGAGCAACAGGCAGCGCAAGCGACGATGGAAGAACAGCAGATCGACGCGGAACCAGCTATCGTCTATGCGTAGTCGGCGTTGGCGGCCAACAAAAGCAAAATCGTCACCAAGTTCCAGCATAAAGTCCATCAGGTGGCTGAGCAGCGCGTCTTCGAGATCTGATTCGGAATACTCGTCCTTCAGGTTAAGAAATTCCAGAATGAACGGGTCGCGTATGGCTTGCTCCGGCAAAACGTTTGGCTCGGCGGGTGCAGGCTGCTGCAACATGGCGGATTTGTCGTGGGACAGTAGCGTTCGTTCGTAAAACTGAGTGGCGATTTGCCGATCGAGTTGCCGTACGGACCAGCCGTTACGTAGCGTCTCTTTCTCGTAAAAAGTGCGGGCATCGTTATCTTTCACCGACAGCAGACGCACATAAGCTGACCAGGGAAGAGGGAATGTTTTGGCGAGCGGTATGAGATTTGAAGATTCCGCAGACAGTGTCTGCGGAATTTCAATGTGTTGAAAACAAAGATAAAATGTACGAATTTGCCATAGGTTTCTGGTGGAAAAACCGCGCTTATAGCGCTGACTTAAATCTACCGATAATCGTTCGATAAGCTGGGTGCCATAGGCCGCTCGCGCTTCTCCTCCCTGTTCAAATTCGACAATGCGTCGGCCAATTTCCCAGTAGGTGGCAGTCATAATGGCATTGATGCTGCGCACGGTCTCGGTACGTGCCGTATCGACCAGACGAATAATACCGTCATGAATTTGCTGATATTCATCAGACTGTGGCACTAAAGTTGGATTCGTCATGTCATCCCTTACGTGATAGTTTCATTGTGAAATTAGAACGCTATCAATACGCTTCAGGCGTAAACGGATCAATCTATGAACGGATTTTACATGGCATTACATCTCGATTTACGAGCGGGTTTCCAGAATCGGCAGGAGAGATATTGAGGAGAGGAATATCGGCTCCCCAGCCATCAGCACAAGGCATTAACCGGGGAGCCGGAAGGGTTATACTTCGAGGTAGTTCATAATCCCGTCAGCCGCTTTACGGCCTTCCGCAATCGCCGTCACCACCAGATCGGAACCGCGCACGATGTCGCCACCGGCGAAGATTTTCGGGTTGCTGGTCTGGAAAGCATTATCGCTGCGTTCCGGCGCGATAATTCGTCCCTGCGAGTCCAGTTCCACGCTGTGTTTCGCCAGCCATTCCATGCTGTGTGGACGAAAACCAAACGCCATCACCACCGCATCAGCCGGAACCACATGCTCGGAACCGGCGACGATCTCCGCCCGCCGACGGCCTTTGGCATCCGGTTCGCCCATTTCAGTGCGCACCATTTTTACGCCGCTCACTTTGCCGTTGGCATTGACTTCAATGCCCAGCGGTTGAACGTTAAACTGAAACTCGACACCTTCCTCGCGCGCGTTTTTCACTTCGCGTCTGGAACCCGGCATGTTCTCTTCATCACGACGATAAGCACAGGTTACGTGCGTTGCGCCCTGACGAATGGAGGTACGTACGCAGTCCATTGCGGTATCGCCGCCGCCCAGCACCACCACGCGTTTGCCTTCCATGCTGACATATGGTTCGTCGCTGGTTTCGCCAAACCCCATGATCTGCTTCGTATTGGCGATAAGGAACGGCAGAGCGTCGAAAACCCCGTCCGCATCTTCATTTTCCAGCCCGCCGCGCATCGACTGATAGGTGCCGACGCCAAGGAATACCGCATCGTAATCTTTCAGCAGATCTTCAAGCTGTACATCACGACCCACTTCGGTATTAAGTTTGAACTCAATACCCATGCCGGTGAAGATCTCGCGACGGCGGGTCATCACCTCTTTTTCCAGTTTGAAAGCTGGAATACCGAAGGTCAGCAGGCCGCCGATTTCCGGATGGCGATCAAAGACCACCGCCTTCACGCCGTTGCGGGTCAGCACGTCGGCGCACGCCAGCCCTGCCGGACCTGCGCCGATAATCGCTACCCGTTTGTCCGTCTGGCGTACGCCGGTCATATCCGGGCGCCAGCCCATTTCGAACGCTTTATCGTTGATATAGCGCTCAATGTTACCGATGGTCACTGCGCCGAACTCATCGTGCAGCGTACAGGAGCCTTCGCACAGGCGGTCCTGCGGGCAGACGCGGCCACACACTTCCGGCAGGGTGTTGGTCTGGTGCGATAGCTCAGCCGCCTCAAAAATACGCCCTTCATTAGCCAGTTTCAGCCAGTTCGGGATGTAGTTATGTACCGGGCATTTCCACTCGCAGTAGGGGTTCCCGCAGGACAAACAGCGATCCGCCTGGGCTTTCGCCTGACCTTCAGAAAACGGTTCGTAGATTTCAACAAATTCGATCTTACGGATCTTCAGCGGTTTCTTCGGCGGATCAACGCGCTGCAGGTCGATAAATTGATAAACATTCTGGCTCATTTCAATTCCTTACTGCGCCTGCACGCGCAATTCTGCCGCACTACGACTACGGTGGCCCAACAGGGCTTTGACATCGCTGGACTTGGGCTTCACTAACGCGAATTGGGTTGAGAAGCTTGACCACCTGGACAGGATCTCTTCGCCGCGTTGCGAACCAGTATGCTGCACGTGCTCGGTGATCAGACCGCGCAGATGCTCTTCGTGGATAGCCAGCGAATCAACGTCCAGTACTTCTACCAGTTCCGGGTTTACGCGTTTACGGAATTCGCCATCTTCGTCCAGCACATAGGCGAAGCCGCCGGTCATGCCCGCGCCGAAGTTAACGCCGGTTTTACCCAGCACGCAGACGATGCCGCCGGTCATGTATTCACAGCCGTTGTCGCCGATGCCCTCTACTACGGTAATCGCCCCGGAGTTACGCACGCCGAAACGTTCGCCCGCGCGGCCCGCCGCGTACAGACGGCCACCGGTCGCTCCATACAGGCAGGTGTTGCCGATAATGCTGGCTTTATGACTGAGGAAGGCGGAACCTACCGGCGGTCTGATGGCGATCAAACCGCCTGCCATACCTTTACCGACATAGTCGTTGGCATCGCCAGTCAGATATAACTCCACGCCGCCCGCGTTCCACACGCCAAAGCTCTGGCCTGCGGTACCGCTGAAGTGCGCTTTAATCGGATCGGAAGCCAGCCCCTGATCGCCGTGGGTCTGTGCGATGTAGCCGGAAAGCGACGCGCCGACGGAACGATCGGTGTTGCGGATGTCGAACCAGAAGGTTTTGCTCTGGCGCGCATCGACAAACGGTTTCGCCTGCTGCAACAGTTGCGCATTCAGCACGCCGTTATCAAATGGCGGGTTATTCTCGGTGCAGTACAGCGCTTTACCCGGATGAGGTTCAGCGGTTTCCAGTAGACGAGACAGCGCCAGCTTCTGCTGTTTAGCGGTGAAGCCCTCCAGCTCTTTAAGCAGGTCGGTGCGGCCAATCAAATCCACCAGGCGGGTCACGCCAAGCGAAGCCATCAGCTCGCGCACTTCGCGGGCGATAAATTCAAAGTAGTTGGTTACTTTGAACGGCAGGCCGTGATAGTGGTTCTTACGCAGTTTTTCATCCTGCGTCGCCACGCCGGTTGCGCAGTTGTTCAGATGGCAAATGCGCAGGTATTTACAGCCCAGCGCCACCATCGGGCCGGTGCCGAAGCCGAAACTTTCCGCACCGAGAATCGCCGCTTTAATGATGTCGACGCCGGTTTTCAGACCGCCGTCCACCTGCAGACGAATCTTGTGACGCAGACCATTGGCGACCAGCGCCTGCTGGGTTTCAACAAGTCCGAGTTCCCACGGACAGCCCGCATATTTCACCGAAGAGAGCGGGCTGGCGCCGGTACCGCCGTCGTAGCCGGCGATAGTGATCAAATCCGCATAGGCTTTCGCCACGCCGGTCGCGATGGTGCCGACGCCCGGTTCGGACACCAGCTTCACGGAGATCATCGCCTTCGGGTTGACCTGTTTGAGGTCGAAAATGAGCTGCGCTAAGTCCTCGATAGAGTAAATATCGTGGTGCGGCGGCGGGGAGATCAGCGTCACGCCCGGCACTGAATAGCGCAGTTTAGCGATATACGGAGTGACTTTATCCCCCGGCAACTGACCGCCTTCGCCCGGTTTCGCGCCCTGCGCGACTTTAATCTGAATCACATCGGCATTGACCAGGTACGCTGGCGTCACGCCAAAACGGCCGGAAGCCACCTGCTTGATACGCGACACTTTATTGGTGCCGTAGCGCGCCGGGTCTTCGCCGCCTTCGCCGGAGTTGGAGTTGCCGCCGAGGCTGTTCATCGCTTCCGCCAGCGCTTCGTGCGCTTCCGGACTTAATGCGCCGATAGACATGGCTGCGGTATCAAAGCGTTTAAACAGCTCACTGGCGGGCTCAACCTCGTCGATAGTCACCGCCTCGCCGTCTGGATGTATCGCCAGCAGATCGCGCAGCGTTGCCGCCGGACGCTCATTGACCAGTTTGGCGTATTCCTGATAATCGCTGTACTCGCCGCTCTGTACCGCCTGTTGCAGGGTACGCACGACATCCGGGTTATAGGCGTGATATTCGCCGCCGTGGACGTACTTCAACAGGCCGCCAGGGCTAATGGGTTTGCGCGCCAGCCAGGCGCGTTTGGAGAGATTCAGCAGATCCTGCTGGAAGTCATCAAAGCTCGCGCCGCCGATACGGCTGACCACGCCCTGGAAGCACAGGTTTACCACATCATCGTGCAGTCCGACCGCTTCAAACAGTTTGGAGCAGCGGTAAGAGGCAATGGTCGAAATGCCCATTTTGGACATAATCTTGTACAGCCCCTTGTTGATGCCGTTACGGTAGTTCTGCATCACGGTACGGTAGTTTTTGGCGATGGCCTGGGTATCAATCAGACGCCCCAGCGTTTCGTAGGCCAGGTACGGATAGATGGCCGTTGCGCCAAAGCCGAGCAGTACCGCAAAGTGATGCGGATCGCGGGCGCTTCCGGTTTCTACGATGATGTTGGCGTCGCAGCGCAGGCTTTGTTCCACCAGACGCGTTTGCACCGCGCCCACCGCCATCGGCGCGGGCACCGGCAGGCGATTCTTACCGATATTGCGATCCGAGAGGACCAGCAGCACGGTGCCGTTGCGCACCATCTGTTCCGCTTTATCGCACAGCGCTTTAACCGTCGCGTCCAGTGTGGTTTCGGTGACATCAAAGGTAATGTCAAGCCAGTCGGCGCGGTAGTGATGCTCGCTCATGGTAGTGAGCTGTTTGAAATCGGAGTACAGCAGAATTGGCGATTTAAAACTCAGGCGATGGGCCTGACCTTCCGCTTCGCAGAAGACGTTCATTTCGCGACCGATGCTGGTGGCGAGCGACATGACGTGCGCTTCACGCAGCGGGTCGATAGGCGGGTTAGTGACCTGCGCGAACTGCTGGCGGAAGTAGTCGTAAATAATACGCGGCTGGCTGGAGAGCACGGCAAAGGGGGTATCGTCGCCCATTGAACCGACGGCTTCCTGGCCGTTTTCGCCCAACACGCGGATAACCGAGTCCAGCTCTTCGGCGCTGTAGTTAAACTGTTTTTGATAGCTGGCGAGCAGGTCATCGTCCAGTTCGCGGCTACCGACTTCTTCATCAGGCAGCTCTTCAAACGGCACCAGACGGCGGACATTCTTTTCCATCCACGCTTTATACGGATGGCGGCTTTTCAGATCGTCATCGGTTTCCGCGGAATGCAGAATACGTCCGCCGCGGGTGTCGATCACCATCAGCTCGCCTGGGCCGACGCGGCCTTTCTCGACCACTTCATCCGGCTGATAGTCCCAGATACCGACTTCGGAGGCGCAGGTGATCAGCTTATCTTTGGTAATGACATAGCGCGCCGGGCGCAGGCCGTTACGGTCAAGGTTACAGGCGGCGAAGCGCCCGTCGGACATCACGATGCCTGCCGGACCGTCCCACGGCTCCATATGCATGGAGTTAAAGTCAAAGAAGGCGCGCAGATCCTGGTCCATATCCGGGTTGTTCTGCCAGGCGGGCGGCACCAACAGGCGCATGGCGCGGATAATGTCCATCCCGCCTGCCAGCAACAGTTCCAGCATGTTGTCCAGCGAGCTGGAATCCGAACCGGTTTCGTTAACAAACGGCGCAGCGGACTGTAAATCCGGGATCAGCGGCGTCTGGAATTTATAGGTACGGGCGCGCGCCCACTGGCGGTTGCCGGTGATGGTGTTAATCTCGCCGTTATGCGCCAGGTAGCGGAACGGCTGCGCCAGCGGCCAACGCGGCACGGTGTTAGTAGAAAAGCGCTGGTGGAACAGACAGATGGCCGATTCCAGACGCAGATCCGCAAGATCCAGGTAGAAGCGCGGCAGATCCGCCGGCATACACAGACCTTTATAAATGTTGACCAGGTTCGACAGGCTGCATACGTAGAAATCTTTGTCGTCCTGCAGGCGTTTTTCAATGCGTCGGCGGGCGATAAACAGACGGCGCTCCATATCACGCGGACGCCAGCCCGCCGGAGCGTTGACAAAAATCTGCTCAATACGCGGCAGGGAGGAGAGGGCGATTTCACCGAGCACGCCTTCATTGGTTGGCACATCGCGCCAGCCGACAATCGACAGGGTTTCCTGCTGTAATTCTTCTTCGACAATATGGCGTGACGTGGCGGCCAGTTCAGGATCTTTATTCAAAAAGATCATCCCGACGGCGTAGTTTTTGGCTAAGCGCCAGCCGCGCTCTTCGGCCACGATGCGAAAGAAACGGTCAGGTTTTTGTAACAGCAAGCCGCAACCGTCGCCGGTTTTACCGTCGGCAAGGATCGCGCCACGGTGCTGCATCCGGGCCAGCGCGTGTATGGCGGTACGCACTACCTTGTGGCTAGGTTCGCCTTCTATGTGGGCGATCAGGCCGAAACCACAGTTATCCTTCTCAAGGGATTTATCGTACAACATATCAGTGAACCTCCCCAGGCTCTACGGGACGCTCTCCCAACCGACGGCGCGCGGGCACAGCAAGAGCATGGCGACGGGGCTGGCGCATCATACGCTTACCTCGCATTCGCCCTCTTTGTGTCCTTTGCGCATTGGTAAATACGGTTAAGAGGGAATCTCAATTACTGCATAAATATGATGAGCAGACGGCTCATCCAGAAAGCTTCCAGCGGATCCCCAACTTATCGGGAATCCACACCCAGGTCAAATGGCAAACTGATTTATGCAAAAGTGTGCTGTAGCACAGATAACTTTTTTAATCTGTTGAAATTAAAAGGTTTTTATAGAAGGGCTGCTAATACGGAGCGGCAGAAAGCCTGTGATCTGTCTCACTATAAGAGCCGCTCGCCAGGCATTATCTGACCTTGCTTTTTCAAAAATCTTGGCATTTTATGCTGTTTTAAGCGTGAGCAGTATTGAATGCTACTGTTTTTATCGATGACCCAGCAAACGCTGAAAAAAGAGGGGAATATCAGGAAAAATCATCAGCGGGATTATGAATGAAATATCGTTTATTTTGCTTGATTATGCAATTGGTAAAAGCCTTCCGGGACGATTGATCCAGGTCATCGCCAAAGGAGACTAAAAATGGCAGGCTTTGGCCTCTTTTTAAGAGGCGGTCTATCAGATTATGCAGTTACAGAAATTAGTCAATATGTTTGGTGGGGATCTTTTACGTCGGTATGGGCAAAAGGTTCATAAGCTGACGCTTCATGGCGGTTTTAGCTGCCCTAATCGCGACGGCACCATCGGGCGTGGCGGTTGCACCTTCTGTAATGTCGCCTCTTTTGCCGATGAGGCGCAGCAGCATCATTCGATTGCCGAGCAGCTTGCGCATCAGGCGCATCTGGTAAACCGCGCTAAACGCTATCTGGCCTATTTCCAGGCCTACACCAGCACCTTTGCGGAAGTGCAGGTGCTGCGTTCCATGTATCAACAGGCGGTCAGCCAGGCCAGTATCGTCGGGTTATGCGTCGGTACGCGTCCGGATTGCGTCCCGCAGGCAGTAGTAGATTTACTGTGTGAATATAAAGATCAAGGCTACGAGGTGTGGCTGGAACTGGGATTGCAAACCGCGCACGATAAAACCCTGCGCCGAATTAACCGCGGGCATGACTTCGCCTGCTATCAGCGTACCACCCGGATTGCCCGGGAGCGCGGGCTGAAAGTGTGCGCGCATCTGATTGTGGGGCTGCCGGGCGAAGGGCAGGCAGAATGCCTGCAAACCATGGAGCGTGTGGTGGAGACGGGCGTTGACGGTATTAAACTGCATCCGCTGCATATTGTGAAAGGCAGTACGATGGCCAAAGCCTGGGAAGCGGGGCGGCTGAACGGCATCGAACTGGACGACTACACGCTAACGGCAGGTGAGATGATTCGTCATACGCCGCCGGAGGTAATTTATCACCGAATTTCAGCCAGCGCTCGCCGTCCGACGCTGCTTGCCCCGCTGTGGTGCGAGAATCGCTGGACGGGGATGGTTGAGCTGGACAAATACCTGAATGAGCATGGCGTGCAGGGCTCTGCGCTGGCCCGTCCCTGGATACCACCTGTAGCGTAGCGTGATGAGGGGCGCTACGCATATTTCGCACAATATTCAACGCGGTTCCCATAATTGGGTATTATGTGCGAAGTTGTGGTGAAGGAATCCTCTATGAAGCAAATTCGTATGCTGGCGCAATACTATGTCGACCTGATGATGAAATTGGGTCTGGTGCGCTTTTCCATGCTCCTGGCGTTGGCATTGGTGGTGCTGGCGATTGTCGTGCAGATGGCGGTGACCATGGTGCTGCATGGTCAGGTTGAAAGTATCGACGTTATTCGTTCCATCTTTTTTGGCCTGTTAATTACGCCCTGGGCGGTCTATTTCTTATCCGTTGTTGTTGAACAACTGGAAGAGTCAAGGCAGCGACTGTCGCGTCTGGTGCAAAAGCTGGAGGAGATGCGCGAGCGCGATCTCAAGCTTAACGTACAGTTGAAGGACAATATTGCCCAGCTTAATCAGGAAATTGCCGATCGCGAAAAAGCGGAAGCGGAGCTGCAAGAGACATTTGAACAGCTAAAAGTAGAAATTAAAGAGCGTGAAGAGGCGCAAATCCAGCTAGAACAGCAATCCTCTTTTCTGCGCTCCTTTCTGGACGCCTCGCCGGATTTGGTTTTTTATCGTAATGAGGATAAAGAGTTTTCCGGCTGTAACCGCGCAATGGAATTGCTAACCGGCAAGAGCGAAAAACAGCTGGTGCATTTGAAGCCGGAAGATGTGTACTCTCCCGAAGCGGCGGAGAAAGTCATTGAAACCGATGAAAAAGTATTCCGCCATAACGTCTCCCTGACCTACGAACAGTGGCTGGATTATCCGGACGGACGAAAGGCCTGCTTTGAAATTCGTAAAGTGCCTTATTATGACCGTGTCGGTAAACGTCATGGCCTGATGGGATTTGGTCGTGATATTACCGAACGTAAGCGTTATCAGGACGCGCTGGAGCGCGCCAGCCGCGACAAGACCACGTTTATCTCTACCATCAGTCATGAGCTGCGCACCCCGCTTAACGGCATCGTCGGTTTAAGCCGCATCCTGCTGGATACCGATCTCACCGCCGAACAGGAAAAATACCTTAAGACAATCCATGTCTCCGCCGTGACGTTAGGCAATATTTTCAATGATATCATTGACATGGATAAGATGGAGCGGCGTAAGGTTCAGCTTGATAACCAACCGGTTGATTTCACCAGCTTTATGGCCGATCTGGAAAACCTTTCCGGTTTGCAGGCGCAGCAAAAAGGGCTACGTTTTGTGCTTGAGCCGACGCTGCCGTTGCCGCACAAAGTCATTACCGACGGAACGCGTCTGCGCCAGATTTTATGGAATTTGATCAGCAATGCGGTGAAGTTTACTCAGCAGGGCCAGGTGACGGTGCGGGCGCGCTATGATGAAGGCGACATGCTGCACTTTGAAGTGG
Source organism: Salmonella sp. SAL04214 (assembly GCF_046550615.1). Lineage (NCBI taxonomy): Bacteria > Pseudomonadati > Pseudomonadota > Gammaproteobacteria > Enterobacterales > Enterobacteriaceae > Salmonella > Salmonella sp. SAL04214. The sequence continues at coordinate 75,410 of NZ_JBGDXT010000001.1, forward strand.
AAGATTCCGGGATCGGCATTCCGCAGGATGAGCAGGATAAAATTTTCGCCATGTATTATCAGGTGAAAGACAGTAACGGCGGCAAACCGGCAACGGGGACCGGTATCGGGCTGGCGGTCTCCCGTCGGCTGGCGAAAAATATGGGCGGCGATATTACCGTTTCCAGTCTGCCGGGCAAAGGATCGACCTTTACGCTAACGGTTCATGCGCCAGCGGTGGCGGAAGAGGTGGAGGACGCCTTTGATGAAGATGACATGCCCCTGCCCGCGCTGCATGTTCTGCTGGTCGAAGATATTGAACTGAACGTAATCGTGGCGCGTTCGGTACTGGAAAAACTGGGTAACAGCGTGGATGTCGCGATGACCGGCAAGGCGGCGCTGGAGATGTTCACGCCGGGCGAATACGACCTGGTCTTACTGGATATTCAGCTACCGGATATGACGGGGCTGGATATTGCCAGAGAACTGACCCGTCGCCACACTCGGGAAGATTTACCGCCGCTGGTAGCGCTTACGGCTAACGTTCTGAAAGATAAAAAAGAGTATCTGGACGCTGGTATGGACGATGTGCTGAGTAAGCCGCTGTCGGTGCCGGCCTTAACCGCGATGATTAAAAAATTCTGGGATGCCACCGATAAAGAGGAGAGTACCGTGACGCCTGAAGAGAGCGATAAAGCGCAAGCGCTGCTGGATATCCCGATGCTGGAACAATACATCGAGTTGGTTGGGCCTAAATTGATCACCGACGGTCTCGCGGTGTTTGAAAAAATGATGCCTGGCTATTTAAGCGTGCTGGAGTCCAATCTGACGGCGCGTGACAAAAAAGGCGTCGTTGAGGAAGGGCATAAGATTAAAGGCGCCGCCGGTTCGGTAGGGCTGCGTCATCTGCAACAGCTTGGCCAGCAAATCCAGTCGCCGGATCTTCCCGCCTGGGAAGATAATGTCGCGGAATGGATTGAAGAGATGAAGCAGGAGTGGCAGCACGATGTCGCGGTGCTGAAAGCCTGGGTGGCAAACGCGGAAAAAAAATGACCCCGGTTTGACCGGGGTGCGCGAATACTGCGCCAACACCAGGGAAATCGTGGCTGCGCCGTGCTTATTATGATGATGTCAAAGGCGCAGTCCTGTTTTCAGGCCGCACGCAGTTAAGATAGCAAATCCTAAATGATTTGTTACATGAATCATTTAAATGTGTGAAGCGTAGCATTTTAATCAAAATTATTAATGGGCTTGAGTCGGTTGCAGGAGGATGTTCACCATGAAAAAAATTGGCGTAGTGCTCAGTGGATGCGGCGTCTATGACGGCGCCGAAATTCATGAGGCCGTTCTGACGCTGTTGGCCATTGCCCGCAGCGGCGCGCAGGCTATCTGCTTCGCGCCGGATAAACCACAAGCGGATGTTATTAATCACCTGACCGGCGAAGCGATGGCGGAAACGCGTAACGTCCTGATTGAGGCGGCGCGTATTACGCGGGGCGATATTCGTCCCCTGTCCCAGGCTCAGCCAGAGGAGCTGGATGCGCTCATTGTGCCTGGTGGTTTCGGCGCGGCGAAGAACCTGAGTAATTTCGCCAGCCAGGGGAGCGAATGCCGGGTGGATAGCGATGTCGTCGCGCTGGCGAAGGCCATGCACCAGTCCGGCAAGCCGCTGGGATTCATCTGTATCGCGCCCGCAATGTTGCCGAAGATCTTTGACTTCCCGCTACGTCTGACAATAGGGACGGATATTGATACCGCTGAAGTACTTGAAGAGATGGGGGCCGAACACGTACCTTGCCCGGTTGATGATATCGTTGTGGACGAGGATAACAAGGTCGTGACCACCCCTGCCTATATGCTGGCGCAGGATATCGCCCAGGCGGCAAGCGGCATTGATAAATTAGTGTCGCGCGTGCTGGTTCTGGCGGAATGAGCAAACGACGCATCGCGCCGTTAAGGTTTTTGCGCCGTCTACTTTTACGTATCCTTGCTGCGCTCGCCGTCTTTTGGGGCGGCGGCATTGCGCTGTTTAGCGTGGTTCCGGTGCCTTTTTCGGCGGTGATGGCGGAACGGCAGATTAGCGCCTGGCTCGGCGGAGAGTTCGGTTATGTGGCGCATTCTGACTGGGTCAGTATGGCGGATATCTCGCCGTGGATGGGGCTGGCGGTAATTGCGGCGGAAGACCAGAAGTTCCCTGAGCACTGGGGCTTTGATGTTCCGGCGATTGAAAAAGCGCTGGCGCATAATGAGCGGAATGAGAGCCGTATTCGCGGCGCCTCTACGCTTTCGCAGCAAACGGCGAAAAATCTCTTTTTATGGGATGGACGCAGTTGGGTGCGCAAAGGTCTGGAGGCCGGGCTAACGCTGGGTATTGAAACTGTCTGGAGCAAAAAGCGCATTCTCACGGTTTATCTGAATATCGCGGAGTTTGGCGATGGTATTTTCGGCGTGGAGGCTGCGGCACAACGGTATTTTCATAAACCCGCCAGTCGCTTGAGTATGTCTGAAGCCGCGTTGCTGGCGGCGGTATTGCCAAATCCGTTACGCTATAAGGCGAATGCGCCTTCCGGCTATGTGCGTAGCCGGCAGGCGTGGATTATGCGCCAGATGCGCCAACTGGGCGGGGAATCTTTTATGACGCGCAACCAGCTTAATTAATTTTGCCGATTGGCGGCGCGAACGCCTTATCCGGCCTGCGATCTGTGTCGTCCAGGCCTGATAAGCACAGGCCATTAAGCTTCGTGAGAAGTAAGCGCCAGCCGTTTCTTGTCTTTTGGCTGCGCGTCCCTCTCCAGGGCAACGGTCAGCGCAGGCTGGGCGATAAACCGCTGCCACACTCTCTCCAGTTTGCGTTCACAGCACCATGTTGACCAGGTTGCCAGCGGGATAAAGGTACTTTCCCCCAGATTGTCGCAAACCACCGGAACCACTTCTGACTCGCTGATACGCTGGCACAGGATGTTTTGCGGCTTCAGCGACATCGTCACAATATGGTTATCCAGCAGGTAACGTTTCAGTTTTTTCAGTAGCCGCCGCAGGACAGCGACATCCTCTTCATAACGACATTGCGCGGCGAACTCGGTCAGGGTAATAGAGGGCGCGCCGTTGAAATCGGTAATCATGTCGTAGACATAGCCAGTGCCGCAATCGGTTTCTACCGTGCCGTAATAACGGGGGATAGCGCTCCAGTCTGTCAGGTAGCGAGACAGATGCGCATAGTAGCTCAGTTCACGCCGAATCTCTTTATCACCGCCGTGGTCACGGTTGTAAATGACTTTTATGCAACGCCGGGCATTATCCGGATGCGTATAGCATTTACGATGTCGACCGGCGCCCAGCGGAGTCTGTTTCGATAAGAGGATCATGGCAAGTCCTGGAAAAATTTATTCACATAAATTTAGTATGGACAAAGAACTTAAACAAAACCTAAACGAAATTTTTTAAGGTTTTCTTAATGTTTTTATGCATAGGTAAAGCGCACGAAATGTACAAATCTTACGAAAGGGCGGGGCTGCGGGACAAGTGGCAGGCAGGCGTAACACGCCCGGTTTTGGGGTGACTGTCATCAAATACCGGGACGGCGTTGGGGGAAATAGGGTATAGAGGGGGAGGTTTAGTCTTCGTCAAAGCCGGAATTGAACAGCGCGATAACCGCCGCCAGCGCTTCAACTTCTTGCGGGCCGGTGGCTTCAATTTCGATCTGACGCCCCTTGGCGGAGTCGAGCATTAACAGAGCGATGACGCTGTTCGCTTCCGCTTCAGTGCCTTCGTCATTGCGTAATAGCACCTCGGCGTCAAACCCCTGCATCAGTTCGAAAAGCTTCATGGCAGGCCGGGCATGCATGCCCAGCTTATTGGTGACTTCAACAGTTTGCTTTACGGTCATGTTTTGCGTTTTTCCAGCGTGCGATGGCGAGACTGGACATTTTTACCGCGCGAGCGGAAGTAGTCTGCCAGCTGTTCTGCAATATACACCGAACGGTGTTTCCCGCCGGTACAACCGATAGCGACGGTAAGGTAGCTGCGGTTGTTGGTCTCCAGCATCGGTAACCATAGCTCAAGATAGCTGCGAGTCTGATAGATAAAATTGTGAACTTCTGTGTGTCGGTCAAGAAACGCGGCTACCGGCTTATCAAGCCCGGTCATGGGGCGCAGTTTTGGATCCCAGTGCGGGTTGGGCAGAAAGCGGACATCAAACACATAGTCCGCATCAATCGGGATACCATGTTTAAAGCCGAAGGACTCAAATACCATCGTCAGTTCACGCTCGCGTTTGCCCAACAGCCGGGTACGCAGCATCTCCGCCAGCTCATGGACGGACATTTCTGAAGTGTCGACGATCAGATCCGCACGTGAGCGTAACGGCTCCAGCAAGTCACTCTCTTTATCGATCGCACTCTCTAAAGAAAGATTTTTGCTGGAAAGCGGATGCAAACGGCGCGTGTCGCTGTAGCGGCGAATCAAGGTATTGCGGTCGGCATCAAGAAACAGCAATTGCGGCGAGAAAGCGCCAGGCAGATTATTCATCGCCTGTTCAAAAATCTCAGGTGATTCAGGCATATTGCGCACATCAATGCTGACGGCGGCGGAAATCTGGCGATCGGCCAGCGTTCGCGCCAGATCGGGCAACAGCACGACGGGGAGGTTATCCACGCAGTAAAATCCCATATCTTCCAGCGCGCGCAGAGCGACAGATTTACCTGATCCGGAACGCCCGCTGACGATCATCAGTACCATGTACCGTTTCTCCTCACAACGACAGAAATAAATGCCATTGAGTTGTTATGCCTCATTCTGCTCACCTTCGGTGTCAGTAATGATTTGATACAGCTCTTCATCATTCAGCGCCGCGCGCAGGCGGCGGCAGATCGTTTTATCCGCCAGACGTTTCGCCACCAGCGACAGCGTGTGCAGATGCGTTTTAGTTTGATCGGCGGGCACCAGCAGGGCGAAGAGGAGATCGACCGGCTGGTTATCGATGGCGTCGAACGCGATTGGCGTTTCGAGCTGAACGAACACGCCGACGGCGCGTAAGGTATCTTCTTCCAGTTTCCCGTGCGGGATGGCGATACCATTACCAATACCGGTACTGCCCATTTTTTCGCGTGTCAGAATGGCTTCAAACACGACCTGAGGAGGTAAACTGAGCTGTTTTGCCGCCAGTTCGCTGATGATTTCCAGCGCGCGTTTCTTACTCTGACAATGAACGCCGCTACGCGTACACTCCTGGTTAAGTACACTGCTCAGTTGTAGAGTCGTATCGTTATTTATCATAATTTCACCTAAGAACCTGTCCTGTCAGGTTGATGGCCAGGTTCGGAGCGCTAACTGTACAAATGGCCCGTTGTGTCACACAACAGGCCGTCCTGCACTGGCTAACTGCCCGGACAATTAGTGTTGTTTCAGTTTATCTTTATGCCTGGTTAACTGCCTTGCCAGTTTATCAATCAAGCCGTCAATGGCGGCATACATATCCTGGCCTTCCGCGCTGGCGTGAATTTCGCCGCCGTTAACGTGTAGCGTCGCATCCGAGATGTGCGTGACCTTCTCCACTTTCAACACCACGTATACCTGATTAATCCGCTCAAAATACTGTTCAAGTTTGGCGAATTTTGTCGTCACAAATTCACGCAGGGCTTCAGTAATTTCGACATTATGTCCGGTGATATTGAGCTGCATAGTGTCTTCCTTATCGGTTGGGTCAAACTAGCTGTTTGCGTTGGTTTGACGGCGGAATGGATAAAGACTCTCGGTACTTCGCAACAGTGCGGCGCGCCACCATGATACCTTGTTCTGACAGCAGAGAGGTTAACTTGCTGTCGCTCAGTGGTTTCGCGGGGTTTTCCGCCGCAATTAACTTCTTCACCAGCGCGCGAATCGCGGTGGAAGAGGCTTCGCCTCCGCCTTCGGTATTGACGTGGCTGGAAAAGAAATATTTGAGTTCAAAAATACCGCGCGGGCTGTGCAAATACTTCTGCGTGGTCACGCGGGATATAGTGGATTCGTGCATCTCGACGGCCTGGGCGATATCCGCCAGTACCATCGGTTTCATATATTCTTCGCCCTGTTCAAAAAAGGCTTGCTGTTGCTCGACGATGCAGCGACTGACGCGCAGCAGCGTGTCGTTACGGCTTTCAAGGCTTTTTATCAGCCATTTCGCATCCTGTAAATTACTGCGGATGAACTGGCTGTCGGCATCGTTGCGCGCGCTATTGCACATGGCGGCATAGTGCTGGTTAATCTGTAAACGGGGAATACTGTCGCTATTAAGCTCCACCGTCCAGCGACCGTTATGCTTGCGTACCAGCACATCCGGGATAACGTACTCCGGCTCGCCGGTCTGGATCGATTGACCGGGTCTGGGATCGAGCGACTGAATCAGGTTTACCGCCTCTTTCAGCACCTCTTCTTTTAGTCGGGTAACGCGCATCAACGTGCGGAAATCGTGGTTGGCCAGCAGATCAAGGTGATCGCAGATAATGAGCCGCGCCTCTTCCAGCCACGGCGTGGATTTGTCGAATTGTGAAAGCTGGATCAGCAGACAGTCGCGAAGATCTTTTGCCGCGACGCCTACCGGATCAAAACGCTGAATGCGCTTCAGAACGGCTTCGACCTCATCGAGATCCACCTCTACATCGCCCATGCTTTCGCGAATTTCGTCCAGGGATACGGTGAGATAACCGGTATCATCTACCGCATCGACAATGGATGTCGCAATAGCGCGATCGGTATCCGAGAAGGGCGTTAGCTCAACCTGCCACATCAGATAATCCTGCAACGACTGCGTCGTTTCGCCCTGATAGACGGGCAGCTCATCGTCGATATAATCGCCGCTGGGGCCGGACGGCGTCCCGGCGGTGTAAATTTCATCCCAACTGGCGTCAAGCGGCAGCTCTTCCGGCATCTCTTTTTGTTCGAGCGCGTCGGCGGTATCGAGAGGATCGTTATCCTGAGGTTGCTGAGTGTCGATTTCGTCATGAAGATCGGTTTGCTCAAGCAGCGGGTTATTTTCCAGCGCTTGCTGGAGTTCCTGCTGAAGTTCCAGCGTAGACAACTGCAACAGACGGATGGCCTGTTGTAGCTGAGGCGTCATCGCCAGTTGTTGGCTAAGCCTGAGTTGCAAACCTTGCTTCATATTCAGAGTCGTTTTCTCCCGCTAGAGCAGCATAGCCCTCTACCCTATCAGAGTCTGAAGTCTTCCCCAAGATATACACGCTTAACGTGTTCGTCTTGCAGGATTTCTGTCGGCGTACCGTGGGCAATAAGGTGGCCCTGGCTCACGATATAGGCGCGTTCACAGACTGCCAGCGTCTCACGGACGTTATGGTCGGTGATCAGCACGCCGAGCCCGCTATCGCGCAGATGCTCGATAATGCGTTTGATGTCGATAACGGAAATCGGGTCAACGCCGGCAAAGGGTTCATCCAGCAGGATAAATTTGGGATTAGCGGCCAACGCGCGGGCTATTTCTACACGACGGCGTTCACCACCGGACAGCGCCTGTCCCATGCTGTCGCGCAGATGCTCGATATGAAACTCTTCCATCAGCTCGTTGGCGCGGTCTTCTCGCTGTTCTGCGGTCAAATCGTCACGAATTTGCAGTACCGCCATCAGGTTATCAAATACGCTGAGACGGCGGAAAATAGAGGCTTCCTGCGGCAAATAGCCGATACCGCGGCGCGCGCGCGCGTGCAGCGGCAGCAGACTGATATCTTCATCATCAATGATGATATTGCCCGCGTCACGCGGCACGATACCGACGACCATATAAAAGGTGGTGGTTTTACCCGCGCCGTTTGGACCGAGCAGCCCGACAATCTCCCCGGAGTTAACGGTCAGACTGACATCTTCCACTACGCGACGGCCTTTATATGCCTTCGCCAGATTCTTTGCAGTTAATGTTGCCATAACGAATTAGTTACTCTTCTTTTGCGCCGGAGTCTGGCCTTTGTTTTTGTCTTGCAACTGCGACGGCACCAGAACGGTGGTGACGCGTTTGCCTTTCTCGCTGAAGGCCTGCATTTTCTGCTCTTTCACCAGGTAGGTGATTTTGTCGCCGGTAATGTTGCTGTCAAGCTGCTCCAGATAAGCGTTGCCGGTCAGCACCACAAAATCTTTCGCCAGCTCGTAATGCATATGGGAAGCGTGGCCTTTCACCGGCTTACCGTTGTCCTGCATCTGGTAGAAGGTGGCCGGATTGCCGTAACCGTCGATCACCTCTTTCCCCTGTTCGCCGCCAGGGCGGGTAACCACGACTTTATCGGCGTTGATCTTAATCGTGCCCTGGGTCATCACCACGTTGCCCGTAAAGGTCACGACGTTGCCTTGCATATCCAGCGACTGTTGATCCGAGTCAATATGAATAGGCTGTTCGGTATCGCCCGTGACGGCGAAGGCCGGAATGCTGGCGGCCAGCAGCGAGCCGGCAAGCATAAGATTAAGGCTGAGTTTGTTTGTTTTGAATTTCATAAGAGGTTCTAACCTTTTCAATCAGCTCGGCGTTCTTGCTGCGTAAGTTACCGCGCATTTTCAGTCCGCTGGAGTTAAATGTTGTGCCGTATAACGTCACCAGATCGTTCGAGGTAACATCCTGCGTCACCAGATTAATCTGCGCGTTATCGGTGGTAATTCTGCGTAATTGAGCGTCAGGCACCAGGGCGTTGACTTCAACATGGCCATACAGATAGAGCATCCGATCGTTAGTCAATTTGGCTTTATCGGCCTTGATCGACCATGTCGGCACTTTATCCTTATCAAAGGTGGTTAATACCGGTTGCGTAAACCATGAGACCGCCTGATCGGAAAAATATTCAACGTGCTGCGCGATCAGACGATAGCTCAACGCGCCTTCCGGACTGTACACGACGGTATCCGTATGCTCGCTTTTATACGTGGGATCGTTGCTGTTGACCATCACGGCAGCAGGATCGTCTTTATCCGCCAGATTGATACCAATCAGTACCAGAATGGCCAGCGACAGTAGAATGATAACCCAACGTCTGGTTTTACTCATATCGATTGCCCTTTGGCCTCATCCAGCTTGCCCTGCGCCAGCAGCAGCAAATCGCACACCTCACGTACCGCGCCGCGCCCGCCGGCAATGTGCGTCACATAGTCAGCGCGGGGGATCAGCAGCGGATGCGCATCCGCAACGGCAACGCTTAACCCCACTTTTTCCATCACTGGCCAGTCAATCAGATCATCGCCGACATAGGCAACATTTTCCGGCGCAATGGCCAGTTTTTCCAGCAGATCGCTAAAGGCGATCAGCTTATTCGACTGTCCCTGATAAAGATGGACAATCCCCAGCGTGGCGCAGCGATCTTCTACAAGTTTAGCCTTTCGTCCGGTAATAATGGCAACCTCGATATTGGAGGTCAAAGCACAGCGAATGCCATAGCCGTCACGAACGTTGAAAGCCTTCAGCTCTTCGCCGTTATTGCCCATATAAATCAGGCCGTCAGACAATACGCCATCCACGTCCAGGATGAGCAGGCGGATATTCTCCGCTTTGGTCATGACATGGGTGCTGACGGGGCCATAACAGGTCGCAAGCGACGCACCTGCTTTACTCATCGTTAATTATCCTTGAGTTTCTACACGACGCCTGCACGCAGGAGATCATGCATATGTAACACACCGAGTAACTGGTCGCCATCAGCAACCAGTACGGAGGTGATATGGCGGGACTGCATTAAATTCAGCGCATCGACAGCGAGAATACCGGGACGCACGCGAATGCCCCCTGGCGTCATCACCTCGGCGATCCCCAACTGGCGCATATCGCCGCCCATATCGAACACGCGACGTAAATCGCCGTCGGTGAAGATACCGTCAATCTTCATGGATTCATCGCAAATGACGGTCATACCGAGATTTTTACGCGTAATTTCTAACAGCGCATCACGCAGGGTGGCATGTTTATTAACATGCGGGATCTCATCGCCAGTATGCATAATATCGCTTACGCGCAGCAGTAGCTTACGTCCCAGCGCGCCGCCAGGATGCGACAGAGCGAAATCCTCGGCGGTAAAGCCGCGCGCTTTTAACAATGCCACGGCGAGCGCGTCGCCCATCACCAGCGTTGCGGTGGTACTACTGGTAGGCGCCAGGCCTAACGGACACGCTTCTTTGGGCACTTTAACACACAGATGCACGTCTGCCGCACGCGCCATGCTGCTTTCCGGTCGCCCGGTAATGCAAATTAACGGTACGTGCAGCCGTTTAAGCACCGGTATTAGCGCCGCGATCTCGCTGGATTCGCCGGAGTTGGAGATAGCGATAACCACATCCTGCGGCGTAACCATCCCCAAATCGCCGTGCGCGGCTTCGCCCGGATGTACAAAAAAGGAAGAGGTGCCGGTACTGGCGAACGTGGCGGCCATTTTCCGTCCGATATGGCCGGATTTCCCCATCCCCATGACCACCACTTTTCCGGTGCAGTTGAACATTTTTTCACAGGCCAGCGTGAAATGCTGGTTGATATATTGATCAAGCTCCGCCAGGCCTTCACGTTCAATTTCCAGGACCTCTTTGCCTGCCTGCTGAAAGTCAAACCCCGGTTGCAACGCTAAATGCGACATAATCCGTTTCCAGTTATCCAACAAGAAGTGGCGATAGCCAATAGAGCATCGCCAGCCATACGATAAACCCGCCGGTCAGCAGTATACCTGCGCCCCGACCAATCTGACGCGGATGCCGCCAGCAAAGTAAAGCGAAAACCACGCTAACCAGCAACATCACGCTATAATCACGCCCAAATGCCAGCGGGTTGATCTCCCCCGGCGCGATCAGCGCAGGCAGTCCCAGCACGATGGCGAGATTAAAAATATTGGCGCCAATGAGATTACCAACGGCAATATCATTTTCGCCTTTTCGCACGCCGGCAATCGCCGTCGCCAGTTCTGGCAGACTGGTGCCGACGGCGATGACTGTCAGACCGAGCGTTAATTCACTCATGGCGAAATAGTTCGCCAGCACCGTAGCGTTATCGATTACCATGCGCGTCGCCATCGGCATGATGACCAGCGCAATGCCCAGCCATAAGAACGCGACGGGGAGCCCGCCTTCGCGCGGCAGCTCCGCCAGTTGTTCGCGGGTGAGGCTGTCATTCCCCTGGCGTTCGGCCAGACGCGCGATTTTAACAATGAATAACAGCCATAGCACAGCCAGAAGCAGGAGAAAGATACCATCACTGCGGCTTAACTGTCCGTCATGCAGTACGGAACCGGCTACCACGCTAACAAATAACATTAATGGCAATTCGCGACGTAAAACATCGGAATGCACGGTAAATGGACGAACCAGCGCCGCCAGCCCTAAGATCAGCAAAATATTGGTGATGTTAGAACCGAGCGCCGCGCCGACGGCCAAATCGAGCTGACCGTGTAGCGATGCGGCGGCCGACACAATAATTTCCGGCAGCGAGGTGCCGATACTCACGACCGTCATCCCGATGATCAGCGGGGGAATACCGAATGTACGGCATAAAATAGAGGCCGCAAACACCAGACGATCGGCGCCGTAGGCCACCAGAAGCAAACCAATTATGAGTAGCGCCATCGCTAAAAGCATCTAAAGTCCTTTCTTCAGGTATACTCGCCGGTCCCCTGGAAGGGATATCTGGAAGCCGTAACGAAGTCCTAATTTTGACTTTATGCGGCTAAAAAGTAAAACGAATGCCAGCTTTCGCTAACCCTGTCAGTTAATATTCTGTAATTATGTCGAACCCATGGTTAAATTCAGCGCCATGGTTACCTCAACAAGGCAATACGAAGGATGAATCAATGGGTCAGTCTGCGGCCAATTTAGTCGATATGCGCGACGTCAGCTTTTCCCGTGGCGAACGCTGCATTTTCGATAATATTTCCCTGACGGTGCCGCGCGGGAAGATCACGGCGATCATGGGGCCGTCGGGCATCGGTAAAACCACGCTGTTGCGCCTGATTGGCGGACAGATCCCGCCGGATAAGGGCGAGATCTTATTTGATGGCGAGAATGTGCCGGCCATGTCCCGTTCGCGGCTCTACACCGTCCGTAAACGTATGAGTATGCTGTTTCAGTCGGGAGCGCTGTTTACCGACATGAACGTGTTTGACAATGTGGCCTATCCGCTACGGGAGCACACCAATTTACCCGCGCCGCTGCTAAAAAGCGTCGTGATGATGAAACTGGAAGCTGTCGGGCTGCGCGGCGCGGCAAAACTGATGCCTTCCGAGCTCTCCGGTGGGATGGCGCGCCGCGCCGCGTTGGCGCGCGCCATCGCTCTGGAACCGGATCTCATCATGTTCGATGAGCCGTTTGTCGGCCAGGACCCGATTACCATGGGCGTTCTGGTGAAGCTGATTTCAGAATTGAACAGCGCGCTGGGCGTGACCTGCGTGGTGGTCTCGCATGATGTGCCAGAGGTGCTCAGTATTGCGGATCACGCCTGGATCATGGCGGACAAAAAAATCGTCGCTCACGGTAGCGCTCAGGCGTTGCAGGAGAATACGGACCCGCGCGTGCGTCAGTTCCTTGACGGTATTGCCGACGGGCCGGTTCCGTTCCGCTATCCGGCGGGCGACTATCACCTTGATTTACTCGAAACAGGGAGTTAAGCCACTCATGCTGTTAAATGCGCTGGCAGCACTCGGACACAGCGGGATCAAAACCGTCAGGACGTTCGGGCGCGCCGGGTTAATGTTATTCAATGCGATTATCGGTAAGCCGGAGTTTCGCAAACATGCGCCGCTGCTGGTGCGCCAGCTTTATAATGTGGGCGTCTTGTCGATGCTTATCATTATTGTCTCCGGCGTATTCATCGGTATGGTGCTGGGGCTGCAAGGCTATCTGGTTCTGACCACTTACAGCGCGGAGACCAGTCTTGGCATGTTAGTGGCGCTTTCGCTGCTGCGCGAGCTGGGGCCGGTGGTCGCGGCGTTGCTGTTTGCCGGGCGGGCTGGGTCGGCGTTGACGGCGGAAATCGGCCTGATGCGGGCGACGGAGCAGCTCTCCAGTATGGAGATGATGGCGGTCGATCCATTGCGCCGGGTGATTTCGCCGCGCTTTTGGGCGGGCGTGATTTCGTTGCCGCTACTGACCATTATCTTTGTGGCGGTCGGTATCTGGGGCGGCTCGCTGGTCGGCGTAAGCTGGAAAGGAATCGACGCCGGGTTCTTCTGGTCCGCGATGCAGAATGCCGTCGACTGGCGTATGGACCTGGTGAACTGTCTGATAAAGAGCGTGGTGTTCGCCATTACGGTAACATGGATTGCGTTATTCAACGGTTATGACGCAATACCAACTTCTGCCGGGATTAGCCGGGCAACGACGCGTACCGTGGTTCACGCATCGTTGGCCGTTCTGGGGCTGGATTTTGTGCTGACCGCACTGATGTTTGGGAATTGAGTTCATGCAAACGAAAAAAAATGAAATTTGGGTAGGCGTTTTTTTGCTGGTAGCGTTGCTGGCGGCGCTGTTTGTTTGCCTGAAGGCGGCAAATGTGACCTCTATGCGCACGGAGCCGACCTATAAGGTTTATGCGACCTTCGATAACATCGGCGGTCTGAAAGTGCGTTCCCCGGTACGCATCGGCGGGGTGGTTGTCGGGCGGGTTGAAGATATCTCGCTTGATCCGAAAACATACCTACCGCGCGTAACGCTCGACATCGAAGAGCGTTATAACCATATTCCCGATACCAGCTCGTTGAGTATTCGTACTTCCGGGCTGCTGGGGGAGCAATATCTGGCATTAAACGTCGGTTTTGAAGATCCTGAGCTGGGAACGTCTATCCTCAAAGATGGGAGTACGATTCAGGACACCAAGTCTGCAATGGTGCTGGAAGATATGATTGGCCAGTTCCTTTATAACAGCAAAGGCGACGACAATAAGAATTCTGGCGATGCGCCAGCCGCAACGGAAGGCCATACTGAAGCCACAACGCCCGCGGGCGAAACGAAATAATCTCAGGAGAATTGAGGCATGTTTAAACGACTGATGATGGTGGCCCTGCTGGTCATTGCGCCATTAAGCGCAGCAACGGCAGCGGATCAGAGCAATCCTTATAAACTGATGAACGAGGCGGCGCAGAAAACGTTTGATCGCCTGAAAAACGAACAGCCGAAAATTCGTGCCAATCCGGATTACCTGCGAGACGTTGTTGATCAGGAACTTCTGCCGTACGTGCAGGTAAAATATGCCGGCGCGCTGGTGTTGGGCCGCTACTACAAAGAGGCGACCCCGGCGCAGCGTGAAGCCTATTTTGCAGCGTTTCGCGAATACCTGAAACAGGCATACGGTCAGGCGCTGGCGATGTACCACGGCCAGACTTACCAGATAGCGCCTGAGCAACCGCTGGGCGATGCGACCATTGTGCCTATCCGTGTAACGATTATCGATCCCAACGGTCGTCCGCCGGTACGCCTGGATTTCCAGTGGCGCAAAAACACTCAGACCGGCAACTGGCAGGCGTATGACATGATTGCGGAAGGCGTCAGCATGATCACCACCAAGCAAAATGAGTGGAGCGATCTGCTGCGTACTAAAGGCATCGACGGCCTGACCGCACAACTGAAATCTATCTCTCAGCAGAAAATTACTTTGGACGAGAAACAGTAATGACGCCGCAACTCACCTGGACGCGTGAGGCGGACACTCTGGTGCTGGCGGGAGAGCTGGATCAGGACGTGTTGGCGCCGCTATGGGACGCGCGCGTAGAAGCGATGACTGGCGTTACCCGTATCGACCTGAGCCAGATCTCCAGGGTGGATACGGGGGGACTGGCGCTGCTGGCGCACCTTGTGAACCAGGCAAAAAAGCAGGGCAATGCCGTGTCGCTGTCTGGCGTTAACGACAAGGTTTACGCGCTGGCGCAATTATATAACTTGCCCGAAGACGTACTTCCCCGTATGTAATGAATGCCGGATGGTTTATCCGGCCTACACTTCGCATGATCCCCGTAGGCCGGATAAGTTGCGTTAGCAGCACCATCCGGCACTTTTACCGCGCTGATTTATCAGCGTAATCTTTTGCTTATTTAAGACGGCGCGACTTTGCTCTAAGATGTTGGGCTGTTTTCACTATTTGACGAATAAAGAACCCATGGAAAATCATGAAATTCAGAGTGTGCTGATGAATGCCCTCTCCCTCCAGGAAGTCCACGTCTCCGGCGATGGCAGTCACTTTCAGGTTATTGCCGTGGGCGAGATGTTTGACGGCATGAGCCGGGTCAAGAAACAGCAAACGGTCTATGGGCCGCTAATGGAGTACATTGCGGACAACCGTATCCATGCCGTATCGATCAAAGCATATACCCCGGCGGAATGGGCGCGCGATCGTAAACTTAACGGATTTTAAGCTACGGGTAACCTGCCGGTAGCGGAGATGAATGCTTAACTGAGAATACAATAATGGATAAATTTCGTGTACAGGGGCCAACGACGCTCCAGGGCGAAGTCACAATTTCCGGCGCCAAAAACGCCGCGCTGCCGATCCTGTTCGCCGCTCTGCTGGCAGAAGAACCGGTAGAGATCCAAAACGTTCCAAAACTGAAAGACGTGGATACGTCGATGAAGCTCCTGAGCCAATTAGGCGCGAAAGTGGAACGCAATGGATCGGTACACATTGACGCCAGCCAGGTGAACGTGTTCTGCGCGCCTTATGATCTGGTTAAGACCATGCGCGCCTCGATATGGGCGCTGGGGCCGCTGGTTGCCCGTTTTGGTCAGGGACAAGTCTCTCTGCCGGGGGGCTGTACTATCGGCGCGCGTCCGGTTGATCTGCATATTACCGGTCTGGAACAACTGGGTGCGACCATCAAGCTGGAAGAGGGCTACGTAAAGGCCTCCGTAGAAGGGCGTCTTAAAGGGGCGCATATCGTGATGGATAAGGTCAGCGTCGGCGCGACCGTCACCATTATGTGCGCCGCCACGCTGGCGGAAGGGACGACCATCATTGAAAACGCCGCGCGCGAGCCGGAAATTGTCGACACCGCTAACTTCCTGGTTACGCTGGGGGCGAAGATCGCCGGGCAGGGCACCGATCGTATTACGATCGAGGGCGTAGAGCGTCTGGGCGGCGGCGTTTATCGTGTGCTGCCGGATCGTATCGAAACAGGGACTTTCCTGGTGGCGGCAGCAATCTCTCGCGGCAAAATCCTCTGCCGTAACGCGCAACCGGACACTCTGGACGCGGTACTGGCGAAACTGCGCGATGCTGGCGCGGATATCGAAGTGGGCGAGGACTGGATTAGTCTGGACATGCACGGCAAACGACCGAAGGCGGTCAATGTCCGTACCGCGCCGCATCCGGCATTTCCGACCGATATGCAGGCGCAGTTCACGTTGCTGAACCTGGTGGCGGAAGGGACGGGCTTTATCACTGAAACCGTCTTTGAAAACCGTTTTATGCACGTGCCTGAACTCAGCCGCATGGGCGCGCGTGCGGAAATTGAAAGCAATACCGTCATATGCCATGGCGTAGAAACGCTCTCTGGCGCCCAGGTCATGGCGACAGATCTGCGAGCATCTGCGAGCCTGGTGCTGGCGGGCTGTATTGCGGAAGGCACGACGATTGTGGATCGTATTTATCACATCGATCGCGGTTATGAGCGCATCGAAGACAAACTGCGCGCGCTAGGCGCGAATATTGAACGCGTGAAAGGCGAATAATCTTCTGTACGCTGAATAACCCCCGCGAACGCGATTGCGGGGGTTATTTTACAGGCACTTACTCTACATTCTGTTTGTCTTTATTACGCGCTCTCATAAGCCGCGTTCTGTCGATAAACTCATGCGTGCGCGGATCGTGATAACGCGATGGCCAAATAACCCAGGGTTCCGTTCCCAATGCTTTCGCAATAATCAACTCTCCTTTCGGCCACGGGCGCGTTAATGCATTGGCCAGCGTGGATGAACTCAATCCATTCCGGCGTGACTCAGCGGCCATTGAAGTCCCTTTTTTACGTAGTCCGGCAATGATATCGGCCGGATGCCAGTCAATAAGCTTGCTTTCCATACATCCATCACTCCTTAGGTTAATCACTTACGGTTTTAACAACCCGACGACGTTCGATACTATAACGCTTCGTGAAGGAATGTTCTAAAAAGTTCATGTAAGTGGCGGTAATATTCAGAATATGCCAGGGAAAGTCCTGAATGAGTATGTGAAAAAACAGGCGATAGGGTATCTGGAGTTTATTAGAACTTAATGGGATATCCCGCGCAGTACGCGGGATAAGAGAACGGCATTAACGATCGCGCTGCACCGCGATGTGTGCGAGACCGATAAGCGCCTCACGCCATGGGGTATCCGGCAATATCTGCAACGCGGATATCGCTTTGTCGGCTTCTTCTTCCGCTCGCTGACGCGTCCATTCCAGCGAGCCGCAGGTGGTCATCGCTTCCAGAACCGGTTCCAGAAGATGACGGCCATTACCTTGTTCAATAGCGGTACGGATCATCGCTGACTGTTCTGGCGTACCGTGGCGCATGGCGTGAAGCAACGGTAAGGTGGGTTTGCCCTCATTGAGGTCATCACCCACATTTTTACCGAGATGCTCGCCGTCGGCGCTGTAATCCAGCAGATCGTCAATGAGCTGGAAAGCCGTACCAAGGTAGCGGCCATAGTCCTGCAACCCTTTCTCTTGCTCAGGCGTACAACCGGCGAGAATACCGGAGCACTGGGCGGCAGCTTCGAACAGACGGGCCGTTTTACTGTAAATCACCCGCATGTAATTTTCTTCGGTAATGTCCGGGTCATTCACGTTCATCAATTGCAGCACTTCGCCTTCTGCGATCACGTTGACCGCTTCCGACATCACTTCCAGCACTTTTAACGAGCCGAGGCTGGTCATCATCTGGAAGGCGCGGGTATAGATAAAGTCGCCGACCAGCACGCTGGCGGCATTACCGAAAGCGGCATTTGCCGTCGCTTTGCCGCGACGCATATCGGATTCATCCACCACATCATCATGTAGCAGCGTCGCCGTGTGGATAAACTCGATCAGAGCGGCGATAGTCACGTGCGCGTTACCCTGATAACCCACCGCGCGCGCGGCAAGAACGGCAATCATCGGACGAATGCGTTTTCCGCCGCCGCTAATAATGTAATATCCTAGCTGATTAATCAGTTGAACGTCGGAATTAAGCTGTTCAAGGATTGTCGCATTGACACCCGCCATATCTTGCGCGGTTAACTCGTTGATTTTTTCTAAATTCATCGCAAAAGCCGGGCTTATCGCCCCGATTATCCCATGTCTGAATGAGGTAACGTAGGGTTTATGGTTAGAAATATACCCTGATTGTACTGAAAAAACGCCGCAGATAAACGTTACCGTATGCGTTGTGTTTTTTTTCTTCATGTATTGATGGTAGCACTTGTCAAAGCCGTGCAATTTGCGTAATATTCGCGCCCTATTGTGAATATTTATAGCGCGCTCTGAATCATTGAAAGGTGTGCGCGGAAGCGGAGTTTTTTATGTACGCGGTTTTCCAAAGTGGTGGTAAACAACACCGAGTAAGCGAAGGTCAGACCGTTCGCCTGGAAAAGCTGGACATCGCAACTGGCGAAACTATCGAGTTCGCTGAAGTTCTGATGATCGCAAACGGTGAAGAAGTCAAAATCGGCGTTCCTTTCGTTGATGGCGGCGTAATCAAAGCTGAAGTTGTTGCCCACGGTCGTGGCGAGAAAGTTAAAATCGTTAAGTTTCGTCGCCGTAAACACTACCGTAAGCAGCAGGGCCATCGTCAGTGGTTCACTGATGTGAAAATTACCGGCATCAGCGCTTAAGATTAGGGGAGCAGATTAAATGGCACATAAAAAGGCTGGCGGCTCGACTCGTAACGGTCGCGATTCTGAAGCTAAACGTCTGGGCGTAAAACGCTTTGGCGGTGAAGCAGTTCTGGCAGGCAGCATCATCGTTCGTCAACGTGGTACTAAATTCCACGCTGGTACCAACGTTGGTTGCGGTCGTGACCACACTCTGTTTGCTAAAGCAGACGGTAAAGTGAAATTCGAAGTTAAAGGCCCGAAAAACCGTAAATACATCAGCATCGTTGCTGAGTAAGTTTTTTGTGGTCCGGTAACGGATGAAAGCCCCGCACCTGTTGCGGGGCTTTTTACATTCGATGGCCGACTAAAATATACCCGTGTGGCTGTGCGAATGCCGTTAACGGGTCTTTGCAGGGAACACGGCATGAAGCAGCAGGCAGGCATTGGCATTCTTTTAGCGCTCACTACCGCGATGTGCTGGGGAGCGTTGCCAATAGCAATGAAGCAAGTGCTGGAGGTGATGGAGCCTTCAACCATTGTCTTCTACCGCTTCTTAATGGCCAGTATTGGCCTCGGGGCGATACTGGCAGTAAAAAGAAAGCTGCCGCCGCTGCGTATTTTTCGTAAGCCGCGCTGGTTGGTGTTATTGGCGATAGCGACCTGCGGACTGTTCGGTAATTTCATTTTGTTCAGTTCTTCCCTGCAATATTTAAGCCCAACCGCGTCGCAGGTTATCGGCCAGCTCTCGCCGGTTGGCATGATGGTCGCCAGCGTCTTTATTCTGAAAGAAAAGATGCGCGGTACGCAGGTGATTGGCGCGCTGATGTTATTGAGCGGGCTGGTGATGTTTTTTAACACCAGTCTGATCGAGATTTTTACCCGACTGACCGACTACACCTGGGGCGTTATTTTTGGCGTAGGTGCGGCGATGGTGTGGGTGAGCTATGGCGTGGCGCAAAAAGTATTATTGCGACGTCTGGCCTCGCAGCAGATCCTGTTTTTACTGTACACTTTATGTACGATAGCGCTCTTGCCGCTGGCAAAACCGATGGTGATAGCGCAACTGAGCGACTGGCAGCTCGCCTGTTTGATTTTCTGCGGGCTAAATACGCTGGTAGGATATGGCGCCCTGGCGGAAGCGATGGCGCGTTGGCAGGCGGCGCAGGTGAGCGCGATAATCACGCTTACACCGCTATTTACCCTGCTGTTTTCAGATCTTTTATCTATGGCCTGGCCCGATTTCTTCGCCAGACCGATGTTAAACCTTTTAGGTTATCTCGGTGCGTTTGTCGTGGTTGCGGGCGCGATGTATTCCGCCATTGGTCATCGTATTTGGGGCGGTTTACGCAAGCATGAAACGGTGGTTTCGCAACCCCGCTCAGGCGAATGATTTACGGAGAATAAAATGAAGTTTGTTGATGAAGCATCGATTCTGGTCGTTGCAGGCGATGGCGGTAATGGCTGTGTGAGCTTCCGCCGCGAAAAATATATCCCGAAAGGCGGCCCGGACGGCGGTGATGGCGGCGACGGCGGCGACGTCTGGATGGAAGCCGATGAAAACCTGAATACGCTGATCGATTACCGCTTTGAAAAATCGTTCCGCGCTGAACGTGGTCAGAATGGCGCGAGCCGCGACTGTACCGGTAAACGCGGTAAAGACGTGACCATCAAAGTGCCGGTCGGTACGCGCGTTATCGACCAGGGAACCGGTGAAACGATGGGCGACATGACCAAACACGGTCAGCGTCTGTTGGTCGCGAAGGGCGGCTGGCATGGGTTAGGCAATACCCGTTTTAAATCCTCGGTTAACCGTACGCCGCGCCAGAAAACCAATGGTACGCCGGGCGATAAGCGCGACCTGCTGCTGGAACTGATGCTGCTGGCGGATGTCGGGATGCTGGGGATGCCAAACGCCGGTAAATCAACGTTCATTCGCGCGGTATCGGCAGCAAAACCGAAAGTCGCGGACTATCCGTTTACCACGCTGGTGCCGAGCCTGGGCGTGGTACGTATGGACAGCGAAAAGAGTTTTGTGGTGGCCGACATTCCGGGGTTGATCGAAGGCGCGGCGGAAGGCGCGGGCCTGGGGATTCGCTTCCTGAAGCACCTCGAACGTTGCCGCGTACTGCTGCACCTCATTGATATCGATCCGATCGACGGTTCCGATCCGGTGGAAAACGCCCGTATCATTATTGGCGAACTGGAAAAATACAGCCAGGATCTGGCGGCTAAACCGCGCTGGTTAGTGTTCAACAAGATCGATCTGATGGATAAAACCGAAGCGGAAGAGAAAGCGAAAGCGATCGCCGAAGCGTTGGGCTGGGAAGGGAAATACTATCTGATTTCCGCTGCCAGTCAGCTAGGGGTGAAAGATCTCTGCTGGGATGTGATGACCTTTATCATCGAGAATCCGATCGCGCAGGCTGAAGAAGCAAAACAGCCGGAAAAAGTCGAGTTCATGTGGGACGATTATCATCGCCAGCAGTTGGCTGAAGTGGAAGAAGACGCAGACGATGACTGGGATGACGACTGGGATGAAGACGACGAAGAAGGCGTCGAGTTCATCTACAAACGTTAATCTCGTAGCCGGATGGCGCTTACGCTTATCCGGCCTATAAAAGCCAACGGGCCGCATTTGCGGCCCGTTTTATTATGTTCGTTGTTGGCCGGATAAGACGCGTTAGCGCCGCCATCCGGCAATAATGCACTCAGTTATTCTGATAAATATCCTTATACAACCGACTCTCGAAGCGTACCAGCGGGATTCGGCGATTACGCTGATCGGCAGGTGGAACCGCGTAGCCGGACAAATACTGTACAAATGCCATCCGTTGCCCGCTTGCGGTGGTAATAAAGCCCGCCAGATTATACACGCCCTGCAGTGACCCGGTTTTCGCTGAAACCTTACCGTCTACGCCCGCCTGATGCAGCCCGGCGCGGTATTGTAATGAACCATCATAGCCCGCCAGCGGCAGCATAGAGATAAAGTTCAGCTCGTTATCGTGTTGGGCGATATATTGCAGCACCTGCATCATCGTGGCGGGAGCGATCAGATTATGGCGAGAAAGACCGGAACCGTCGGCAATAATGGTATTGCCGATATCAATTCCCGCCTGTTGGCGCAGGATCTGGCGAACGGCATCCGATCCCGCCCGCCAGGTGCCAGGCACGTTAAACCTGACATGACCAATCATCCGAAAAACAGTATCGGCGATCATGTTGTCTGACTTTTTCAGCATAATCTTAAGCAGATCGTGCAGTGGCGCCGACTGTTTACTGGCGACGATCGTTCCGGGCTCGTTAACCTGCGTCTGGCGCAGCAGCGTGCCGCGGTAAGTTATCCCGGCCTCTTTCAGTTCCTGCTTGAGGATCGCGCCCGCGTAGCTGGCGCCGTCCTGAATAGCAAAGGCCAGCGGCAGCGGGTCGGCGCGCTGTGGTAAACAGCCGGTAAGCGTATAACGGTTCAAATCGCCAGGCACAACATCCAGCTCGCAATACTGCGCGTCTGCCGAACCGCGCGGCAGAGTCCGTACCTGGCTGAACATCGTTACCGGATAATAAGAGGCCACGCGAATAAAGGCTAAATCGTTTGGTTTTTGCGCGCTATAAAGCGACACAGAAAAACAGTTGCGGTCAACAATGGCGGCGGCGGGAGGCGCGCTGAAACACTGCGTCATGTCGTTCCACGGCCAGCCTGGCGCTTTATCGTGGCTGGCGAAAATCGACGTGTCGATAAGCACATTACCGTCGATTTGCGTGACGCCTGACTTTTTCAGCGTCGCGACCATATTGCGAATATCCTGACGTCTTAGCGTTGGATCGCCACCGAAGCGCGCAATTACGTCACCTTTCAGGATGCCGTTATCGACGTTGCCTTTAGTCTCCAGCGTGGTCGTAAAACGGAAATCCGGGCCGAGTTGAATCAGCGCCGCCAGCGCGGTAATCACCTTTTGGGTACTGGCGGGAAGCGCCATCTGCTGACTATGATAATCAATAGCCGGCGCGGGCGCGCCAATCTTTTGCACCATCAGCGCGAGGTTGGCGCCGGCCGGAAGCTGTTTGATGTATTCGTCAATATTCGCGGCCTGAACGCTGAACGCTATACTGGTGGTCAATCCGATGATAAATCTGGAAAATCGCATAATCTCGCGCTAACACCCTGGAAACAAGCCGTCATACTACGGCGCAACGCCCTAAAAAGTAAACGATGACCCATAGGGAACTCCAGGGTAAAATGGTTATCAAAGAGGAAATTGTAGCTGACCTGGGACTGCGCGCCTGGGTTGGTGTTTTTTTGCTTCTGACCCTGGTATGGCATATGCCGGGGCTGGCTTAGCAGCCGGGGTAGAGTTCATTGCCCCCTACAGGAATGTTCAAGAGGTATAACAAATGCAAGCTATTCCGATGACCTTACGCGGAGCCGAAAAACTGCGCGAAGAGCTGGATTTTCTGAAATCTGTGCGCCGTCCTGAAATCATCGCCGCTATCGCCGAAGCGCGCGAACATGGCGATTTAAA
This sequence comes from Salmonella sp. SAL04214, assembly GCF_046550615.1. NCBI lineage: Bacteria > Pseudomonadati > Pseudomonadota > Gammaproteobacteria > Enterobacterales > Enterobacteriaceae > Salmonella > Salmonella sp. SAL04214. Next base: position 98,656 of record NZ_JBGDXT010000001.1, read on the forward strand.
AGAAAACGCGGAGTATCATGCTGCACGCGAACAGCAGGGTTTCTGCGAAGGGCGCATTAAAGATATCGAAGCAAAACTGTCGAATGCGCAGGTGATTGATGTCACTAAAATGCCGAACAATGGTCGCGTGATTTTCGGCGCTACCGTCACGGTGCTGAACCTGGACACCGACGAAGAGCAGACCTACCGCATTGTTGGCGATGATGAGGCGGATTTTAAGCAAAATCTCATTTCGGTAAACTCGCCAATCGCTCGCGGTCTGATCGGCAAAGAGCAGGATGACGTCGTGGTGATCAAAACGCCTGGCGGCGATGTGGAATACGAAGTGCTTAAAGTGGAATACCTTTAAGCAGTACTCAATACGCAAATTGTTGGTGTATTGTAAAGAAAGGAAAAAGGCCGCATAGCGGCCTTTTATCAACGGAGAGAGCGTGGCATTTTGCTCTCCTGCTCGTGGAAAACCCCTCGTTTTACACAGATTTTGTGTTCGACTTTAGGATATCCTTAACGCGGCAGCGAGATTTTACGCTCTTTAGTTGGGCGATACAGCACCAGCGTTTTACCGATGACCTGTACGTTACAGGCGCCGGTTTCGCGCACGATAGCGTCCACGATCAAGGTTTTTGTTTCGCGATCTTCCGAGGCGATTTTCACCTTGATAAGTTCATGGTGCTCTAACGCTTGTTCAATCTCGGCCAGTACCCCTTCGGTCAAACCATTATTGCCAAGCATAACAACAGGCTTGAGCGGATGTGCCAGACCTTTTAGGTGCTGTTTTTGTTTAGTACTCAGATTCATCGTATATTTTTGCTTACGTTGGGATTGAAAACGGGTCATTCTACCGCCATCTCCCTTATATCGCCAAATAGGCGTGTAGAAATTTACGCCATTGGCTACGATGAACTGCCCCGACGGGAAAGTTAAATGACAGGTAAAAAGCGTTCTGCCAGCTCAAGCCGCTGGCTTCAGGAACACTTTAGCGATAAATATGTTCAACAGGCGCAGAAAAAGGGGCTACGCTCCCGTGCCTGGTTTAAACTTGATGAAATACAGCAAAGTGACAAACTTTTTAAGCCGGGAATGACGGTAGTCGATCTCGGCGCTGCGCCAGGAGGCTGGTCACAGTATGTGGTCACGCAGATTGGCGGCAAAGGCCGCATCATCGCTTGTGATCTTTTACCTATGGATCCTATCGTTGGTGTGGACTTTCTTCAGGGCGATTTTCGTGATGAACTTGTCATGAAAGCGTTACTGGAACGCGTGGGTGACAGTAAAGTACAAGTTGTCATGTCGGATATGGCACCAAACATGAGCGGAACACCGGCGGTGGATATCCCCCGCGCCATGTATCTGGTGGAGCTGGCGTTAGAGATGTGCCGCGATGTGCTGGCGCCAGGCGGAAGTTTTGTAGTGAAGGTGTTCCAGGGCGAAGGTTTCGATGAGTATCTAAGGGAAATTCGCTCCCTGTTTACGAAGGTTAAAGTTCGTAAGCCGGACTCTTCGCGTGCGCGTTCGCGTGAAGTGTACATTGTAGCGACCGGGCGAAAGTGATAACCGGCAGATTTCAGACGTAAGGTTTGAAAGAAACTGGATATAGAGTATCCTGACGCTGTTTTTAACACAGTTGTAATAAGAGGTTAATCCCTTGAGTGACATGGCGAAAAACCTAATACTCTGGCTGGTCATTGCCGTTGTGCTGATGTCAGTATTCCAGAGCTTTGGGCCCAGCGAGTCTAATGGCCGTAAGGTGGATTACTCTACCTTCCTGCAAGAGGTCAATCAGGACCAGGTTCGCGAAGCGCGTATCAACGGACGTGAGATCAACGTTACCAAGAAAGATAGTAACCGTTACACGACTTACATTCCGATTAATGATCCGAAGCTGCTTGATAACCTGCTGACTAAAAACGTCAAGGTTGTTGGCGAACCACCTGAAGAGCCAAGCCTGCTGGCTTCTATCTTCATTTCCTGGTTCCCGATGCTGTTGCTGATCGGCGTCTGGATCTTCTTCATGCGTCAGATGCAGGGCGGCGGTGGTAAAGGCGCCATGTCGTTCGGTAAGAGCAAGGCGCGTATGCTGACGGAAGATCAGATCAAAACCACGTTTGCTGACGTTGCGGGTTGTGACGAAGCGAAAGAAGAAGTGGCGGAACTGGTTGAATACCTGCGTGAACCGAGCCGTTTCCAGAAGCTGGGCGGTAAAATTCCGAAAGGCGTCCTGATGGTCGGCCCGCCGGGTACCGGTAAAACCCTGCTGGCAAAAGCCATTGCGGGTGAAGCGAAGGTGCCATTCTTTACGATTTCCGGTTCTGACTTTGTGGAAATGTTCGTGGGTGTCGGCGCGTCTCGTGTGCGTGACATGTTCGAACAGGCCAAGAAAGCGGCGCCGTGCATTATCTTCATCGATGAAATCGACGCCGTAGGTCGCCAGCGTGGCGCTGGTCTGGGCGGCGGTCACGATGAACGTGAGCAGACGTTGAACCAGATGCTGGTTGAGATGGACGGCTTCGAAGGTAACGAAGGTATCATCGTTATCGCCGCAACTAACCGTCCGGACGTTCTGGACCCGGCGCTGCTGCGTCCAGGCCGTTTTGACCGTCAGGTGGTGGTAGGCCTGCCGGATGTTCGCGGTCGTGAGCAGATTTTGAAGGTGCATATGCGTCGCGTACCGTTAGCGACGGATATTGATGCGGCGATCATTGCGCGCGGTACGCCGGGCTTCTCCGGTGCGGACCTGGCGAACCTGGTCAACGAAGCGGCGCTGTTTGCCGCACGCGGCAACAAACGCGTTGTGTCGATGGTTGAGTTCGAGAAAGCGAAAGACAAAATCATGATGGGCGCCGAACGTCGCTCCATGGTGATGACGGAAGCGCAGAAAGAGTCGACCGCGTACCACGAAGCGGGCCACGCGATTATCGGTCGCCTGGTGCCGGAACACGATCCGGTGCACAAAGTGACGATTATCCCGCGCGGTCGTGCGCTGGGCGTGACCTTCTTCCTGCCTGAAGGCGACGCGATCAGCGCCAGCCGTCAGAAGCTGGAAAGCCAAATCAGCACGCTGTACGGCGGACGTCTGGCGGAAGAGATTATCTACGGCGTTGAGCATGTTTCTACCGGCGCGTCGAACGACATTAAAGTCGCGACTAACCTGGCGCGTAACATGGTCACCCAGTGGGGCTTCTCGGAGAAACTTGGTCCGTTGCTGTATGCGGAAGAAGAGGGCGAAGTGTTCCTCGGCCGTAGCGTCGCAAAAGCGAAACATATGTCTGATGAAACTGCGCGTATCATCGACCAGGAAGTGAAAGCGCTGATTGAACGTAACTACAATCGCGCTCGTCAGATCCTGACTGACAATATGGATATTCTGCACGCGATGAAAGATGCGCTGATGAAATATGAAACCATCGATGCGCCGCAGATTGATGACCTGATGGCGCGTCGTGAAGTGCGTCCGCCTGCGGGCTGGGAAGATCCAAACGGCACCAATAACTCTGACAGCAATGGTACGCCTCAGGCGCCGCGTCCGGTTGATGAACCACGCACGCCGAACCCGGGCAACACGATGTCAGAGCAACTGGGCGACAAATAAGCGTTTGTTGTACAACATTATGTTTAGCGCTCACCGAAACCCTGGGGCTTGCCCCGGGGTTTTTCTTTTTTTTACTCACCACAAATAAAACAGGGATTTTGACCATGAAACTCTTCGCTCAGAGCGCCACGCTCGATCTCACTCATCCGCATGTTATGGGGATCCTGAACGTAACGCCGGATTCGTTCTCCGACGGCGGCGCGCATAACACGCTGATTGAGGCGGTGAAACATGCGAATTTAATGGTGAATGCCGGGGCGACAATTATTGATGTGGGGGGGGAATCAACGCGACCAGGCGCGGCGGAAGTGAGCGTGGAAGAAGAGCTGGATCGCGTTATTCCGGTACTGGAAGCAATCGCGCAACGTTTTGAAGTGTGGATTTCTGTGGATACCTCTAAACCCGAGGTGATCCGTGAAGCGGCAAGGGCGGGCGCGCATATTATCAATGATGTCCGTTCGCTCTCCGAGCCCGGCGCGTTGGAAGCGGCAGCGGAAACCGGCTTGCCGGTCAGTCTTATGCACATGCAGGGCAACCCCAAAACCATGCAGGAGGCGCCGAAATATGACGATGTCTTTGCCGAGGTGAATCGCTACTTTATTGAGCAAATAGCACGTTGTGAGAAGGCCGGCATCGCAAAAGAGAAATTGTTGCTCGACCCCGGATTCGGTTTCGGTAAAAATCTCTCTCACAATTATACCTTACTGGCGCGACTGGGTGAGTTTCATCATTTTAACCTGCCGCTGCTGGTGGGCATGTCACGTAAAACGATGGTTGGTCAGTTACTTAACGTGGGACCATCAGACCGTCTGAACGGCAGCCTTGCGTGCGCGGTAATTGCCGCGATGCAGGGCGCGCAGATCATTCGCGTCCATGACGTCAAAGAAACCGTAGAGGCGATGCGGGTGGTAGAAGCCACTCTGTCTGCAAAGGGAAACAAACGCTATGAGTAATCGTAAATATTTCGGTACCGATGGGATTCGCGGACGTGTAGGCAATGCCCCCATTACACCTGATTTCGTGCTTAAACTGGGTTGGGCTGCCGGAAAAGTGCTGGCGCGTCATGGCTCGCGTAAAATCATTATCGGTAAAGATACGCGTATTTCCGGCTATATGCTGGAGTCCGCGCTGGAGGCGGGCCTTGCCGCTGCGGGGCTGTCGGCCTCGTTTACCGGACCTATGCCAACGCCAGCCGTCGCCTATCTGACGCGGACTTTCCGCGCGGAGGCGGGTATCGTTATCTCGGCTTCGCATAACCCGTTCTATGATAACGGCATTAAATTCTTCTCTATCGACGGTACGAAACTGCCTGACGATGTGGAAGAAGCCATTGAAGCCGAAATGGAAAAAGAGATCACCTGCGTAGACTCCGCCGAGCTGGGGAAAGCGAGCCGCATCGTCGATGCCGCCGGACGCTATATTGAGTTCTGTAAAGGCACCTTCCCGAATGAACTGAGCCTCAACGGCCTGAAAGTAGTTGTGGATTGCGCCAACGGCGCTACCTACCATATCGCGCCGAATGTGCTGCGCGAGCTGGGCGCGACCGTTATCGCCATCGGCTGTGAGCCAAACGGCGTCAACATTAACGAAGAAGTGGGCGCGACCGACGTGCGCGCGTTGCAGGCGCGCGTGTTGGCGGAGAAGGCGGACCTCGGCATCGCGCTTGACGGCGACGGCGACCGGGTCATCATGGTTGACCATGAAGGCAATAAAGTCGATGGCGATCAGATCATGTATATCATCGCGCGCGAAGGGCTGCGCCAGGGGCAACTGCGCGGCGGCGCGGTGGGGACGCTGATGAGCAATATGGGGCTGGAGCTGGCGCTCAAGCAGCTTGGCATTCCGTTTGCCCGGGCGAAAGTGGGCGACCGCTACGTGCTGGAAAAATTGCAGGAAAAAGGCTGGCGCATCGGCGCGGAAAACTCTGGTCACGTTATTCTGCTGGATAAAACGACCACTGGCGACGGTATTGTAGCGGGGCTACAAGTTCTGGCGGCGATGGTGCGTAATCATATGAGTCTGCACGATCTGTGCAGCGGTATGAAAATGTTCCCGCAGATTCTGGTTAACGTGCGTTACACCGCCGGTAGCGGCGATCCGCTGGAAAATGAAGCGGTGAAAGCGGTAACGGCGGACGTAGAAGCCACGCTCGGCAATCGTGGGCGGGTACTGCTACGTAAATCCGGTACCGAACCGCTGATTCGCGTGATGGTGGAAGGCGAGGATGAAGCGCAGGTTACGGCATTCGCCCATCGTATCGCGGATGCGGTAAAAGCCGTTTAAGTGACTAAAAAGGCGGCGGTTGCCGCCTTACTGCCCGCAAAAAACAACGCTTTTGCTGTTTTTTTCCGCAGTTGATACAATGCGCTTAAATTGCCCTTGCGAAGGTCATTCACTTTGGTTAGTATTCACACCCGCTTCAGTGGGAAACAGTAAAAATCCCGCTTTATTGGTAGAAGCATTGGTACGCGGCAACTCCGCAAGGAACAGGTTGATTATGTACGAAGCTCTTTTAGTTGTTTTCCTTATTGTGGCAATTGGCCTTGTAGGTCTGATCATGCTGCAGCAAGGTAAAGGCGCTGATATGGGAGCCTCCTTCGGAGCAGGCGCTTCCGCTACGCTATTTGGTTCAAGTGGTTCTGGTAACTTCATGACCCGAATGACGGCGGTATTGGCGACGCTGTTCTTCATCATCAGTCTGGTGTTGGGTAATATCAATAGCAACAAAACCAATAAAGGAAGCGAGTGGGAAAATCTGAGCGCGCCGGCGAAGACCGAGCAGACTCAACCTGCTGCACCGGCCCAGCCGACCAGCGATATCCCACGCTAATAGCAGTATCCGTGCCGAGGTGGTGGAATTGGTAGACACGCTACCTTGAGGTGGTAGTGCCCAATAGGGCTTACGGGTTCAAGTCCCGTCCTCGGTACCAATATTCCGAAAGAAAGACGCTGAAAAGCGTCTTTTTTTTCGTCTGTTGAAACTGCTCTCAGAGAGGAGGTTGAAGCACGCTTACACGCGTCCCTGGCATGGCCCCGTCAATACGTTGAGATAGCCCTCCATACATACTCATGTATGTCCTCTCTGGTGATCTCCCTGCGTCAGGTTCACTCCACCGATTACGAGATCATCTTCGTTCATTGAAGCCAGTAGTTGCTCAGCTATAATCTGAAATGCTTGTATCTGTTATCCCCCTCCATATCTTTTGCTCAAGTAGTTTTATCTAATCTTCCTTTGCACTGAGCCGAATATCTAAGGAAGAGATTAATGAGTTTATTTTTCGATCGTGCTGGATTGATTGCTGAATTGCGCACATCCAATTTGAGCTCTGCTATTCAGGAGAAAGTCGTGCAACAGGCACGTGCTGCTATTGCATTTAAACGTTGTCTGCGGGATATGGAAACAGTAAAGGTGGGGGCATCGCGGTTGGGCGGTCTACCCGACTGGCCATTAGGACAAAGCTGGCCTATACGAAAAAAATCGGTTAATGCCACATCTCGCGTACTAAAGCTGAAAGCTGAAAAAACGCGAAATGCCAGGTTTGTTCATGAAATGAAAATGAGTTATGAACTGCTTAATGAAGGGCGTAAGCTGCTTGGGCAGCCAGCGGAAGATTTTGACGAGGAGAGGTGTCGGTTGGTGCAGCAACGGTTATTAACCGAAATTGACATCCGCATAGAGAATCAGTTGGTTGATTTTCCGCTTGCTTTTGTTGCCCAACTAAATTTGAGTGACCTGGCGTTACTCCCGGGGTTTGATCCACTGCTTCCCAGGCGGGGGTTATTGAGCTTCTTTGTCGATGTTACCTGGGAAGATCGGCAGCCCTTTGTTTTCTGGCACGATGTTGAGGTAGATACATTAAGCACGCTAGCTGTGCCAGATGACTTGCTGGCTTTTTACAATAAGATTGAATTTCGTGAACCATGGCAATTGTGTACACAGGTTGAGTGCCTGGAACCTCTTTCCGTTATCAGTGTTCCGTCAGTCTGCGAGGGGTTAAGCGTTACGCAGCAGAAAGCGTATGAATCATGGTATGACGCGTTAAGTGATTACGAACAGGATAACCCGTATCGAGTTGATGCCTGCTATTCCGGCGATCTTCTGGGAGGGTGGACAATTCCTCTCCAACGTAGTGTGGAAGATGAACTGAATCAAAATGATACAAGATGGCGACAGCTTTTTAGCTGGGATGAAGAAATTCATTCTACAACAGCATTACTGGCTGTCGCTGGGCCGGATTTTGGCGGGGGCGTTGACTATATAATGATGACTGAAAAAGACATGGCTGCACAATGCTTTGACAGGGTGCGAAATGTTGTCCAGTTTGATTAACCGGCAAATCAGCCATTTGCATCAACCTGGGGTGATGTTCATAAAAAAGGCCGCTTTCGCGGCCTGTTGCATCAACGACGCGGGCTTATTTGCCTTTGTTTTCCAGATTCTCAACCTGCGGCAGACCGGTCGCGGAAGAGGCGGTTAACAGACCCGCTTTCGCGTAGCCGAACAGTTTCTCGCGGGTATCGGTAATGTCCAGATTACGCATGGTCAACTGGCCAATACGATCGTCCGGTGAGAATACGGACTCGCCTTTCTCCATGGTCAGACGCTCAGCCTTATAGGTCAGGTTGTCTGACACGGTGTTCAGGATGGAGTAGTCGTTGCCGCGACGCAGCTCCAACGTCACTTCACCGGTAATCTGGCTGGCGACCCAACGTTGCAGGCCGTCACGCAGCATCAGCGCCTGCGAGTCGAACCAGCGGCCCTGATACAGCAGTTTACCCAGCTGACGACCATGAGAGTGATATTGCTCAATGGTGTCTTCGTTGTGAATACCGGTCAACAGACGCTCGTAAGCGATGTGCAGCAGTGCCATTCCGGGGGCTTCATAAATACCGCGGCTTTTTGCTTCAATGATGCGGTTTTCAATTTGGTCGCTCATACCCAGACCGTGACGGCCGCCGATGCGGTTTGCTTCCAGCATCATCTCAACATCATCGCTGAAGGTTTTACCGTTCAGGGCAACAGGGTGACCCTGTTCGAAGCGGACGGTCACCTCTTCTGCCGGGATCTTCACGCTCTCGTCCCAGAACTTCACGCCCATAATCGGGTTGACGATCTTGACGCTGGAGTTAAGAAACTCCAGATCTTTCGCTTCATGCGTGGCGCCGAGCATGTTGGAGTCGGTGGAGTAGGCTTTTTCAACGGACATTTTATAGTCGAAACCGCAGGCAATCATAAATTCAGACATCTCATGGCGACCACCCAGCTCATCGATAAAGTCGGTATCGAGCCACGGCTTGTAAATCTGCAGCTCGGCGTTGGTCAGCAGGCCATAACGATAGAAACGTTCAATATCGTTGCCTTTATAGGTGCTGCCGTCGCCCCAGATATTCACGCCGTCTTCTTTCATCGCGGCGACCAGCATCGTGCCGGTTACGGCACGGCCCAGCGGCGTGGTATTGAAATAGGTCAGCCCGCCAGTCGTATTATGGAAAGCGCCGCACTGAATCGCTGCGATCCCTTCTGCAACCAACTGCTTGCGGCAATCAATCAGGCGAGCATTCTCTGCGCCATACTCCATTGCGCGACGAGGAATGGCGTCATAGTCATCCTCATCCGGTTGTCCCAGATTCGCAGTATAGGCATATGGGACAGCTCCTTTTTGTCGCATCCACAGCAGTGCGGCGCTGGTGTCCAGACCGCCGGAAAAAGCGATACCAATACGTTGACCTGCTGGAAGATGCTTAAGAATCGTCGTCATAGAATAGAACCCTGCTTGATTGACTGATAATGAGATCGGTTTCTGCTTTAGTGCATTTTTATGCAAAATAAATGAGTTTTCATTTAATCATCTTTTAGCAGAGACAGGAAGCGTTTAGTGAAGGTTTACTGAAATAACGTTGTGAAATGCATGTATAAGCCGGAGAGGTGGGATGAGTATAACGAAGAGTGATATTCATTCATCTGCATATTGGGAATAGGGTTGACATAACTCATGCCTGGTCACTATACTGTGCGCAGATTTTACGTCCCGTCCTCGGTACCAAATCCCAGCAGTATTTGCAAATTTTGCCCAAAACGAGTAGAATTTGCCACGTTTCAGGCGCGGGGTGGAGCAGCCTGGTAGCTCGTCGGGCTCATAACCCGAAGGTCGTCGGTTCAAATCCGGCCCCCGCAACCACTTTCCCTTAGAGTTCTTTTTCAAATATACTGTGAAGATTATGTCCTTCGTAGCTGGATTTGAAAAAAATTCTTTCGGAAGGTACACCAGACCGCCGTTGCGGTTATAGGGTTCAGTTATCTAAAGCCCCGATTTATCGGGGTTTTTTGTTATCTGACTACAGAATAACTGGGCTTTAGGCCCTTTTTTTATGTCTTGGGGGTGGGCTTGTCCACATTAGAGCAAAAATTAACAGAGATGATTACAGCGCCAGTTGAAGCCTTAGGCTACGAGCTGGTCGGCATCGAATTTATTCGCGGTCGCACATCCACACTGCGCATCTATATTGATAGTGAAGATGGCATCAATGTTGATGATTGTGCTGATGTGAGCCACCAGGTAAGCGCGGTGCTGGACGTTGAAGATCCTATCTCCGTGGCTTACAACCTTGAAGTCTCGTCACCGGGTCTCGACCGTCCTATGTTCACTGCCGATCATTATGCGCGTTTCCAGGGTGAAGAAGTTGCGCTGGTTCTTCGCATGGCGGTACAGAACCGTCGCAAGTGGCAGGGCATTATCAAAGCGGTGGACGGTGAAATGATTACCGTCACAGTCGAAGGCAAAGATGAAGTGTTCGCGCTGAGTAATATCCAGAAGGCGAACCTGGTTCCCCACTTTTAACAGTCTGGATGAGGTGAAAAGCCCGCGATGAACAAAGAAATTTTGGCTGTTGTTGAAGCCGTCTCCAACGAAAAAGCGCTGCCACGCGAGAAAATTTTTGAAGCGCTGGAAAGTGCGCTGGCGACAGCAACAAAGAAAAAATATGAGCAGGAGATCGATGTTCGTGTAGAAATCGATCGTAAAAGCGGTGATTTTGATACTTTCCGCCGTTGGTTGATCGTTGAAGAAGTGACCATGCCGACGAAGGAAATTACGCTGGAAGCGGCGCGTTTTGAAGACGAAAGCCTGAATGTTGGCGACTATGTTGAAGATCAGATTGAATCTGTCACCTTTGACCGTATCACCACGCAGACTGCGAAACAGGTTATCGTACAGAAGGTCCGTGAAGCTGAACGCGCGATGGTTGTCGATCAGTTCCGCGACCAGGAAGGCGAAATCGTCACTGGCGTGGTGAAGAAAGTGAACCGCGACAATATCTCTCTGGAAATTAAATCCGAAGGGATGGCCGGTAACGCTGAAGCGGTGATTCTGCGTGAAGATATGCTGCCGCGCGAAAACTTCCGTCCTGGCGACCGTATTCGCGGCGTGCTGTATGCTGTTCGCCCGGAAGCGCGTGGCGCGCAGCTGTTCGTCACCCGTTCCAAGCCGGAAATGCTGATCGAACTGTTCCGCATTGAAGTGCCGGAAATCGGCGAAGAAGTGATTGAAATTAAAGCGGCGGCTCGCGATCCGGGTTCTCGTGCGAAAATCGCAGTGAAAACCAACGATAAACGTATCGATCCGGTCGGCGCTTGCGTGGGGATGCGCGGCGCGCGCGTTCAGGCGGTCTCTACCGAACTGGGCGGTGAGCGTATCGATATCGTGCTGTGGGATGATAACCCGGCGCAGTTCGTCATTAATGCGATGGCGCCGGCAGACGTCGCGTCTATCGTGGTGGACGAAGATAAACATACCATGGATATCGCCGTTGAAGCCGGTAATCTGGCGCAGGCGATCGGACGTAATGGTCAGAACGTCCGCCTGGCTTCGCAATTGAGCGGCTGGGAACTCAACGTAATGACCGTTGATGACTTGCAGGCTAAACATCAGGCTGAAGCACATGCCGCTATCGAGATCTTTACTAAATATCTTGATATTGATGAAGAGTTCGCGACCGTTCTGGTAGAAGAAGGTTTCTCCACGCTCGAAGAACTGGCCTATGTGCCAATGAAAGAACTGCTGGAAATTGACGGCCTTGATGAGCCGACCGTTGAAGCACTGCGCGAGCGTGCTAAAAACGCACTGGCCACTCTGGCGCAGGACCAGGAAGCAAGCCTCGGTGATAACAAACCGGCTGACGATCTGCTGAATCTGGAAGGATTAGATCGCGATATGGCTTTCAAACTGGCGGCTCGTGGTGTTTGTACGCTGGAAGATCTCGCCGACCAGGGCATTGATGATCTGGCTGATATCGAAGGGTTGACCGACGAAAAAGCCGGTGAGCTGATTATGGCTGCCCGTAATATTTGCTGGTTCGGCGACGAAGCGTAATAAACTGTAGCAGGAAGGAACAGCATGACAGATGTAACCCTAAAAGCGCTGGCCGCAGAGAGACAGGTTTCCGTGGATCGCCTGGTACAGCAGTTTGCTGATGCAGGTATCCGGAAATCTGCTGACGACTCTGTGTCCGCACAAGAAAAACAGACTTTACTGGCGCACCTGAACCGCGAAGCGGTTTCTGGTCCCGATAAACTGACGCTGCAGCGTAAGACGCGCAGCACCCTGAACATTCCAGGTACCGGTGGAAAAAGTAAATCGGTACAAATCGAAGTCCGCAAGAAGCGCACCTTTGTGAAACGCGATCCGCAAGAGGCTGAACGCCTGGCCGCGGAAGAGCAGGCGCAGCGTGAAGCGGAAGAGCAAGCCCGTCGTGAGGCAGAAGAACAGGCCAAACGCGAGGCGCAACAAAAAGCTGAACGCGAGGCCGCAGAACAAGCTAAGCGTGAAGCCGCTGAAAAAGCGAAACGTGAAGCTGCGGAAAAAGACAAAGTGAGCAATCAACAGACTGACGATATGACCAAAACCGCCCAGGCCGAAAAAGCCCGCCGTGAGAATGAAGCTGCAGAGCTGAAGCGTAAAGCGGAAGAAGAAGCACGTCGCAAACTCGAAGAAGAAGCGCGTCGTGTAGCAGAAGAAGCTCGCCGCATGGCGGAAGAAAACAAATGGACCGCAACGCCTGAGCCAGTAGAAGACACCAGTGACTATCATGTCACTACTTCTCAGCACGCGCGCCAGGCCGAAGACGAAAACGATCGTGAAGTAGAAGGCGGTCGTGGTCGTGGCCGTAATGCAAAAGCGGCGCGTCCGGCGAAAAAAGGCAAACATGCCGAATCCAAAGCCGATCGCGAAGAAGCGCGTGCTGCGGTTCGCGGCGGTAAAGGCGGCAAGCGTAAAGGGTCTTCTTTACAGCAAGGCTTCCAGAAGCCCGCTCAGGCCGTTAACCGCGACGTGGTGATCGGTGAAACCATCACCGTTGGAGAACTGGCGAACAAGATGGCGGTGAAAGGTTCTCAGGTCATCAAAGCGATGATGAAGCTGGGCGCCATGGCCACCATCAACCAGGTCATCGACCAGGAAACCGCACAGCTGGTTGCCGAAGAGATGGGCCACAAAGTTATCCTGCGTCGTGAAAACGAACTGGAAGAAGCGGTAATGAGCGACCGTGATACCGGCGCTGCGGCTGAACCGCGCGCCCCGGTTGTGACCATCATGGGCCACGTTGACCACGGTAAAACCTCTCTGCTGGACTACATTCGTTCCACGAAAGTAGCCTCTGGCGAAGCGGGCGGCATTACCCAGCACATCGGTGCTTACCACGTTGAAACTGACAACGGGATGATCACCTTCCTGGACACCCCGGGTCACGCCGCGTTTACTTCTATGCGTGCTCGCGGCGCCCAGGCAACGGATATCGTGGTTCTGGTGGTAGCGGCAGACGACGGCGTGATGCCGCAGACTATCGAAGCTATCCAGCACGCGAAAGCGGCAGGTGTGCCGGTCGTGGTTGCGGTGAACAAAATCGATAAGCCGGAAGCGGATCCGGATCGCGTTAAGAACGAACTGTCCCAGTACGGCATTCTGCCGGAAGAGTGGGGCGGCGAGAGCCAGTTCGTTCACGTGTCTGCGAAAGCAGGTACCGGTATTGACGAACTGCTGGATGCTATCCTGCTGCAGGCCGAAGTTCTGGAACTGAAAGCGGTACGCAAAGGTATGGCGAGCGGTGCGGTGATCGAATCCTTCCTGGATAAAGGTCGTGGTCCGGTGGCTACCGTGCTGGTTCGTGAAGGTACGCTGCATAAGGGCGATATCGTGCTGTGTGGCTTCGAATACGGCCGCGTGCGTGCGATGCGTAACGAACTGGGTCAGGAAGTGCTGGAAGCGGGTCCGTCCATTCCGGTGGAAATCCTCGGCCTGTCCGGCGTTCCGGCTGCGGGTGACGAAGTGACCGTGGTTCGCGACGAGAAGAAAGCGCGTGAAGTTGCTCTGTATCGTCAGGGTAAATTCCGTGAAGTTAAACTGGCTCGTCAGCAGAAATCTAAACTCGAGAACATGTTCGCCAACATGACCGAAGGCGAAGTTCACGAAGTGAACATCGTGCTGAAGGCCGACGTACAGGGTTCTGTGGAAGCGATCTCCGACTCCTTGCTGAAACTGTCTACCGACGAAGTGAAAGTGAAGATCATCGGTTCTGGCGTAGGTGGTATCACCGAAACCGACGCGACCCTGGCTGCGGCGTCCAACGCCATTCTGGTGGGCTTCAACGTTCGTGCCGATGCCTCTGCGCGTAAAGTGATCGAATCTGAAAGCCTGGATCTGCGTTACTACTCCGTCATCTATAACCTGATCGACGAAGTGAAAGCGGCGATGAGCGGTATGCTGTCTCCGGAACTGAAACAGCAGATCATCGGTCTGGCTGAAGTGCGCGATGTGTTCAAATCGCCGAAATTCGGCGCGATCGCGGGCTGTATGGTTACCGAAGGTACAATTAAACGCCATAACCCAATCCGCGTTCTGCGCGACAACGTGGTTATCTATGAAGGCGAGCTGGAATCCCTGCGCCGCTTCAAAGATGACGTTAACGAAGTCCGTAACGGCATGGAATGTGGTATCGGCGTGAAGAACTACAACGACGTTCGCGTTGGCGATATGATTGAAGTGTTCGAGATTATCGAGATCCAACGTACCATCGCTTAAGGTTGGTTGGGTGTAGGCCGGATAAGGCGTTTACGCCGCCATCCGGCAATGTTATGCCTGATGGCGCTAGCGCTTATCAGGCCTACAGCCTGAATACCGTATTAATTTCAAAAAGGGGCTGATAGCCCCTTTTTTGTCTGGAGAATTTATTATGGCGAAAGAATTTGGTCGCCCGCAGCGCGTGGCCCAGGAGATGCAAAAAGAGATCGCAATCATCCTGCAGCGCGAAATTAAAGACCCGCGCCTGGGTATGATGACTACCGTCTCCGGTGTCGAAATGTCCCGTGACCTGGCCTATGCCAAAGTGTTTGTCACCTTTTTGAACGACAAAGATGAAGACGCAGTAAAAGCGGGCATCAAAGCGTTGCAGGAAGCGTCTGGTTTCATCCGCAGCTTGCTGGGTAAAGCGATGCGTCTGCGCATCGTACCGGAACTGACCTTCTTCTACGACAACTCGCTGGTGGAAGGGATGCGTATGTCCAACCTGGTGACTAACGTGGTGAAACATGACGAAGAACGTCGTGTGAACCCGGACGACAGCAAGGAGGACTGATGAGTCGTCCTCGTCGTCGTGGCCGCGACATTCACGGCGTGCTGCTGCTGGATAAG
Source organism: Salmonella sp. SAL04214 (assembly GCF_046550615.1). Lineage (NCBI taxonomy): Bacteria > Pseudomonadati > Pseudomonadota > Gammaproteobacteria > Enterobacterales > Enterobacteriaceae > Salmonella > Salmonella sp. SAL04214. The sequence continues at coordinate 113,926 of NZ_JBGDXT010000001.1, forward strand.
CCGCAGGGTATGTCCAGCAATGACGTGCTGCAGAAAGTTAAGCGCATCTACAATGCTAACCGCGCCGGGCATACCGGCGCGCTGGACCCGCTGGCGACCGGCATGTTGCCGATTTGCCTCGGCGAAGCGACAAAATTTTCGCAGTACCTGCTGGATTCTGACAAACGCTATCGTGTTATTGCCCGTCTGGGGCAGCGCACGGATACCTCTGACGCCGATGGTCAAATCGTGCAGGAGCGTCCGGTGACTTTCAGCGCTGAGCAGCTTGCGAGCGCGCTGGAGACCTTTCGTGGGGATATCGAACAGATTCCCTCGATGTATTCGGCGCTGAAGTATCAGGGCAAGAAGCTGTACGAATATGCCCGCCAGGGTATCGAAGTGCCGCGCGAAGCCCGCCCGATTACCGTCTATGAGCTGCTGTTTATTCGCCATGAAGGTAACGAGCTGGAGCTGGAAGTTCATTGCTCCAAAGGCACCTATATTCGTACCATTATTGATGATTTAGGTGAGAAACTGGGCTGTGGCGCGCACGTAACCTACCTGCGTCGTCTGACGGTCAGCAAGTATCCGGTGGATCGTATGGTGACGCTGGAGCACTTGCGCGAGCTGGTAGCACAGGCGGAGCAGCAGGGCGTTCCGGCGGCGCAGTTGCTCGATCCATTATTGATGCCAATGGACAGTCCAGCTTCGGACTATCCTGTTGTTAATCTGCCGTTAACATCTTCGGTATACTTCAAAAATGGCAACCCGGTTCGTACCACGGGCGCGCCGTTGAAGGGACTGGTTCGTGTGACGGAAGGTGAAGACGATAAATTTATCGGTATGGGCGAAATTGACGACGAAGGCCGTGTCGCGCCTCGTCGGCTGGTAGTAGAGTACCCAGCGTAATGTCGCTTCGTCTTGCGATAAGAGAGCGCTGCGAGTAGAATACCGCCGCTTAACGTCGCGTAAATTATTTAACAGTTTACGCGGCGTACACTGGGATCGCTGAATTAGAGATCGGCGTCCTCTCATTCTTAAATACTTTGGAGTTTTAAAATGTCTCTAAGTACTGAAGCTACAGCTAAAATCGTTTCTGAGTTCGGTCGTGACGCAAACGACACCGGTTCTACCGATGTTCAGGTTGCTCTGTTGACTGCACAGATTAACCACCTGCAGGGTCACTTTGCAGAGCATAAAAAAGATCACCACAGCCGTCGTGGTCTGCTGCGTATGGTTTCTCAGCGTCGTAAACTGCTCGACTACCTGAAACGTAAAGATGTTGCACGCTACACCGCGCTGATTGAGCGTCTGGGTCTGCGTCGCTAATTCTTTCGAGTTTCAGAAAGAGGGGGCCTTCATGGCCCCTTTTTTCCAGCAGATGGCAGCAATTCGCTGGAAACTAATGTATTGTTGCTATGAATGATCTTCCGTTGCAGAGGTTCGCGCGGCTAATGAGAGGCTTTACCCATATCAGGGTTAGGGTTGTCATTAGTCGCGAGGATGCGCAGAAGATCGGGTATTAACGACGGCGCGTATTATGCCGTCAAAAATTGGAAAGGATATTATTTTGCTTAATCCGATCGTTCGTAAATTCCAGTACGGTCAGCATACCGTTACGCTGGAAACTGGCATGATGGCGCGTCAGGCCACTGCCGCTGTTATGGTAAGCATGGATGACACCGCCGTATTCGTTACCGTTGTCGGCCAGAAAAAAGCCAAGCCAGGCCAGGACTTCTTCCCACTGACCGTTAACTATCAGGAGCGTACCTACGCTGCTGGTCGTATCCCGGGCAGCTTCTTCCGTCGTGAAGGCCGTCCAAGCGAAGGCGAAACCCTGATCGCGCGTCTGATTGACCGCCCGGTTCGTCCGCTGTTCCCGGAAGGCTTCGTTAACGAAGTGCAGGTTATTGCGACCGTCGTTTCCGTTAACCCGCAGGTTAACCCAGACATCGTTGCCATGATCGGCGCATCCGCTGCGCTGTCCCTGTCCGGCATTCCGTTCAACGGCCCAATCGGCGCGGCGCGCGTAGGTTACATCAATGACCAGTACGTGCTGAACCCGACCCAGGACGAACTGAAAGAAAGCAAGCTGGACCTGGTGGTTGCCGGTACCGAAGCGGCTGTGCTGATGGTGGAATCCGAAGCTGAACTGCTGAGCGAAGACACTATGCTGGGCGCGGTGGTATTCGGTCACGAGCAGCAGCAGGTTGTTATCCAGGCGATCAACGATCTGGTGAAAGAAGCCGGTAAACCGCGTTGGGACTGGCAGCCGGAAGCCGTCAACGACGCGTTGAACGCGCGTGTTGCTGCGCTTGCTGAATCTCGTCTGAGCGACGCGTACCGCATCACCGATAAACAAGAACGCTATGCTCAGGTTGACGTAATCAAATCCGAAACCATCGAGCAGCTTATTGCAGAAGATGAAACTCTGGATGCTAACGAGCTGGGCGAAATTCTGCACGCCATCGAGAAAAACGTGGTGCGTAGCCGCGTACTGGCAGGCGAGCCGCGTATTGATGGCCGTGAAAAAGACATGATCCGTGGTCTGGACGTGCGCACTGGCGTACTGCCGCGTACTCACGGTTCCGCTCTGTTTACCCGTGGTGAAACGCAGGCGCTGGTTACCGCGACTCTGGGTACTGCCCGTGACGCGCAGGTGCTTGATGAACTGATGGGCGAGCGCACTGACAGCTTCCTGTTCCACTACAACTTCCCTCCGTACTCCGTAGGCGAAACCGGCATGGTCGGTTCTCCGAAGCGTCGTGAAATTGGTCACGGTCGTCTGGCGAAGCGCGGCGTGCTGGCAGTGATGCCGGACATGGATAAATTCCCGTACACCGTTCGCGTGGTGTCTGAAATCACCGAATCCAACGGTTCTTCTTCTATGGCTTCCGTGTGCGGCGCTTCTCTGGCGCTGATGGACGCTGGCGTGCCAATTAAAGCCGCCGTAGCAGGTATCGCTATGGGTCTGGTGAAAGAAGGCGACAACTACGTTGTTCTGTCTGACATTCTGGGCGACGAAGATCACCTGGGCGATATGGACTTCAAAGTGGCGGGTTCCCGCGACGGTATCTCTGCATTGCAGATGGATATCAAAATTGAAGGTATCACCAAAGAAATTATGCAGGTTGCGCTGAACCAGGCGAAAGGTGCGCGTCTGCACATCCTGGGCGTGATGGAACAGGCGATCAACGCGCCGCGCGGCGATATCTCTGAATTTGCGCCGCGTATCCATACCATCAAGATCAGCACGGACAAGATCAAAGACGTGATCGGTAAAGGCGGTTCTGTGATCCGCGCGCTGACTGAAGAGACCGGCACCACCATCGAAATTGAAGATGACGGTACTGTGAAGATCGCGGCGACCGACGGTGAAAAAGCGAAATACGCTATCCGTCGTATCGAAGAGATCACCGCAGAGATCGAAGTCGGCCGTATCTACAATGGTAAAGTGACCCGTATCGTTGACTTTGGCGCGTTTGTTGCCATCGGCGGCGGTAAAGAAGGTCTGGTTCACATCTCTCAAATCGCGGATAAGCGTGTAGAGAAAGTGACCGACTATCTGCAGATGGGTCAGGAAGTCCCGGTTAAGGTTCTGGAGGTTGACCGCCAGGGCCGTGTACGTCTGAGCATTAAAGAAGCAACCGAGCAGTCTCAACCTGCGGCTGCGCCGGAAGCTCCGGCGAGCGAACAGGCCGAGTAAGGTAGCCTTTTGCCCTCCGCAGTGCGGAGGGCTTTAGACCTGGCTGGACGCCTTGTTGAGCCACCGGGGAACAGGACGTTCATTCAATCGTTGTCTTCGGGAGTGGGAAATGAAGCCTTTTTTGCGCTGGTGTTTCGTTGCGACAGCACTTACGCTTGCAGGATGCAGTAATTCCGCCTGGCGTAAAAGTGAAGTCCTCGCAGTACCATTGCAACCGACTTTACAGCAGGAAGTGATTCTGGCGCGTATGGAACAGATTCTTGCCAGTCGGGCTTTAACCGATGACGAACGCGCACAGCTTTTATATGAGCGCGGAGTGTTGTATGATAGTCTTGGTTTGAGGGCATTAGCGCGAAATGATTTTTCACAAGCGCTGGCAATCAGACCGGATATGCCTGAAGTATTCAATTACTTAGGCATTTATTTAACGCAGGCAGGCAATTTTGATGCTGCCTATGAAGCGTTTGATTCTGTACTAGAGCTTGATCCAACTTACAACTACGCGCACTTAAACCGCGGTATCGCATTGTATTACGGCGGCCGTGATAAGTTAGCGCAAGATGATCTGCTGGCGTTTTATCAAGACGATCCCAATGATCCTTACCGCAGCCTGTGGCTGTATCTTGTTGAGCAGAAGCTTAATGAGAAGCAGGCGAAAGAAGCGTTAAAAGCACGCTTCGAAAAATCGGATAAAGAGCAATGGGGATGGAACATTGTCGAGTTCTACCTGGGCGACATTAGCGAAGCAACGCTGATGGAAAGGCTCAAGGCGGACGCAACGGATAACACCTCGCTCGCTGAGCATCTCAGTGAAACCAACTTCTATTTAGGTAAGTATTACCTAAGTCTGGGGGATTTGGACAGCGCCACGGCTCTGTTCAAACTGGCGGTGGCCAACAACGTTCATAACTTTGTTGAGCACCGATACGCATTGTTGGAATTATCGCTCCTGGGCCAGGACCAAGATGACCTGGCAGAATCGGACCAGCAATAGCTGACGAACATATCAGCCCGTAATCTTTTTGATTGCCATCACCTTCGCGGGTGAGGGCGTTGTTGTTCGTTAATACACCTACTTTGAGCCGGTTCACACTTTTCAATGAAAATTGCAGATCAATTTCATGATGAGTTATGTAGACTGGCCGCCATTAATTTTGAGGCACACGTACTACATGGCTGAATTCGAAACCACTTTTGCAGATCTGGGGCTGAAGGCTCCTATCCTTGAAGCCCTTACCGATCTGGGTTACGAAAAACCATCTCCAATCCAGGCAGAGTGCATTCCGCATCTGCTGGGCGGTCGCGACGTGCTGGGCATGGCCCAGACCGGTAGCGGCAAAACCGCAGCGTTCTCTTTACCGCTGCTCAACAATCTTGATCCTGAGCTGAAGGCACCTCAGATTCTGGTGCTGGCGCCAACCCGCGAACTGGCGGTACAGGTTGCCGAAGCCATGACGGATTTCTCTAAACACATGCGCGGCGTAAACGTGGTTGCCCTGTACGGCGGTCAGCGTTATGACGTGCAGTTACGCGCCCTGCGTCAGGGGCCGCAGATCGTTGTCGGTACGCCGGGACGTCTGCTTGATCACTTAAAACGCGGCACCCTCGACCTCTCTAAACTGAGTGGTCTGGTGCTGGATGAAGCCGACGAAATGCTGCGTATGGGCTTCATCGAAGACGTTGAAACTATTATGGCGCAGATCCCGGAAGGTCATCAGACCGCTCTGTTCTCCGCCACTATGCCGGAAGCGATTCGTCGCATTACCCGCCGCTTTATGAAAGAGCCGCAGGAAGTGCGCATTCAGTCCAGCGTGACTACCCGTCCTGACATCAGCCAGAGCTACTGGACTGTCTGGGGTATGCGTAAAAACGAAGCGCTGGTGCGTTTCCTGGAAGCGGAAGACTTTGATGCGGCGATTATCTTCGTACGTACCAAAAACGCGACCCTGGAAGTAGCAGAAGCGCTGGAACGTAGCGGCTACAACAGCGCCGCGTTGAATGGCGATATGAACCAGGCGCTGCGTGAGCAGACTCTGGAACGCCTGAAAGATGGTCGTCTGGACATCCTGATCGCCACCGACGTTGCGGCACGTGGTCTGGACGTTGAACGTATCAGCCTGGTGGTGAACTACGATATCCCGATGGACTCCGAGTCCTACGTTCACCGTATCGGTCGTACCGGCCGTGCGGGTCGCGCCGGTCGCGCGCTGCTGTTCGTTGAGAACCGCGAGCGTCGTCTGCTGCGCAACATCGAACGCACCATGAAGCTGACCATTCCGGAAGTGGAACTGCCGAACGCAGAACTGCTGGGTAAACGCCGTCTGGAAAAATTCGCCGCGAAAGTTCAACAGCAACTGGAAAGCAGCGATCTGGATCAGTACCGTGCGCTGCTGGCGAAAATCCAGCCGTCTGCTGAAGGTGAAGAGCTGGATCTCGAAACGCTGGCCGCCGCACTGCTGAAAATGGCGCAGGGCGAGCGTCCGCTGATTCTGCCGCCGGATGCGCCGATGCGTCCCAAGCGTGAATTCCGTGACCGTGACGACCGTGGTCCGCGCGATCGTAATGACCGTGGCCCGCGTGGCGACCGTGAAGATCGTCCGCGTCGTGAACGTCGTGACGTTGGCGATATGCAGTTATACCGCATTGAAGTGGGCCGTGATGACGGCGTTGAAGTTCGTCATATCGTGGGCGCTATCGCTAACGAAGGCGACATCAGCAGCCGTTACATTGGTAACATTAAGCTGTTCGCGTCTCACTCCACCATCGAGCTGCCGAAAGGTATGCCGGGCGAAGTGCTCCAGCACTTCACGCGTACCCGCATTCTGAACAAGCCGATGAATATGCAGCTGTTGGGTGATGCGGTTCCGCACGCGGGCGGCGAACGTCGCGGCGGTGGTCGTAGCTTCAGTGGCGAACGTCGTGAAGGCGGTCGTAATTTCAGCGGCGAACGTCGTGAAGGTGGTCGTGGTGATGGTCGTCGCTTCAGCGGCGAGCGTCGTGAAAGCCGTGGTCCGCGTCGTGATGACTCTACCGGTCGCCGTCGTTTCGGCGGTGATGCGTAACTCACGCTGACCTGCGCATTCACAGCGTAAAGTAAAATATACAGCCCCGATCGTCACAATCGGGGCTTTTTTTATTTCTTTTGTACTCATGTACTGGTACAGTGCAGCGTATTGAGAGATAGTCACATTATAAATGACTGGAGAGAGAGCTGAATGGCAACACTTACCACCACCCAAACGTCACCTTCGCTGCTTGGCGGCGTGGTGATTATCGGCGGCACCATCATTGGCGCGGGGATGTTCTCCCTGCCGGTGGTCATGTCCGGGGCGTGGTTCTTCTGGTCGATGGCGGCGCTGGTCTTTACCTGGTTTTGTATGCTGCACTCCGGGCTGATGATCCTCGAAGCCAACCTTAACTATCGCATTGGTTCGAGTTTTGACACCATCACTAAAGACCTGCTGGGCAAAGGCTGGAACGTTGTCAACGGCATTTCTATTGCCTTTGTGCTTTACATCCTGACCTATGCCTATATCTCCGCGAGCGGTTCGATTCTGCATCATACCTTTGCTGAGATGTCGTTGAACGTTCCGGCGCGAGCGGCAGGTTTTGCCTTTGCGCTGCTGGTGGCGTTTGTTGTGTGGCTGAGTACGAAGGCGGTCAGCCGGATGACGGCGATTGTGCTGGGCGCGAAAGTGATTACTTTCTTCCTGACCTTCGGCAGCCTGTTAGGGCACGTTCAGCCTGCCACGTTGTTTAACGTGGCTGAAAGCCACGCGTCATATACGCCGTACCTGCTGATGACGCTGCCATTTTGTCTGGCCTCTTTTGGTTATCACGGTAACGTACCGAGCCTGATGAAATATTACGGCAAAGATCCGCGTACCATCGTGAAATGCCTGATTTATGGGACGTTACTGGCGCTGGCGCTCTATTCCGTCTGGCTGCTGGGGACGATGGGCAACATCCCGCGTCCGGAATTTATCGGCATTGCGCAGAAAGGCGGCAATATTGATGTGCTGGTACAGGCGTTGAGCGGCGTGCTGAACAGCCGCAGCCTGGATCTGCTGCTGGTGGTGTTCTCTAACTTTGCGGTCGCCAGTTCCTTCCTTGGCGTGACGCTGGGGCTGTTTGACTATCTGGCGGATCTGTTTGGCTTTGATGACTCGGCAATGGGGCGTTTTAAAACGGCGCTGCTGACGTTTGTGCCGCCAATTGTCGGTGGTCTGCTGTGGCCGAACGGTTTTCTGTACGCCATTGGCTATGCAGGTTTAGCTGCAACTATCTGGGCGGCCATTGTGCCTGCGCTGTTGGCGCGTAAATCTCGCGAACGTTTCGGCAGCCCGAAATTCCGCGTCTGGGGCGGCACGCCGATGATTGTACTGATTCTGGTCTTCGGTGTCGGCAACGCGGTTATCCATATTCTGTCGAGCTTTAATTTGCTGCCGGTGTACCAGTAACGTTATTGTGCCGGATGGCGGTTGCACCTTATCCGGCCTACTTGATGCTGTAGGCCCGGTAAGCGAAGCGCCACCGGGCAAAACAACGCACTACCCCAACAATTCCTGCTTAACATCCATCGCCAAATCAAACGAATGCAGCCGCGCCTGATGATCGAAAATCTGCCCGTTTACCATAATTTCATCCGCCTGGGTCTCCCGCAGGATGGATTCCAGCCCGTGGCGGACTTTCGCCTTATCGCCCACCAGCGACATGCTCAGCGCCTGTTGCACGCCATACTGCTCGGATGGCGACCAGAAGGTCTCCATATTCTCAATCGGCGGCGGCAGTTGCCCGGTTTCCCCACGGCGTAGCTTCACAAAAGCCTGCTGCATGGAGGTAAACAGGAATTCGGCGTCGCGGTTGCTGTCGGCGGCGATAATATTGATACACACCATCGCGTACGGTTTTTCCAGCCGCGCTGAAGGTTTGAACTGGGTACGGTACAGATGCAGCGCCTGGAACAACATATCCGGCGCGAAATGCGAAGCAAAGGCGAACGGCAGGCCAAGCTGGGCCGCCAGTTGCGCACTATACAGGCTGGAGCCCAACAGCCAGACCGGGATCTGCTCGCCGTAGCCGGGCACCGGGCGCACATGCGGATTAGGGTCGCGAGCGTCGAACCAGTCCACCAGCTCTGCGACATCGCGTGGAAAGTTATCGATATCGCCGCTCATATGGCGACGCAGCGCGCGCATCGTCGGCTGATCGCTACCCGGCGCGCGTCCCAACCCTAAGTCGATACGTCCCGGGTAGAGCGTATTCAGCGTGCCGAACTGCTCGGCAATCACCAGCGGTGAATGGTTAGGCAGCATCACGCCGCCGGAGCCAAGATGTAATGTTGTGGTATTGGCCGCCAGATAACCAATCAATACCGAGGTCGCCGCGCTGGCGATACCGGTCATGTTGTGATGTTCTGCCAGCCAGTAGCGGTGATAACCGCGCTTTTCAGCCAGCCGTGCGAGATCAAGCGAGTGCGTGAAGGCTTCTTTTGCCGAAGCTCCTTCAGGGATCGGCGCCAGATCCAGCACCGAGAACGGAATAGTTTTGTCAGTCATAACGGCTCACTTTGTTACCGGTTAATCTTTTAATACTGCATTAAAGATTAGCGAATGTTGTTAACAAAGTGAGCTTTATGAGACTGACGGCAAAAACAATGCCCGATAGCGCTGCGCTTATCGGGCCTACGGGAGCGCTATTTGTAGGCCGGATAAGGTATTGATGCCGCCATCCGGCTAGGCCTGTAGCTCCAGCCCGGCCAGCCGCTTCCAGTAGCCGTTACAGTCGCTATGGGCGGCAAGCGGTAATGGCGCGCCGCCGTTTTCGTTAGCGCGAAAGGCATCAAGCATGGCAAATGTCTCCGTCCCCAACGGCGACAGGCGCACGATATCGACCAATCCCTGCATTGACGTCAGTTCGTTGCCAAGGTTATAGACATAGCCGCTCATGGTCTGAATACCGTTAAGCACAAACACCTGCTGATTCTCTTGCGAGAGCACGTCACGACCGTTTGGATACTTGATACAGCAGGTTTCGCACTCATCTTTCGGACGGTCTTCCGAACGGGCGGTAAAGCAGCGAGCGGAGTAGGCCAGCGGCAGATGCCCGTAGCTCAACACTTCCACTTCAAACTGATTGCGAATGCCCAGTTCGTCGCACTGATTAAGCAAATTCACCAGCCAGTCGCGGGACAGCTCCACCGGCATACACCAGCGTACCATGCCTTCTTTCAGCAACCGGCGCAGCGTGACCGCGTTGTAGCAATTCAGCGCATGGCCAGCGACAAACGGCAGTTTGCGCTCGGCGCACAGATTCACCACGCCAAGATCGCTGGCTTCCAGCAGAAAATCGCCGTTGTCCACATAGCGTTTCAGCTCGCTTAATTCAGATGACGCCTGTACCAGCGCCAGGGTGGAGAGCGCCACCTGCTTACCGCTGGCGGCGAGGGATTTCGCCATTTCCAGCCAGTCGCCGACTTTGGTCGCGCGACGCTTGCTGCACACCGCTTCGCCCAGATAAATGACATCAGCGCTGCTTTTTGCGGCCTGCTGATAAAAATCTTCCAGCGTCTCTTTCGGCCAGTAATAAAGCACCGGTCCTAAGGAATATTTCATAGCTCCTCTCACTGCCATTTACGGTGATATGCGCCAAGCGTGGTTTGGGTGCCTTCGGACATCGCGCCGAGCGTCTCCATCCAGTCGCGCTGTGGAACGAAGTTTTGCGGGGCGGCTTTGCAGCGATCGATCGCCTGGCGCCACACTTTCGCCACCTGGCTGACATAGGCCGGGCTGCGCTGGCGGCCTTCGATCTTCACCGAAGCGATGTTCGCCGCCATGAGCTCCGGCAGCAGTTCCAGCGTGTTCAGGCTGGTTGGCTCCTCCAGCGCGTGATAGCGCTCGCCGTCCACTAAATAGCGGCCTTTGCACAGCGTTGGGTAGCCCGCGTTTTCGCCATCCTGGTAACGGTCAATCAGGACATCATTCAGGCGCGATTCCAGTCCCTGCGGCGTTTGCTGCCAACGGACAAAGCGGGCGGGAGAGCAGGCGCCGACGGTATTGGGCGACTCCCCCGTCAGGTAGGAAGAAAGATAGCAGCGACCTTCCGCCATAATGCACAAGCTGCCAAACGCGAATACCTCCAGCGGCACCGGCGTGACGCGGGCCAGTTGTTTTACCTGGTGAATCGACAGTACACGCGGCAGTACTACACGGTGGACATCAAAGTTGCGGTGATAAAAGCGAATCGCCTCTTCGTTGGTTGCCGAAGCCTGAACGGAAACATGGCGCTCAATATGTGGGTAACGCTCTGCGGCATATTCCAGCATAGCGAGGTCGGCAAGAATCAGCGCGTCGGCGCCAAGCTGCGCCGCCATATCCACGGCGCGCTGCCAGCGGGCATAGCCGTCCGGATGCGCAAAAGTATTAATGGCGATGTGTAATTTGCGGCGATGCTGGTGAACAAAACTCACCGCTTCCTGCAATTTTTTTTCGGTAAAGTTAAGGCCGGCAAAATGACGGGCATTGGTATCGTCTTTTAACCCGATATAAACGGCGTCAGCGCCGTTTTCGATGGCCGCCTTCAGCGCCGGGAGATTTCCGGCAGGGCAGAGCAGCTCCATAATTTATCCTGAGGGTTACGTCTGAGACGCAAAATTGTTAACGAACAGGGATTTTAGTTAACCTTGCTGCGACAATTTTTGATTTAAGGCAGTTAAAGGCGTATTGGTAACACCAATAATGGGGTAGAAAATCAGACCCAATTGTTGATTTACGCCGCCATGTGATTTATTGGATATGGCAAAATAACAGGACTATTGAAACAGGGAGTAAAGCTCGTGTTAGATAAACTGCGTTCACGATTAGTCCATGCTGGCCCGTCTCTGATGAGTGTACCGGTTAAACTGACGCCCTTTGCGCTAAAGCGCCAGGTTCTGGAACAGGTTCTGAGCTGGCAGTTTCGTCAGGCGCTGGCCGATGGAGAGCTGGAATTCCTCGAAGGTCGTTGGTTAAGCATTCATGTTCGTGACATCGACTTAAAATGGTATACCACAGTTGAAAATGAAAAGCTGATCGTTAGCCAGCAGGCGGATGCCGACGTCAGTTTTAGCGCCGACGCCAGCGATCTGCTAATGATCGCCGCCCGTAAACAGGATCCGGATACGCTCTTTTTCCAGCGTCGACTGGTCATTGAAGGCGATACTGAGTTAGGGTTGTATGTGAAGAATCTGATGGACGCCATCGAACTGGAGCAGATGCCGAAAGCGTTACGCGTTATGCTGCTGCAACTGGCGGATTTTGTTGAGGCGGGAATGAAAAACTCGCCGGAAACCAAACAGACCTCGGTAGGTGAACCATGCTAATTCGAGTAGAAATTCCCATTGATGCGCCTGGTATTGATGCGCTGTTACGCCGTTCATTCGAAAGCGATGCGGAAGCGAAGCTGGTTCACGATTTGCGTGAAGATGGTTTTCTGACGCTCGGACTGGTGGCCACGGATGATGAAGGCCAGGTGGTGGGCTATGTCGCCTTTAGCCCGGTTGATGTGCAGGGCGAAGATTTACAGTGGGTCGGCATGGCGCCGCTGGCGGTCGATGAAAAGTATCGCGGGCAAGGACTGGCGCGCCAGTTAGTGTATGAAGGGCTGGATTCGCTCAATGAGTTCGGCTACGCGGCGGTCGTGACGCTGGGCGATCCGGCGTTATATAGCCGCTTCGGTTTTGAACTGGCCGCGCATTACGATCTTCACTGCCGTTGGCCCGGTACGGAAAGCGCTTTCCAGGTACACCGTTTGGCTGAGGATGCGCTGGAAGGCGTGACGGGGCTGGTGGAGTATCACGACCACTTCAATCGTTTTTAAGCACCGGCGTTTGCAGGCTGGACAGCAGCGCCTCAAACGCTTCGCGTTCCGTCACAAGGCGCTCTTTCTGGCGCTTTGTGAGCTGTTTGATGCGATACTCTATGCGCAGGGCCAGCGAGCGATCGCCGACCTGCGCCGCAAACGCCAGCGTTAACTCGCCTTTTCCCCGTAATGCTTTTGCGCCTTTTCCCGTTTGATGCTGCCTGTAACGACGCGCCACATCGGTGGTTATTCCGGTGTAAAGCGCATTGTCTGCGGTACGAATCAGATACAGATACCAGGGTGTCATTGTCGCCATCAGCATGATAATTTTCAGGTTCCCAGTATAAGCGAGAATAAAGATGGACACACTTACCGCTATTGGCCGTTGGCTGGCGAAACAACACGTGGTGACCTGGTGCGTACACCATGAGGGAGAGCTGTGGTGCGCCAATGCGTTTTATTTGTTCGATGCGCAAAACGTCGCGCTGTATCTGTTAACGGATGATAAAACCCGCCATGCGCAAATGTCTGGCGCGTGCGCGCCAGTTGCGGGAACGGTCAATGGTCAGCCGAAAACGGTGGCGCGCATTCGCGGCGTACAGTTTAAAGGGGAAATTCGCCGTCTGGAGGGGCAGGAGAGCGACGCCGCGCGTAAAGCTTACCTTCGTCGCTTCCCGGTCGCCAGGGTGCTGCCAGCGCCGGTATGGGAAATTCGGCTGGATGAAATTAAATTCACCGACAACACGCTGGGGTTTGGTAAAAAACTGCACTGGTTACGCGACTCACGCGCCCAGCAGGCGTAGCGCCTCGCGGTTAAATGCCGGCAGGTCGTCAGGCGTGCGGCTGGTCACCAGCTGATCTTTATCGACGACGACTTCCTGATCGTAAAATTCCGCGCCCGCATTCTTCACATCGATAATAATCGGTTTCACCGCCGTGAGTTTGCGCCCACGAATGACATCGGCGCTGATCAACAACTGTGGGCCGTGGCAAATGGCAAAAACCGGTTTACCGCTGTTAACGAAATCGCGGGTAAAATCCACGAAACGGCTGTCGCCGCGCAGGTAGTCCGGCGAATGGCCTCCCGGCAATAGCAAGGCGTCGAACTCGTCGGGACGAACGTCATCAATAGCCTTATCAATGGTGACGCTGGCCTCGCCTTTTTTTCCTTTCACCGTTTTACCCGCCTCTTTTTCGATGGTGATGACCTCATGGCCGGCCTGACGGAATTCTGCTGCCGGCGAGGTAAATTCTGAATCTTCAAATTCATCGGTAATCAAAACGGCAATTTTCTTACTCATGCGTTTCCTCCGCAGTGGTGGCGTCGGGTAAGGCAAATTTTCCACAATGATGGATACTTACCTCGTAGACTATTAAGCCTGGTCGATAGGGCCGAGAGTGCAAGGTGGACAAATCTGTAAAGGAGCGAGGATGAGTCAGGTACTGATTACCGGCGCGACCGGACTGGTCGGCGGACATCTGCTGAGAATGTTAATCAACACGCCGCAGGTGAGCGCTATCGCCGCGCCGACGCGTCGCCCGCTGACGGATATTGTCGGCGTTTATAACCCTCACGATCCGCAGCTTACCGACGCGTTAGCTCAGGTGACCGACCCGGTAGATATTGTTTTTTGCTGCCTGGGCACGACCCGGCGTGAAGCGGGAAGTAAAGCGGCGTTTATTCATGCGGATTATACGCTGGTGGTTGATACCGCGCTGACCGGGCGTCGACTGGGCGCGCAGCACATGTTGGTGGTCAGCGCAATGGGAGCAAACGCGCACTCTCCGTTTTTCTACAATCGGGTGAAAGGAGAAATGGAGGAGGCGTTAATCGCGCAAAATTGGCCTCGTTTGACGATTGCCCGGCCTTCTATGCTGCTCGGCGACAGAACAACGCGGCGGGTGAATGAAACGCTTTTCGCTCCGCTATTTCGGCTGTTGCCAGGAAACTGGAAATCGATTGATGCGCGGGATGTGGCGCGGGCCATGCTGGCGGAAGCGCTGGCGCCAGCACAAGAAGGCGTGACGATTCTGACCTCATCGCAACTGCGGGAAAAAGCGGAGTAGCGAAGCCGGATGATTTACCGGATGGCGACGCGGTTTACACATTTTTATCGCCACCCGGCACACCGGTTACTTAATATACGTAAAGGCGGTGGTCACGCGTTTCACGCCGCTCACCCGGCTGGCGATGTCCGCTGCCGCTTTACCTTCACGTTCAGTTACCAGGCCCAGCAGGAACACTTCGCCATTTTCGGTGGTGACTTTCACGTTTGACGATTTTACCTGATCGCTGGTCAGTAGCTGTGAGCGAACTTTCGTAGTGATCCAGGTATCGTTAGAGGCGGTCCCCAGGCCGATAGGCTCACCCTGGCGAATCTCGTTATAGACCTCGGTGGTGCCTTCAACGCCCATCGCTATCTGTTTCGCGCGTGCGGAGAGTTCGCTGTTTGGCGACTGCCCCACTAACAAAACTTTGCCCTGATAAGCCGTGACATTGATGCGCGTCTCTTTTTTGATTTGCTCATCTTTCGACAGCGCGCTGCTGACACGCAGTTCCAGCGTTCCGTCATCCACCTGGGTGCCCACGCTACGCGGGTCGGTTGCGGCTTTGGTGCCGACGGCTGCCGTACCCACTACCGCGGCGGCGACGCAACCTTGCAATAGCAACGCAGAAATAAGGACTGCGAGCGGCGAAAATGCCTTCATGTGTACTCCTTAATCATCCTGGTGAGGAAAAAGCGTGTTATCGATCAAATCGCACAGGCAGTTTACCGTCAGCATATGCATTTCCTGAATGCGCGCGCTGTGGTGTGAAGGGATACGAATTTCGACATCCTGCGGCCCTAATAGTCCGGCCAGCTCACCCCCGTCATACCCGGTTAGCGCCACAATGGTCATGTCACGTGTGACGGCTGCTTCAACGGCTTTTACGATATCGCGACTATTACCACGCGTAGAGATCGCCAATAAAACATCGCCTGCATGTCCCAGCGCCCGGACTTGTTTTGCATAAACTTCATCGTGCAGGCGATCGTTAGCGATCGCAGTTAAGACCACATTATCGGTATTTAGTGCAATGGCGGGTAAACTGGGTCGCTCCGTTTCAAAGCGGTTAATCATGCTGGCAGCAAAATGCTGTGCGTTGGCCGCGGACGTCCCGTTTCCACAACAGAGGATTTTGTTGCCGTTAAGCAGGGAATGAACCAGCGTCATGGCGGCGCGGGAAATGGCATCCGGAAGCGCTTCCGCCGCAGCAATTTGAGTTTGAATGCTTTCTGTAAAGCAAACTTTGATTCTTTCGAGCACGCTAATCCTTAAAATCTTCAATTATGAGTGGTCGTTAAACGCATCCCGAAACCACTCAATCTCATTTCCGGTGAAGGCTAACACATCGAACCGACAATCCACAGTATCAAAACTCCCATTCTGGCGGGCGAGCCACAAGCGGGCAGTATGTAATAATTTGTGTTGCTTGCTGCGGGTCACACTAGCCGCCGCGCCGCCATAAAGCCCGGAGCGCCGATAGCGGACCTCAACAAAAACCGTCGTTTTTCCGTCGCGCATGATCAGATCGATTTCGCCGCCGCGCTCGCGCACGTTGGCGGCGATAAACCGCAGTCCTTTGCTTTCCAGCCAGCGACGCGCGGCAGCTTCCCACGCGTCGCCAGCCTGTTTACGCGTTAGCTGGCGGGAACAATCTCCCCTTGCTGGTATTTGAGCCATGATAACTTCCTGTTAATCACACAATCCGGGCTGGCGGTTAATGCGCCGGTATTACCATTGATCTCAAACCCCTGCACCTGACGCATCTGCGAAAAGTGGTTCGCCAGCGTCCAGGCATCCACGCCCATGGCGTACATCCGCGCCAGAGAATAGTCGTTATGTACAGCGCTCAGCGCCTGCTGCATCAACGGCATATTGCCGCCTGCCAGCATAGGAATTTCACTGTATTGTAAACCTTCCATCTCCAGACGGAAGTCGGGGCCGGAGGTGCCTTGCGCGCTGCGGGAGCTGGCATACAGCGTCGCGCCGCTCTGGGTGCCGTTACGCATGGCGATCATCGGTTTGATAAAGCCAATCTCTTCCGGCGTAGCCAGAATATAGACCGCGTCTACGCGTCCGCCGCCGGTGATTTGCGCGTCGGTCGGCGGCGCAGGGATGGTCAGACCGCCAATGGTGACGCCCGGTTGCGCAGGCACGCTGGCGGCGACCGGACTGCCCGTCAACGCGATACCCGCGCCGCCGTTCACGCCCATTTTCAGCTCGGCTACGGAGCCGAATTTTTGCTGTAACACGATGCCGCCGCCCAGTTTTTGCCACTCCTGGGTGAAGGCGTTCGCCACGCGATCGCCAAGCGTGCTGCGTGGGATCAACAGCAGCGGCGACTGCTTGCCCTGGTCATAAATATGATGCGCCGCGTCACGGGCTTCATCTTCTGGAGAGAGCGCGAAATAGCAGATATTAGGGAAGCTACGTACCGTTTCCGGCTGGTTGAGCGCCAGCACGTTGAGCGGCGTGTTGCTTTTCATCAGCGCTTCCACATTGTTTTTCAACAGCGGCCCGACCACGATACTGGCGCCGTCTTGCTGAACCTGAGCAAGCACCTGATCCAACGGCTGGGAAGAGGTATCGTAGATTTTTAATTCAGCGGAGGGATCCGCCGGCGCGCTTGCTGTAGCAGGGGGAGTTTGTGGCGCGCTGACTGGCGTAGCGGACTGGGATGGAGCGTCATCAGTCAGATCGCTCACCGAGGCCTGCGACGGACTGGCGACGCCGTTGGTCATTTGTGGCTGCGTCTCCTCCACGCCAGGTTCGACCGGCGCGTCAGGCGCGGCGGCAGGCTGCATCTCTACCGCCTGGGTGCCGAGGTTTTTCGCGGCTTCGAAACCTTGCTGGATGGTACGGCCAAACACGGCAGCCTGACCGTTCAGCGGCAGCAGCAGAGCGATTTTGCTGGTGGAAGCTGGTTTAAAACGTTGTACATTGACGAGCTGCGTCGGCAGCATTTTCGCCCCCGGATTTTGCGGGTAGCGTTTTTGCCAGTCGGCGATCCCGGCTTTCAGCATGTCCGGATCGTTGCGGTTGTCAAACCAGACGCGTTGCAGATCCAGCCAGCCCTGAAGCACATTTTCATCAGCGTTGATAACCAGCGTCCTGGCCTGATCCGGCGTCATGGCGGAGAGCGCCTGCCAGGTGGCGTCGATATTTTTTTGTTTCTCTTTCGCCGCCAGTAGCGGTTCCTGGGCGATTAACGCCCGCAACAGGGTAAGCGACGGGCGTCCCTGGCTGGCAACGATCTGCGCCTGCCAGTAACGCGCTTGCTGATTTGGCGCAAAGTCGGCGGGTTTTAGTTTATCCAGCAAGGCCTGCGCGCCTGCGACATCTTTTTGCGCCAGTTTGATTTCTACCGCTAATAAAGACTGTTCGCGACGCTGGGTATCGTTCAGATTTTGCGGGAGTTGGTTGAACAGGTCGACGGCCTGCTGGCTTTTTCCTTCTTTCAGCAGTGCATGAATGGCGAGTAATTGCCAGTTGGTCTTGCTATCATCTGCGCTTTGCTGCATCTGATGCAGGTAAAAGGCGGAGTCAGCTTGCGCTGAACCCTGCATATAGGCTGCGCTTTGATCTGGCGCCTGGGTGCCGCACCCGGCGAAAAGTAGCGCAGCCAGGACGACAGGCAGCGCGCGTGCGGCGTTCAAACGAGAAAATGTTGAGGGTACCATACTGTATCCAGTGATATTTTTTTACGCAATGCTCAATATTAAATCGGCAATACGGACGACACAATGAAACAAAACGAATCGGCGGATAATTCTCAGGGCCAACTCTTTATTGTACCTACTCCTATCGGTAATCTGGCGGATATTACCCAGCGTGCGTTGGAGGTGTTACAGGCTGTAGATCTGATTGCCGCCGAGGATACTCGTCACACCGGTTTATTGCTGCAACATTTTGGGATTAATGCCCGATTGTTCGCGCTGCACGACCATAACGAACAACAAAAAGCGGAAACGCTGGTCGCGAAGCTAAAAGAAGGGCAGAACATTGCGCTGGTTTCCGACGCCGGTACGCCACTGATTAACGATCCGGGCTACCACTTGGTGCGTACTTGTCGCGAAGCGGGGATTCGCGTGGTGCCGCTACCGGGGCCGTGTGCGGCGATTGCCGCCCTGAGCGCCGCTGGCCTGCCATCCGACCGTTTCTGCTATGAAGGCTTTTTACCGGCGAAATCCAAAGGCCGCCGTGATGCGCTAAAAGCCATTGAAACGGAACCGCGAACGCTGATTTTTTATGAGTCAACCCACCGCCTGTTAGATAGCCTGGAAGATATCGTAGCGGTATTGGGAGAATCCCGCTACGTGGTGCTGGCGCGTGAGCTGACCAAAACCTGGGAAACCATTCACGGCGCGCCGGTCGGCGAGCTGCTGGCGTGGGTCAAAGAAGATGAAAACCGCCGTAAAGGCGAGATGGTGTTGATTGTCGAAGGGCATAAAGCGCAAGAAGACGACCTGCCCGCCGACGCGCTGCGCACGCTGGCGCTGCTACAGGCAGAACTGCCGCTGAAAAAAGCGGCGGCGCTAGCAGCAGAAATTCACGGCGTGAAGAAAAATGCGCTGTATAAGTATGCGCTGGGGCAGCAGGAAGAGTAAAAGCGAGCGCCCGGGAACCGCCTTTTATCGCCATCGTGTTAATACTCAATCAGGTGATTGATGTGGGTAAATTGATGGGGGCATTGGGCGGTGATAGCGGGCCGGGCCTTTCCTTCGGGCTTACTCTCGCGATCAGCAACGCATAACCGACTCCTTTTTAGACGATCATTAATTCCACGCCTGTTTTCGCTAATGCCGCTTTATCCTGTTTGCTGATGGTGTCATCGGTTATCACACAATCGATCTTGTCCATCGGCAATACCTGGTTAAAGCCGCGACGGTTAAATTTGGTCGCGTCCAGTACCGCGATAACTTTGTGTGCCGCCGCCGCCATGACGCCGCTAATGGAATAACCTTCGTTAAACGTGGTAATACCGTTTGTCGCATCAATGCCATCCGCCCCGACAAACATGACATCGGCGCTGATGCCGTGTAGCGATCGTTCCGCAATCGTGCCGTGCATTGAGTGGGTTTTATGCCGTACCGTACCGCCGCAGACCACCAGCGTGAGATCTTTATTTTCTGATAGCGTAAAAGCGGCAGGCAAGCTGTTAGTGATCACCGTAATATTGCTTTTTCGCGCGAGCGCTTCCGCAATCAGTAACGTTGTGCTCCCGCTATCCAGAATGATGGTCATTCCTTCTTCAACCATTGCCGCAGCCGCCTGGGCAATCCGCTTTTTCGGATCGCTGGCGAGTTGATACCGATCTTCCAGAATGACTTCCTGATTGTCGCCTTCCGCCAGATGACTTCCCGGTTTTGCCGCGCCGCCATGAAAACGGGTGACAAGGCCTTTCTCTTCCAGCAGACGCAGGTCAGCACGGATAGTCACTTCAGAAATACCAAAGGTATTTGAAAGGTCCATCACCAGCACGCTGCCTTGCGTATTAATCAGGTCGACAATTTTATTTCTTCGCTCAAATGAGTTCATATTGATTTGCCTGATAATTAACTGTAACTAGTTTAAACGAAGGATTGCGAAAGGTGAACGCTAAATTTCGAAAGGAAATGTGAGCCAGCGCAGGTTGCTGGCTCGTACCATCAGGAAAGTTGAAGTAGGATTTTGCCCTGCATGGGCGCGCCATTAAGCGCTTTGACTGCTTCTGCAAAGCTTTCCGCATCGCCGCGATGGGCAATGAGAGGGGTCAGTTGAAGACGTTTTT
This sequence comes from Salmonella sp. SAL04214, assembly GCF_046550615.1. Taxonomy (NCBI): domain Bacteria; kingdom Pseudomonadati; phylum Pseudomonadota; class Gammaproteobacteria; order Enterobacterales; family Enterobacteriaceae; genus Salmonella; species Salmonella sp. SAL04214. The sequence continues at coordinate 134,265 of NZ_JBGDXT010000001.1, forward strand.
CAGCCAACAGGCGCGCTGCGGTTTCCCATTCTTCTCCTGGCCATGGTGCGGAGTAGTTCATCCAACTGCCGAGGAGCGTGAGCTCTTTACGCAAAATTAGCCCGAATGTACGCGTTGTCAGGGTGAGATCGTGATGTAACGTCCCCACCAGCGCCAGTTGCGCGCGCGGCCCGGCGATATCGATAGCCAGCGAGACGGTCTGGGGAGTTCCTGCCGTTTCGAGAACCAGTTGATCAAACTGAATGTCGGACAACGCGGTCTGGATGTCGTCGGCGGTCATTTCCCGGCTATTACAGGTATGCGTTGCGCCGAGCGCTTTCGCCAGTTCCAGTTTCTGCGGATTGATATCAATCGCCGTTACGCTTCGCGCGCCCAGTTCCCGCGCGCACTGTAAGGCCAGCAGGCCAATTGTCCCGGCACCAACGATAATTACGTTTTTCCCCTCGCAGCCCTGCGCCAGATGAAAGGCGTGTAAGCCCACGGTAATCGGTTCGATAAACGCGCCATCTTCAATCGGCATATCAGACGGCAAGCGGAAAAGATTGGCCCGTTTGACCACCACATATTCCGCATTACCGCCTTCGCTGCGCGATCCTACAAACTGATACTGTTTGCATAAAGAAAAGTAACCGCGTTCGCATTGCGGACAGTGAAAGCAGGGAAGAAGCGGGACGCAAGCGACGGCATCGCCGGGCTGCATATCCGTTACGCCTGTGCCGTAGGATTCAACGTAGCCGCTGAATTCATGACCTAACGTAATAGGATAATAATGGGCGCCCTGCGCGAAAATACGCGGGATATCCGACCCGCAAAGCCCTGAGCTAACGACTTTGACCAACACATCGTCCTCGGCTTGCAGTTGTGGTAAGGGACGTTCTTCAACGCGCACGTCTCCCTCAGCGTGAATAACCACTGATTTCATAACATTCTCCAGGAAGGTGGTGAGGGGAGCGATTGCTCCCCTAAAATTAAGAGGCGATTTGACTTTGCTGTAGCGCCGTGGCTTTCTCAGCCGCGACAAATTGTCGGGCGCGACGCCAGGTCAGCAGTACACCGGCCAGATAGATAATGGCAATGACGGCGAAGCCGACGATATTCTGCCAGGTAAAAAGTTGAATCAGCAGCCAGGTGATGGGGGAACCGCCCTGATCCAGCGAGGCGACTTGTCCGCCAGCTTTTAGCGCTCCGGCATTGGCAGCCAGTTGGGTATGCAGGCCAATCGTCTGGGTGGCTATCCACAGGGTGATACCCATGATAATGACACCTGAAATCAGCGTGCGGAACAGGTTGCCCTGGTGTACCGCGACCGCCATCGCAATAAAGAAACCGATGGTGGCGAGGTCGCCGAACGGCAGCACCTGGTTCCCCGGTACTAAGACGGCAATCAGGATGGTCAGCGGAATGAATATCAGGCTCGCGGAGACAACAGAGGTATGACCGAGCAGTAGCGCTGGATCAAGGCCTATCAGGAACTCCTGCCCGCCAAATTTAGCCTGTAGACGTTTACGCGCATGTTTCGCGATAGGCGTTAGGCCATCCATAATAGGTTTAATGACGCGTGGCATAAGCAGCATCACCGCTGCGGTTTTGACCGCCAGTTGCAGAACGGCTTTGGCGTCGTAGCCTGCCAGTACACCAATCACCAGCCCCATCACGAAGCCGACAGTCACCGGCTCGCCAAACGGTCCGAAGCGTTTCTGAACATCGTCTGCGCTAAAGTGAATACGATTGAGACCCGGAATTTTTTCGATAATGGTATCAACGAGCACCGCCACGGGGCCCAGGTACGCGGATGAGCCGTGTGGGATAGCAATCCCCTCGAGGCCAAAATAGTCGCGGGTATCTTTGGCAAACCAGTCCCCCAGTTTGTAGACAAAGGCGGCATGAACCACAACGCCCAGAATCCCCAGCCAGTATGAACCGGTCGCCAGATGCAGCATGGCGCCCGTAAAGGTCATGTGCCAGATATTCCAGATATCGACATTCACCACGCGGGTCATGCGGGTCACCAGCATCAGGACGTTAACCCCGATGGCGACAGGGATCGCGACCAGCGCGATTTGTGACGCCCAGGTCATGGGCGATGAACCCGGCCAGCCGATGTCAATAACGTGGAGATTGATTTGGAAATGTTCCGCCATGGCTTTCGCCGCGGGGCCGATAGAATCCAGCATCAGGCCGATGACCAGACCAATACCCACGAAGCCGATACCAATATGCAAACCCGATTTAAAACAATCCCCAAGCTTCATTCCCAGCAGTTTAGAGAACACGATGATCACCAGAGGCAACATCACCGTTGGGCCTAAGTCGAGGATATAACGCATTATTTCGCTAAACATACGTTACCCCATGAGAATGGACAGAATTTTTTGCTGTAATGCTTCAATACCCACGCCGGAAACAAAAGGCATACCGTGAACGACGGGAATATCGCCAAAGGCGCGATCGACCCTGGCAGTGGTACAGATAAGATCGGCGCCGTCCATATAGGTTTCGATTTCGGTGACCCGGCATTGCACTAAGTCGAGCTCAATATGGTTGGCATCACACAGCTCTTTAATTTCTTCCGCAGCCATCGTTGAGGTTGCAACCGCACCGCCACAGGCCACAATTACTTTACGTTTCATAGGGTATTCCTCATTATTATCAATTTATTATCAAACCTGGACGCACTGCTCAGGCTCAAGGATGGTTTCCTGAAAGCGTATCGCCAGTTCGGCATCCGGCGCGCTTAACAGGGCATCGAGGGTGCTCGGGTTCTGTAGCTCACTAAACAGGCGGCGCAGAAGTTTTAGCTGTGCCGCCGGGTTTTCAACGATTAAGGCGATGATTAACGAAACGGCAATCTCTTCGTCATCATCCGCCTGTTGAAACATGACCGGCTTATCTGGACGAATCAGATAGATAGCGGGTGATTTCGCATGAACCGCCTCGCAATGAGGGATAGCGACGGCGTGACGCTCCAGCGCAATGCCGGTAGGAAAAGACGCTTCACGTTCCACCAGCGCCTGCGGATAACTATCATGTACCACGCCTTTCGCCAGCATCTCTTTGCCAATGTGCGCCAGCGCCTGTTGGCTCGAGTCGAATGTGATTCCGGTTCGGACAAATAGTTGGCTCATAAATTCTCCATTATTCAGGCGACATCCGGCGTGCAACCGAAGCGATAAGCGCGCAGAACATCCTGAATTTTGTCAATAATCAGGTTATGCGGCGTGGGGGTGAGCACGCCCTCAGACAGACGTTCAAACTGTACGGGCATAAACTGGCTAATTAATCCCAGCGGCAATGTGACGTTATTCAGATTGGCGATTAACTTCTCTACGCTTTGACGAATACGCGGGTGCGGCCAGTAATAGCGAATACGGTCAGACAAACTAAAGTGGATGTCGACCATCGCCTGGCTCCAGGTTGGACGGTAGTATTTTTTCCAGTAGCCCGGTTCGTTTAGCATAACTTCATCAATGACCTCCAGTACCCGACTACGTTGTTCCGGGGAGATCAGCTCGTTTTCCATTTGCGCAAGTGCGAAAATGGCTTCGCGCAGCGCGAAAGTGAGCGCCGGGCCGACCTTCAGAATGGCGTAATGATCGCGTACCAGCGCACGGTAGGCCTGTCGCGTCTGATAATCAGTCGAATGCGCTTCATAGACCATCGGCGTTTCTTTTATCCAGTCGGAAAGCGCTTTAGCGGCCTGCGGTTGATAGTGGATAATCTGTGTATGGTCGAATTCTACGCCCGGCTGTACGACAATCGCGATAACCCGGTTTAATGCCTCATCCAGCCCCAGGGCGCGAAAAGCAGCCTGATGCGTTTGCAGCGTGCGGGCCGCATCCTGTTCGCGGGTAACATGCACGGCGTTAATGGCGCTGGCTTCCCCGCCCGGAACCGGAACTTCAGTGCCGATAACATAAGTTAAATGGCGTTTTTGTTCGTTGGTCGCCGTCGTTTCCGCTGCCTGGCAAAGCAGGGCGGCGCGTTTAGCGACAACCATTGGGTCCAGCGGCGTCGGGTCGTCAGCGCAGGACATAGAGGCATCAAGATGGATTTTGCTAAACCCGGCAGCGACGTAAGCCTTAATGAGTTCGACGGATTTTTCCATCGCCGTATCTGCAGGTTCGTTTTGCCAGCAGTTAGGTCCCAGGTGATCGCCGCCTAAAATAAGCCGTTCTCGTGGAAAACCCACTTCCTGGGCGATGCCATAGACAAAATCACGAAAGTCAGCCGGTTTCATGCCGGTATAACCGCCAAACTGATTAACCTGGTTAGAGGTCGCTTCGATCAGAACTTTGTTCCCGCTATTCAGATCAAAACGTAATGCGGATTCAATCACCAGCGGGTGTGCTGAACATACGGAACAGATCCCTATCTGTTCTCCTGCTTTGTGACGAGAAATTATTTCTTTCACTTCTGGCTCCGATATCTTTTGTTTATCTTCATAATATTTTTGGTTTGAAGGCAAAGGATAATAATGGCTTTCGTGATCCAGCTATGAAAACGCCCTTTGCCGTGCTAAATCCGGGGGCTTTAGAGCTTCCCTTCACAACCGCAGTCGGCAATCACTTTACGTACAACCTCTTTCATGGCCGCTTTCGCCGGGATCATGTAATGGCGGGGATCGCTGGCCTCTGCGTGTTGCGTTAAATAGTTTTTAAGCGCGCCGGAAAAGGCGATTTTAAGCTCGGTCGCGACGTTAACTTTGCAGATGCCCAGCGAAATAGCGCGGGTAATATCGCGGGTCGGCAGGCCAGAGGCGCCGTGAAGGACTAAGGGGACATCAACCCGCTGACGAATTTCCGTCAGTCGTTCAAAATCAAGTTTTGGTTCAGCGGTGTAGAGGCCGTGAGCGGTGCCGATAGCAATGGCTAACGAGTCGATACCCGTTTTTTCTACAAATTCCCGGGCCTGTTCCGGATGGGTATAAAGCGCATCTTTACCGTCAACGATAAGATCGTCTTCCTGCCCGCCGAGACGCCCAAGTTCAGCTTCAACGCTGACATCGTAGCGATGACAGTAATCAACCACGCTTTTCACCAGCGCAATATTGTCGGCAAAGGGGAAATGCGACCCGTCGATCATGACCGAGCGTACCCCGGCGGCGACTTTCATTTTGATGTCGGCCAGTTTTTCATGATGATCGAGATGTACCGCGAGAGGATGGTTCCAGCTTTTCGCCAGTTCTGCGGCGATGGCCACGATATTACCGACGCCTGCGTAGCTAAAGGTGCCTGGCGTACCGGCGACAATCAGCGGAGAGCGCAATTCTGCGGCGGTTTCCACCACCACTTGCAATGTCTCCAGGTTGTGGATGTTAAACGCCGGCACAGCATAGCCTTCCTGCTGCGCCTTCTTTAGCATTGTTCTGCCTGAAATGATAAACATCCTTCCTCCGAAATCTTTCGTTTGTTTTCTTTGAAAGAATTTATAGGCTTTCGGAATGTTTTTTTGTGATTTTGATCTGATAAATGAAAGTTTCGAAATAAAATGGAAGTTATCGAAAGTCAGGAGTAAAAAAAGCATGTCGGGCAGACATACTTCAGGCTACAGACTAAGGGCGAAAAAATACCGGGTAGCGCTGGCGCTTACCCGGTCTACAGATTATGCGGTTATACCCTGGTCAGAGAATGGCATCGCCTGGATCAGGTCACTGGCGCCGGGTTAAATATCGCCAGTTGGTTATGTAGGCCCCACTGATCTGAGAAAGTCTTTTTCCGGCCGCTGGCGACATCGAGAATAAAGTGAAATAGCTTCCAGCCCACATCTTCGATTGTCTCTTCACCCGTGGCGATGGTGCCTGCATTGATATCCATTAAGTCATACCAGCGGTTCGCCAGCTCGGTACGCGTCGCCATTTTAATGACCGGCACCGCCATCAGCCCGTACGGCGTGCCGCGTCCGGTGGTAAAGACCTGTACGGTAATGCCGGAAGCGACCTGCTGCGTGCCGCAGACGAAATCGCTGGCGGGCGTCGCGGCGTAAATCAGGCCGCGTTTGGTGGGGCGCTGGCCCGGCGACAATACTTCGACAATGGCGCTCTTACCCGATTTAGCGATAGAGCCCAACGCTTTTTCCACGACGTTCGCCAGGCCGCCTTTTTTGTTGCCAGGGGACGGGTTAGCGCTGCGATCGGTTTTCCCCATATCAAGATAGTTATCGTACCAGGCCATTTCATCCAGTAGGCGTTTACCCACGGCTTCGTTGATGGCGCGCGGCGTCAGAAGATGAATGGCATCGCGCACTTCGGTGACCTCCGAGAACATGACGGTCGCGCCGCAGCGTACCAGCAGATCGGAAGCATAACCCACCGCCGGGTTTGCCGTGACGCCGGAAAACGCATCGCTGCCGCCACACTGCATCCCGACGACCAGCTCGGAGGCCGGGCAGGTTTCGCGCTGGCGCTGGTTCAGTTTCGTCAGATGGCGTTCGGCGACCCGCAAAATATCGTCGACCATTGATTTAAAGCCGACATGCTGCTCGTCCTGTAAACGCACAATACTGGCGCTTTCAACGGCGATGGCGGGGACATCCTCGGTGCCTTCCAGCAGTCGTTCCGGCTGCAGTTTTTCGCAACCGAGGCCAATCACCATCACTTCGCCGCCAAAATTGGGGTTGAGCGCGATATTATGAATCGTGCGAATCGGCACGACCGCCGCCGGCGCGTTGATTGCCACGCCGCAGCCGTACAGATGGTTTAGCCCTACAACGCCATCGACATTCGGGTATTTGGGCAGCAGATCGCGCTCAATTACTTTCACCACATAATCGACCACGCCCGCCACACAGTGCACGCTGGTGGTAATGCCAAGCAGATTTTTGGTGCCGACGCTGCCATCGGCGTTACGATAGCCCTCAAACGTGTAGCCTTCCAGCGGCGGCAGCGGTTCCGGTACTTTGGTCGCCAGCGGTAGCGTATTCAGCGGCGGCGCTTTTGGCAGTTCAACCAGCGACTCGTCGATCCAGCTTCCGCGCGGGATGTCGCGTACCGCATAACCGATGACTTCGCCATAACGGATGATTTCGCCGTGAGCGGGGATATCCGTCAGAGCGACTTTATGGCCTTGCGGAATATGTTCAGTCAGTTCCAGGCCATCCGGAAAACGTGTTCCGGCTTTAAGACCGTGGTCATTAACAATAATTGCGACATTATCGGTTTCATGTACTTTTATATAAAATGCCGATGGCGATTCCTGGCGAATTTCGATATTGGCCATTGTTCAACATTCTCCAGCCTGGATGATAGAAATAGGATTATCTATTTTGGTTATGGTTAAATCATTAAATCTCAATATAAGAAATAAAGTTCATGCATAATGAAATAAGAATGACAGGAGTATAAATATAAGAATGTGATCCAGATCACCGCAAATTATGAAATTTTTTATGCAGGCCGGGTAAAGCGTAAATGTGTGCATTAGCGCCCAGTATCATGGGCGTATGCTCAAAAATAAGCGTTAAATAATCCCTTTTTAATGAGCGTTTGCACAATGATTATCCGCCATAGGCTGTTTATACTGAATGGCGAATTCAGTGTATCTGACGAGTTATTTGAAAATACCATGATAATAATAAAATACGATAAAGATATCAGAACGGTATATTGTGCTACAGGATGTGTACCACATTAGAAATAGAATGCGGAGACCCATTCTGATTTCAGATAAGCATTTTATTGTCGTTGCTATAAGTTATGGTGGCGGCATCACATGTAGAGAATTAAAGAAATAAGCGAAGGTATAAGCGATGAATAACGCTATTTTCCCGAATAAGTTTAAAGCGGCGCTGGCGGCGCAACAGGTGCAGATTGGCTGCTGGTCTGCACTGGCAAGCCCAATCACCACCGAAGTTCTTGGTCTGGCGGGATTTGACTGGCTGGTGCTGGATGGCGAACATGCGCCGAACGATGTGACCACCTTAATTCCGCAGTTAATGGCATTGAAAGGCAGCGCCAGCGCGCCTGTGGTACGTGTGCCAACCAATGAACCGGTCATTATCAAACGGATGCTGGATATTGGGTTTTATAACTTCCTGATCCCCTTTGTTGAAACGCAAGAGGAAGCGGCTCGCGCCGTCGCCTCGACGCGTTACCCGCCGGAAGGCATTCGCGGCGTCTCCGTTTCTCACCGCGCGAATATGTTCGGTACGGTGCCTGATTACTTTGCGCAGTCGAACAAAAACATCACCATTATTGTTCAAATCGAAAGCCAGTTGGGTGTCGACAATGTTGATGCCATCGCCGCAACGGAAGGCGTTGATGGCATTTTTGTCGGCCCAAGCGATTTGGCCGCCGCGCTGGGTCATCTCGGCAATGCTTCTCACCCTGACGTGCAGCAGACGATTCAACATATTTTCGCCCGCGCTAAAGCGCACGGTAAACCGTGCGGCATTCTGGCGCCGGTAGAGGCGGATGCCCGCCGTTATCTGGAATGGGGCGCGACCTTTGTCGCCGTTGGCAGCGATTTAGGCGCCTTCCGCGCCAGCACGCAGAAGCTTGCCGACACCTTTAAAAAATAATCCTGGTATGGAAAGAGAGAACGCTATGACGATGAAAGTTGGTTTTATTGGCTTAGGCATCATGGGTAAGCCCATGAGCAAAAACTTACTGAAAGCAGGGTATTCGCTGGTGGTGTCCGATCGTAATCCTGAAGCGATTGCTGACGTCATTGCCGCAGGCGCGGAAACGGCCTCTACGGCGAAGGCGATCGCTGAACAGTGTGACGTCATCATCACGATGCTGCCTAACTCTCCGCATGTGAAAGAGGTTGCGCTGGGCGAGAACGGTATCATCGAAGGCGCGAAGCCGGGAACCGTATTGATTGATATGAGTTCTATCGCGCCGCTGGCAAGCCGTGAAATCAGCGATGCGCTGAAGGCGAAGGGCGTTGAGATGTTGGATGCGCCGGTCAGCGGCGGCGAGCCGAAGGCGATTGATGGCACGCTGTCGGTGATGGTGGGGGGCGATAAAGCCATTTTCGACAAGTACTACGACCTGATGAAAGCGATGGCGGGTTCCGTGGTGCATACCGGCGATATCGGCGCAGGCAACGTCACAAAACTGGCTAACCAGGTGATCGTGGCGTTGAATATCGCCGCCATGTCTGAAGCGCTGACGCTGGCGACTAAAGCGGGCGTCAACCCGGATCTGGTCTATCAGGCGATTCGCGGCGGTCTGGCTGGCAGCACGGTACTGGATGCGAAAGCGCCGATGGTCATGGACCGAAACTTTAAGCCAGGTTTCCGTATCGATCTGCACATTAAAGATCTGGCGAATGCGCTGGATACCTCCCACGGCGTTGGCGCGCAGCTCCCGCTGACCGCCGCCGTTATGGAAATGATGCAGGCGTTACGCGCGGATGGACACGGTAATGACGACCATAGCGCGCTGGCGTGCTACTACGAAAAACTGGCGAAAGTGGAAGTCACTCGCTAACGACGTTGTGCCCGGATGGCGTGTAGCGATCCGGGCCTGAATTTCAGGCTGGATAAGTGAAACGCCATCCGGCGTTGTGCAGTAACAGGCTACCACTATGAAAATCGTAATTGCCCCCGACTCCTATAAAGAAAGCCTTTCTGCCGCCGAGGTAGCGCAGGCGATAGAAAAAGGATTTCGGGAAATTTTCCCCGATGCGCAATATGTCTCTGTTCCGGTTGCCGATGGCGGCGAAGGAACGGTCGAAGCTATGATTGCCGCGACGCAGGGCGTTGAACGCGCCGCTTGGGTGACCGGGCCGTTGGGTGAAAAAGTGAAAGCCTGCTGGGGAATGTCCGGGGATGGTAAAACCGCGTTTATTGAAATGGCGGCGGCCAGCGGACTGGCGCTGGTTCCGCCAGAAAAACGCAACCCTTTGATTACTACCTCGCGGGGAACGGGGGAGCTGATATTGCAGGCGCTGGAAAGCGGCGCAAGCAATATCATTATCGGCATTGGCGGCAGCGCGACAAATGACGGCGGCGCAGGGATGATGCAGGCGTTAGGCGCAAAACTGCGCGATGCAAACGGCGCGGATATCGGTTACGGTGGCGGAAGCCTTCATTGTCTAAGCGACATTGATATTTCAGAGCTCGATCCCCGTTTAAAACTCTGCGCTATTCGTGTCGCTTGCGATGTCTCTAATCCTCTGATCGGCGACAACGGCGCATCACGAATTTTTGGGCCGCAGAAAGGCGCGACCGAAGAGAACATTGTTGAGCTGGACAGAAATCTTGCTCACTATGCCGACATCATAAAAAAATCGCTGAATGTCGACGTAAAGACGGCACCCGGCGCAGGCGCGGCAGGCGGTATGGGGGCGGCGTTAATGGCTTTTCTCGGTGCGGAATTACGCAGCGGGATCGAAATTGTCACGGCGGCACTGAACCTGGAGGAGCATATCCACGACTGTACGCTGGTGGTGACGGGAGAAGGGCGGATTGATAGCCAAAGTATTCGCGGTAAAGTGCCGATTGGCGTCGCAAATGTGGCGAAAAAATATCATAAGCCAGTAATTGGCATTGCCGGCAGCCTGACGCACGATGTAGGGATAGTACATCATTATGGCATCGACGCTGTCTTTAGCGTACTCACGCGCATCGTGACGCTGGAGGAGGCTTTTCGGGGCGCTTTTGACAATATTTATCGGGCATCCAGAAATGTTGCTGCCGCTCTGGCGATAGGAATGCGCAGCGCAGGGTGACAAAGTCGCGCGAACCCACTATACTGCGCGCCGAAGCTGACCAGACAGTCGCCGCTTCGTCGTCGTCCTTTCGGGGAGACGGGCGGAGGGGAGGAAAGTCCGGGCTCCATAGGGCAGGGTGCCAGGTAACGCCTGGGGGGGAAACCCACGACCAGTGCAACAGAGAGCAAACCGCCGATGGCCCACGCAAGTGGGATCAGGTAAGGGTGAAAGGGTGCGGTAAGAGCGCACCGCGCGGCTGGTAACAGTCCGTGGCACGGTAAACTCCACCCGGAGCAAGGCCAAATAGGGGTTCATAAGGTACGGCCCGTACTGAACCCGGGTAGGCTGCTTGAGCCAGTGAGCGATTGCTGGCCTAGATGAATGACTGTCCACGACAGAACCCGGCTTATCGGTCAGTTTCACCTCATTCTAAAACAATACGTTGGTGTGCCTCAGCCCTTCCTGGGTGAAAATGTGACACAGACTGTGATACAAACGAGGCACACCAACGGTTGTTCCATCCCGAATATCCTAAAGCGTGGCAACCGTTACTTCCTTCATTTCCGACTACCTTCAGGCGGCTTTTTTCTCATTTCTCTGGGTTGCGATTCAGCCAGTAGGGCAAGGTTTATATCTTCCCGTCTCACTATGTTCATTTCTCTTGTAAAATCGTCCAAGATGGAGTCAGCCCAACCAAACGGATTTCATATCTTGCCAAGAATCGCGGGAAGTATTCTAATGGTAAAGGGCAGAAAACATTCTCTGCGTCGAGGGTAAAATTTAAGACGGCTAATACGCTGCATTAGAATCCTTCACAGGAAGCTCTGTATTATCACACATTACCTATATAGTAAAACCCTCTCAGGGAGCTACACGGACTGCTTGGCAGACTGCTTTATACATCACCTCGACTTGCATTTAAATTACTAAGCATTATTCTCAATCATGCTTAGCAAATGACCTGAGGGCTGCCGCTCACATCGGCGTAGCCCTTTTTGTTTTCTCAGTTTATCCCTTGGATAATCCGCGATATTATACAAAAGTATAACAAAAATAATGTAATTAAGAGCACTAAACAATCACTACGTACTTTAGTCAGCACTAGCTTTCACTTATGAAATCCCGCAGCATCTACCAGCCAATCTAAACCCTCAGCACCAATACGTTTCATTATTTCTTCTAAGGCGAGAGCATCTGGATTATCAAACGCATTTTGCATCATTGAATACAGCTGAGCAGAACAGAGAAGGCACATCCTGCTCAGTGATGAAGCAAGGCAAATACTTTCATTTGCTTCATCTTCGGTCTGATATATCTCTCCATGAACCAAAATAGAACGGGCTCTGTATACTTTGAGGGCCTGATCGTAGACTTGGTGATCGCCGTCACAACCGAATGCGTCCAGAATATACTTGATTCTTCCTGCAAATACTTTAGTGCGTCCCGACTCAAATTTTCCGAAGAACAATCGCTCAATTGCAGATACGTACTTAACAATACTCGAAGACGGGTTTGAATCCGTTGCCGCGTCTCCAAACCAATTAATAGCATCAATGAGACGTTGATGGAGATGATTGGTTTCTATGGGATTGACTATTGGTAACAAGGCAGAACCAAGGATTTCTAACTCTAAATCGCATTTCATCAATGCCTTATACCAATTGATTATCCCGACAGGTCCTAAAGAATTAGCGCCGACACTTGCGTGAATTACACCATCCGCGTCAGAGTATAAATGAGCTGTATTTAAGGCATTACTTCGAGACCATGCTAGTCTGATTTTCCGAGTTGGTTCAGCTCCCAAGAGGATACGGATAATATGAATTGCCAATTCAGTTGCTTGGATGGCCCGTTCTTGAGAGGTCACTTCGTCACAATCAGTGACTTTAATACTTGCAACCCACGGATAGTCTTTATATATCTTGATAGCGCGTTTCTGAAATTCTCCAACAAATTTTCTTGATTCATCTGGGGTGGGCACATTCTCTCGAAAGAATCCTTGAGTGATCGCAGAAGTTACACTCTTAATATGAGCATTCGTGTTTATATCAACGCTATGTCTGAACACTGACTTTTTGTCCCTGAAGAACATGGCGTTTTGAGTGAATGTGACTGGACCAACGGTAAACTCTGTAGGAGCATCATCGCCGAAGAGTACGCATGGTAGGTAGTGTTCCCTGACTACGAGCTTATTTCTTAAAATTGCCAAAGCATCTTGGAGAACCATCATCGCCGTCTCCTGATTAGCTTCACGTGCTTCCTGCAATACCTTTGATACAAAAGCATCAGTTACGGCTTTTCTTGCTTGTTGGCTACTTACGCGACGACCTAGGCAGGTGTCCAATTTAAGAGCCAAATCTGCAAGTTCACCTAACTTGTTCCATGCGATAGAACCACACTGGAGGTTACCATTTCCTTTCGGATGGGGGATTTGGCAGAAAGCCTCTCTGGGATGTTTGCGTAAGTAGGCCATCAGTTCATTGGGCGGCATTTTTGCAAATCGAAGGAGTTGTCGATTAATAAATTCAATACATTTCAACGCTCGTTTAGCAATATTTTCTTTCGTCACTGCGTTCATTTGATAAATATACACTCCACTGAAAATGACCTGAGTATGGATTAGATGCGAAAGAGGTGTAATTTTAAGCTATATTCACGGCTAAAATATATCAGCAACAGTACAATCCAGTAGATTTTATAGCTATATTATTCCGCTACGATGTTCCAGTTCCGCTTTATGGTTGGAAGGCTTACACCTAATTCAAGAGCTGCTTTGGACTGGCTCAAACCTTTAGCTTTGGCTCTTTGAACACGTTCTCGTGTGTCTGTAGCAACAGGACGGCCTAACCGTTTTCCTTCCTGTTTTGCACGATCAAGACCTTCTTTGGTTCGTTCTATTATTCGGGATTTTTCGAACTCAGCGAAAGCAGAGAACATTTGTAGCATTAACTTTCCTTCTGCACTCGTGAGATTACGAACGGGCAGATCCAATGAAACAACTTCAATGCCACGCTTAACAAGCATATCAATAGCTTGTTGTACGTCTATGTTATCACGGCCCAAACGGTCTAGTTTGAGCACGATAAGCCGATCACCTGACTCCAGCTTGTGATTTACCATATCGGCAAAAGCTTTACGCTTCATTGCCTGTACCCCACCGGAAACAACTTCCGACACTACACGGTTATCGAGTACATCATAACCCGCCTGACGGATCGCTATGATTTGGTTTTCGGTCGCTTGCTCGCTGGTGGACACACGACAATATGCAAAAGTACGGCTCATAACATCCTCTCAAGTGGTATCAAAAACGGAACGTTTTACGATACCAATCTATCTCCTACAAATCTGGTATCAATAAATTACCATATTGACTTAAAGATACCAGCGATCAATTATGATTCAATTGTTGATACCAAGTACATTTCCTCCTCCACCTGCCAAAAATACCTCAACGCACTATTAACTAAATGTGCCAACTACTTACCTCTAGACTTGCGTGATAGCATGTACCTGTCATGTTCAACTGAGGTGCATTATCAATGAGCTATCCCCACCGCTTTATGAATGGCGAAGAAGACAAAACGGAAGAAATAATAAACACCATCCTTCGCTTCGGAATAAAAGAGGAAATGCTTACCAGAATTAGCGGGCTGCTGATTTTGCAACTTTACGGTTCTTTCATATCCAGAAGCGAAAACCCGTTCATTATCGTTGATGAAATTTCTTGCCTGGAAGGCAATCCTTTACGGGGCGAAAGCAGAACCAAACCACCAACAATGTTTAACCGGAAGCCTTATCTTCGGGGACTATGGCACAAGCACTATCACAGTGCTGGTATAGATGTTATGGCTAGGAATATACAAATCGCCCTGAAAAATTACGGTTTACCGCGATTAGAAGCAGAGGTTGAAAAAGTTATTGAATCAGGTGAAGAACGGTATTTTACAGCCGAAGATGCGGCCCTGATCGCCCATGAGGCTGTGAAGGAGAATTGGTTGCGACGCTCCAACGAACAAAAAATCACTGGACACTGGATTATTTATGCCATCCATGAAGGTAAAAATTACTATCTGAGCCTTGGTCGGCACACCGATGATGAGGCGGAACTTCGGCGGCAAATCGAAACCGCGTGCCTGTACCAGTTCCCTTTTTTGTCGGACATACTTTGCCCTGTTACGGATTAACTTTAAACGTTACTCGTCTCAATCACTAACACCCGTTACAGATATTTGCCAAAGATCCAGTGCGGCTATTGCGATCAGAGAAAATCCGTTAGGCCGTGCTGAGGATGCGACTGTGATATTTGCACCGCTGGCTGTGTACAAGGTGGGGGGACTTCGCGGACCCGCTCTGCGGAGGGGCGGGGGGATGACTCCCCCTGTGTCGGTCAACTACTCAAGCAAACCACTCAACGGCGCTAACGTCACGTAAATGTAATTGTCATCGCGTTCTTCAATGGTGATGGGCATATCAATGCCATTACTCAACACCGCTTTCGCTCGATAGTTTTTGTCTGAAACCTTCTTCACGTCCTCCACAACCAGACACTTCACCTCACTCCCCTTGTCTTTGAATATTGAAGTCGTAATCTCACACGCGCTCGTCTTTAGTGCTTCGCTGTTATCCCAAACAACGGCAATGGAGGAGCAACCCAACGCAATTGCAATATATGCGAGGAACCACGCCCATCGTTTACTCAAATTTTCGCCAGCAGCTTTAACCCTGCCGTAAACGTAAAGAGGTGGAAAAACCATAATCCCCAGAGCCGACCCGACAAATTGTGGTTCGGATTCGTAGCCAGCCTTAACCATCTCCTTTTGGTCGAAAATCATACAGGCGATGGCGGTTACATAAAAAACAGCAAGAGCGGCCTTATCATTCATGGTGAGAAAGTAAGTAGCCGGGAACAGTAGCGGGATTGCCATGTAGAGATAGAAGTACAGATTCTTTTTTTTCAGTTGGTTAGTAGTCAAAGCCATCATCCTTTCATGCTGTGATATAGAACTTTCAGGTTTTCACACCGACTTGGAGTTGTAAAACAAAACGGCAAAAGCCAATCCACATTCAATTGGTTAAATCGATATAAATTTTAAAATCGATTGTTAAAATTGATTAATGTGATTACTATAATTGCCTGTGCGAGAGAAGGCTACTAAATAGTCATGATTGATGAACAATGACATTGAGAGGTTAGGGGTGAAAGGTAATCTATTGATATTTTGCAGTTTATTGTTGTCGTTCAGCGCCAATGCAGGGCGTATAACCATGCGTAACCCGGAACAGACCACCACAGAGAATAGTCGTACCCTGTGCGTCTACTCAAACAGCATTTACACGTTTACTTACATCACCAAGTCGAAGCACTGTCCATACAGTAGGACTTTCGATACTGTTGATAGGGAGTAAGATCTTAGGACTTCTGTTGCGATACAAAATGCGATACAGTCTGCGACACAACACAATCTAAGCGCTGTAGATACCTAGCGTATAGTTGAACGAAGCCGCCTTATCGGTCAGTTTCACCTCTTCATGCAAAAACCCGTCAGTGTAAGCTGGCGGGTTTTTGCTTTTACAGGGCGACAGGATGAATGACTGTCCACGACGCTATATCCAAAAGAAAGCGGCTTATCGGTCAGTTTCACCTCTTCATAAAACCCGTCAGTGTAAGCTGGCGGGTTTTTGCTTATCAGGCCGGTGAGGGGTATAGAGGTTCCAGAAGACGCCAGCGTCACCATTCGGCAATTAATTGACAGCCGTGGTGACATAATATTATTCGTTTTTGTGATGAGAAACACAAAACGCTATAGACTGCGCTCTTTTTAGTTGAAGTGAAAAGCAATCGATTTCTTTCACAAAATTACATCCTGAAAAACAGCAAGAAAGCGGTGTAAATTATTTGTTGTAAATGAAAATTAAATGTATGAAATATTTTGGTTAAAATTTTATTAAATGTTTCTTTACAAACAAATAAGGTAAAAAAATGTGACGCGTAACGGTTTTTAAGCGCATTTACCTCCGGTTTATACTTAAATTTGAGAAATTACACTTTAAATTTAACGCTGGAATTGTCGATAAAATGTCCCGTAATTGATTGAAATATCGTCTTCACAGGACGTCGAAAATAGGAGGTAAAATAGACTGGTTATCGCCATAATATATCGTTATCCCGACCCTGTTTTTTGATTGAAATCAGACTAAGTTACTGCTTTGTTTTTGCAACTTATTGAAATAATAGGTTTTATTTATTTAATAAAAACCATGTAAAAATTGCGGCAAGTTAATTTGTGAGTGGTCGCACATAACCTTTAAGATTTAATTTGCTACACTTCCTGCCGTTCACAATGTTATTTCAGAGCGGTAGATATGAATACTCTTGTTCTCCCTAAAACACAGCATTTGGTGGTCTTTCAGGAAGTCATTAGAAGTGGTTCTATCGGTTCTGCCGCAAAATCGTTAGGGTTAACCCAACCCGCCGTCAGTAAAATCATTAGCGATGTTGAGGCCTATTTTGGCGTTGAGCTAATTGTACGTAAAAATACCGGCGTTACGTTGACCGAAGCGGGACAGGTACTGCTTTCCTGGTCTGAATCTATCACCCGCGAAATGAAAAACATGATCAACGAGATGAACAGTATGACGTGCAATACCGTTGTCGACGTCTCGTTTGGCTTTCCTTCGCTGATTGGCTTTACCTTCATGTCCGATATGATTCATAAGTTCAAAGAGGTATTTCCAAAAGCGCAGGTATCCATGTACGAAGCCCAGCTCTCTTCATTCCTGCCGGCCCTGCGCGACGGGCGGCTGGACTTTGCTATCGGTACGCTCAGTAATGAAATGCAACTACAGGATCTGCATGTCGAGCCGCTGTTTGAATCAGAGTTTGTCCTGGTAGCCAGCAAGTCCCGAACATGCACCGGCACCATCACACTGGAATCGTTAAAAGACGAACAGTGGGTGTTGCCGCAAACGAATATGGGCTACTACAGCGAATTACTCACCACTCTACAACGAAATGGTATCAGCATCGAAAACATTGTTAAAACAGATTCCGTTGTCACAATATATAATCTTGTTCTCAATGCTGATTTCTTAACTGTTATTCCCTGCGATATGACCACGCCTTTTGGCTCTAATCAATTTATCACGATACCCATAAAAGACACGTTACCCGTCGCACGTTATGCGGCGGTATGGTCTAAAAATTATCGTATCAAAAAAGCCGCTTCAGTATTAGTAGAATTGGCTAAACAATATTCATCATATAATGGATGCAGACGCAGGCAGTTAATAGAAATTGAATGATATGGAATAAACATATTTAGCGAAATTGACGTCACCTGTTTCTTTTGAACAGTGGGCAACGGTAACTTATTTTTAATACCCAGGTTAAGAGGTTATAATGCACATTACATACGATCTCCCGGTTGCAATTGAAGATATCCTCGAAGCGAAAAAAAGACTGGCGGGGAAGATATATAAAACGGGAATGCCTCGCTCTAACTATTTTAGTGAACGTTGCAAAGGCGAAATATTTCTCAAGTTTGAAAATATGCAGCGTACGGGTTCATTTAAAATTCGTGGCGCTTTTAACAAACTTAGCTCGTTAACGGAGGCGGAAAAACGTAAAGGCGTCGTGGCCTGTTCCGCAGGTAATCATGCACAGGGCGTTTCTCTTTCTTGCGCAATGCTGGGTATTGACGGCAAAGTCGTGATGCCGAAGGGCGCGCCAAAGTCAAAAGTGGCGGCCACCTGTGATTATTCGGCGGAAGTGGTGCTCCACGGTGACAACTTCAATGACACCATTGCTAAGGTGAGTGAAATTGTCGAAACCGAAGGCCGCATTTTTATTCCGCCTTACGACGATCCAAAAGTTATTGCCGGACAGGGTACTATTGGTCTGGAAATTATGGAAGATCTGTACGATGTCGATAATGTCATCGTGCCTATTGGCGGCGGCGGTTTAATTGCAGGTATTGCCATTGCGATTAAATCGATTAACCCGACCATTAAAGTTATCGGCGTACAGGCCGAAAATGTTCACGGTATGGCGGCGTCTTATTACGCTGGCGAAATAACCGCGCACCGAACGACCGGCACCCTGGCGGATGGTTGTGATGTCTCCCGCCCGGGTAATTTAACCTATGAAATTGTTCGTGAATTAGTCGATGACATTGTTCTGGTTAGCGAAGATGAAATTCGTAACAGCATGATCGCTTTAATTCAGCGCAATAAGGTTATTACTGAAGGCGCTGGCGCACTGGCCTGCGCCGCACTATTAAGCGGGAAATTAGATAGCCATATTCAGAACAGAAAAACGGTCAGTATTATTTCTGGCGGCAATATCGATCTTTCTCGTGTATCACAAATTACGGGTTTAGTTGACGCTTAATCTTTTCGTGAGGATAGGATATGAGTACTACTGATAGCATTGTATCCAGCCAGGCAAAACAGTCGTCATGGCGTAAATCGGACACGACGTGGACGCTGGGTTTATTTGGTACCGCCATCGGCGCCGGGGTGCTGTTTTTCCCTATCCGCGCCGGGTTTGGCGGGCTTATCCCCATTCTGCTGATGCTGGTTTTAGCTTACCCCATTGCGTTCTATTGTCACCGGGCGCTGGCGCGTCTGTGTTTATCCGGGTCTAATCCGTCCGGCAATATTACGGAAACGGTCGAAGAGCACTTTGGTAAAACGGGCGGGGTAGTTATCACGTTCCTTTACTTCTTTGCGATTTGTCCGCTGCTGTGGATTTATGGCGTCACCATCACTAACACGTTCATGACGTTTTGGGAAAACCAGTTGCAGATGCCAGCGTTGAACCGCGGTTTCGTGGCGCTGTTCTTGCTGCTGCTGATGGCCTTTGTGATCTGGTTTGGTAAAGATCTGATGGTTAAGGTGATGAGTTACCTGGTATGGCCGTTTATCGCCAGTCTGGTGCTAATCTCATTATCGCTGATTCCTTACTGGAACTCGGCGGTTATCGATCAGGTTGATCTCAGTAATATCGCGCTGACCGGGCACGATGGCATACTGGTTACGGTGTGGCTGGGCATCTCTATCATGGTGTTCTCCTTTAACTTTTCGCCCATCGTCTCTTCCTTCGTGGTGTCTAAGCGTGAAGAGTATGAGAAAGAGTTTGGTCGCGAATTTACCGAGCGTAAATGTTCACAGATCATCTCGCGCGCCAGTATGCTGATGGTCGCCGTGGTGATGTTCTTCGCCTTTAGCTGTCTGTTTACGCTCTCCCCGCAGAACATGGCGGATGCGAAAGCGCAGAACATTCCGGTACTTTCCTACCTGGCCAACCATTTCGCCTCTTTGTCGGGGACAAAATCCACTTTTGCAACGGTGCTGGAGTATGGCGCGTCTATCATCGCGCTGGTTGCTATTTTCAAATCTTTCTTCGGCCACTACCTGGGGACGCTGGAAGGGCTGAACGGTCTGGTGCTGAAATTCGGTTATAAAGGCGATAAAACCAAAGTCTCTATGGGCAAGCTTAACACCATCAGCATGATCTTCATTATGGGGTCTACCTGGGTCGTAGCTTACGCAAACCCGAACATTCTGGACCTGATTGAAGCGATGGGCGCGCCGATTATCGCCTCGCTGTTATGCCTGCTGCCGATGTACGCCATTCGTAAAGCGCCGTCGCTGGCGAAGTACCGTGGTCGTCTGGATAACGTGTTCGTCACCCTGATTGGTCTGCTGACCATCCTGAATATTGTCTACAAATTGTTCTAATCCTCACGTTTAGCCTGCGTTCCGCCCCAGGGCGCGGACGCAGGCTGACATCGACGGAGGCACTACATGAATGAATTTCCGGTCGTTCTGGTCATTAATTGCGGATCATCTTCTATCAAATTCTCTGTACTGGATGTCGCTACCTGTGATGTTTTAATGGCGGGAATAGCAGATGGAATGAATACTGAAAACGCCTTTTTATCTATTAATGGCGATAAGCCGATAAACCTCGCGCACTCTAATTATGAGGACGCGTTAAAAGCCATTGCCTTTGAGCTGGAAAAACGTGATTTAACGGATAGCGTGGCATTAATTGGTCACCGTATCGCGCACGGTGGAGAGCTATTTACGCAGTCCGTCATTATTACCGATGAGATTATCGATAATATTCGTCGGGTATCACCTTTAGCGCCGCTGCATAATTACGCTAATTTAAGCGGCATTGACGCGGCGCGGCACCTTTTCCCGGCCGTGCGTCAGGTGGCGGTATTTGATACCAGTTTCCACCAGACGCTGGCGCCGGAAGCCTATTTATACGGATTGCCGTGGGAATATTTTTCCAGCCTGGGTGTGCGTCGCTACGGCTTTCACGGTACGTCGCATCGCTATGTTTCGCGGCGCGCGTATGAACTGCTTGACCTCGATGAAAAAAACTCGGGTCTGATTGTCGCGCATCTGGGCAATGGGGCGTCTATCTGCGCGGTACGCAATGGTCAGAGCGTGGATACCTCAATGGGGATGACGCCGCTTGAGGGGCTGATGATGGGCACTCGCAGCGGCGACGTTGATTTCGGCGCGATGGCGTGGATAGCCAAAGAAACCGGGCAGACGTTGAGCGATCTGGAGCGAGTGGTGAATAAAGAGTCCGGTTTGCTCGGCATCTCCGGGTTGTCATCCGACCTTAGAGTCCTGGAAAAAGCCTGGCACGAAGGACATGAGCGCGCCCGGTTAGCGATAAAAACATTTGTCCACCGTATCGCCCGTCATATTGCCGGACACGCGGCATCGTTACATCGGCTGGATGGCATTATTTTTACCGGCGGTATTGGTGAAAATTCAGTATTAATTCGCCAGTTGGTGATTGAACATTTGGGCGTACTGGGGCTTACGTTAGACGTTGAAATGAATAAGCAGCCGAATTCTCACGGCGAACGCATTATTTCCGCTAACCCTTCTCAGGTTATTTGCGCTGTTATTCCCACGAATGAAGAGAAAATGATTGCCCTTGATGCCATTCATTTAGGCAACGTGAAAGCACCAGTGGAATTTGCATAACTTAACGGCTGTTCTGTAGAGAGATTATTTTTCATGAAGGTAAATATCGATACCAGCGATATGCTGTATGCCGAAGCATGGCGTGATTTTAAAGGTACGGACTGGAAAGAAGAAATTAATGTCCGTGATTTTATTCAGCATAACTATACGCCCTATGAGGGGGATGAATCTTTTCTCGCCGACGCGACGCCAGCGACCACGGCGCTGTGGGAAAAGGTGATGGCGGGAATACGTATCGAGAACGCGACCCATGCGCCGGTGGATTTCGATACCAACATCGCGACGACGATTACCGCGCACGATGCGGGATATATTGAAAAAGAGCTGGAAAAAATCGTCGGTTTACAAACGGATAAGCCGCTTAAACGCGCTTTGCATCCGTTTGGCGGCGTTAACATGATCAAAAGTTCATTCCACGCTTATGGCCGCGAAATGGACGACGATTTTGAATATACCTTTACCGACCTGCGGAAAACCCATAATCAGGGCGTATTCGATGTTTACTCGCCGGATATGCTGCGCTGCCGTAAATCCGGCGTATTAACCGGTTTGCCGGATGGTTATGGTCGCGGGCGCATTATTGGCGATTATCGCCGCGTCGCGCTGTATGGCATCCGTTATCTGGTGCGCGAACGCGAGCTGCAATTCGCCGACCTGCAGTCGAATCTGGAGCGGGGACAGAATCTTGAGGCGACGATTCGCCTGCGTGAGGAGTTGGCGGAGCACCGTCGCGCGCTGCTGCAAATGCAGGAGATGGCGGCGAAATACGGCTATGATATCTCCCGCCCGGCGCGGAACGCGCAGGAAGCGGTACAGTGGCTCTACTTCGCTTATCTGGCGGCGGTAAAATCGCAAAATGGCGGTGCAATGTCGCTGGGAAGAACCGCCTCGTTCCTTGATATCTACATTGAGCGCGATTTCAACGCGGGCCTTCTGACAGAGCAGCAGGCGCAGGAACTGATCGACCATTTCATCATGAAGATCCGCATGGTGCGCTTCCTGCGCACGCCGGAATTTGATTCACTCTTTTCCGGCGATCCGATCTGGGCCACCGAAGTTATTGGCGGGATGGGGCTTGATGGCCGCACGCTGGTGACGAAGAACTCCTTCCGTTATCTGCATACCCTGCACACGATGGGGCCAGCGCCGGAGCCGAACCTGACCATACTGTGGTCAGAAGCGTTGCCGGTGGCATTCAAGAAATATGCTGCGCAGGTCTCCATCGTGACCTCATCTTTGCAGTATGAAAACGACGATTTAATGCGTACCGACTTTAACAGCGACGATTATGCTATCGCTTGTTGCGTCAGCCCGATGGTCATCGGTAAGCAGATGCAGTTCTTCGGCGCGCGCGCCAACCTTGCCAAAACGTTGCTGTACGCTATCAATGGCGGCGTTGATGAGAAACTGAAAATCCAGGTTGGGCCGAAAACCGCGCCGTTAACGGATGAGGTGCTGGATTACGACGTGGTAATGGAGAGCCTAGACCATTTTATGGACTGGCTGGCGGTGCAGTACATTAGCGCGCTGAACATCATTCACTACATGCACGATAAGTACAGCTATGAAGCTTCGCTGATGGCGCTGCACGACCGTGATGTGTATCGGACGATGGCGTGCGGCATCGCCGGACTGTCGGTGGCGGCGGATTCCCTGTCCGCTATCAGGTACGCTCAGGTGAAGCCGATCCGCGACGAAAACGGCCTTGCCATCGACTTTGCTATTGAAGGCGAGTATCCGCAGTACGGCAACAACGATGAGCGCGTGGACAGCATCGCCTGCGACCTGGTGAAACGCTTTATGCAAAAAATTAGCGTGTTGCCGACGTATCGCAATGCGGTGCCGACGCAGTCCATTTTGACCATCACCTCGAACGTCGTGTACGGGCAGAAGACCGGCAATACGCCGGATGGACGCCGCGCCGGAACGCCGTTCGCGCCGGGGGCGAACCCGATGCATGGTCGTGACCGCAAAGGGGCGGTAGCCTCGCTGACGTCGGTGGCGAAACTGCCGTTTACCTACGCCAAAGACGGTATTTCGTACACCTTCTCGATTGTGCCTGCGGCGCTCGGGAAAGAAGATGCGGTGCGGAAAACCAATCTTGTCGGCCTGCTGGACGGCTATTTCCATCATGAAGCACAGGTAGAAGGCGGGCAGCATCTGAACGTCAATGTCATGAACCGTGAAATGTTGCTGGATGCGATTGAACATCCGGAAAACTACCCGAACCTGACGATCCGCGTTTCCGGCTATGCCGTGCGCTTCAATGCGCTGACTCGTGAGCAGCAACAGGACGTTATTTCGCGCACCTTTACTCAGGCGATGTAACGTGAACGGGGCGATCGTGTGGATCGCCCCGCGACGGATCTTCACTGAACGGTAATCTTAGGGGGAGATATGATTAGCGCATTTGATATTTTTAAGATTGGCATTGGACCTTCAAGCTCCCATACCGTTGGGCCAATGAATGCAGGAAAATGTTTTATCGATCGGCTGATCGACAGCGGCGACCTGCCGCGAACGACGCGCATCACGGTTGATCTTTACGGATCGCTATCGCTGACGGGCAAAGGCCACGCGACCGATACCGCCGTCATTATGGGCCTGGCGGGCAATACGCCGCAGGATGTCAATATTGATAGCATTCCGGCGTTTATCCAGGAGGTTGCCCGCAGCAGCCGTTTATCGGTGGCGGGTGGCGCGCATGTGGTGGATTTTCCCGTCGCCGACAGTATTCTCTTTCACGCTGAAACCCTGGCGCGCCATGAAAACGGTATGCGAATTACCGCCTGGCACGGGCAAACGCCGCTTTTACACAAAACGTATTACTCTATTGGCGGCGGCTTTATTGTCGAAGAGGAACGCTTTGGCCAGTCGCACGACGTAGAAAAGTCGGTGCCGTATGATTTTCATTCCGCCAGCGAACTGTTGACGCTGTGTGAAAGACAGGGGCTCTCGATTTCCGGCCTGATGATGCAAAATGAACTGGCGTTGCGGAGCAAAGAGCAGATTGACGCTGGCTTTGCCCGCATCTGGCAGGTGATGGCGACCGGAATTGAACGTGGCATGAATACTGAGGGCGTGCTGCCGGGGCCGCTGAACGTTCCACGCCGCGCGGTAGCGTTACGGCGTCTGCTGGTCTCCAGCGATAATCTCTCCCGCGATCCGATGAACGTCATCGACTGGATTAACATGTTCGCCCTGGCCGTGAGCGAAGAGAACGCGGCGGGCGGGCGAGTGGTCACCGCGCCGACCAACGGCGCGTGCGGCATTATTCCTGCGGTGCTGGCCTATTACGACAAATTCCGTCGCCCGGTCAATGCCAACTCTATCGCCCGTTATCTGTTGTCGGCAGGGGCAATTGGCATGCTGTACAAGATGAACGCCTCGATATCCGGCGCGGAAGTGGGGTGTCAGGGCGAGGTTGGCGTCGCGTGTTCGATGGCGGCGGCGGGGCTGACAGAACTGCTGGGCGGCAGCCCGGCGCAAGTCTGTATTGCGGCGGAAATTGCGATGGAGCATAACCTTGGCCTCACCTGTGACCCGGTGGCGGGTCAGGTGCAAATCCCTTGTATTGAACGTAATGCGATTAACGCCGTTAAAGCGGTAAATGCGGCGCGAATGGCGCTACGCCGTACCTCTGAGCCGCGGGTTTCGCTCGATAAGGTGATCGAAACCATGTACGAAACGGGTAAAGACATGAACGACAAATATCGCGAGACGTCGCGCGGCGGTCTGGCGATTAAAGTCGTTTGTGGATAGGCCCGACAGGCGCAGAGTGAGCAGGCTATGGGATAACGCAGAAGACAGAAGCTGAGAAAAGGGCGCACCAACGTGCGCCCTTTTTTGTTGTGATATGCGTCAAATAGAGAAAATAACAACATTAAACCAATAGTAAATAGAAAATAATTCTTAACCCACAATAAATGCAGGCGTTTTATTGGTAAGTTTTTCTCTTATCGTGCGCGTATGATTTTCTTATTACAAGAAAGTACCTGCACCTCACGTTCTGCATATCGCCTTGCTGCGGCACGAAAATAAAAAAACCTCTACCTACACATTGAGCGAGAATTCTATGGAATCGGCTAGTAATACCAGCGTAATCCTCGACGCATCAGCCCCGGCGCGTCGGGCAGGGATGACAGAAAGCGAATGGCGTGAAGCCATCAAATTTGATAGTACCGACACCGGTTGGGTCATTATGAGTATCGGGATGGCGATCGGCGCAGGGATCGTTTTTCTTCCTGTCCAGGTTGGCCTGATGGGACTTTGGGTCTTTTTACTCTCTTCTATTATTGGCTATCCGGCCATGTACCTGTTCCAGCGGCTGTTTATTAATACGCTGGCGGAATCCCCGGAATGTAAAGACTACCCCAGCGTGATCAGCGGCTATCTGGGCAAAAACTGGGGTATTTTATTAGGCGCGCTGTACTTTGTGATGCTCGTCATCTGGATGTTCGTCTATTCTACGGCGATTACTAACGACAGCGCCTCTTATCTGCATACTTTCGGCGTAACGGAAGGATTACTTTCCGATAGTCCATTTTATGGTCTGGTGCTGATCTGCATCCTGGTGGCGATTTCCTCACGCGGTGAAAAATTACTGTTCAAAATCTCCACCGGCATGGTGCTGACCAAGCTACTGGTAGTGGCGGCGCTGGGCGTCTCTATGGTGGGTATGTGGCATCTGTATAACATTGGTGCGCTGCCGCCGATGGCCCTGCTGATTAAAAACGCCATTATTACCCTGCCATTTACGCTGACCTCGATTTTGTTTATCCAGACGTTAAGCCCAATGGTGATCTCTTACCGTTCACGCGAAAAATCTATTGAGGTCGCACGTCATAAAGCGCTGCGCGCCATGAATATCGCGTTTGGCGTCCTGTTCGTTACCGTCTTTTTCTATGCGGTTTCCTTTACCCTGGCGATGGGGCATGACGAAGCGGTGAAAGCCTATGAGCAGAATATTTCCGCCCTGGCGATCGCCGCGCAATTTATTAGCGGCGATGGCGCAGGCTGGGTCAAAGTGGTTAGCGTAATTCTGAACATCTTTGCCGTCATGACCGCCTTCTTTGGCGTTTACTTAGGATTCCGCGAAGCGACGCAAGGCATTGTGATGAATATCCTGCGCCGCAAAATGCCCGCCGAGAAGATTAAGGAAAATCTGGTACAGCGCGGCATTATGATTTTCGCTATTTTGCTGGCCTGGAGCGCCATTGTGCTCAACGCGCCGGTACTGAGCTTCACCTCTATTTGTAGCCCTATCTTCGGTATGGTGGGCTGTTTAATTCCGGCATGGTTGGTCTACAAGGTTCCCGCATTGCACAAATATAAAGGCGCTTCGTTGTACCTGATTATTATTACCGGTCTGCTGCTATGCGTTTCTCCGTTCCTGGCATTCTCTTGATATACCTGAGATTAAGGTTGTTGTTATGTTTGAATCTAAAATAAATCCATTGTGGCAAAGTTTTATCCTGGCCGTACAGGAAGAAGTAAAACCGGCGCTGGGGTGTACTGAGCCAATTTCACTGGCGCTGGCGGCAGCGGCGGCGGCGGCTGAACTTGACGGCACAGTTGAACGCATTGACGCGTGGGTTTCGCCTAATCTAATGAAAAATGGTATGGGCGTTACCGTTCCAGGAACGGGAATGGTAGGGCTACCGATCGCCGCGGCGCTTGGCGCGTTGGGCGGTGATGCGAAAGCCGGGTTGGAGGTGTTAAAAGACGCTTCCGCTAAAGCCGTTGCCGATGCAAAAGCGATGCTGGCCGCCGGACATGTCGCAGTGATGTTGCAGGAGCCATGTAACGATATCCTGTTTTCACGGGCGAAAGTGTATAGCGGCGATAGCTGGGCATGTGTCACGATCGTCGGCGATCATACAAATATTGTGCGGATAGAAACCGACAAGGGCGTGGTATTTACCCAGGCCGATAATGCGCAGGAAGAAGAAAAAACCTCGCCGCTGGGAGTGCTGTCTCATACCTCGCTGGAAGAGATCCTGGCGTTTGTGAATGCGGTGCCCTTTGACGCTATCCGCTTTATTCTGGATGCGGCCAGGCTAAACGGCGCGTTGTCGCAGGAGGGACTGCGTGGTTCCTGGGGGCTGCATATCGGTTCGACGCTGGCCAAACAGTGCGATCGCGGTCTGCTGGCGAAAGATCTCTCCACGGCGATTTTGATCCGTACCAGCGCGGCGTCAGACGCCAGAATGGGCGGCGCCACGTTGCCCGCGATGAGCAACTCCGGCTCCGGCAACCAGGGGATTACCGCCACGGTGCCAGTCATGGTGGTTGCTGAACATGTCGGCGCCGATGACGAGCGTCTGGCGCGCGCGCTAATGTTATCGCATTTGAGCGCTATCTATATTCACCATCAGCTTCCGCGTTTGTCGGCGCTGTGCGCGGCAACCACGGCGGCGATGGGCGCGGCGGCGGGTATGGCGTGGCTGATAGATGGTCGTTATGACACTATCGCAATGGCTATCAGCAGTATGATCGGCGATGTCAGCGGGATGATTTGCGATGGCGCGTCGAATAGCTGTGCGATGAAAGTCTCTACCAGCGCGTCGGCGGCGTGGAAAGCCGTACTGATGGCGTTGGATGATACGGCGGTGACCGGAAACGAAGGGATTGTGGCGCACAATGTCGAACAATCTATTTCGAATTTGTGTTCGCTGGCGTGTCGCTCAATGCAGCAGACAGACAAGCAGATCATCGAGATTATGGCCAGTAAAGCGCATTAATAATAACGCCCCGGCATGACGTCGGGGCAGCGTGTTGCCCGATGGCGCTGCGCTTATCGGGTCTACCTGTTCTAAGCCGGATCGGGCGCTTGCGCCGCCATCCGGCATGATTTCAGGCTGCGGCCTCTTCTTCTGCCAGCCGGGCTTCGGCGTCCGCCACGATGGCTTCCAGTTCGGTTAGCATCTCTTCATAGCCCAGCGGCACAGTGGCGCTCATCGCCTCCTGTACGGCAGGTTTTACCACGGGCTGACGTTTCTTCGCCGATTTTTTGCTCATCTTGCGACTCCTTTTCTGGCTGGCTACACCGGTAAATCTACCAGTAATGCGCGCAGCGGCGTATCGGCAACCAGCGTAATGTTAGGTTCATCACGAATAAATGCGCCATCTCCGCAGGTTAACGCCTCGCGTTCTTCGTTGTGCGTCATCGCGTGGAACGTACCGTGAATCGACTGCAAATAGGCGCGCGGCCCGTGAAGCTGGAAATTAAGCGATTCGCCTTTCTCCAGCGTAATATGATGTACCCAGACCTGTTGGCGCAGTTGTAAGCTGTTTTGCTCACCGTCGGGCGAGGCAAGAAGCTGTTGTTGCGCCGCCAGGAGTGGGATTTTTTGTACCAGCGCGTTTTCCCGTTCAGGACAGGCGTCAAGCCACAGTTGCATTCGGGTTAACGGCTTAACTTTGCTGAGATTATGTTCGCTGTAGCTAATGCCCGGCTGCGCGGCGAGCAGTAACGCTTCGCCCGCTTTAGCCTGTACATGGTTGCCGTCGCTGTCGCGGTATTCCGCTTCGCCGTCCAGAATCAGGTTTAAAATATCCACCTTTGGATAAGTTCGAGGCTGAAAAGAGGCGCCCGGCGCCAGCACTTCCTGGTTCAGTACGCGCAACGACGCGTAGCCCAGCAGTGTAGGGTCGAAATAGTGTCCAAAGGAGAAGGTATAGCGGGCCTGTAGCCATCCGTAGTCTGCCTGTCCACATTGTTTGGCGGTTCGGGTCGTAATCATCGTTATTAACCTCTCTTTACTTCCTTTTATGTTAAGGGGCTGGACGCTGCATTGTTAGCCAGATATTCTGCCCGGTATGTTCAAATTTCCTGAATGAGAACGTTATGGCTAAAGAGAGAGCGCTGACGCTTGAAGCATTGCGTGTGATGGACGCCATTGACCGCCGGGGCAGTTTTGCCGCAGCGGCTGATGAGTTGGGGCGGGTGCCCTCCGCGCTGAGTTACACCATGCAGAAGCTGGAAGAAGAGTTGGACGTTGTACTGTTCGATCGCTCCGGCCATCGTACAAAATTCACCAACGTCGGACGTATGCTGCTGGAACGCGGGCGGGTATTGCTGGAAGCGGCAGACAAGTTAACGACGGATGCTGAAGCGTTGGCCCGCGGTTGGGAAACGCATCTGACGCTGGTCACTGAAGCTCTGGTACCAACGCCTGCTTTTTTTCCGCTGATCGACCGGCTGGCCGCTAAAGCCAATACGCAGCTTTCATTGATTACCGAAGTACTGGCTGGCGCATGGGAGCGGCTTGAGCAGGGACGGGCGGATATCGTTATCGCCCCGGATATGCATTTTCGATCGTCGTCGGAAATTAACTCCCGTAAGTTGTATACGTTAATGAATGTGTATGTCGCCGCGCCTGACCACCCTATTCATCAGGAGCCGGAGCCGCTTTCGGAAGTGACGCGGGTTAAATACCGCGGCGTAGCGGTAGCGGATACCGCGCGCGAGCGGCCGGTATTAACGGTACAACTGCTGGATAAGCAGCCACGTCTGACGGTAAGCACGATTGAAGATAAACGTCAGGCGCTGCTGGCCGGGCTTGGCGTCGCGACTATGCCATATTCGATGGTGGAACAGGATATTGCCGAAGGGCGGCTACGCGTGGTCAGCCCGGAATCGACCAGCGAAATCGATATTATTATGGCCTGGCGGCGCGACAGTATGGGGGAGGCAAAAGCCTGGTGCCTGCGGGAAATACCTAAGCTATTCGCCGGAAAATAAATAGCGCGCGGCGCTTTAAAAGCGGCGCCGCGCCGCCATCAGGAAAAACGTTTCGGATCGGGGCCGAAGCGGTTGTCGCCCGGCGTACCATTCTGGCAGTTGAACGCGATGATGATAAGCCAGCCGATAATGGGGATAAGTAGCAACAGTAGCCACCATGCGGAGCGGTCAGTGTCATGCAGACGACGGAACTGCACGGCCCACCACGGTAAAAAGATCAGAACGCCGTAAATGGTGGTCAGAACGCCTTCACCCCCGGCGCGTTGCCAGCCAAGCATGGCGTCCAGCAGGCCCAACACAAAGGTAAAGATGATATTGACCAGAATAAACATCCAGTACTCTTTGCGTCGCGCGCGGCCGCCAAATCCCAGATAATTTTTTAAAACCTTTAAATACCAATCCATTTTCGCCTCAATAATGGTTCAATCACTTGTTTTTAAAGTAATCAAACTAAGAATAGCCGCGAATGAAATGCTGGTAAATATTTGTGGTATTAATTAATAAAGCGTCCCGGAGGACGCCTGAAATTAGCCAAAGCGCACGTCGCGTCCGTGAGGTTCGAGCAGATCCTGCCACGGTCCGATAGAAATGATACCTGTGGGGTTAATCGTTTTATGGCTACGGAAATAGTGGTGACGAATATGGTCCATATTAACGGTTTCAGCAATGCCCGGTATTTGATAGATATCGCGCAGGAAACCGTACAGATTCAGGTAGTCGCTGATTCGGTATTTGTCGCACTTGAAATGAGTCACGTAAACCGGATCAAAGCGTACCAGGGTCGTCCATAAGCGGATATCCGCCTCGGTCAACTGGTCGCCCGTCAGATAGCGGTGCTGTCCGAGAATCTGTTCCAGGCGCGCCAGCGCAGTAAATACCTTGTCTACCGCTTCATCATACGCTTGCTGGCTGGTGGCGAAGCCTGCTTTATAAACGCCGTTATTAACGTTGTCATAAATCCAGCCGTTTAACTCGTCAATTTTGCTTTGCAGCGCGGGGGGATAGTAATCCCCGGCTTTAGCGCCCAGCCCATCGAAGGCGGAGTTAAACATACGAATGATTTCGGCGGACTCGTTGCTGACGATAGTATGATTTTTTTTATCCCATAAGACCGGTACGGTGACGCGGCCGCTGTAGTGTGGATCGGCGTGCAGATACAACTGGTAGAGAAATTCATGCTGATAGAGGGTATCGCCGGTGGCCGCCGGAAAAGTATCATCAAACGTCCAGCCGTTTTCCAGCATCAATGGATTCACGACGGAAACCGGAATAAATGGCTCCAGACCTTTCAGTTTACGGAAAATGAGCGTGCGATGCGCCCAGGGGCAGGCAAGGGAAACGTACAGATGGTAACGATCTTTTTCTGCGGCGAATCCGCCTTCGCCGGAAGGTCCGGGCGCGCCGTCAGCGGTAAGCCAGTTGCGGAAAGCCGACGCTGAACGCTGAAATTTCCCCCCGGAAGATTTGGTGTCATACCAGGTGTCGTGCCAGACGCCATCGATCAGTTGTCCCATGTCTCTCTCCTTCAGATGACAAAAGCGAGGCGCTATTCCCTCGCTTTTTTAATTGAGTATAGATTGCTTACCACTTTTTATTCAGCAGACGGTCAAGGCTGAACGCGCCAGGCCCGGTTAACGCCAGTAATAAGAATCCGCCGGCAATGGTCAGGTTTTTCATAAACATCAGCGAGTTTACACCTTCTGCAAAATTGCTATGGAAGATCAATGCCGTCAGCAACGTAAAACCAGCGGTAAAAAGCGCAGTGGTGCGGGTGAGGAACCCCAGCAGAATCGCCAGACCGCCGCCGAACTCAAGCAGTATGGTGAGCGGCAGCAGGAATCCTGGTACGCCCATCGCTTCCATATACTGTTGTGTGCCCGCATAGCCGCTAATTTTTCCCCATCCTGCGGTAATAAACAGGACTGGCATTAAAATACGCGCTATCAGTACACCAACATCTTCTAATTTTTTCATTTTATTCTCCAGGAGGCCGATTCGGCGGCTGCTGCTATTTTCATGAGCAATGGCGCGGTTTAGCGCGTCATTGTTATCGCTGGAGAGAATCATAAACGTGGCGTACAGGAATTGTTAGCAAGGAAAATTGCCAAATTTTTTCAAAAAATTTGAGTGATTGATAAAGAGACGATATGCATAAAAGTATCGCGCCACCAGGGGTAATCGGGCGATAACCTGATGGCGCGATGCTATAAAAGAAAAGATATTAACCGCGGAGCTGTTGTTGACGGAGGGTAGTTTTTACCAGGCGCCAGGCGCTCCAGATACCCAGACCGCGTTTCGCCCAGCGTACCAACATATTAGGATGACGGATGGTCCAGATGGCCATTACGCTGCTACCGACCAGCGCCCAGGAGCGCAGGCTTAACACCGTATTCCAGCCGCGATCGTACGCGCCGGTGGTCTCCAGCCAGTCGCGACGGCTGGCGGACAGATCCAGCCGTTGCTGCTGGATCTGACTGAGAAGCAGCGCTTTACGTTTTTCGCGTTCGCCTTTGCTGCTCACGACTGATCGTCCTCCAGAATTTGCCGATCGTTAGCCAGTTCGTGCCGCGTATGGCGCAATAGCGTGGACTGACGCGCTTTGCGCAAAGTCCAGATGCCGCCGATTAGCGCAAGCACTAACAGCACAACTGTGGTAGCGATCATCGCGTTCAAACGGTACTGAGGATCGATAGCCCAGATGACCAGAACCATCAGGCTCATTAAGCCAAACGCCGCGAAGAGCATGGTAAGACCTACCATCAGCAAAAGCTGAAAGAGGTTCGCTTTCTCTTCTTCCAGTTCTACTACCGCCAGTCGCAGCCGGGTTTCCACCATCTCAACGATAATGGTGACAATCCGCTGCCCGATACCCAGTACGCTTTTGCCTGGTCCTTGTGCCTGTCGAGAGTCCGCCATAATTAACGACGCGTCAGCAGTACGCCCAACACCAGACCGACAGCGGCGCCAATGCCTACGCCTGTCCAGGGATTTTCGCGCACATAATCATCGGCGCGGGCGGCGGCGACGCGAGTCTGTTTGGCAATCACATCACCCGTTTCGCCCAGGCGGTAACGGCTCTCTTTCAGCGCGCGCTCGGCTTTGCTACGAATCTTACTCAACTCTTCTTTCGACTTTTCGCCCGAAGAGCTCAGCACTTCTTCAAGCGTATCGGTCAGGGATTTCAACTCAGCGCGCAGATGTTCCGTAGTGTTATCTTTCGACATAGTTTTCTCCAGGTGAGTGAGTATTTACATTCGGCGTTAATTTAGTAGTCTCTGGCCTCAAGTTTTTTTAGCTCATCCTGAGCCTCGGCCAGCTTACGTTCACGTTTGTCTATTTTATCCGCATCGCCTTTTGCTTTTGCCTCGGCTAAATCACGTTGGCGTTCGGCTACCTCTTCTTTTTGCTCAGCGATCTTTTTCTGATGCTCGGCGCGCAGCTTGCTGTCAGTACAATTGGCGCGTACTTCGCTGAGCGCCTTGTTCAGACCCTCAATACGGCGCTGATTGTTGTGCTTTTCAGCGTAGCTAATTTCCTTTTGTATATCCTGCTCTTTTTCCTGACAAAGCGAATTAGCGTAGCTACCGGCGCTAAGTGTAAAAAGCGTGATAGCCAAAGCGATGCGGTATTTCATTCCTGAACTTTCCCTTATGTTCGGACCCGTTGTCCGGGGCGGTGATCCCGATAATAACGCGGTGGGTTAAACACCGCTTTATTAATCATAGTCATTAAACAATGAAATCACCAAAGTGAGTGATATGATTCGGATTCCTGGAGATTAGCCAAAGCGGTGTGAGCTTTCCCGTAAGCGGGACAGCCACTGTACCGTTTCGTTGTCATCGTCCTGCTGAGCGACGACATAACCGTGTGGTAACGTTTGATCAAGCACTGTTTTTGCTGCGGCGCTTTGCGCAGGGGAATCGAAGGTAATGAGCAACATGTCATTTTTAGGCGTAATGCTTTTAAAATGAATGCCGTTCGCATCCAGATGATGCAGAACTGAGAAGCCGTCTGGCATACTGGCGCCCTGGTTAACCGCGCGAATGGCCAGCGTCGACTCTTGCTGACGCAGCGTTGACCACGTCATCATGAGTATGGTCAGCATCAGTAGAAAAGCGCTGATCCAAATAAGTTGTCGGGCAGTTATGCGTGGTTTAAGCATAAGTTATCCCCGGCTCCCATACTTCTTTTTCCACAGCATGACCAGTGAACCCGCCAGGCCAAAAAAGAGCAGCACCACGGGCAGCAGCATCAGGCATGACATTAGCTGATCTTCATACTTCATAAAGACGGGCGTTTTGCCCAGCAGATAGCCCAGCGACGTCAGGATAAGCACCCACAACAAGCCGCTCATCCAGTTGAAGAACTGAAAGCGCGCGTTATTCAGGCCGGATATGCCGGCAATGGTGGGCAGCAGCGTTCTGACAAACGCGATAAAACGGCCTATCAATAGTGCCGACAGGCCGTGTTTATGGAAAAGGTGATGGGCGCGTTGATGATAATGTGCGGGGAGATGAGAGAGCCAGTTTTGCACGGTGCGGGTATTCCCCAGCCAGCGGCCCTGAATATAGCTCACCCAGCAACCCAGGCTGGCCGCGACGGTAAGCAGCAAAATGGTTTGTGGAAAACCCATCGCGCCTTTGGCGATCAGCACGCCGACCAGGATCAACAGGCTGTCGCCAGGCAAAAAGGCGGCAGGGAGCAGCCCATTTTCCAGAAACAAAATCATAAACAACACAAAATATAACATGCCAATCATGGAAGGATTGGCCAGTGTTTCAAAGTCCTGAGCCCACAGGGCATTCAGCAATTGAGTCAGTAGTTCCATTCAGTATTCCTGGAGAATCGGTTAACGTCACGCCGGTGATCTGAGGTTTGCACTGCCGCAACAGAGTTGGAGTTTTTATCAGCGTTGCGGAAACGGCAAATTCGCGGCCTGAACTATTCCTTGTTAAGTTGTGAAGTAAGCAAGCACTAACACACAAAAATTCAAAATGCATCTAATTGTAACAAAGGTCAACGAAGTCCGTTATAGAAATTACGCGTCGTTGAGCTTTGATTTTGCTTATCGCAAGGGAGGGTGGCGAGAGGATTTACACAGGCTGACACTTTATACTTTACGCTGACCGAGCGCCGCGGCAGACGCCATCTACATATAACGTTACGCGAGGATGTTGCGCGTGAACATCAATTCGCTTTAGGTCACAGCCTACGGATTGGGAGATTCAGATCTATCGTCACGCCGGATGGCACGCGCCATCCGGCATCGATAATCACTTAGCTACGCAAGGCGTTATTCGCCAGACGTTCGTCCTCTGCCTGGCAGGCTGCCGCAGTGAACAGAACATCGGTAGATGAGTTCAGCGCCGTTTCACACGAATCCTGCAATACGCCGATAATAAAGCCGACCGCTACTACCTGCATCGCGATATCGTTCGGGATGCCAAACATGTTGCACGCCAGCGGGATCAGCAGCAATGAACCGCCTGCCACGCCGGAGGCGCCGCAAGCACACAGCGAGGCCACCACGCTCAGCAGCAACGCTGTAGGCAGATCCACCGGGACGCCTAACGTATGGACTGCCGCCAACGTCAGAACCGTAATGGTAATTGCCGCGCCGGCCATATTGATGGTGGCGCCCAGCGGAATGGAAACGGAGTAAGTATCTCTGTCCAGATTCAGTTTTTCGCACAGCGCCATATTCACTGGAATATTGGCGGCAGAGCTGCGGGTAAAGAAGGCATAAACGCCGCTTTCACGCAGGCAGGCGAACACCAGCGGATAAGGGTTGCGACGAATTTTCCAGAATACCAACAGCGGGTTGACCACCAGCGCGACCAGCAGCATACAGCCAATCAAGACGACCAGCAGGTGCGCATAGCCCCACAGGGTGGAGAAGCCGGTGGTTGCAAGCGTTGATGAAACCAGACCAAAAATACCTACTGGCGCGAAACGGATCACCAGTTTCACCATAAAGGTCACGGCGTTAGACATATCGTTCACGAGGTTTTTGGTGGTTTCATTGCCATGACGCAGGGCAAATCCCAGACCGACGGCCCACACCAGAATCCCGATATAGTTAGCGTTCAGCAGCGCGTCGATGGGGTTCGACACCATGCTCATCAGCAGACCGCGCAGGACTTCTACAATGCCGGACGGCGGCACGATATCCTGGGCGCTACTGGACAGATGCAGCGTTGAAGGGAAGGCGAAGCTGAACACAACGGCCGCCAGCGCGGCTGAAAAGGTGCCTAGCAGGTAAAGAAAGAGAATAGGGCGAATATTGGTTTTTTGACCGTGCTGGTGGTTGGCGATCGAGGCCATGACCAGCATCAGCACCAGAACGGGGGCGACCGCTTTTAAGGCGCCGACGAACAGGGTGCCAAGCAAGCCAACCGCTTCCGCCGCAGGCTTAGAAATCCATGCCAGTAAAATCCCCAGTACCAGACCCACTAAAATTTGTTTAACCAGACTGCCTTGCGCTAAACGCTGCAGTAGCCCTGATGCTCGTTGCGTAGCCATTTCATGTTCCTTGTATTGTGTTGCTGGTCATCCCCTGCACGCTCTTACGGCGCATCTTTCAGGATGTAACAAAGTGTTTGCCTGGTTGAGTATAAGGAAAGTTGAAGGTTCGGGAAGCGAAATATCCTGGATTTTTTGCTACGATCATGTTTTATAACTTTATATTAACAGTATTGTGACATGTTAAACAAAAACGCCCGACAGGTGTGCGCTGCCGGGCGTTTTTGACGGGGCAGGTTTACCCCGATAAAAGATTATTGCGCTCGTAGTTTCTTATCGCGCTGATGGTTAACCCAGGCGTTAATCACCAGCGTAATGGTCAGAATACCAAACACTACGCCCAGCGAAATCGCGATAGGAATATGGTAGAAGTCGACGATCAGCATCTTAATGCCGATAAAGACCAGAATGACCGCCAGACCATATTTCAGCATCGAGAAGCGTTCCGCCACGCCGGACAGCAGGAAGTACATTGCGCGCAGTCCTAAGATGGCAAACAGGTTAGAGGTCAGTACGATGAACGGGTCGGTGGTGACCGCAAAGATCGCCGGAATACTGTCAACGGCGAAGATCACATCGCTGAACTCAACCATAATCAGCACCAGCAGCAGCGGCGTGGCATACAGCAGGCCGTTTTTACGTACGAAAAAGTGCTCGTTCTCGATCGTATCAGTCATGCGCAGATGCCCGCGCAGCCAACGCACCATCGGTTTTTCGCCAATGCCGGATTCGTCTTCCTTCGCCAGCGCCATTTTTACGCCGGTAAACAGCAGGAAGGCGCCGAACACATACAGCAGCCATTCGAACTGAGTGATAAGCCAGGTACCGGCGAAAATCATGATAGTACGCAACACGATCGCGCCAAGAACCCCATACACCAGCACCCGGCGTTGCAGAGCCGGAGGGACGGAGAAATAGCTAAACAGCATCAGCCAGACAAAGACGTTATCTACGGCCAGCGACTTTTCAATCAGATAGCCGGTAAGGAACGCTAATGCCTGCGGATCAGCAACTTCACGCCCTTGCGTTTCAGCCAGATACCACCAGAAAGCGGCGTTAAACAGTAGCGAGAGCGTTACCCACAGAATTGACCATCCTGCCGCTTGTTTCATCGACATAGCATGTGCGCCACGGCGTCCCTGCAACAACAGGTCGATGGATAGCATTATCACCACAACAACCGCGAATCCACCCCATAATAATGGCGTACCAACAGTATTCATTATTTCTCCCCATGCAAAAAAAAAACGGCTAACGCCGAATGGCATTAGCCGCTGCTTTTATGCATAGACCTTGCCATTCGGCAAGGTCTCACTTACAACAATAAAGGAATACGCTGACGCATTCCTTTATGGCTGCCCGGTGACCGGATGTGGTTTTGCACACATCGTAATGACGATCGACCGGCAATGAAGTTACTCCCCTTTGCGCGTAACAAAGTATGACAGGCCACGCGTAGAGTCAATGACCTGTAACATATGATTTACATAATTTTACGCAGTAAGGGGATGGGTCAGATCGTCCGCCGGGAAGATGACCCCGGTTTGACGGCGTATTTCTGTCAGCCATTTTGCCGTGGCGCGACTTAGCGACAACCCCGGATGTTCCACGGCGTGGTTTTCAATAAGCTGGGCAAACGCCCCGGCTTCATACAGCATGGTATTAATATGCTGAGGCTGGGTCAGATCCTGCATCAGCGCGCCGCGCGGCGCAAAACACACTTTCTGGCATTCCGACAGCTTTTCAATGACCAGCGATCCCCTCTCGCCCTGAATTTCACTGGCCAGTACCGAGTCGCTGACTTTGGAATGCTGTAGCGTGACGCTAAAATCGCCGTAATCCATAACCACGACGCCGTGTGCATCTACTCCGCTTTCCAATAAATTCGCCGACGCCTGAACGCTGCGCGGCTCGCCCCATAGCGCGATCGCCGACGCCAGACAGTAATACCCGATATCCATAATCGAACCATTGGAGAAGGCCGGATTAAACGTATTCGGATTTTCACCGTTCAGATAGCGCTGATAACGTGAAGAGTACTGGCAGTAATTTAGGAATGCTTTATGCATTCTGCCTATTTTCGGCAACGATTCCCGCAGCAGCAGGAAATTGGGCAGGCAGGCGGTTTTAAAGGCTTCAAACAGTACCCGCTGATTATCGCGCGCGCAGGCGATAGCGGCATCAACCTCCGCCAGGTTAGAAGCCAGCGGCTTTTCGCACATGACATGTTTTTTATGCTGCAAAAAGCGTTGCGTCTGGGAGAAATGCAGGGAATTCGGGCTGGCGATATAAACCGCCTCAATCGCGTCGCTTTGCGCCATCGCTTCCAGCGAGGTAAACAGATGCTCGACGGGATAATCATTTGCGAAAGACTGCGCCTGTTCAAGACTACGGGAGTAAACGGCGGCGAGCCTGAATTTGCCGGTTTCATGGGCGGCGTCGACAAACTGGCGCGTGATCCAGTTAGTCCCAATTACAGCGAAACGTATCATAAACGTCAGCGGACTCCAGAAAGGGATTTTCGTCAATGTAGCACGCCTTTCCGCCCTTGCCAGTGCGCTGCGACGCACTCTGGCATTTTACTGGCGAGAAGGGCACCCGTGTGCGCTATCAGCCCCAATAGTGACGCCAGCGCCCAGATATTTAGGCTGACGATGCAAAATTTTGGCATCCAGCACTGCGCTAACCCGCGCCAGCTTTTCCCGAAGTCGTGTGTAGGTTCCGTGCCTTTTATTCAGATCCGGCGCGTTAACGCCGATAGCGTCAATGCCATATTGTTGCGCTAGCCAGATCGCCCGTTGATTATGGAATGCTTGCGAGATAATCGTAATGCGGCTTTCGCCAAACACTTTCCGGGCGCGAACTACGGAGTCCAGCGTGGAGAATCCGGCATAATCACAAAAAATGGCCGCTTCCGGCACACCTTTCGCTATCAGCGCCTGCTGCATCGCCGAAGGTTCATCGTACTCTTTTTTGCCGTTATCGCCGCTGACTAACAGCCACTTCACTTTACCGGCGTGATACAACGCGGCGGCAGTATTAATCCGCCGGGTAAAATACCGATTGCCGGGTTTAGCGCCTAACACCAGCCCGACGTTGCGGGCGGGAACGGTCTGAATGTCATTCCATGTCAGATGCTGCGAGGCGTTGACGATAAGCCAGTTGGAATAGAAAAGCGCGACGCCTGCTGCGACAAGCAGAAAGCACGCCACTGTTAACGCCAGGCGTGTAAAACAGAGGCGGCGGATAAAACGGGCACATTGTGGGAGCATGGTCGTTGCGCGGTTCCGTTGGCGGTGGATAAAAAATACCCTCTACAGATCGTCATCCTTGACGTGGCGGCAGGCAATGAGCGAAATGTGAACGCGCCGATTTTATGCCCACGCCGTTAAAAAGATACGGGGGAAAGGGCATTTTCAGAATTTATTGTGCCGACAGCGCCTGATGCGTCAGCCACAGTCGCGTATCAAACTCCAGTTGATGGTACTGCGGCTCCATATGGCAGCAGAGCTGATAAAACGCTTTGTTATGATCTTTCTCTTTCAGGTGCGCCAGCTCGTGAACCACAATCATCCGTAAGAATGGCTCCGGGGCGTTACGAAACACGGTGGCGACGCGGATCTCCGCCTTTGCCTTGAGCTTGCCGCCCTGAACGCGCGAGACAGCGGTATGCAGTCCCAGCGCATTTTTCAGCACATGGATCTTGCTGTCATACATCACTTTATTAATGGGCGGCGCATTGCGCAGAAACTGACTTTTCAGTTCCTGAGTATAGTGATATAGCGCTTTGTCAGTGGCGTAATCATGCGCGCCGGGATAACGTTTTTCCAGCACTGCTCCCAGGCGCTGCTCGGCGATTAAGGTGCGCACCTGGGCAAGGAGATGTTCCGGATACCCCTGAAGGTAAGTTAGTGAGGTCATCAAAGCTCCATGTTGCTGATAAAAAGTGTATACTCACGCACCCTTTTCAGGGATAACGCTGCAATTTTACCATTCAGGAGGCCTAATGAGCCACGTAGACGACGGTTTCCGTTCACTGACGCTGAAACGTTTTCCGCAAACGGATGATGTTAACCCGCTTCTGGCGTGGGAGGCGGCCGATGAGTATCTGCTGCAACAGTTGGATGAGACGGAAATTCGCGGCCCGGTGCTGATCCTGAATGATACGTTTGGCGCGCTAAGCTGTGCGCTGGCGGAGCATTCGCCATACAGTATTGGCGATTCGTATTTAAGCGAACTGGGTACGCGAGAGAATTTACGCCATAACGGCATCGCGGAGTCCAGCGTAACGTTTCTCGACAGTACCGCTGACTACCCGCAGGCGCCGGGCGTGGTATTGATTAAGGTACCGAAAACGCTGGCGTTGCTGGAACAGCAGTTACGCGCTTTGCGTAAGGTCGTTACGGCGCAAACGCGTATTATCGCCGGCGCGAAAGCGCGAGATATTCATACCTCTACGCTGGAACTGTTTGAAAAAGTGCTGGGCCCAACCACGACGACGCTGGCGTGGAAGAAAGCGCGCCTGATTAACTGTACCTTCAGTCATCCGCAACTGGCCGACGCGCCGCAAACGCTAAGCTGGAAACTGGAAGATACAGGCTGGACGATTCACAACCACGCGAATGTGTTTTCTCGTACCGGATTGGATATCGGCGCGCGCTTCTTTATGCAGCATTTGCCGGAAAACCTCGACGGGGAGATTGTCGATCTCGGCTGCGGCAATGGGGTGATTGGCCTGAGCTTACTGGCGAAAAATCCACAGGCGAACGTGGTATTTGTCGATGAATCGCCGATGGCGGTAGGTTCCAGCCGTTTGAATGTAGAAACGAACCTGCCGGAAGCGTTCGAACGCTGCGAATTTATGATCAACAACGCGCTCTCCGGCGTGGAGCCGTTCCGTTTTAACGCTGTGTTCTGCAACCCGCCGTTCCACCAGAAACATGCGCTGACGGATAATATCGCCTGGGAGATGTTCCATCATGCCCGCCGCTGCCTGAAAATCAACGGCGAACTGTATATTGTGGCGAACCGCCATCTGGACTATTTCCACAAGCTGAAGAAGATTTTCGGTAATTGCGCGACGATAGCAACCAACAATAAATTTGTTATTTTGAAAGCGGTGAAGCAGGGACGCCGTCGATAAGGCGCTCAAGCGTCATACCGGCCTATAAAACCGGTATGACGGCGTAAGCCCGATAAGCGCAGCGCCATCAGGCAAAGTCGTTAAATCTCCAGCGCCAGTCGGGTGCCCTGGGCAATCGCCCGTCGGGCATCCAGCTCCATCGCGACATCGCATCCGCCGATAAGATGTACCGTTTTACCTGCGGCGCGTAACGGGTCCGCCAGCTCGCGGCGAGGTTCCTGTCCGGCGCAGATCACCACATGATCCACTTCCAGCAACTGCGGTTCGCCGCCGATCAAGAGATGTAATCCGTCGTCGTCGATCTTCTGGTAACTGACCGCCGGGATCATCTTCACGCCGCGCGCCAGTAACGTCGCGCGATGGATCCAGCCGGTGGTTTTTCCTAATCCTTCGCCCGGCTTGCTGGCTTTGCGTTGCAGCATGACGATTTGCCGTGGACTACGTGCCAGGCGCGGGCCTTCCGGACGCAGACCGCCTGCCTGCTGCAGGCTGGTATCAATTCCCCATTCCGTACAAAATTCAGCAATATTTTGGCTGGTGGATTCGCCGTGCTGGCTCAGATACATGGCCGTGTCAAAACCGATCCCGCCGCAGCCGATGATCGCCACTCGTTTACCAACCGGCGCCTTATCGCGCAATACCTCCAGGTAGGTCAATGCCTTTGGATGATCGATACCGTCTATCGGCGGGCGTCGCGGTACTATTCCGCAGGCGAGGATCGCTTCGTCAAACGGCTGAAGATCCTCTGCGTTCACCCGTTGGTTCAGTTTCAGCGTAACGCCAGTAACATCGATCATTCGACGGTAGTAGCGCAGCGTTTCGTAAAACTCCTCTTTACCCGGGATCTGCCTGGCGATAGTAAACTGACCGCCAATTTCACTCTGGGCGTCAAACAGCGTGACATGATGGCCGCGCGACGCGGCGTTAATCGCGAAAGCCAGCCCCGCCGGGCCTGCGCCGACAACGGCCAGGTTCTTTTTGCGTATGACCGGCGTTATCGGCATGTGAGTTTCGTGACAGGCGCGCGGGTTCACCAGACAGGAGGTCACTTTGCCGATAAAGATCCGATCCAGACAGGCCTGATTACAGCCGATACAGGTGTTGATCTCATCTGCACGTCCGGATTGCGCTTTAGTCAGGAATTCGGCATCGGCAAGGAAGGGACGCGCCATCGACACCATATCGGCATCGCCGCGCGTCAGGATCGTCTCGGCGACCTGCGGATCGTTAATGCGATTAGTCGCGATCAGCGGAACCGACACATGACCTTTGAGTTTCCGCGTCACCCAGCTAAAAGCGCCACGCGGTACTGGCGTGGCGATGGTCGGGATTCGCGCCTCATGCCAGCCAATGCCGGTATTAATTAGGCTTGCGCCTGCGGCTTCAATGGCTTGCGCCAGTTGTACCGTTTCGTCGAACGTGCCGCCATTTTCCACCAGATCGAGCATCGACAGGCGATAGATAATAATAAAGTCGTTCCCTACCCGCTGGCGTACCGCGCGTACTACCTCAACCGCGAAGCGCATACGGCTGGTATAGTCGCCGCCCCATTCGTCATCGCGATGGTTAGTTCGCCGGGTGAGAAATTCATTAATCAGATAGCCCTCTGATCCCATCACCTCTACGCCGTCGTAGCCTGCTTCCCGCGCCAGTTGCGCGCAATGCGCGAAGTCGTCGATTAACTGCAAGATTTCATCATGCGTCAGTTCGTGCGGCATAA
The DNA here is from genome assembly GCF_046550615.1 of Salmonella sp. SAL04214. Taxonomy (NCBI): domain Bacteria; kingdom Pseudomonadati; phylum Pseudomonadota; class Gammaproteobacteria; order Enterobacterales; family Enterobacteriaceae; genus Salmonella; species Salmonella sp. SAL04214. Next base: position 178,070 of record NZ_JBGDXT010000001.1, read on the forward strand.
AGCGGTTGATTGGCGCCTGAATTGCCGACGGAGCGACCAGGTGCGGCTGATAGCTGTAACGTCCGGTGTGCAGAATTTGCAGCGCGATTTTACCGCCTTGCGCATGTACGGCATCGGTCACCACGCGGTGAGGCGTTAACTGGCTGGCATCGTTCAGCATCGCGCCGCCGGTCATCACGACCCCGGAGGGAACGGGCGCAATACCGCCGGTGACGATTAACGCTACGCCGTGTCGCGCGCGCTCGGCATAAAATGCCGCCAGGCGCTCGGCGCCATCAGGATGTTCTTCCAGACCCGTGTGCATCGATCCCATCAGCACGCGGTTTCTGAGAGTAGTAAAGCCCAGATCGAGCGGGGCGAACAGCGATGGGTAGCTCATAAGCGTATCCAGTATGTAAAATTATTGTTATGTGGTCGGATGAGTTACTACTGTAGCCGTCGCGAGGTAAAAGGGAAAAGGGGAATGTGGTGATTGTGATGGGATTCAAAAAAGAGGCCGCGACCCGGGGAAAACAGGCCGGATAAGCATAGCGCCATCCGGCATCGTTTTTAAACCTCTTCAACGCTCACCTGCATCGCCGCCAGCGCATTACGCGCTGATTTCAATACCTGTTCGCACAGTTCAATGGTTAGCGTGAGCGGTGGCTCGATACGAATTGTTTTCGCATTATTCAGCGTACCAGCGACCAGCACGCGTTGACGGAACATCTCACTGGCAAAACGGTAGCCCGTTTCGTTATCGACAAATTCAATGGCCATCAACATACCTTTGCCGCGCGCATCGTGTACCAGATTGGGATATTCACGCGCAAGTTGTCGAAAACCATCCAGGAGCGTATCGCCTTTTTGTTCCGCCTGGGCCGGGAGATTTTGCTCCAGCAGGACGTTAATGGTCGCCAGCGCGGCAGCACAAGCCAGTGGATTACCGCCAAAAGTGGTGGTATGCAGGAAGGGGTTGTCGAACAGAACCGAAAACACCTCTTCAGTCGCGATGGTGGCGCCAATCGGCATCACGCCGCCGCCCAGGGCTTTCGCCAGACACAGAATATCAGGCTGCACATTTTCGTGCTCACAGGCAAACATCTTGCCGGTACGCCCCATGCCGGTTTGTACTTCATCCAGAATCATCAGCGCGCCGAATTCGTCACAGAGCTTACGTACCTCTGTCAGGTATCCCTGCGGCGGCAGGATCACGCCGCCTTCACCCTGAATAGGCTCCAGAATCACGGCTGCTATCTCGTCGCCCGTTTTTTTGCCTTCGCTAAATGCCATGCTCATCGCGTCGATATTGCCAAACGGCACATGGCGGAAGCCCGGCAGTAAAGGCATAAAGGGTCTGCGGAAGGTGGATTTGGCCGTGGCGGAGAGCGCGCCCAATGATTTGCCATGAAATGCGCCGCTGGTGGCGATAAAGGTAAACTTGCCGCGCGGCGACTGATACGCTTTTGCCAGTTTTAGCGCCGCTTCGACGGATTCGGTGCCGCTGTTACAGAAAAAGCTGTACTTGAGTTTCCCCGGTGTCAGCGCCGCCAGCGTTTTTGCCAGCATCGCCCGCAAGGGATCAAGTAACTCCTGGCTGTGGAGAGGTTGTTTTGCGAGTTGATTCTGGACGGCGGATACCACAACAGGATTACGGTGCCCCACGTTAAAGATGCCAAACCCCCCAAGACAGTCGATAAACTCCTGCCCCTGGGTGTCGACAAGCGTATTCAAACTGCCCGCTTGCCACTCTACGGCTCCGTAATCCCCGCCGGCGGTAACAGATTTCCGGTATTCCAGAAATCCTGGATTTACATGCTCTTTAAAGTAGTCAATGACCTCTCGGTTTAGTGCTTTCATTTCCTCATGGTTTAGCGTTCGCTTCTCGATGAGATTCAGTGCGTGCGCGCTACAGGCCAAAGCCGATGCGCTGGAAGGTAACCTGTTCAAAATGAGCTCCAGAGGGCCGTGTATCACATGATACTGAATTAAGTATTGCAGGGATTAGCGGGGGTCTAAGCCCATAGTGAAAATCGGGATAAACACCAGGAATAATCACATTTACACAACATTTAATGTCACGTATTAACAATTGGATGCATTTTGAGCAGATCTTGTTTTACGGTTTACGGTGTGTTGCGTTAGCGGCGGCGTGAGAAAAAGGTGAGCCAGGGCAGATTTTAAAGAAAAAGGTTGTCTACGCTAAACAATTTCATAATGAAAATAAGGCGCAGGATGAGGTGAAAATCGTACAAATATTAAGGATTAATCGCAAATTGCGATCCAGAGCAATTTTAACAACTAAAGATAAATAGATTAGCGCCGAAATAACATCTGAGCGAAAAATTAACATCCAGATAACCTGCACAGGACGCTATCATGTCTTCTCATCCCTACGTCAGCCAGCTAAATACCCCGCTGGATGATGATACCACTCTGATGTCTACGACCGACCTGGAAAGCTATATCACTCACGCCAATGACACTTTTGTCCAGGTGAGCGGCTATCAGTTAAACGAGTTACTGGCGCAGCCACATAATCTGGTGCGTCATCCGGATATGCCGAAAGCTGCCTTCGCAGATATGTGGTACACCCTAAAACAGGGCGAACCGTGGAGCGGCATTGTGAAAAACCGGCGTAAAAACGGCGACCATTACTGGGTGCGGGCCAACGCGGTACCGATGATACGTGAAGGGCGTGTGACGGGATATATGTCGATCCGTACCCGCGCCACGGATGATGAGATTGCCGCCGTCGAGCCTTTATATCAGGCGCTAAATGAAGGGCGGTGTAGTAAACGTATTCATAAAGGCCTGGTGGTTCGTCAGGGGTTGCTGGGCAAACTGCCCGCTATGCCTGTTCGCTGGCGAGTGCGTAGTATTATGGGGCTAATGGCCGTAATGCTGGCGTTGGCGCTGTTCGGTACGGATGCCTCATGGCAGGCGTTGTTGTTGGGCGCGTTGGCGATGCTGGCAGGTACGGCGCTATTTGAATGGCAAATTGTGCGTCCCATTGAAAATGTGGCGACGCAGGCGCTGAAAGTGGCGACCGGCGAACGCAACAGCGTACAACATCTTAATCGTAGCGATGAGTTGGGGCTGATGCTGAGGGCCGTGGGGCAGCTTGGCTTGATGTGCCGCTGGCTGATCAATGACGTATCAAGTCAGGTTTCCAGCGTCAGAAACGGCAGTGAAAGGCTGGCGAAGGGTAACAATGATCTGAACGAACACACCCGTCAGACCGTGGAGAATGTTCAGGAAACGGTAACGACCATGAACCAGATGGCGGAGTCCGTGAAGCTCAATTCCGAGACGGCTTCCGCTGCGGATAAGCTTTCCATGGCGGCCAGTAGCGCGGCGACTCAGGGAGGTGAGGCGATGGATACGGTGATTAAAACGATGGATGATATCGCTCACAGTACGCAACGTATCGGGACGATCACCACGCTAATTAACGATATCGCTTTTCAGACGAATATCCTGGCGCTGAATGCGGCGGTAGAAGCGGCGAGAGCAGGCGAGCAGGGGAAAGGGTTTGCCGTGGTTGCTGGCGAGGTACGCCATCTTGCCAGCCGCAGCGCTAACGCGGCGAACGATATTCGTAAATTAATTGACGCCAGCGCAACGAAGGTGCAGTCAGGCTCCGAGCAGGTGCACGCCGCAGGCCGTACCATGGATGACATTGTAGCCCAGGTGCAAAATGTCACCCTGCTTATCGCACGGATCAGTCAGTCGACGCAGGAACAGACAGATGGGCTTTCCAGCCTGACTCGCGCCGTGGACGAGTTGAACCGCATAACCCAAAAAAATGCGGCGCTGGTGGAAGAGAGCGCACAAGTCTCCGCAATGGTAAAACACCGTGCCAGCCGGCTGGAGGATGCGGTCACGGTACTGCATTAAGTTTATTTGTAGGTAGCAACGGTAATGACATACGCCCGGTAGCAATAAGCTTACCGGGCGGATGCGCTCTGATAGAAGGCGGTGCCTGCCATCATAGAGAGTACCAGTGGCCTGTGATGTTAAAAATAATGTGATATTTATTCCTTCTCCCTTGCCTACCTATTAATAGGTATAAACTCAGTTAATAAATAAGAAATGGTTAACCTTTTAGCGTATTTCTTTCATTATTAGTGCCAATTTATGTCACTTTTGGTTCATCTTTCTGTGAACAATAAATATTACTTACTAATAATGTTCCGAAATAAAAAGCGATCAATATCATAAAGTTAGTAACATTATTGCCGATAAATCTTCCTGTATGAGGATATGCAATCCCAGGGAGAAAATATGTTTTTGCATAACATTAAAATACGTTCAAAATTATTTATGGCCTTTGGCTTATTCATTGTTCTCATGGTGGTGAGTTCCGCTCTGTCTTTGTTTAGCCTTGATCGGGCTAATACGGGTATGCAGGACATTATTACCAATGATTATCCCACCACGGTAAAAGCCAATCTGTTAATCGATAATTTTAATGATTTCATCATCGCGCAGCAGCTCATGTTACTGGATGAAGAGGGGCGCTGGAGCCAGAGCTCGCAGAAAGAACTCAGTGAGATAAGCCAGCGCATTTCGGCGCTACTGGATGAGCTTTCCAGGGAAAATAGTCACGATGCGGCTTCGCAGAAAATCATTAATGAGATCCGTGAAGCGCGCCAGCAATACCTGGAGTCCAGATTCCGTATTTTGAAAGATATTCAAAGCAATAATCGTCAGGCGGCCATTCAGGAGATGATGACCAGAACGGTGCAGGTGCAAAAAGTCTATAAGGACAAAGTCCAGGAACTTATCGCTGTTCAGGACGCGCAGATGCATGAAGCGAGCGTGCAGGTCAAAGAGGATTTTAAAAATAATCGGACGCTGTTAATCACTTTGGCGCTGATAAGCATCGCCGCCGGAGGCGTAATGGGATGGTATATTGTGCGTTCTATTACCCGGCCGCTTGATGACGCAGTACGCTTTGCCGAGGCGATTGCCGATGGCGATCTGACTCGTCATATCACCACCGACTATAAAGATGAAACAGGCGTACTACTCCAAGCATTAATGGCGATGAAAACGCGTCTGCTGGATATCGTACAGGAAGTGCAAAACGGTTCGGAGAGTATCTCCACGGCGGCGGCGCAAATTGTCGCCGGTAACCAGGATTTGGCGGCGCGTACGGAAGAGCAGGCCAGCTCGGTTGAAGAAACGGCGGCGTCGATGGAACAGATTACCGCCACGGTTAAAAACACAGCCGATCATACCAGTGAAGCGACCAAACTCTCTGCCGGCGCCGCCAGCGTAGTGAAAAACAATGGGGAGATGATGAATCAAGTGACGCAGAAAATGCGCGTCATTAACGACACGGCAAATCGTATGTCGGATATCATCAATATCATTGATTCCATTGCCTTTCAGACCAATATTCTGGCGCTGAACGCGGCGGTTGAAGCGGCGCGCGCGGGCGAACATGGGCGTGGTTTTGCCGTTGTCGCCGGAGAGGTTCGCCAGTTGGCGCAAAAGAGCGCCTCGTCAGCCAGTGAAATCCGTAATTTGATTGAAGATTCAACCAGTCAGACTCAGGAAGGGATGCACCTGGTGGAGAAAGCCAGCGCCCTGATTAATGGCATGGTGGATAACGTCGAAGAGATGGATGTGATATTACGTGAGATTGGGCAGGCCAGCCGCGAGCAAACTGACGGTATTTCGCAGATTAACAGCGCGATTGGCCTGATTGACGCCGCCACGCAACAAAACTCCTGCCTTGTGGAAGAGTCTGTTGCCGCCGCGGCGTCGCTGAACGAACAGGCGTTACATTTAAAAGAGCTGGTTAACGTGTTCCGCGTCCGCGAAGAGGACACGCAGCCCGCTTAATCTAGTTCGGCGATTTCCAGCGCCGCGCGATCAATCACGCCGATAATGCGTTTGATTTGCGCGTCGTTGATATCGCTGTGGTTTATCCGCAGATCCAGCACGGCCTTGAAGTTATCCAGCGCCCGCTTCATCTGCGGATTTTTACGTAACTCCATGCCCACACAACGGGCTTTTAGCCGCGCCTGAATATGCGTCAGGTGTTCGCAATTTTCATCAAGCCATTGCGCGCCGTTCGCGGTAATCGCGATTTTTTTCCGCCCGCCTTCTTCGTCGCTAATCGTGATAAATTGCTGATCCTGTAAAAAATCCAGCGTAGGGTAGATCACGCCAGCGCTTGGCGTATAGCCGCCCCCCGTCAGGTTTTCTATCGCTTTAATCAGTTCATAGCCGTGGCTGGCGTCCCGGGTCAGGATATCAAGAATGACCAGCCGAAGTTCCCCGTGGCCAAAAAATCGCTGACGTCGACCACCGCCCTGTCCATGACGACCACAGCCGTGTCCGTGACGGTGTTCGCCGCCGCAACTGGCGTTCTCATGCTGATGCGCGCTATGGCAGCCTTCATGCTGATGTTCTCGATCTTTACAGCAGCCGTCGTGCTTATGATCCCGGTTTTTGCAACACCCTTCATGTTGATTTTGCATCATTGCCTCCTGCTTATTTAGATATATCTAATTTATATCTAAATGATGGGTTTTAGCAAGGGTAAAAGAGATTGTTTATATAAGCTATTAATTTATAATGTTTTATTTTAAGGTTATAGTTAGCGACGTGTTGCCAGGACACTATCAAAAAACAGTTGCATTTTTACTGATTAACAATCATTATCATTTAAAACTTTAATTTAGATATATCGTATTACTTCACGAAGGCAAAAAATGACGACATCATCCGTACGCTACCCACAACGTGTTCGTAATGAACTGCGTTTTCGCGAGCTGACCGTTCTGCGGGTAGAACGTATTAGCGCAGGATTTCAGCGGATCGTACTTGGCGGCGAGGCGCTGGACGGTTTCACCTCCCTGGGCTTTGACGATCACACGAAAGTTTTTTTCCCTGAGCCAGGCTGTCGCTTTACGCTCCCGACAGTCACTGAGGAAGGCATTATCTGGGGGGAGGGCGTTCGTCCGGTCTCCAGGGATTACACGCCGCTGTATGACGAGGCGCGTCGCGAGCTGGCGCTGGATTTCTTTATCCACGATGGCGGCGTAGCCAGCCGTTGGGCAATGGAAGCCCGTGAAGGCGATACACTGACGATCGGCGGGCCGCGCGGTTCGCTGGTGGTGCCGGAAGATTATGCTTGTCAGGTTTATGTCTGCGATGAGTCCGGTATGCCTGCGCTACGTCGTCGTCTGGAATCGCTTAGCCGTCTGCCTGCGCGCCCTGCGGTAACCGCGCTGGTGAGCATTCAGGATGCGGCATACCGCGATTATCTCGCCCATTTGACGGATATTACTGTGGAATATGTTGTTGGCGGCGATGAACAGGCAATGCAAACGCGCCTGTCGCAGCTGACAATACCAGAATCAGACTATTTCATCTGGATTACTGGCGAAGGCAAAACGGTAAAACGTTTAAGTCAGTGCTTTGAAAAGGGGTTTGATCCACACCTGGTACGTGCGGCAGCCTATTGGCATCGTAAATAGCGGTATGGGGCGAGCCCTGTCAGAAACAAAAAAGCCACTCTTTAGAGTGGCTTAATTATATGATTTTAAAGCTAAAATTTGGTGGCCCCTGCTGGACTTGAACCAGCGACCAAGCGATTATGAGTCGCCTGCTCTAACCACTGAGCTAAGGGGCCGTGGCGGTGGATTATAATGTAACTTTACGCTGTAATCCAGCCGTAACCGTGCGGGTGCTGTTTTTATAAACAATGTGTTTTCAACCCGTTATACTTAAAGAACGTTGTATTGCTCAGGAGTAATAATGGTTAAGGACATACTGGCGCCAGGGCTACGGGTGGTTTTTTGCGGCATCAATCCGGGACTCTCCTCGGCGAATACCGGCTTTCCGTTTGCACATCCCGCGAATCGTTTTTGGAAAGTTATTCATTTGGCCGGTTTCACCGATCGGCAGTTGAAACCGGAAGAGGCGGAAAAATTACTGGATTTTCGCTGCGGGGTAACGAAACTCGTCGACCGACCGACGGTACAAGCGACTGAGGTGAAGTTGCATGAATTACGTAGCGGCGGACGCAACCTGATTGAAAAGATAGAGGACTATCAGCCCGCGGCGCTGGCGGTGCTTGGTAAACAGGCTTTTGAACAGGGATTCAGCCAGCGCGGTATCGCCTGGGGTAAACAAAAGATCGCCATTGGCGCGACGATGGTGTGGGTGTTGCCGAATCCCAGCGGCTTAAACCGAATTAAAACGGAAAAACTGGTCGAGGCCTATCGCGAACTGGATCAAGCGCTCATTATGCGTGGGCTATAGCAATGGGGAATGAGGGCGCGAATACTCGCGCTGTGTAGAAATTCTGCAGGCCAAATAGGGCGCTTGCGCATGGCCTGATAAAAAAACGCCGCCTTGCGGCGGCGTTTATACGTGTACGGCGAATTAATCGTCGAGGAAGCTGCGCAGCACTTCAGAACGGCTCGGGTGGCGCAGTTTACGCAGCGCCTTCGCTTCGATCTGACGGATACGTTCGCGGGTAACATCGAACTGTTTACCCACTTCTTCCAGCGTGTGGTCGGTGTTCATATCGATACCGAAACGCATACGCAGCACTTTCGCTTCACGAGCGGTCAGGCCAGCCAAAACGTCGTGAGTGGCGGCACGCAGGCTCTCGGTAGTGGCAGAGTCCAGCGGCAGCTCGAGGGTGGTATCCTCGATGAAATCACCCAGATGCGAATCTTCATCGTCGCCGATCGGCGTTTCCATGGAGATTGGCTCTTTGGCAATCTTCAGCACCTTACGAATTTTATCTTCCGGCATCAGCATCCGTTCAGCCAGCTCTTCCGGCGTTGGCTCGCGGCCCATCTCTTGCAGCATCTGGCGAGAAATACGGTTGAGCTTGTTGATGGTCTCAATCATATGCACCGGAATACGGATGGTGCGCGCCTGATCGGCGATAGAGCGGGTGATCGCCTGACGAATCCACCAGGTAGCGTAGGTGGAGAACTTGTAACCACGACGGTATTCAAATTTATCTACCGCTTTCATCAGACCGATGTTGCCTTCCTGAATCAGGTCAAGGAACTGCAAGCCACGGTTGGTGTATTTCTTAGCGATAGAAATAACCAGACGCAAGTTCGCTTCAACCATCTCTTTCTTAGCACGGCGGGCTTTCGCTTCCCCGATAGACATGCGACGGTTGATGTCTTTCACCTGTTCGATGGTCAGACCGGTCTCTTCTTCAATCTGCCGCAGTTTTTGCAGACAGCGTTGCACTTCTTCCGCGACATCGTGCAGTTTTTCCGACCACGGTTTGTTCATCGCGATAGCGGCGTTGAACCAGGTTTCGCTGGTTTCGTTACCGGTAAACAGCGTGATAAAGTTCTTCTTCGGCATTTTGCACTGCTCGACGCAGAGCTTCATGATCAGACGTTCCTGAGTACGCACGCGATCCATCATCACGCGCATACTGTTGACCAGATAGTCGAATTGCTTCGGTACCAGACGGAACTGTTTGAACACTTCAGACAGCTTCAGAATCTCTTCCTGCGCGGCAGCATGGCTGCGGCCTTTCGCTTTGATGGTGTCGCGCGTAACGACGTATTGCGCGCGCAGCTCAGCGAATTTTTCGCGTGCCAGTTCAGGGTCAATGCTGTTGTCGTCATCGGCGGCGTCATCGTCGCCGTCTTCTTCATCTTCGTCTTCGTCATCATCCAGGTCTTCCTGGGAGAGTTCAGAACCGACGTGAGTTGCGGTCGGCGCCATCTCTTCTTCCGCGTTCGGATCGACAAAGCCGGTGATAAGATCGGACAAACGAGCCTCTTCAGCCTCAACGCGATCGTACTGTTCCAGCAGATAGGTAATGGCTTCCGGGTATTCGGCAACGGAGCATTGAACCTGGTTGATCCCGTCTTCGATACGTTTAGCGATGTCGATTTCGCCTTCCCGGGTCAACAGTTCAACAGTGCCCATTTCACGCATATACATGCGTACCGGGTCAGTCGTACGACCGATTTCAGACTCAACACTGGACAGAACTTGTGCAGCAGCTTCTTCCGCATCTTCATCGGTGCTGGTGGTATTTTCAGCCAGCAGCAGATCATCGGCATCAGGCGCTTCTTCCATTACCTGAATACCCATGTCGTTGATCATTTGGATGATATCTTCAATTTGATCTGAATCGACGATATCTTCCGGCAGATGGTCATTGACCTCAGCATAGGTCAGATAGCCTTGCTCCTTACCACGGGTGACAAGAAGTTTCAGCTGTGACTGCGGGTTTTGCTCCATAAGACGGTATCCACACTTATTCGTTTGATTGGTGTCGACGGTATAGCTGTCGACATTTAAAGCGAGGGCATACTTATATTTTGGCCGCTGCCTCTCACTGCGGCTGTCGGGGGCTTCCCGATCGATATGCGGCATTTAAGCCGTTAAATTCATTTTCTGGCCAGCTCCTGGTTTAACGTCCAGAGCTCTCGGCGTTCTTCGCTGCTTAAACCATGAGTGCGATCGCGAGCGATCAGCTCTTCTTGTCGCAGTTGCAGCAGCGAATCAAACATATGGTTGAGTGAGTCGGTAAAGGTTTTTTCGGCAATCGCCTTATCTGCTATATCGTCCCACATCGATAATTTTTCAAGGGTCGCAGCATCATTTGTGCCACGGTAGAGTTCCAGAAGTTGTCCGGTAGTAAGACCTGGCTGAGCCAAACAAGTTTTGACCAATTCTTTAAATAAGCCAAGTCCAGGCAGCTTATTCTGATCCAGCGCGTCTAATGGCGGCACTAACGGCGCGAGATCTGGGTTTTGCACCAGTAATCCTATCAGTATACGCATGGTCGTGCGTTTTAGCTGCGGAGCCGGGCGGGAAACGCCGCTTTCCGCCTGTTTTGGCACTAAACGATCAAGCTGACTATCATCGAAAATGCCTAACTTCAGCCCCAACGTCTGGCGCAACTGAATACGGTGTGCGTCGCCAGGCACCTGATTAATGAGCGGCAGCGCCAGTGCGGCTAACTGCGTGCTGCCATCCGGCGAGCTTAAATCCACCTGCGGCAGGAGGCTATTAAACAGAAACGTAGAGAGCGGCTGCGCCTGCTCCATCCGCGCTTCAAAAGCCGCCTTGCCTTCTTTACGCACCAGCGTATCCGGGTCTTCGCCGTCAGGTAAAAACATAAAGCGTACCTGCCGACCGTCGGTCATATAAGGCATTGCTGTTTCCAGCGCTCTCCAGGCGGCATCACGGCCAGCCCGGTCGCCGTCGTAACAGCAAATTACGTTGTTCGTCGCCCGGAATAACATATGCATATGGTCTGCCGTGGTTGAGGTACCCAGCGAAGCGACCGCATAGTTAATGTCGTATTGCGCTAGTGCGACGACATCCATATAACCTTCGACCACAAGCAAGCGTTGCGGTTCAGCACTATATTGCTGAGCCTCATAAAGACCATATAGCTGGCGGCCTTTATGGAAAATGTCCGTTTCCGGAGAGTTAAGGTATTTCGGCGTGTCGTTCCCCAGAACTCGACCGCCAAAACCAATCACCCTGCCGCGTTTGTCCCGAATAGGGAACATGACCCGATTACGGAAACGATCGTAAGTGCTGCCCTGCTCGTTATTGACCAGCATCCCGGCATCCAGCAACAATGCCTTGTTATCGCTGTTATTACCGAAGCGCTTTAACGCGTTATCCCAACCTGGCGGCGCGAAGCCAATGGCGAAACGCTGAATAATTTCAGCGCTCAGACCGCGCTTTTGCAGATAGTCACGCGCAGGTTTTGCCGCAGGATGGGTAAGCGACTGCTGATAAAAGTCATTCAGACCATTCATCAACTGATAGAGGTTTTGCCGTTGATGGCGCTCTATCTGGCTAAGCCCGGTGCCTGCTTCATAGGGAATTTCCAGGTTATGCATGGCCGCTAATTCTTCGACGGTTTCGACAAATTCGAGCTTGTCGTAATTCATCAAAAAGTCGATCGCATTGCCATGCGCGCCGCATCCAAAGCAGTGATAAAACTGTTTTTCACCGTTTACGGTGAAAGAAGGGGTTTTCTCATTATGGAATGGACAACACGCGTGATAGTTCTTGCCCTGTTTCTTGAGTTTTACGCGCACGTCGATCAGATCGACGATATCGGTTCTCGCCAGCAGGTCATTAATGAATACGCGTGGGATTCGTCCAGCCATATGCCCCTTTTATACACGTCATTCTTCAGGCTGCCGTAGTGTTGGCTACGTTCGCTCACCCCTGTCGCTGACTTGCGTAAGCGCCGGGGACTTGCTCTCTTGCCGCCTGGACGCAGCATGAATGATTTTGTGTATATGCTAATGCATAAACGAAAACAAGCCGCGCATTCCTTTCGGAAGCACGGCCTTACAACTACAACTCGATCTGAATTGAGAGCAGCCCGCTCTCAAAAGATTAGTACAGACGAGTACGGCGTGCGTTTTCGCGAGCCAGTTTCTTCGCGTGACGTTTCACTGCAGAAGCTTTAGCGCGCTTACGTTCGGTCGTCGGTTTTTCATAGAACTCACGACGACGAACTTCCGCCAGAACACCTGCTTTTTCGCAGGAACGCTTGAAGCGACGCAGAGCTACGTCGAACGGCTCGTTTTCACGTACTTTAATTACCGGCATGTGCCTCTCACCTTTGATTAATTCGGTTTGCCGCTGGCATCAACGCCAGCTTATTTCAAAATGGTGCGGAATTTTACTGCAATTGCTGCTGCTTTGTAAAGCACCGCGGCCTTTTTTGAACGGGACTTTTATAAGGTGAGGGAGTATACACGAAGTCGGGACTGAGGGTATACATCCACCCGCATTCGACCTACACTGCGCGGTATTAGAGCGAGGTAAAACAAGTCATGCGTGTACTGGGTATTGAAACATCTTGCGATGAAACCGGCATCGCTATTTACGACGACAAAAAAGGTCTGTTAGCCAACCAATTGTATAGTCAGGTGAAATTACATGCTGACTACGGCGGCGTAGTGCCTGAACTGGCTTCCCGCGATCATGTGCGTAAAACCGTGCCGCTGATTCAGGCGGCATTAAAAGAAGCCGGTCTGACGGCGAGCGATATCGACGCGGTGGCCTATACCGCAGGCCCGGGCCTGGTCGGCGCGCTGCTGGTCGGCGCAACCGTCGGGCGTTCGCTGGCATTTGCCTGGAATGTGCCGGCCATTCCTGTACACCATATGGAAGGTCATCTGCTGGCGCCAATGCTGGAAGATAATCCCCCGGAATTCCCGTTTGTGGCGCTACTGGTCTCCGGCGGACATACGCAGCTCATTAGCGTGACCGGAATCGGTCAGTACGAACTGCTGGGAGAGTCGATTGACGATGCCGCCGGTGAAGCGTTTGATAAAACTGCCAAATTGTTGGGGCTGGATTATCCTGGCGGCCCGATGCTGTCGAAAATGGCGTCGCAGGGGACGGCGGGACGTTTTGTCTTTCCGCGCCCGATGACCGATCGCCCGGGGCTGGATTTTAGTTTTTCCGGTCTGAAAACCTTTGCCGCTAACACCATTCGTAGTAATGGCGACGACGAACAAACTCGCGCTGATATCGCGCGCGCTTTTGAAGATGCGGTCGTGGATACGCTGATGATCAAGTGCAAGCGCGCGCTGGAAAGCACCGGTTTTAAGCGTCTGGTCATGGCGGGCGGCGTCAGCGCTAACCGCACGCTGCGCGCGAAGCTTGCCGAAATGATGCAAAAACGCCGCGGCGAAGTGTTCTATGCGCGTCCGGAGTTTTGTACTGACAACGGGGCGATGATCGCCTATGCCGGAATGGTGCGGTTTAAGGCGGGTGTTACGGCGGATCTTGGCGTAACGGTACGTCCGCGCTGGCCGCTGGCCGAGCTGCCGGCGGCGTAAAAGCGGAAAAGGGGGGCGACATCATGCCGCCCCAACGGGTTTACAGCAAAACGACGGGCATCCACAACAGCCCGGTGACGATCAGCAGCACCAGGAAGATCAGGCCGAAAATCGCGCCTAACCACGCCAATGGTGGAAGAGTGACGCGCGGCGGATTCGATATGTACGCCCATCACCGAGCTATTGCCGGTTAACCCTTGTGAGCCGATCCCCAGACGGTTGAGGCCCTCTTCCAGACGCAGTTCCAGCTCAATCTCAATCTTTCTGGCGTTTCTTTTTCAGCTTCGTCCAGATTTTCGTCTCCTGGCGACGCCACAGACGCTGGATGTTGTCATGATGGCGCAGCAAAATGAGACATGACAGCATCGACACCGGGAAGGTGAACTGTGGTTTAAACCACCAGACGTAAAACGGCGCAATCAAGGCGCTGACAATCGCCCCTAACGATGAATAACCGCTTAACAGGACCGTCAGCAGCCAGGTGCCAGCCATAACGCCGGTTAAATCCCAGCCGATGGGCGCAATGGCGCCAAATGCGGTTGCTACGCCTTTCCCACCTTTAAAGCCAAAAAAGACCGGCCAGATATGCCCCAGACAGGCGGCGATAGCGATAAGCCCCAGCCAGAAAGGGGTAACGCCTAACGCATACGCGCCCCAGACGGGCAACATGCCTTTAAGGATGTCAAAAATAAGTACCGCGACAGCCGCTCCCTTGCCACCGATTCGTAATACGTTCGTCGCGCCCGGGTTGCCGGAGCCGCTTTCACGCGGATCGGGCAGCCCGGCGATGCGGCAAACCAGAATGGCACTGGAAATTGAGCCGCAGAGGTACGCGAAGAGGATCATTCCAGGCGCGATTGCACTCATAAGCTGTTCCGTATTGAAAGTGTCGTTTTATTTACTATTTCTGTGGATAATACGCACATTTCGCCGGAAGTGGTATCCGGGTTAGCCAAAAAGCAGGCAGGTCGTGATGGATATTGTATTTATAGAGCAACTTTCGGTAATCACCACTATCGGTGTTTACGACTGGGAACAGACTATCGAGCAAAAACTGGTGTTCGATATCGAAATGGCATGGGATAACCGCAAGTCGGCGAAAAGCGATGATGTCGCAGATTGTCTAAGTTATGCGGATATCGCCGACACGGTGATAAATCATGTCGAAGGCGGGCGTTTTGCTCTGGTCGAGCGCGTGGCGGAAGAGGTGGCGGATCTGCTGCTTAGCCGATTCAATTCTCCGTGGGTTCGCATCAAACTGAGCAAGCCTGGCGCCGTCGCGCGCGCGGCGAACGTAGGGGTAATTATTGAGCGTGGCAATAATCTGAAATAAAAATAAATAATTTTATATTTTTTAAACCAAACGGTTATATATGGGGTCTTAACGCGAGATCCATTTTTGCAGTGTTTTTCATTTTAGGGGTTTATTGATGAGCGATATGCACTCGCTGCTGATAGCGGCAATTTTGGGTGTGGTCGAAGGATTGACGGAGTTTTTGCCGGTATCCAGCACGGGCCATATGATTATTGTGGGTCATCTGCTGGGGTTTGAAGGCGATACGGCCAAGACATTCGAAGTGGTGATTCAACTTGGATCTATTCTGGCGGTCGTGGTGATGTTCTGGCGGCGGTTGTTTGGCCTCATCGGTATTCACTTTGGCCGCCCGCTACAGCGTGAAGGTGAAAGTAAAGGTCGATTAACGTTGATTCACATCCTGCTGGGCATGATTCCGGCGGTGGTGCTGGGGTTAGTCTTTCATGACACGATCAAGTCGCTATTTAACCCGATTAACGTGATGTACGCGCTGGTGGTAGGCGGTCTGTTGCTGATTGCCGCCGAGTGCCTGAAGCCGAAAGAACCGCGCGCGCCGGGGCTGGATGATATGACGTATCGTCAGGCGTTTATGATTGGCTGTTTCCAGTGTCTGGCGCTGTGGCCGGGCTTCTCGCGTTCCGGAGCGACCATTTCCGGTGGGATGCTGATGGGCGTCAGCCGTTACGCCGCCTCTGAGTTCTCGTTCTTACTGGCTGTGCCGATGATGATGGGCGCAACGGTTCTGGATCTCTACAAAAGTTGGTCATTCCTGACCGCAGCGGATATTCCGATGTTCGCAGTGGGCTTTGTGACGGCGTTTGTGGTGGCGCTGATCGCCATCAAGACCTTCCTGCAACTGATTAAGCGTATCTCGTTTATTCCGTTTGCGATTTACCGCTTTGTGGTGGCGGCTGCCGTTTACGTTGTTTTCTTCTGATGATTGACCTGCCGGATGGCGGCGTACCGCCTTGTCCGGCCTAACTGTTTTGTCGGTCTGATAAGCGCAGCGCCATCAGGCAATTTATCGTGCCGGATGGCGTTTAGCTGGCGGGGTTCGGGCAGCGCTTCTCTTTCCAGTTGGCGACCGCTGCAATTCGTCGCTTCGTCAGCTCCTCGCGAATCTCAATGCCCTTAAATCCGGCCTCCACCACCTCTTTCGTCGGTACCGCTTGGGCCACCTGCCAGGCTTCGCGCAGCCAGCGCCCCTGCGGGTAATCCGACGCTTCAAATCCGGTACGTCCACGGACATCGGCTTCGCTGGTCAGCGCAATCTGCTCGACGCGCTGCGGTTTACGCCATGCATCAATGGCGTCAAACAGCTTAACGATCGTTTTCGGCTGGAGTATCGGAAAGGTGTGGATCAGATCATGGTACTCGGCGACCAGTTTAGCTAAATCACGTAGGTCATTGGGGACGCGCAAACGCTGGCATAGCTGTTCGACCAGTTTCACGCCCGCCGGGCCGTGGCCATGATGGCGCGGCCAGAGGTTTTTCGGCGTTAAGCCTTTGCCCAGATCATGACAAAGCGTGGCGAAACGAACATCAAGCTGCGGACTGAGCATGGCGGCCATCGACAGCGTCATCAACGTATGAACTCCGGTATCAATTTCCGGATGCCACTTTGCCGGCGCGGGTACGCCAAACAGCGCGTCGATTTCCGGAAACAGGACGCGCAGGGCGCCGCAGTCGCGCAATACCTGGAAGTAAACCTGCGGATTGCGGGTGGTAAGCGCATTTTCCGTCTCTTTCCATACCCGTTCCGGCGTCAGATGTTCCAGCTCGCCTGCCGCGGTCATTTCGCGCATTAGCGCCAGTGTTTCATCGGCGATACGGAAACTCAGATGAGCGTAACGGGCGGCAAAACGCGCCACGCGCAATACGCGCAAGGGATCTTCGCCAAACGCGGGAGAGACATGGCGCAGTAGACGCGCCTCCAGATCCCGGCGCCCGTGGTAAGGGTCGATAATCTGGCCATCATCGTCGCGCGCCAGAGCATTAATGGTCAGATCGCGACGCTGGAGATCGGCTTCCAGGGTAACGTCCGGCGCGGCATAACAGGTGAAGCCCGTGTAGCCGGAACCGGATTTACGCTCAGTACGCGCCAGCGCGTATTCTTCGTGAGTTTGCGGATGGAGAAACACAGGAAAATCACGGCCTACCTGCTGGTAGCCCGCATCAAGCATCTCCTGCGGCGTGGCGCCGACAACGACCCAATCTTTATCTTTAACCGGTAGCCCTAACAACGCATCCCGAACCGCACCACCGACCAGATAAATCTTCACGCCACTTTCCTTTTAAAAACGATCATCCTCTAATGATAAGACAGTGCCGCAGAGAAGGCGATTTAGTTCATCCAGCGGTCTTTGCGTTTACGGCTTGGGATCATATGCGGCAGCACCAGCCCTAACAGCAAGCCAATACCCAATACGCCGCCGCCATACATAAACCACTGCATAATAATGGTGCGCTGTTTGTCATCCAGCTGCAGATTCGCGGCGCTAACTTTTTTCTGCGCGACAATCAGCTCGTTTTTCAGCTTCTGGTTCTCTTCTTTTAGCCCGTTGATGACGCTGTCGCTTTGCGCCACTTTCTGCTGCATATCGGCGGTGCGCTGATTCCACGTGGTATCAATATTGTTGAGTTTATCGGTCAACGTTTTGACCTGATTTTCCAGATCCGGCACGCGGGTACGCAGGCTTGGCGTGGTATTCAGTTCTTTTAACGGTATCCAGGCAGTACGACCAGAACTGTCTTTAATTTGACCATAGTTGGCATCGCTCTGTAAGAGCGTGACTTCCTCGCCGGCGTTGACGGTACCCACAAGGCGATAATTATCTCCTGGACCGCTGCGGACCCAGGTATTCAGTTCATCAGAAACGTAACGCGTCTCTTCTGCATGAGAGACGGCGGTGGCGCTAAGCGCAAGTAAAGTTAGTCCAATCAGGCGTAATTTTGGCATCAGGCTGTCGTTATTGTCAGAGAAAGTGGAACGATAGTAACGGCATCAGTGTCGCTACGCAAAGTAGTCGACATCAATCGGAATCATCTGTGTCGCCTTTGCCGCTACGTCAAACTTTTACGCCCGTCAAATTGCTCGTTGCATGGCAATTTGGCGCAAAATACTATCTACTGACAAAAATAATGCGGGTAAGTTCGCCAAGAATCTTCCCAGATGTGACATAACCCATAAGTACAAGGCCATGGCTCAGGAAATCGAATTAAAGTTTATCGTCAATCACGACGCCGTAGATGCGCTGCGAAATCATCTTCATACGCTCGGCGGCGAGCATCATGCGCCCAGCCAGTTGCTGAATATCTACTTCGAAACGCCTGATAACTGGCTACGCCGCCATGATATGGGGCTGCGTATTCGTGGTGAAAATGGGCGCTATGAAATGACCATGAAAATTGCCGGCCGGGTAACGGGGGGGCTGCACCAGCGACCCGAATACAATGTCGCGCTAAGCGAACCCGTGCTGGATCTGACGCAACTTCCGGCGGAGGTCTGGCCGGATGGCAACCTGCCCGCCGGCCTGGCATCAAGCGTACAGCCGCTGTTCAGTACCGATTTTTACCGGGAAAAATGGTGTCTGGACGTTGACGGCAGCAGGATTGAAATTGCGTTCGATCTCGGCGACGTAAAAGCGGGCGAGTTTGCCGAACCGATTTGTGAGCTGGAGCTTGAGTTGCTTCGCGGCGATACGCGCGCCGTGTTAAAACTGGCGAAGCAACTGCTGTCGCAAACCGGTTTGCGTCAGGGCAGTCTGAGTAAGGCGGCGCGAGGTTATCACCTGGCGCAGGGGAATGCGCCGCGAGAGAATACACCAACGACAATTCTGCGGACCGCCGCGAAAGCCACGGTAGAGCAAGGGCTGGAGGCCTCGCTGGATCTGGCGTTGTCACAGTGGCAGTACCATGAAGAGCTCTGGCTGCGCGGCGACGAGTCGGCGAAAGAACACGTGCTGGATGCTATGGGATTAGTGCGCCATGCCTTAATGCTTTTTGGTGGCATTGTTCCACGTAAAGCGAGCACTCACTTACGTGATCTACTTACCCAGGCGGAAGCGACGATAACATCCGCGGTGTCCGCCGTCACAGCCGTTTATAGTACGCAAACGGCGATGGCGAAACTGGCATTGACGGAATGGCTGGTGACGAAAGCCTGGCAGCCATTTCTGGACGCGAAGGCGCAGGCCAAAATGGCCGATTCTTTTAAGCGTTTCGCCGACATTCATCTTTCTCGTCATGCTGCTGAATTAAAAAAAGTTTTTGGACAACCGCTGGGTGATAAGTATCGCGACCAGTTGCCGCGTTTGACTCGCGATATCGACAGCGTTTTACTGCTGGCTGGGTATTATGATGCGATGATCGCGCAGGCATGGCTGGAGAACTGGCAGGGATTGCGTCACGCTATTATTACCGGGCAACGTATTGAAATTGAACATTTCCGTAATGAGGCCATTAACCAGCAGCCGTTCTGGTTGCACAGCGGAAAACGATAATCAGAACCGTAGAAAGCGCCTGATGACGCTGCGCTTATCAGGCTTACGGTATGCGGACTTGTAGGCCGGGTCAGGCGAAATGCCGCCATCCGGCATTATTTAAAGGATATCCCCTAAATGACGCCGCTCTCTTCACCCTTATCGCAGTACTGGCAGACCGTTGTTGAGCGCCTACCAGAAGGATTTACTGAGACATCGCTTAGCGTGCAGGCGAAGTCAGTACTTACATTTAGCGATTTTGCGCTGGATAGCGTGATAGCGCATCCGGAGTGGCTTGCCGAACTGGAATCCGCATCGCCGCAGGCTGATGAATGGCGACATTATGCTGGCTGGTTACAGGAGGCGTTGGCAGGTGTCTGTGACGACGCCTCGCTGATGCGTGAACTGAGGCTTTTTCGTCGTCGCATCATGGTACGCATCGCCTGGGCGCAGACGCTGTCGCTGGTGGACGATGAGACTATTTTACAACAGTTGAGCCATCTGGCGGAGACGCTCATTGTGGGGGCGCGCGACTGGCTGTATGCCGCCTGTTGCCGCGAATGGGGAAGCCCCTGTAACCCGCAGGGCGTTCCGCAGCCGCTGTTGATTTTAGGCATGGGCAAGCTGGGCGGCGGCGAACTGAATTTTTCGTCTGATATCGATCTGATTTTCGCCTGGCCGGAACATGGCGAGACCCGGGGCGGGCGTCGTGAACTCGATAACGCCCAGTTTTTTACGCGTCTCGGGCAGCGGCTGATCAAAGCGCTGGATCAGCCCACAATGGATGGTTTTGTCTATCGGGTGGACATGCGCCTGCGACCGTTTGGCGACAGCGGCCCGCTGGTACTGAGTTTTGCCGCGCTGGAGGATTACTATCAGGAGCAAGGACGCGACTGGGAACGCTACGCCATGGTGAAAGCGCGGCTAATGGGCGATAACGACGACGCCTGGTCTCGTGAATTACGCGCCATGCTGCGGCCTTTCGTTTTCCGCCGCTATATCGATTTCAGCGTCATCCAGTCGCTACGTAATATGAAAGGGATGATCGCCCGCGAAGTGCGACGCCGCGGTTTGAAGGACAACATTAAACTTGGCGCGGGCGGTATTCGGGAAATTGAGTTTATCGTGCAGGTATTCCAGCTCATCCGCGGCGGACGCGAGCCGTCGCTACAGTCGCGTTCGTTACTGCCAACGCTGGATGCTATCGCCGCGCTGCATTTGCTGCCTGAGAATGACGTGGCGCAACTGCGCGTGGCCTATCTTTTTCTACGTCGTCTGGAGAATCTGCTGCAAAGCATCAATGACGAACAGACGCAAACGTTGCCTGCCGACGATCTGAATCGGGCGCGGCTGGCCTGGGGAATGAAGGCGGAGAACTGGCCGCAGCTTGTTGGCGAACTGACGGATCATATGGCTAATGTACGCCGCGTATTCAACGAATTAATTGGCGATGATGAAGCCGATACCCCGCAGGAGGAAGAACGTTCAGAGCCGTGGCGTGAAGTATGGCAGGATGCGCTACAGGAGGATGATTCGACGCCAGTGCTGGCGCATTTAGCCGATGAGGATCGGCGACAAGTTCTGACCCTCATCGCTGACTTCCGTAAGGAACTGGATAAACGCCCTATCGGCCCGCGCGGGCGGCAAGTGCTGGACCAACTGATGCCGCACCTGCTTGCTGATGTCTGTTCTCGCGAAGACGCCGCTGTTACGCTATCGCGGATAACGCCGTTGCTGGCGGGGATTGTCACTCGCACCACCTATCTGGAGCTGCTGAGCGAATTTCCTGGCGCGCTGAAACACCTGATTATGCTCTGCGCCGCTTCGCCAATGATAGCGAGCCAACTGGCGCGTTATCCGTTGTTGCTTGATGAACTGCTCGACCCCGGCACGCTTTATCAGCCGACGGCTACCGACGCTTACCGCGACGAATTACGTCAATATTTACTGCGCGTGCCGGAAGAAGACGAAGAACAACAACTGGAGGCATTACGCCAGTTTAAACAGGCACAGCTTTTGCGGATTGCGGCGGCGGATATTGCCGGTACGCTGCCGGTGATGAAAGTGAGCGATCACCTCACATGGCTGGCGGAGGCGATGATTGATGCTGTGGTGCAGCAGGCGTGGACGCAAATGGTTGCGCGTTATGGTCAGCCAGCGCATCTGGACGAGCGCCAGGGGCGGGGGTTTGCGGTTGTCGGTTATGGCAAGTTGGGCGGATGGGAGCTGGGCTACAGTTCCGATCTGGATCTCATTTTCCTGCATGACTGTCCGATGGACGTCATGACCAACGGCGAACGCGAAATCGACGGGCGGCAGTTTTATCTGCGCCTGGCGCAGCGCATTATGCATCTGTTCAGTACGCGCACCTCCTCCGGCATTTTGTATGAGGTGGATGCGCGTCTACGCCCCTCTGGCGCGGCGGGAATGCTGGTGACTTCAGCGGACGCGTTTGCCGATTATCAGCAGCATGAAGCCTGGACCTGGGAACATCAGGCGTTGGTACGCGCTCGCGTGGTATATGGCGACCCGCAGCTTACCTCACAGTTTGATGCGGTACGCCGCACTATCATGACGACGGCGCGCGACGGCAAGACATTGCAGACTGAAGTGCGTGAAATGCGCGAGAAAATGCGGGCGCATCTCGGCAATAAGCATCGCGATCGTTTTGATATTAAAGCTGATGAAGGCGGTATTACGGATATTGAGTTTATCGCGCAATATCTGGTACTGCGCTACGCTCATGAAAAACCTAAATTAACGCGCTGGTCTGATAACGTGCGCATCCTGGAGCTTCTGGCGCAAAACGGCATTATGGATGAACACGAGGCGCAGGCGCTGACGGTAGCCTACACCACACTGCGTGATGAACTGCACCACCTGGCGTTGCAGGAGCTTCCCGGTCATGTGGCGCAGACGTGTTTTAGCAAAGAGCGCGCGCTGGTGCAGGCAAGCTGGCGGAAGTGGCTGGTAGCCGTTTGAATTATGCTATTATCGCGCGCAAATTTTGAATCTCTCAGGAGACAGGAATGAAAGTAAATCTGCCAGCGTTTGAACGTGCAGGCGTCATGGTTGTGGGTGATGTAATGCTGGATCGCTATTGGTATGGCCCCACTTGCCGTATTTCACCGGAAGCGCCGGTGCCCGTGGTTAAGGTAAATACCGTTGAGGAACGCCCGGGCGGCGCGGCGAACGTGGCGATGAACATTGCGTCTCTGGGAGCGAACGCCCGTCTGGTCGGCCTGACGGGTATTGATGACGCCGCGCGCGCGCTGAGCAAAACGCTGGCAGAGGTCAATGTGAAGTGCGACTTCGTTTCTGTGCCGACGCATCCGACGATTACCAAACTGCGCGTGCTATCACGTAATCAGCAGCTCATTCGTCTTGATTTTGAAGAAGGCTTTGAGGGGGTGGACCCGCAGCCGTTGCATGAGCGTATCAACCAGGCGCTGGGATCGATCGGCGCGCTGGTATTGTCCGATTATGCCAAAGGCGCTCTGACCAGCGTGCAGACTATGATTTCCCTGGCGCGCCAGGCGGGCGTGCCGGTGCTCATCGATCCGAAAGGAACGGATTTTGAACGTTACCGCGGCGCCACGCTGCTGACGCCAAACCTTTCTGAATTCGAGGCGGTCGCGGGGAAATGTAAAAGCGAAGACGAACTGGTTGAACGCGGCATGAAGCTCATTGCCGATTACGACCTTTCCGCGCTGTTGGTCACGCGTTCCGAACAGGGAATGACGCTGCTGCAACCGAATAAAGCGCCGCTACATATGCCGACGCAGGCGCAGGAAGTTTATGATGTTACCGGTGCGGGCGATACGGTGATCGGCGTGCTGGCGGCGACGCTGGCGGCGGGAAATACCCTGGAAGAGGCGTGTTATTTCGCCAATGCGGCGGCGGGCGTAGTGGTAGGTAAACTCGGGACGTCAACGGTTTCCCCTATTGAGCTGGAAAACGCAGTGCGCGGACGCGCGGATACCGGCTTCGGCGTTATGACCGAAGAGGAGTTGAGACAGGCCGTCGCCAGCGCGCGTAAGCGTGGCGAGAAAGTGGTCATGACCAACGGCGTTTTCGATATTCTGCACGCGGGCCATGTCTCTTATCTGGCGAACGCGCGCAAACTGGGCGACCGCCTGATTGTTGCGGTCAATAGTGACGCCTCGACTAAACGCCTGAAAGGCGAAAGCCGTCCGGTTAATCCGCTCGAACAGCGTATGATCGTGCTGGGCGCGCTGGAGTCAGTCGACTGGGTTGTCTCTTTTGAAGAGGATACGCCGCAACGACTGATTGCCGGTATTCTGCCGGATCTGCTGGTAAAAGGCGGCGACTATAAGCCGGAAGAGATCGCGGGCAGCGAAGAGGTCTGGGCCAACGGCGGCGAAGTCATGGTGCTGAACTTCGAAGATGGTTGTTCCACGACCAATATCATCAAAAAGATCCAGACCGAGAGCGAGAAGTAAAACCGCGTCATCAGGCGTTACAGACGCTGCGGGCGCTGATTTTGAAGGCGCGTCGGACATTTTGTTTCGACGCGTATCTCGCGGTTGACGCTGCTTTTTTTTCGACCTAAAGTAAAGGAATAAGGGTGAGAGGGGATCTCTCCCCCCTCTGATTGGCTGTTAGTAAGCTGCGAAACTTATCAGTAACAGAACAATCAGTATGATGACCTGGTGCATCATAACCCTTTCCTTATTAAAGCCCCTTCCTCGGGAGGGGCTTTCCCGTTTCAGCCCCTTGCTGACATCGCGATTGTTGGTGAGTGGCCTGTCTGGCGCAAGGGCTTTCTCCCGCCGATTTTGCGTTACTGGATCGCCCAAGCAAAACGGCCTGCTGGTCATAACGCTTTGTACAGACAAGGTGGAAAAAAGATAAAAAAATCCCCGGTCTTATGACCAGGGACAGGAGATATGGCGGGGGGTTATTGCTCTTTTACCGTTGCTTCGCGATTAATCTCATCCGTTGCCGATGAAACCAACGGCGTGGTCAGCGCCTTTAGCGAGCCGCCAGCGATGCCAATCTCGTTTAACAGCGAATCGATCAGCGGCGCCTGGGTACGATAGGTGAGCGCGGCAGATAACGCTTGTTCCGCCAGGTTTCCCCCGTTAGCGCCGCCAGCGGCGACGTCGCCCGCCGTCGCGCCGCGATTGAGGCCATCGACCTGAATAATCTTAATGCCGTCGATGGATTTCATCGGTTCAACAGACTTCTCAATAACAGCAGGTAACGATTGTAAGAGCGCTAGTTTAAATTTGAGGCTGGTTTGTTCGTCAGAAAGCACGTTGATAGCGTCATTCAGCGCCCGTTGCGCTTCGGCTTCCGCCAGACCTTTTTTACGCGTTGCTTCCGCCAGTTCGATGATGGCGGCGGCTTGCAATTCTGCCGCTTCTTTCTCTGCTTTTGCCCGGACGGTCAGTTCGACCGCTTTGGTTTCCGCATCCTGCGCCGCGGCGATCAGAGCGACCTGCTTGGCGCGATCCGCTTCGGCGGTCTGGCGGGTGGTTTCTACGTTTTGCTGGGCGCGAACCGCATCGGCCAGCGCGTCGTTGGCGCGCGCTTCCGCTTGTGATTGCTGCTCGGATTTGGCGGCAATGGCGATAGATTTCGTCTGGTTGGCGATTTCTGTCACCTGTTGCTGTTCGATCTCTTTAATACGTACTTCACGCTCGGCCTCAACTTTCCTGGACCGTACTGCTTGCTCACGTTCGATCTCCGTCTCCTGGATCTGCCGCTCAGCAAGAATACGCGTCTGTTCTGCTTCACGATGGCGCTCGGCCTCAAAAGCGGCAATTTTGGCGTTTTGTTCGGCGGTGCGGGTTTTAACCTGTTGCTCCTGCTCCAGAGTCATAAAGGCTTCTTGCTGCTCGATTTCCAGCTTGCGTTCAAGCGCGTCGCGGTTCTTTTCGCGCACCGCCACTTCCACATCCTGTTCCACTTCATTACGTTCACGACGGCGGCGTTCGGTTTCCTGCGTCAGTTTCGTCAGACCTTCGGCATCAAAGGCATTGTTTGGATTGAAATGCTCTTTGGACGTTTGGTTAAAGTTGGTTAAGGAGACGCTTTCCAGCTCCAGGCCGTTTTTCGACAAATCTTCCGCAACGGTGTTTTGTACGCCCTGAACGAAGTTTTCACGCGTATCCTGTAGCTCATGCATCGTCATCTGGGCTGCGGTAGCGCGTAAGGCGTCAACGAATTTATCCTCAACCAGCATACGAAGATCTTCCGGCGACAGCGTTCGCTGGCCAAGCGTTTGTGCGGCGGTAGCAATACCTTCAACAGAGGGTTTTACACGCACGAAGAAAGCAACGACCACGTCAACGCGCATACGATCTTTGGTGATCAGGCTGTCGACGGTAGCACGGCTGACTTCAAGTTTTAGGGTATTCATATTGATCGGAATAATTTCGTGAAAGATTGGCATCACAATAGCGCCGCCGCTCATCACCACTTTTTGCCCGCCAAGCCCGGTACGGACAAACGCCTGTTCCGCAGATGCGCGGCGATAAAGGCGAGCAAAAATGATCCCGATAATTAGTAAGACGATAACCGCCACGATGGCGGTAAACATCCATGATGGCAATATGCCAAAAACATCATCCATTATGTAAGTTCCTCTCAATTAAACATAGAAGGTACGCTCAGCCAAATAACGCGTTGCGGAAAGTCGGCAGACAATCAGCACCTTGTCTCCTTTTTTAAATTCTTTTCCCTTTTCGGGTTCCAGCAGTAAATAGTGAATCTGGCCGAACTTATCGGTAAATTTTCCTTCGCAAGGTGTACCGGCGACGGCGGCGTGGCCGGTAATAATCGCCATGCCGCCGATAAATTCCTCTTCCCGGAGGGCGGAGCTTTCATCTCTGGGTAGCCAGGGCGCGAGGATTTTTCCGCTGTAATGCACGGCAAAGACCGACAGGACAATGCTCAACGGGACCAGCAGCAGATTGCTGAGCGGCGCTTGCCAGAGCATGATCCCGCCATGCTGGATGAGAATGCCGAAGAGGCCGAAATAACCGGCCAATAGACAGAGGACGACTAGTGCGGGAACGCGTCCAATATTCAGATAATGAAGCGCCTGGCCCGCAGGGCCGGATGACAGGGCGTCATAATGATCGAGATGGGCGTCGAGCGCGCCTGAAAGAAAGTGGCCAAAAATCAGAGAAATCATCTCCAGCACGCCGATAAAGAAAACGAACGCGATGGCAAACAGATAGGGGCTGTTATACTCCGCAAATAAGGTCATATTTTCTATCCTTGTCGCCGCCTTCAGAAGGGGGTCCGCGTGATAATTTCCATGCTTGTTATTTCACTGCGTTACAATATCATGTGACCCATATCTCCTTAAGTCCGAAAAGCGATTTATCCGTCGTTATCTTTGGTGAATATTGTGATTTTGCGCATTAAATTTGCGCACGTTATGTATAAAACCACCGTACATATAGGGAAATACTGAAATTAGAAAAAGCATATAGCCTTAACAGAATTCAATAACTGGAGGGTATGCTGATGAACAACAATAACGTCTATTCATTAAATAATTTCGATTTTCTGGCGCGCAGTTTTGCCAGAATGCAGGCGGAGGGGCGTCCTGTTGATATTCAGGCGGTAACCGGCAATATGGACGAGGAGCACCGCGACTGGTTTTGCAAGCGTTACGCGCTTTACTGCCAGCAGGCGACTCAGGCGAAAAGGTTAGAATTAGAACACTAATGCCGGCTCCCTTATACAGGCGCAGGGCATTATTCAGATCTTATATGAGCGGGCCGTCAGGCCCGTTCACGTTTTTACTCTTGTGGATCGACTGGCGGAATGGCGGGCGCAGGTTTTACTTCTTCAGGCTTGTCGCGAGCTTCCAGTTCGCTGAGGCGTTGCTCCAGCAGTGCCAGTTTTTCCCGGGTGCGCAGCAAGACCTGAGTCTGGACATCAAACTCTTCGCGGCTCACCAGATCGAGACGCGTCAGCTGAGATTGCAGCGTTTGACGGATTTTTTTCTCGATATCTTCCCCGAACTCGCGAATGCCTTTCGGCATTGACTCATGAACCTGGCGTGCGATTTGCTCAATTTTTTTCGGGTCAATCATTGTGGTTTCCCTGAACTGGTAAGTGTTAGCTCTTATTGTAGTGCGATATGTGGACGCCATAAACCAGAATTGTGTGACGTCATACGGAGTAAAGGCGTTGATGAAGGTAATCAATAGCGTTATAGTTAACCCGCTTATTCTCAGGGCGGGGCGAAATTCCCCACCGGCGGTAAATCAGCGATGTTTAACGCATTTCTCATCACGGCGCGCCGTGACGGAACGCGGAGAGCAGGTTGAAAGCCCGCGAGCGCTTTTTGCCATAGCGAAAAGGTCAGCAGATCCGGTGTAATTCCGGGGCCGACGGTTAAAGTCCGGATGGGAGAGGGTAACGATCCAGTCGGGCATGGACCCGCTCACGTTATTTTTTTGCCGCTTGTCGGCACTCCTAAGACTGCCCTGATTCTGGTAACCATAATGTTAATGAGGTTTTTTTACCATGAATCAGACGCTACTTTCCTCTTTTGGTACGCCTTTTGAACGTGTTGAACTTGCACTGGATGCGCTGCGTGAAGGACGCGGTGTGATGGTGCTTGATGATGAAGATCGTGAAAACGAAGGCGATATGATTTTCCCCGCAGAGACGATGACCGTAGAACAGATGGCGTTAACCATTCGTCACGGTAGCGGTATTGTTTGCCTGTGTATTACTGAAGACCGTCGTAAGCAGCTCGACTTACCAATGATGGTGGAAAACAACACCAGCGCCTACGGTACCGGTTTTACCGTGACCATTGAAGCCGCAGAAGGCGTGACCACCGGCGTTTCCGCCGCTGACCGTGTCACTACGGTGCGTGCGGCAATTAAGGATGGCGCAAAACCGTCCGATCTTAACCGTCCGGGGCACGTTTTCCCACTGCGCGCTCAGGCGGGCGGCGTGCTGACGCGCGGCGGTCATACGGAGGCGACCATCGATCTGATGACGCTGGCCGGTTTTAAACCTGCAGGTGTACTGTGCGAGTTGACTAACGACGATGGGACGATGGCGCGCGCGCCGGAGTGTATCGCGTTTGCAGGCCAGCATAATATGGCGGTGGTCACGATTGAAGATCTGGTGGCTTACCGCCAGGCGCATGAGCGCAAAGCCAGCTGATCGAACGGATCATGGTTGAAAAAAGCCGATGAGATGTCATCGGCTTTTTTGTATTCCTTCGGTGCCATATCGTTCAGTTTCAAAGAACGACGAATAAGCTGAATGGTAAAATTATTGTGAGAAAAGCAGAGGCCTGAATGCAGACCTCTGCTTTGGTTTATCTATTCAGGTTATTTGCCTCTGGCCAGTTTCAATGCCCAGGCGCCGCTCATCACCAGCAGCAGAATCAGGCACAACCCAAAGGCCAACATACATGCCTGCGCCATGTTCATAAAGTGCCAGGGCGGAAGCAGATACCAGCCTTCGGACTGCTGGTAGAGATCGACAAACCACTGCTGTACGCTACTGAGCGTTACGCCATCAGGGACGATAGGCGCGTCATAACCGCAGTCTCCGGTAGGTTTAAACCACTCCGGTGCCCATTCCGCCAACGGTAAGTTGAAAGGAAAGGTCGGGTCAGTCGAACATCCTTGCACGCCAAAAAGTGAATCGGGGTCCGCATTATGTACCGCATGATGGATACCATTAAGCTTAATAGAAAACTTAATGCCCATAATGCTGCCATAAAACGCCGCGATGCAGCCAATCAGCTTCAGCACGATATTTTTGGGATTTATCGCCGCAATCACCCCGCCAATTACCATCACAAACATCGCGTAACGAATGTAAACACACTGTTCGCACGGCGCCATGTAGAGATAGATTTGGAAGAACGAGTGCGCCAGGATAATTAACCCTCCCATCGCGATGGCCATTAACAGCCACAGAAAGCGCTGTTCCTGCCATCTCACCAGCGTATCTACTGGTCTTGCGCGTAGGTCTCGCCATAATCCCTTAATAAAATCCATAATCGTTTCCCTGCTTATTTTTTAGTGGCCAGTTCCCGAACGAGTTCAGCCATAGAATCGATGGATTTGATGTTTTTGGTATAGATAAGGTACTTGCCGTTGACGACGTAAGCCGGAACACCCTGAATTTTGGCAACGTCATAGGCGGCTTTCCATTTTTCCAGAGTCTCCTGAACGGCAGGATCTTTCAGCGCCGCTTCAAAATCAGCCTGGCTCATGCCTGCGGCGTCCAGCCCGGTTTTAATAAATGCCGCCGGATCTTTCCCATCTGACCAGCGCTCTTTCTTATCATGGTAAGCCGCGTACCAGGCGAACTTCGCTTTTTTGAATTGTGATTTAGCATCAAATAACGAAATCCCGGCAGCTTTATCTTTGGCGATCAGGACTGCAAATACTTCGCTGGCCTGTTTGCCATATTCGCCTTTTGTTTCCAGGTGGAACGGAGTGAACGTAACGAGATCGGCTACTTTATCAGAAACCGGACCTGTTACGGCTTTGTCATATTTGTAGCAGAAAGGGCAGGCGTAGCTAAATACCTTAATCAGCGTTTTATCCGCATTAGGAATCGGTTTCTCCAGAACCATATAATCTGTGCCCTCGGTAAAAGCCGATGCCGCAAAAGGAGTGACCAATGCCGCGGTTAATACTACGCTTTTAAATAAAGAGGTAATCCATTTAGATGACATATTAATTCCTTCCCGTGATTTATTTAAACATTTGCGTTGGATGAACCAGTAACGCACGATAGTGCGTCTGGTTGGGCTTATCCGACAGCACATCAATTTCAACTTTCACTTCTTTCGTTTTATAGTCAATCTCATTCAGTTTGCCGACTGTGGGTTTACCAACGTCGAACAGGTTAATAGAACCGCCAAAGCCGAACATGGTGTCGCGGTCTTTTTGATATTCAACAACCGAGGTAATAGGACTATAGAAATCATATCCACGTTCTTTACCGTATTCCCAAACTTGTTGTACGGTGCCTTTCTTCTCATCGATCTTATATTCGACATAACGGGAATATTTCATGGTCGGTAGAGCCGGTTGCTCCAGGCCGCGACCATCGCCGTTATCAAAGACCGTTAACGTGCCTTTGCTGGAAAGCCATGCCGTATGTTGGGTATAGGTGAAATCGAAATCGGTGTCCTTACACTTGCCGTTTTCGTCACAGGTCAACGGCTTACCATGATCGTCTACCGGTTTCAGCAATTTACTGGCTAGCTGCTTATTCCAGCCTTTAGACGGTGCCAGTATCCATTTCACCTGCTTATCGCGACCAATTTTTACAATACCCTGATGGCGGGAAGAAAGGATGATGGAGTCGTCTTTCGCGTCATAAGCGATAGAGTTGACGTGCGCCCAGTTACGACCGGCACCAACGCCAAGCGCATCGCCATACGGCGTATCCGGTTCGAGTTTCGCCTGCTGTCCGGCATGGGCCAGATCGACGTTCACGCATACTGCGCCCGCATCCAGCGCGCCGAGCAGCGCATCACGCATAGGGTCGAGGATTTTGGTTAAATCCCAAACGTCTACTACGCGGCCAGACTTATCAACCTCAATGATTTGGTCACGAATAGTATGAACATGTATGCCGTCTTCTTTGCGGTAATCGCGTTTGCCGACGCGCAGCAGTACGGTGCCGTTCACGGTTTCGATGGATTCATGAGACGCATCCAGGAACCCGCGCGGCAGTTTATGATCGGCAAGAATTTGCCCCATCATGTCAAACTCGTACCAGTGTTGGCCCTGCACCGCGGTAAAGGTGCCGCGAGGCGTTTCACGAATACCCATCAGGTAGCCGCGTTTGTTGATATTCATATCGTGGCCGTCGTAGAAGGTATCTTGATCCAGCCACCAGCGATATTCACCCTGGGTGTCGACCACAAACGTATAAGGGGCGATATCGAAAGGCAAAGCCCCGCCCGCCGGGCCGGCATCAAGAATGCCCGCATTTTTATCTTTTTCGCCGTGCCAGTGAAATTCAGCGCCCTGCGGCGTAAAGGTATGGGTATTTACCAGATAAAGGCGATCTTCAAATCCTGGCGCGACTTTAATAACTTTCGTTTGCTGGAGATCTGAAATAGAACGGTTATCCATATAATGGTTGACGATGGCGGACGTCTGCACCACATAGTCATCCTTCATGGCTTTGCCGTTTTCTTTATATTCTACCGTGACGTTGTTGGCAAATTTCTGATAAAGGCCAAAAATAGGAATACCGTCATAGGTTTCTAAAGACTCTTTCCCAACGGTATAAGTAACGGGAACGCCTTTTTCCCCTTTGCCATGTACAGTAACTTTAACGTCTGAAATAACATGGCTATCTAATTCCACCAGTGCGGTGAGAGGGGCATTACCGTAAGGATCGACAACGACTGCGCCTAATTTCCCTGCGGGCTGCGCCGGTTGAAAACCTGCGGCAAACGTACTGGCTGCGGTGAGTCCGCATGTCAGTGCGACGGCGCCGGCAAGTATTGTTTTCCGGTATTGGTCAAACATGGATATATCTCCTTATATACAACTTCTAAATATAATACTTCTGAATATACTATGTTTTTATGAATAATAAATGAGGTAAATGATTGGTCTTTAAATATAAGTCATGATGCTGTTACTTATTTTAAAGTATATTCTGTATCAATATTTTTTAATTGCCTGAGTGAGTCGATAGTAGGAGTGTGATATTTTAAGAACAATATAAATTAGTACGAAGTGTGATCTTATCGACATTGTTTTCTGCTTAATACCTCTTTCATTATTGTGTTTCACCACTGATTTATATGATCAAAATCATTTATTTGTTCCACAAATATGCCAGTATATGAATACGTCAAAATAAGGGTATGTAAAATTTTAACGTTAAATGTTTAGTGATGTTAAATTTTAAGGGTAAAAAGGATGTTTATTGCCTGGTATTGGATAATATTAATCGTTCTGGTGGTAGTAGGATATATTTGCCATATGAAGCGTTATTGCAGAGCGTTTCGGCAGGACAGAGATGCATTACTTGAAGCGCGAACGAAACGTTTTCGCCAGACGAGCGAAGGCGACAGCGTGATGAATGAGCAGAAATAGCGCATATTCTTGACGGGCAGCCGGATGTTGCCTGGCTAAAGGCCTGCATCCGGCGCGACGTTTCTCTTAACCGATACCTATCGTCTGCAAAATGACGAGACTGAGCCCCATGATGGACATACCGCAAAGCACGCCATAGCTGGGGTTATTGTTAGGATCGATCTCTTTTGCCAGCGGCATCAGTTCATCGACGGAGAGCGCCACCATAATACCGGCGACTGCTGCCATGATAGCCGCCATAACGATTGGCGAAACCAGGCTGCCCAAAATCAGCCACGCCAGCACGCCGCCAAAAATTTCCGCCATGCCGGAGATACCGGCCCAAAAAATCGCGGTACGTTTTGAGCCCGTCGCGGCATAAACCGGGCCGGCAACCGCCAGACCTTCAGGAATATTGTGCAACGCCACCGCCAGTGCGATGCCGAAACCCAGTTCAAGATTGCTGCTGGCAGTGACAAAGGTGGCGATCCCTTCCGGAAAGTTATGCAGGCTAATGCCGAGCGTCAATAAAATCGCAGTGCGTTTTATCGAGCCGGGAAGCGGCTGCTGCCTTTTTTGCACCAGATCCTGCGGATGAGCGTGAGGAAGCAGGCGGTCCAGCCCGAAGTAGCCCAACAGGCCGATAATAAACATTCCGTAGCCCAGTACAGGCGACATCCCCTCGGTATCAAGCGCGGCGGGCAGCATCTCCATCAGCGAGATAAGCAGCATGATCCCTGCGGCGAAGCCCAGCGAAAAAGCCAGCACGCGGTTAGACGGTTTTTGGCCGAGAACGCCAAGAAACGCGCCAATAAAGGTGGCGGCGCCCGCCAGTAAGGTCAGAATAAGTGGTACTGACATCCATTACTCCTTATCAATTTGCCGTCCGAACCTGACCTTCAAAATAACTGATGATCTTCATCATAGTTATCTGAGTTCTTCCTCTGTGAAGAAAGCGTATGGTGATGTTAACAAAATGTCTTTCCTGTAAGGATAACATCATGTCTTTAACGTGTATGCCAGCATTGTTTTTGGGGCATGGCAGCCCGATGAACGTGCTGGACGATAACGATTATACCCGCGCCTGGCGGCGATTGGGGGAAGCCCTACCGCGACCACAGGCGATAGTGGTGGTGTCGGCGCACTGGTATACCCGTGGGACGGGCGTCACAGCGATGGAAAGGCCGCAAACTCTCCATGATTTTGGCGGTTTTCCGCAGGCGCTGTATGACACGCATTATCCGGCCCCGGGATCGCCTGCGCTGGCGCAGCGTCTGGTTGAACTGTTGGCTCCCGTTCCCGTCTCGCTCGATAAAGAAGCGTGGGGATTTGATCACGGCTCCTGGGGCGTATTGATCAAGATGTACCCGAATGCGGATATCCCGATGGTGCAGCTTAGTGTTGATAGTACCAAACCGGCGGCATGGCATTTTGAGTTGGGCCGTAAACTGGCGACGCTGCGTGACGAAGGCGTGATGCTGGTGGCCAGCGGGAATGTGGTTCATAACCTGCGGACTGTGCGTTGGCACGGTGACAATATACCGTATCCCTGGGCGGCGTCATTTAATGACTTTGTGAAAGCCAATCTGACGTGGCAGGGGCCGGTAGAACAGCATCCGCTGGTGAATTATCTGCAACATGAAGGGGGGGCCTTATCGAACCCGACGCCGGAGCACTTTTTACCTTTGCTGTATATACTTGGCGCCTGGGACGGCAAGGAACCTATCACCATCCCGGTCGACGGTATTGAGATGGGCAGTATAAGTATGTTGTCGGTGCAGGTGGGGTAGGCCGGATAAGGCGCGGAATGATTGCCCGATGGCGCTACGCGCATCGGGCTTACAGGAAAATCTATCCTTCGACAAAAATATGCGGATAGAAGCGGGAGAGATCCTGGGTGATCAGCGCCCGATCTTCACGGATACCAATTCCGGCGGGCTGATCGTTAATCAGCCAGCTACCAATCAGGGTGTAACTGTCGCCGAATTTTGGCAGCGGATAGAACTGTTGCACGATCATACCCTCTTCGCCATACGGGCCTTCCACGGATTCGATCGTTTTACCGTTTTCAATAATCGATACGTTCGCCCCTTCGCGGGAGAAGATCGGTTTCACGACATATTTATCCATTGGCGGATGTTCGTCTTCGGCGAAATACGCAGGCAACAGATTCGGATGGTCCGGGAACATCTCCCACAACAGCGGCAATAACGCTTTATTGGAGATAATGCTTTTCCAGGCCGGTTCCAGCCAGCGCACGCCGGCATCTTCCAGCTTGGTGGAAAACATCTCGCGCAGCATAAATTCCCACGGATAGAGCTTGAACAGGTTCGCAATGACCTGATCCTGCAGATCCGTAAATTGGCCTTTTTCCCCCAGACCAATATCGTCGATATAGAGAAATTCGGTGGCGATTTCCGCTTCGGCCGCGCAGTCCTGTAAATACTGAATGGTGCCGCGATCCTCAACCGTATCGCGACAGCAGGTGAGATGCAGCAACTGAAAACCGTACTGCTCGCGAAGTTCAGCAAAGCGTTCGATCAGCTTTTCCTGCAGGCTATTAAACTGATCGCTGCCTTCCGGCAGATTGCCCGCGTTGATCTGATCTTCCAGCCAAATCCACTGAAAAAACGCCGCTTCATACAGCGATGTTGGCGTGTCGGCATTATTTTCGAGCAGCTTAGGCTCGCCGATGCCGTCCCAGGCCAAATCGAGGCGGGAATAGAGCGACGGTTGTTGCGTTTGCCAGGACTGGCGAACAAAACCCCAGGTATGTTTTGGAATACGAAACTTCGTCATCAGCTCATCGCTGGCGATGACGCGTTCTACTACCTTGAGGCACATCTGGTGCAGCTCGGCGGTAACGTCTTCCAGTTTTTCCACCTGGGCGAGCGTTAACTTGTAATAAGCGTCTTCACACCAGTACGGTTCACCATACATAGTGTGAAAATTAAACCCGTATTCAGTCGCTTTATCGCGCCAGTCCGGGCGCTCGGTAATACTGACTCTTTCCATGCGTATCAGCCGCCCATCGAACGTGTTGAAGTACCGGCAGCGCTACGCTGCATGGTGCTCTGTTTGGCGACGGATTCGCCAAAACCGCCGCGGGTAACGGTTGTTGTGGTGGCCGGTTTTGGCGCCATAGCGGTTTTCGGTACGGTCATTGTCCGGCCCGGTTGCGCCGCGCCGTAGTTTTTACCTGCCGCATCGGTATATTTGCCGTATGCAGGGCTGGCCGGGTTTTTCGAGCTAAACAGCGGCTGTTGCGCAAAGCCTGCGCCGCCGCCCATCAGACGCCCCATCATGTAACCTGCCATAAGCGGCATCCAGAAACTGCCGCTGGATTGTTGGGCCTGCGCCTGATTTTCCGGCGCCATGCCAGCCTGTGCAGGCGCTTGCTGGCACTGACCTTCGCCAAACTCAGCGACGCAATCTTCGCGTGTAGCGTACTTAGGCGCAGTACGTTCGGCCTCTTTCAGCGCATTGTTATACGCGGTTGTACATTCCGCGCTTTTGCCCGGATTCGCCGCTGAACAGTCATCAGCGTTTTGATACAGCGATACGGTTTCATCGCTTTTTTCACAGCCAGCCAGCATAAAAACAGCCGTAACCGCCAGGGCGACCGGCGTTAAATGCCGCGCGCTCCAGCTTTTGCGAAATGATGCGTGATGGATGGATTTTGTCCGTTTCATATTTGTCTTCCAGGACCCAGTGGTAAATACAACATGCGTTCAGAATAGAGGATGACTGGTCGAAATTGAAGCGAGAAAAGGCGAGAATGCGGCGGAATAGCAGGATCTTTACGTTGTCTTACGTTCAGGTGCGGCTTCATGACAGGTAGCGCTGCGCTTACCAGACCTACAAGGGCACAGGTCTGATAAGCGCAGCGCCAGCGAATAACTTATCAATGCCGGAATGGATTGCCGTTATTGCTGTTGGCGCGAGCGGCGGTCGGCTGTACTGCCGGCGCGGCGCTATGAGCATTATAACCGTCTGCGGCAGCATCCTGATCTGGCGTTTCCGGCGCTACGCTTTCCGGCGACGTCGGGATAGGTTTACCCAACGTACTGTTAAGCGCGAGCAGATCCTGCTCGTTCAGCGTACCGAGCGCATATTTGATATTTAACTGATTAATCAAATAGGTATAACGCGCGTTGGCCAGTTGCTGCTTGGCATCATACAGAGTGGTGGTGGCATCCAGTACGTCAACAATGGTACGTGTACCGACCGAGTAACCGGCTTCCATTGCATCCAAAGAACTTTGCGCGGAAACGACTGCCTGTTTATACGCGTTGATGCTGCTGATGGAGGCGTTAATATTGTTAAAGGAAGAACGTACGGTCTGCACCACGCTACGGTGCGCGCTTTCCAGCTGTTCGCTTGCGCCGACGAAGTTATACTGCGCCTGTTTTACCTGCGAGTTAACCATCCCGCCTTGATACAGCGGCAGGGAGAAGTTCAGGCCGATTTTATTCTGCCCCATGTTGCTATCGTCGTACTGGGTGGAGTTGGTTTTAGAACCGCTATAAGAGGTATCAGAAATGCCGGTTGAGGCCGTTAAATTCAGCGTCGGCAGATGGCCATCCTGCGCCTGACGGATTTGCTCGCGCGCCAGATCCTGACTTAAACGTGCCTGCAACAGCGACAGGTTACGGTTTTCCGCTTCCTTCAGCAGCGCATTAACAGCTTTGGGTTTGTCGGTTTTAAAATGCTCGACGTTAAGCGATGCCAGCTCCGGGTAATAATTGCCGGTTACCTGGCGCAGCCCTTCTACCGCGTTATCCAGGTTGTTGCGGGCGGTCACTTCATTCGCCAGTACGGTATCATATTGCGCACGGGCGTTTTGCACGTCGGTAATGGCGACCAGACCCACGTTAAAACGTTGCGTCGTTTGATCTAACTGACGGTAGATAGCCTCTTTTTGTGCCTGGGTATAGGAAAGCACATCAATAGCGTTCAATACCTTAAAATACGCGTTCGCGGTATTGAGGATCAGCGTCTGCTGATCGGTCTGATAGGTGACATCCTGAATGCCTGCTGCTTTTTCTTGCAGGGTGAGCCCACGCCATTTCGACATATCAAATAGCGTCTGCGTTAATTGCAGGGAAGCGCTGGTTTCATTGGAGTTGATACCGTTCGCATCGCGATAACCGTTGCTGTAGGTGTAGTCGGCACCCAAACCCAGTTGCGGCAGTAAAGGACTACGCGCTTCGTTAATTTTTTCGAATGCAGCATCGCGATCGGCAGCGGATTTACGCAATTCCGGGTTGCTCAGGCGTGCTTGCTGATAAACTTGCATCAGGTTCTCTGCCTGGCTTAGTGTGCTGAACCCCGACAGGCTCAGGCCGATAAGGATGGGGAGCAATTTCTTCATTTGCATTCCTTGTTGTGAAGCAGTATTTAGCGCTGATCAATTTGTAAAAATAATTGCTGATTCTAGCAGAATCCGCCACTGCAAAAAGTTGGCGTTACGTGCCATACGAGCCTTAATTGGCACCAATTTACCACAAGGGTGATAAAACAGCAGTCAACCACCCTTGAAATTCATCATTTAATCATTATTGCTAGCAGGGCAGCACAATGCGTAAATCAGACAACTTGCCAGTTACTTTCACCAAAAGCGATGTAGAAATTATTGCACGGGAAACGCGCTATCGCGGTTTTTTTTCATTGGATGTGTATCGATTCCGCCATCGTTTATTCAACGGAGAAATGAGTGGCGAGGTAAAGCGCGAAATTTTTGAGCGCGGGCACGCCGCCGTCTTGCTACCCTTTGACCCTGAACGCGACGAGGTGGTGCTGGTCGAACAGATTCGTATTGCCGCGTATGACACAAGCGTTACGCCGTGGCTGCTGGAGATGGTCGCCGGCATGATAGAAGAAGGCGAAACCATTGAGGCGGTCGCCCGGCGGGAGGCGATGGAAGAAGCGGGGCTGACCGTAGGCCGCACCCGACCGGTCATCAGTTACCTGGCGAGTCCAGGAGGAACCAGCGAGCGCTCATCTATTCTGGTGGGTGAAGTGGACGCCACGACCGCGGCAGGTATTCATGGTCTGGCGGATGAAAACGAAGATATTCGGGTTCATGTGGTAAGCCGGGAACAGGCATACCAGTGGGTAGAAGAGGGGAAAATCGACAACGCAGCCGCAGTCATCGCTTTGCAATGGCTTCAGTTGCATCATCAAGAGTTAAAAAACGAGTGGAAAAAATGAAGCGTTATACACCTGACTTCCCAGAAATGATGCGTTTGTGCGAAACCAATTTTTCGCAATTGCGCCGCCTGCTGCCGCGCAATGACGCCCCCGGTGAAACGGTGAGCTATCAGGTGGGCAACGTACAATATCGGTTAACGATTGTGGAATCGACCCGATACACTACGCTTGTAACGATCGAGCAAACGGCACCAGCCATCACCTACTGGAGCCTGCCGTCGCTGACGGTGCGCCTCTACCATGATGCGATGGTGGCTGAAGTGTGTTCAAGCCAGCAGATCTTTCGCTTCAAAGCGCGGTATGATTATCCAAATAAAAAGTTGCATCAACGCGACGAAAAGCATCAAATTAATCAGTTTCTGGCCGACTGGCTACGATTCTGTTTAGCACATGGAGCGATGGCGATTCCGGTTTATTAGCGTCGTGAAACCTAAGGACACCATTTGGAAAGCCTGTTAACCCTACCTCTGGCTGGTGAGGCCCGAGTCAGGATTTTACAAATTACAGATACTCACCTGTTTGCCGAAAAGCATGAAACGCTGTTAGGCGTCAATACCTGGGAAAGTTACCAGGCCGTGCTGGAGGCTATTCGGGCGCAACAGTATGAATATGATCTGATCGTGGCCACCGGCGATCTGGCGCAGGATCAATCCGCTGCGGCTTATCAGCATTTTGCTGAGGGTATCGCAAGCTTTCGCGCGCCTTGCGTTTGGCTACCGGGCAATCATGATTTTCAGCCAGCAATGTACAGCGCGCTGCAAGAGGCGGGGATTTCCCCGGCTAAACGCGTGTTAATCGGTGAACAATGGCAGATTTTGTTGCTGGATAGCCAGGTGTTTGGCGTTCCGCATGGCGAACTGAGCGAGTTCCAACTGGAATGGCTTGAGCGTAAGCTCGCCGATGCGCCAGAGAGACAGACATTGCTCCTTTTGCACCACCATCCGTTGCCGGCAGGGTGCAGTTGGTTGGATCAGCACAGCTTGCGTAATGCCGGTGAGCTGGATAGCGTGCTGGCGAATTTCCCGCGTGTAAAATATCTGTTATGCGGACATATTCACCAGGAGCTGGATCTTGACTGGAACGGTCGCCGTCTGCTGGCGTCGCCGTCAACCTGCGTACAGTTCAAACCGCACTGCGCGAACTTTACGCTGGATACTATCGCGCCGGGCTGGCGTACGCTGGAGCTCCAGGCGAACGGCGTCCTGGAGACGGAAGTGCATCGCCTGCAGGATACCCGGTTCCGACCCGATACCGCTTCGGAAGGATACTGATGTCTACGCTTCTCTATTTGCACGGATTCAACAGTTCCCCTCGCTCGGCAAAAGCGTGCCAGCTAAAAAACTGGCTGGCGGAGCGCCATCCGCATGTTGAGATGATCGTCCCTCAGCTGCCGCCGTATCCTGCCGATGCGGCGGAGTTGCTGGAATCTCTCGTGCTTGAGCATGGCGGTGCGCCATTAGGGCTGGTAGGATCGTCGCTGGGTGGTTATTACGCCACCTGGCTGTCGCAATGTTTTATGCTGCCGGCTGTGGTGGTGAATCCCGCCGTGCGGCCCTTTGAATTACTGACCGACTATCTCGGTCAGAACGAGAACCCCTACACCGGGCAGCAATATGTGCTAGAGTCTCGCCATATTTATGATCTTAAAGTCATGCAGATTGACCCGCTGGAAGCGCCGGACCTGATCTGGCTACTGCAACAGACGGGCGATGAAGTGCTGGATTACCGCCAGGCGGTGGCATATTACGCCTCCTGCCGTCAGACAGTGACCGAGGGTGGTAATCACGCATTCACGGGCTTCGAAGATTATTTCAACCAGATTGTCGATTTTCTTGGACTGCACAGTTGCTGACAATCAATTCGAATTGCTAATTAAACCATGACGCAAACTTATAACGCTGATGCCATTGAGGTACTCACTGGGCTTGAGCCGGTACGCCGCCGCCCGGGGATGTACACCGATACGACCCGCCCCAACCATTTGGGTCAGGAAGTGATTGATAATAGTGTGGATGAAGCACTGGCAGGTCACGCCAAACGCGTGGATGTCATTTTACATGCCGATCAATCGCTGGAAGTGATTGACGACGGACGCGGGATGCCGGTGGATATCCATCCGGAAGAGGGGGTTCCGGCGGTAGAACTGATCCTCTGTCGACTTCATGCTGGCGGTAAATTCTCCAATAAGAACTATCAGTTCTCTGGTGGTCTGCATGGGGTGGGGATTTCGGTAGTGAATGCCCTGTCAAAGCGCGTGGAAGTGACCGTGCGCCGCGACGGTCAGGTCTATAACATCGCGTTTGAAAACGGCGAAAAAGTGCAGGATTTGCAGGTTGTCGGCACCTGCGGTAAACGTAATACTGGCACCAGCGTCCATTTCTGGCCGGACGAAAGTTTCTTCGACAGCCCGCGTTTTTCTGTCTCTCGCTTAATGCACGTTCTGAAAGCAAAAGCGGTGCTGTGTCCCGGCGTGGAAATCACTTTTAAAGATGAAGTGAATAACAGCGAGCAGCGCTGGTGCTACCAGGATGGCCTGAACGACTATCTGGGCGAAGCGGTAAACGGCCTGCCGACGCTGCCGGAAAAGCCGTTTATCGGTAATTTTAACGGTGAAACGGAAGCGGTTGACTGGGCGCTATTGTGGCTGCCGGAAGGCGGCGAATTACTGACGGAAAGCTACGTCAACCTGATCCCGACCATGCAGGGGGGGACGCACGTCAACGGTCTGCGCCAGGGCCTGCTCGACGCGATGCGCGAATTTTGCGAATACCGCAATATTCTGCCGCGCGGCGTCAAACTGTCGGCGGAAGATATCTGGGATCGCTGCGCTTATGTGCTCTCCGTGAAAATGCAGGACCCGCAATTTGCCGGGCAGACCAAAGAGCGTCTGTCGTCGCGTCAATGTGCGGCATTTGTTTCCGGCGTGGTGAAAGATGCTTTCAGCCTGTGGCTGAACCAGAACGTGCAGGCGGCGGAACAACTGGCAGAGATGGCGATTGCCAGCGCGCAGCGGCGACTGCGCGCCGCAAAAAAAGTGGTGCGCAAAAAGCTCACCAGCGGTCCGGCGTTGCCGGGGAAACTGGCGGACTGTACCGCGCAGGATCTTAATCGGACCGAGCTGTTCCTTGTGGAAGGGGATTCGGCAGGCGGTTCCGCCAAGCAGGCGCGCGATCGCGAATATCAGGCGATCATGCCGCTCAAAGGTAAGATCCTTAACACCTGGGAGGTCTCTTCCGATGAAGTGCTGGCCTCGCAAGAGGTGCATGATATTTCCGTGGCGATCGGTATCGATCCGGACAGCGACGATCTGAGTCAGCTGCGCTACGGCAAGATCTGCATCCTGGCGGATGCGGACTCCGATGGTTTGCATATCGCTACTCTGCTTTGCGCGCTGTTTGTCAGACATTTCCGCGCGCTGGTGAAGAATGGTCATGTCTACGTCGCGCTGCCGCCGCTATACCGTATCGATTTGGGTAAAGAGGTCTATTACGCGCTGACGGAAGAAGAGAAGGCGGGCGTACTGGAACAACTGAAGCGTAAGAAAGGCAAGCCGAACGTACAGCGTTTCAAAGGCCTGGGTGAAATGAACCCGATGCAGTTACGCGAAACCACGCTTGATCCAAATACTCGCCGACTGGTGCAGCTCACCATTAGCGATGAAGACGATCAGCGTACTAACGCGATGATGGATATGCTGCTGGCGAAGAAACGTTCTGAAGATCGACGCAACTGGCTACAGGAAAAAGGCGATCTCGCGG
The DNA here is from genome assembly GCF_046550615.1 of Salmonella sp. SAL04214. Lineage (NCBI taxonomy): Bacteria > Pseudomonadati > Pseudomonadota > Gammaproteobacteria > Enterobacterales > Enterobacteriaceae > Salmonella > Salmonella sp. SAL04214. The sequence continues at coordinate 220,733 of NZ_JBGDXT010000001.1, forward strand.
ATCTCGACGTGTAACGGTTTTTGCACGCTTTATCCGGTCTGCGCGCCGCAGGCCGGATAAGCGAATCCGACATGACGCCGCAGCCTGATGGCGACACTTGCGCATCGCATCAGGGAGACGTCAGACGAGGGTAATAACTTAAACGCCGGATTCCAGAATACGAATATTCATTTCCAGCACATCGTCTTTTACCGCGTCGCTATAGGCTTTCATATGCGGGGTTTGCAGATGCGCCTCAAGGTGCGCAACGCTTTCCCACTGTTCAATCATCACGATCGAGTCAGGCGCCAGAGTCTGAAAACTCACGCCCGCGGCATGATCCACCATCGGTGCGTAACCGTGGCACCCCTCTTCTTTAAGAACGGTTGGAATAATTTTCGCAAACTGGTCGAGGACGGCCTGACGGTGATGTTGGCCCGGACGCGTGCGAATTTCGGCAATGACGGTAAGCATGGTTAACTCCTTCTAATTCCAGGATGACCAGTTAAGCAAAAATTTCGCTCAGATGCTTGCGATATTCTGCGGTATAGCGCGGAACATCCGGCATTTTAATCACGTCGTTGGCAATAAACGTTGGCAGCGCGTCCATGCCCAGGAACTGGTTGGCTTTATGGAATGGCAGATAGACGCCATCTACGCCTACGCCGTGGAAAAACTGATCTTTTTCGGTAAATGCTTCCATCGGCGCGTTCCACGTCAGTGACAGCATATATTTTTTCCCCTGCACCAGACCGCCGGAACCGTACTTTTTAGCGGCATCGGAACGCGTGCGGCCATCGCTGGCATAGAGCGTGCCGTGACCTTCGGTAAAGACATCATCCATATATTTTTTTACTGTCCATGGCGCGCCCATCCACCAGCCTGGCATCTGCCAAATCACCACGTCAGCCCAGACGAAATTCTGCACCTCTTCTTTAATGTCATAGTCGCTGTCGGCGCGGACGATCTTAACCTGATGACCCAGATCGCGCAGAAGCCCATCGGCAACTTCGGTCAGGGTGTCATTCAACTGGCCGTTGGAGTGCGCGAATTTTTTCGCCCCGTTGATAATCAGGATGTTACTCATTTTGTGTCCTCAAGAAATGCGTTTGCTGCTGATTCTACGCTGACGGGCGGTGCGGTGAAATTAGCAAAATGTGCAAAGTCTTTTGCGTTTTTGGCAAAAGTCTCTGCTACCAGCGTACTACGGCCTCAAATCCACCTTCCGCGGCGTTGCCAAACGACACCGTCATGCCGTGCAGCGTAGCGATGCGGCGGACGATTGATAATCCCAGACCGCTGCCGGTCACACTTTGGCCAGGCGGGCGGTAAAAACGCTCGCCGATATGCGTCAGAATCTCTGGCGCTACGCCGGGGCCATTATCTCTGACGGTGAAGCTGCGGGCATGTAAGGTAACGTCGACGACGCTGCCCTGCGGACTGTAGCGAATCGCATTATCCAGCAGGTTACGCACTAACAGGCTTAAGAGTAGCGGCTGGCCGGTACGTATGACGTCATGGGCGTTAAGCTGTAAACGCACGTCGATATTCGCCTGCTGCGCCGGATGATAAATATCCATTACCGCGGACTGCAGTAGCTCTTCCAGCGAAATCTCCGCTACATCCTGCAAATTATTGAGCGAGTCGAGACGCGATAACGTCAGTAGCTGATCGACCAGCCGCGTGGCGCGATCGATCCCCGCATGGAGCTGGGTCAGCGCTTTATCACGCGATAGCGGATCGTCGCCCGAGAGCTGCGCCACCTCGGTTTGTACTTTCAGCGCGGCCAGCGGGCTGCGCAATTCATGGGCGGCGTCGGAGGTAAATCGCCGTTCGCGCACCATCATGGAGTGGATGCGGCTAAAAAGCTGATTAAGCGCTTCGACCAGTGGGCGAACCTCGCTCGGTACGCCTTTGGCGTCGAGCGGCGTTTCCGATTCCGGCGACCGGAAGCGTAGCGCCTGTGCCAGTTTTTTCAACGGTCTGAGCTCGCGGTGAAGCAGGAGCAATAAAATCAGCAGCATGAAGGGAAGGGCGATCAGCCACGGCGTTAATTGCGCCGCCACGATCGCCAGCGCCATATCTTCGCGGTAATCCCACTCCTGACCGACGACGATACGATACTTACCGTCCACCGAGTTCAACCACAAAAAACGCCAGAGGTCGTTGTCATCCTTCAGATAGCCATTGTCGAAACCTTCCCGGCGATAGCGATACGGAATATCCTGGCCGTTGTCGCCATCATGCAGCAACATTTTGCCGTCAGCGGAAAAGATGGCGAATGCCAGCGCATCGTCATCGATATGCCCATGTTTTAATTTCTTTGGCGTATGCGCCATGCGCTGCGGGGCGTTGATCTCGTTAAGATCGAGGGTGCTAAGCCGTCTGGCGAACAACATCAACTGCGTGTCAAACAGCTCGTCGACATTATCCGTCGTCTTTCTCCAGGCCACAAAACTGGAGATTGCCCAGGTGATGGAGACCAGAATCAGGAAAATAAGCGTCAGCCTGACGCGCAGGCTGAGACGTTGCGTCAATTTCATGCGTCACCCAGGGTGTAGCCGATGCCGTGTACGGTGCGAATAAATTCGCTGCCGAGCTTGCGGCGTAAATGATGAACATGGACTTCCACTGCATTGCTGGACACGTCGTCATCCCAGTTATACAGCTTCTCTTCAATAAGCTTGCGCGGCAGCACGCGACCTTTGTTGCGCAGTAAGAGTTCCAGCAACGCGAACTCTTTTGGTTTTAAGGCCAGCGGTTCGCCGGCAAGCGTCGCGACGAGATTGCCTGGATTGAGCGTCACCTGGCCGTGGCGCAATTCGCTACTGGCCTGACCGCTGGCGCGGCGTACCAGCGCCTCCAGACGGGCGGCGACCTCAATGAGCGCGAAAGGTTTACATAAATAGTCATCGGCGCCCAGACGTAGCCCCTCGACGCGCTCTGCTAACGCGTCGCGCGCCGTCAGGATCAGTACCGGTTCCTGTTTACCCTTTTCGCGCCATTCGCGCAAAATATCCCGTCCGTCCATGCCTGGCAGCGTCAAATCTAAAATAACCGCATCATAAGGCGCGCTGTAAAGCGCCTCTTTGCCCGGACGTCCCTCGGTAAACCAGTCGACGCTGAAACCCATTTTACTCAGGCCCGCTTTTATGCCATCGCCAATAAGTGTGTCATCTTCTACCAGTAAAATTCGCATCTGTTCTTCCTTGCGGTAACTCGCGTTGCCGTCAGTTAACCTTGTCGCCGCAGGCGATGTACAGAAAAAAAGATTCTTTTTTTGCCTTAAGAAGTTGTTAAGGATTACCTTATTAAATGGATCTGAAACGACATGAAAGGGAAAAGTAATCATGAAAAAATTAGCTGCAATCGTTGCCGTTATGGCACTGTGTTCTACCCCGGTTCTGGCGGCTCAGCAGGGCGGTTTCTCCGGCCCGTCGGCGACGCAAACGCAAGGCGGCGGATTTGTCGGCCCGAACGGCAGCAGCACGACGGTAGAGAGCGCTAAATCGCTGCGTGACGATGCGTGGGTAACGCTGCGCGGGAATATCGTCGAGCGCATTTCCGACGACCTGTATGTGTTTAAAGATGCGACCGGTACTATCAATGTGGATATTGACCACAAGCGCTGGAACGGCCTGACCGTAACCCCGCAGGATACCGTTGAAATTCAGGGTGAAGTGGATAAAGACTGGAACTCTGTCGAAATCGACGTAAAACAGATTCGTAAAGTGAATCCGTAATCCCACATTGCGCAAGATCGGTCAGGATTCACAGCCGCCCGGTGGGCAGAATAGGCCACAAGGAGGCAGTGATGAATGACCTGATCAGCGCGGCTTATTCCGAACGTCTGCGGCGCGTTTGCGACCACATTGAGCGTCATCTGGATGAGCCTCTGTCGCTTGAGGCGTTAAGCCGGATGGCGCACAGCTCGCCGTTTCATTTTCACCGGCAGTTTACCGTCTGGAGCGGGCTTCCGCTCTATCGCTATATCCAGTGGTTGCGTTTGCGCCGCGCGTCATGGCGGCTGGCGTTTAACCCGCAGGATAAAGTTATCGATATCGCGCTGGATGCCGGGTTTCAGAATCCGGAGTCGTTCACACGTGCTTTCAAAACCGCGTTTGGTCAAAGCCCGCGCCGGTTTCGGCAATCGCCGGACTGGCTGGCCTGGCACCAACGCGTTCCTAAACTTGCGTTACAGGAGCAGCATGTCATGGACGTAAAAATCGTTGAATTTCCACCTACCCGCGTCGCGATGCTGACGCATCTGGGGCATCCGGATAAGGTCAACGCCAGCGCGGCGAAATTTATTGCATGGCGGCGCGAAACGGGCCAGTCGCCGATTGCCAGCAGTCAAACTTTTGGTATTGCCTGGCACGACCCGCAGACGACGCCGCCGGATCAATTCCGCTTTGATATCTGCGGCAGCGTCCACCAGCCGATAGCCGAAAATGACGTTGGCGTGGTGAATAGCGAGATTCCTGGCGGGCGCTGCGCGGTGGTACGCCATCAGGGAGCGCTCGACAGCCTCCCGGAGAGCGTGTGGTATTTATTCCGCGAATGGCTACCGGCCAGCGGCGAGACGCTGCGCGATTTTCCGGTCTTCTTCCAGTACCTGAATTTCGTCCATGAAGTCGCGGAACATGAGCTGCTGACGGATATCTATCTGCCGCTTCGTTAACTTCCTTGCCACCTGTCTCACGGTTTGTGACTCAGACCGTGAGATAGGGTATTATCTGCGGCAATATTGCCGTCCGAACGGTCAGCATGCAGATTGAGGATCCCCTGTTAATGAGCGATATGGCAGAGCGCCTTGCGCTACATGAATTTACGGAAAACGCCTACTTAAACTACTCCATGTACGTGATCATGGATCGTGCGTTGCCGTTTATTGGCGACGGCCTGAAGCCGGTACAGCGCCGCATCGTCTATGCGATGTCAGAGCTGGGGCTGAACGCCAGCGCTAAATTTAAAAAATCCGCCCGTACCGTCGGTGACGTACTGGGTAAGTATCATCCGCACGGCGACAGCGCCTGCTATGAAGCCATGGTGCTGATGGCGCAGCCGTTCTCTTACCGTTACCCGCTGGTCGACGGCCAGGGGAACTGGGGCGCGCCGGATGATCCGAAGTCATTCGCGGCAATGCGTTATACCGAGTCTCGCCTGTCCAAATATGCCGAGCTGCTGTTAAGCGAACTCGGCCAGGGGACGGCGGACTGGGTGCCAAACTTCGACGGCACGATGCAGGAACCGAAAATGTTACCGGCGCGTCTGCCGAACATCCTGCTGAACGGCACCACCGGTATTGCGGTGGGCATGGCAACAGATATTCCGCCGCATAACCTGCGCGAAGTCGCGAAAGCGGCGATTACGCTGATTGAGCAGCCGAAAACTACGCTGGATCAGTTGCTGGATATCGTCCAGGGGCCGGATTACCCGACCGAAGCGGAGATCATTACCCCACGTGCGGAAATTCGTAAAATTTACGAAAACGGGCGGGGCTCCGTGCGTATGCGCGCGGTATGGACCAAAGAAGACGGCGCCGTGGTGATCACCGCGCTGCCGCATCAGGTGTCTGGCGCGAAAGTGCTGGAACAGATTGCTGCGCAGATGCGTAATAAAAAACTGCCGATGGTGGACGACCTGCGCGATGAATCGGATCACGAAAACCCGACGCGTTTAGTGATTGTGCCACGCTCCAACCGTGTGGATATGGAACAGGTGATGAACCATCTGTTCGCCACCACCGATCTGGAAAAAAGCTACCGTATTAACCTGAACATGATCGGTCTGGATGGTCGTCCAGCGGTGAAAAACCTGCTGGAGATCCTCACCGAGTGGCTGGCGTTCCGCCGCGACACGGTACGTCGTCGTCTGAACTATCGTCTGGAGAAAGTGCTTAAGCGCCTGCATATCCTCGAAGGTCTGCTGGTGGCGTTTCTCAACATCGACGAAGTGATTGAGATTATCCGTAACGAGGATGAGCCGAAACCCGCGCTGATGTCGCGTTTCGGCATCAGCGAAACCCAGGCGGAAGCGATTCTCGAACTGAAACTGCGCCATCTCGCCAAACTGGAAGAGATGAAAATTCGCGGCGAGCAGGACGAGCTGGAAAAAGAGCGGGACCAGTTGCAGGGCATTCTCGCGTCTGAACGCAAAATGAATACCTTGCTGAAAAAAGAACTACAGGCAGATTCCGATGCCTATGGCGACGATCGCCGTTCTCCGCTGCGTGAGCGCGAAGAAGCTAAAGCGATGAGCGAACACGACATGCTGCCGTCCGAACCGGTGACTATCGTGCTGTCGCAGATGGGCTGGGTGCGCAGCGCCAAAGGTCATGATATTGATGCGCCGGGGCTTAACTATAAAGCGGGCGACAGCTTTAAAGCCGCGGTGAAAGGTAAGAGCAATCAACCGGTGGTGTTTATTGATACCACCGGGCGCAGCTATGCTATTGATCCCATTACGCTTCCGTCGGCGCGTGGGCAGGGCGAGCCGCTGACCGGCAAACTCACGCTGCCGCCGGGGGCGACCGTGGAGCATATGCTGATGGAAGGCGATGACCAGAAACTGCTGATGGCGTCGGATGCGGGCTACGGCTTCGTTTGTACGTTTAACGATCTGGTTGCCCGTAACCGTGCCGGTAAAGCGTTGATTACACTGCCGGAAAATGCGCACGTCATGCCGCCGCTGGTGATTGAAGACGAGCACGATATGCTGCTGGCGATTACCCAGGCCGGACGGATGTTGATGTTCCCGGTAGACTCTCTGCCGCAGCTGTCGAAAGGCAAAGGGAATAAGATCATTAATATCCCCTCTGCGGAAGCGGCGAAAGGCGATGATGGACTGGCGCACCTGTACGTGCTGCCGCCACAAAGCACTCTGACTATCCATGTCGGGAAGCGCAAAATCAAACTGCGCCCTGAAGAGTTACAAAAGGTGGTCGGCGAACGCGGACGCCGCGGCACATTAATGCGCGGCCTGCAGCGTATCGATCGCATTGAGATTGATTCGCCGCATCGTGTAAGTCATGGCGACAGCGAAGAGTAAGAGAGGGGCGCCCGTAGGCCGGACAAGGCATCTAAGCCGCCATCCGGCGCTCTGCCGTTGCCGGATGACGACGCAGTAGCGTCTTATCCGGCCTACGGTTTCAGATCGGATTAACATTAAAATTTCCCGTAAAACCGTTGTTTATTCGTGCATTGCGATTAACAATACGTTTTTCCAGAGAGCCACACTTACCAAAATCCTAACCTGAATTTCAGGTGACGTAGAATGCCGGGCTCTTAGGCCTTCAGAGGTTGTTATGCTATATATTTTTCGTCTTATTGTTACCGTTATTTACTCCATTCTGGTCTGTGTTTTCGGTTCTATTTACTGCCTTTTCAGCCCACGTAACCCAAAACACGTGGCGACGTTTGGACATATGTTCGGCCGTCTGGCCCCGCTGTTTGGCCTGAAAGTGGAGTGCCGCAAACCCGCCGACGCGGAAAATTATGGCAATGCTATCTATATTGCTAACCATCAGAATAATTATGATATGGTCACGGCGGCGAATATTGTGCAGCCGCCAACGGTGACGGTGGGGAAAAAAAGCCTGCTTTGGATCCCGTTTTTTGGGCAACTGTACTGGCTGACCGGTAATCTGCTGATTGACCGTAATAACCGCGCCAAAGCGCATAGCACCATTGCGGCAGTGGTTAACCATTTTAAAAAGCGCCGTATTTCTATCTGGATGTTCCCTGAAGGTACGCGTAGCCGGGGACGTGGTCTGCTGCCGTTTAAAACCGGCGCGTTTCATGCGGCTATCGCGGCTGGTGTGCCGATCATTCCTGTCTGCGTTTCCAACACCTCTAACAAAGTCAATCTAAACCGCCTGAACAACGGACTGGTTATTGTGGAAATGCTGCCGCCAGTCGACGTCAGCGAATATGGTAAAGATCAGGTTCGCGAGCTGGCGGCCCACTGCCGTGCGTTAATGGAGCAAAAAATCGCGGAACTTGATAAAGAGGTTGCGGAACGTGAAGCGACCGGTAAGGTTTAAGCAGCCTTACTCTGTTATTGTAGAAATCATTTTTTCAGGCACAACTCTTTAGCCTGTTTTACATGGAGCTTATATGTCATTCAGTCGGCGTCAGTTTCTTCAGGCATCGGGAATCGCACTATGTGCAGGCGCGATTCCCCTCAGGGCGAATGCTGCCGGTCAGCAACAGCCGTTGCCTGTTCCGCCGTTGCTGGAGTCCCGTCGCGGGCAGCCGTTGTTTATGACGCTACAGCGAGCGCACTGGTCCTTTACGCAAGGCACGCGCGCGCCGGTCTGGGGAGTGAACGGTCGTTATCTGGGGCCGACAATCCGCGTCTGGAAAGGCGATGACGTTAAACTCATCTATAGCAACCGCCTGGCGGAAAATGTCTCCATGACGGTTGCTGGTTTACTGGTGCCGGGGCCGCTGATGGGGGGCCCGGCGCGTATGATGTCGCCGAACGCGGACTGGGCTCCGGTGTTGCCGATTCGTCAGAGCGCCGCCACGCTGTGGTATCACGCTAACACGCCTAACCGCACCGCGCAGCAGGTGTATAACGGCCTGGCAGGAATGTGGCTGGTCGAAGACGACATCAGTAAAACGCTGCCCATTCCGAACCATTACGGCGTGGATGATTTTCCCGTCATTATCCAGGATAAACGGCTGGATAACTTTGGGACGCCGGAGTACAGCGAACCGGGAAGCGGTGGTTTTGTCGGCGATACGCTGCTGGTGAACGGCGCGCAAAGCCCCTATGTCGAAGTGTCCCGCGGCTGGGTGCGGTTACGGTTGTTGAACGCCTCGAACTCGCGGCGCTATCAGCTTCAGATGAGCGATGGCCGGGCGCTGCATGTGATTTCAGGCGATCAGGGCTTTTTACCTGCGCCGGTTTCCGTCAAACAGTTGTCACTGGCGCCCGGCGAGCGACGTGAAATCCTGGTTGATATGACCAACGGCGACGAAGTCTCGATCACCTGCGGGGAAGCGGCCAGCATAGTCGATCGGATTCGCGGTTTCTTTGAGCCTTCCAGTATTCTGGTTTCGACCCTGGTGCTGACGTTACGGCCAACCGGATTGCTGCCGCTGGTGACCGATAATCTGCCGATGCGTCTGTTGCCGACGGAGATCATGAGCGGCGCGCCTGTCCGCAGTCGGGACATCAGTCTTGGCGACGATCCGGGGATTAACGGCCAACTGTGGGATGTGAATCGCATTGATATTACCGCCCAACAAGGCACCTGGGAGCGCTGGACGGTACGCGCCGATATGCCGCAGTCGTTCCATATTGAGGGCGTCTCTTTCCTGATTCGTAACGTCAACGGCGCTATGCCGTTCCCGGAAGATAGAGGCTGGAAAGATACCGTCTGGGTGGATGGGCAAGTCGAACTGCTGGTCTATTACGGTCAGCCGTCCTGGCCGCACTTCCCGTTCTATTTCAACAGCCAGACGCTGGAAATGGCTGACCGCGGCTCGATTGGACAAATGCTGGTGAATCCGGCGTCGTAAAGGCATCCGAGTACGGGTCTGAATAGCGCAGACCCGTCAGGGTTTTCAGGAAGGAGCAAACAACGTGGGAAGCAGCAGACTCAACTGCGGGAAGTAGCAAATCATCGCCATGACCACAAAGAGTGCCAGAAACATCGGTAATAGCGGTTTGACGACTTTATCAATACTGATTTTGCCGATACTGCAACCGACGAACAAAATAGTGCCTACCGGGGGCGTACACAGTCCGATGGTTAAATTGAAAACCATAATAATGCCAAAATGGACAGGGTCGATTCCCAGATGTTGAGCAATGGGAAGGAAAATAGGCGTAAAGATCAGAATAGCCGGGGTAATATCCATAAACGTCCCGACGAGTAACAAAATGAGATTGATAATCAGCAAGATGACCCATTTATTTTCGGACACGCTGGTAATCATTTCATTAATCAGTTCAGGAACATCGGCATTGGTCATCGCCCATGACATTCCCATTGAGCAGCCGACCAGTAAGAGAACAATAGAGCTGGTTACTACCGAATCCAGCAGAATATCGCGCAACTTACTCACATTAATTTCTCGATAAATGGCCGCCAGCGCCAGGCTATAGATTACCGCGATCGCAGAGGCCTCTGTTGGCGTAAATACGCCGCCGATAATGCCGCCGATAATAATAAATATCAGCAACAGGCTGGGCAACGAATCGCGGAATACCGACAGAAACTGCCGCAGGTTGATGCGTTCGGCAACCGGGTAATGGTGGCGATGGGCATACAGCGCCGCTACCGTCATTAAAGCCAGCGCGGTTAAGATGCCGGGCAGGTAGCCCGCCAAAAACAGGGCGGCGACAGAGGTGCCGCCGCTAGCCAGCGAATAGACAATTAGCACATTGCTGGGCGGGATCATCAGGCCAATCGGCGCCGAAGCGACGTTGATCGCCGTAGAGAACGCCGGAGAGTAGCCTTCTTTTTCCTGTAATGGCGACATGATGCCGCCCACCGCGGCCGCAGAAGCGACAGCCGAGCCGGATATCGCGCCAAACAGGGTGTTCGCCAGAATATTGCAGTGCGCCAGCGAACCGGGAAGGCGGCCAACTAACGCCTGAGCCAGATTCACCAGGCGCCGGGCGATTCCCCCGGTATTCATGATATTGCCGGCTAACACAAAAAAGGGGATCGCCAGCAGCGTAAAGCCATCGAGACCGACGGTCATTTTTTGTGAAATAACCGAGATTGCGGCATCCGGGGGAAGGGCTATCAGGATTGAGAATAAGGATGACAGCCCGATAGCGAATGTAATAGGAACGCCGACCGCCAGCATAATGGCAAAGCTGCCAAATAAAACAATTATTGGGTAAATATATTCAAAGTCCATATATCCCTCGTTAGCGAAGATGGCGCTGATGATAATTATCAATAACGTTCACAATGGTGTAGTACACCAGGATGACGCCGCTAATCGGCATGACCCAATAGACTTTATCCATAGGCCATTTTAATACCGGGGACATTTGGCTGACGTGCGCCGCTTTTTCAACAATAATATCACCGCCGTACACCATAAAAATCAGCGCGAACACGGTAATAATCACCTGAATGATACTGTCGAGTACGAGGGCGGGCGTTCGGGAGAGTTTTTGCGCTAACAAATCGATAGCTAAATGTTTTTTTAATCCGGCGGTATAGACGCCGCCTAACAGAATCATCCACATAAAAAGAATCTGGGTGAATTCGTCTAGCGTGCTGCTTGGCGCGTTGAATATAAAGCGCGCCGCCACCTGCCAGGATACGCAGGCAACCATGACCGCCAGAATAATACAGCAGCACCCGGCCAGTATTTTGTTCAGTGCATTGGTGAGTATTCGCATATTACATCCTGTAAAGGGCAGGAGACCCCTGCCCGGCAGATTTACATATTCTCGATGTATTCCAGATCCTTCGCTGACTGAGCATCTTTCGCGCGGAACTCATCAAACAAGGGCTTAACACGCTGTTTGAACGCGGATTTATCAATATCAACAACGGTCGCGTTCATGGCCTTCATGCTCTCATAAGCCTCTTTTTCCGCGGCGGGCCAGATGACGTCTTTCATTTGCTGCATGGATTCATCTGCGGCTTTATATAACGCTTTCCGCTCTTTATCGCTCAATTTGTTAAGTACTTTGGTACTGATGACCAGGACATCCGGCACCATCGTGTGCTCGTCGCGGGAATAGAATTTCGCCACCTCCGCATGACGCATATCGGCATAAACCACGGGGTTGTTTTCGCCGCCATCGACCACGCCTTGCTGGAGCGCGGTATAGAGTTCGCCTTGCGCCATCGGCGTCGGCACACCGCCGAGCGCTTTCACCATCGCGATAGCGCTGGGGCTTTGCTGCACTCTGATTTTCATACCGGCTAAATCGTCGGGTTGAGTGATGGGCTTACTGGCGTAAAAACTGCGGGCACCGCCGTCGTACCAGGTTAAGCCGACGAAGCCTTTGCTTTCGGAGGACGCGAGAATGCGTTTCCCTAAGTCGCTTTTCAGTACGTTGTAGTAGTGATCGCGGTCGCGGAATAAAAACGGCAGGCTAAACACGCTATATTCCGGCGCAAAAGACTCCAGCGATGCCGCATTGACTTTCACCATTTGCAGAGCGCCGGAGTTCATCAATTCCAGCGATTCACGTTCGTTGCCCAGCGTGGCGTTGGGGTAAATACGAATATTTAATTCGCCGTCCGAATAGGCTTTCGCTTTATCGGCCAGATAGCTCATCGCTTTGTGAACGGCGTGGCTTTTATCCTGATTGTGGCTCAGTTTCAGCGTCGTTTTGGCGAGCGCTGGAAATGCCAGTAGCAAACAGCCGGCCAGTAATACCGCTGATGTTGTGAATGAACGTGTGTTTTTCATATCTGCTTCCTTATAGGTTGGGATTCCTGTGGTTATCGTTGATTAATTAATAACCTGCTGATACGTAAGGTATTGCGTTGGGGAAAGGCGTGGTGATGGTGTTCTTTATCCCCTGAATTCTGTCAGCCAATTTAATTTAATCAATAGACCAAAGAAAGAGATCTGGTTCACAGAAGAAAGTCGTGGTAAAAACAGTGTCGTGAGCAATTCAGCGAAGTTTTTTTATATATTGCTGATAATGTGATGTTTTTTTACTTTTTGTTGTTATGACGATACTGCGTTTTTAGACGTGGGTATAATTAATTGCATACCAATTTGAAGATATTCATAAGACCAATTTCAAACACCTCAGGCCAGGCCGTTGAAAGTTGTTTCTATTTCGCGCCAGCCCTGCATATAAGGCGATAATCTCCTTCATTTTCGCTATAGATACGGCTTATAATCCCCGACCTTTGATTATTTTTTTGCCAATCGTTTTGGAAGCAATATGAGCGCTATCTCCCTGATCCAACCGGATCGCGACCTTTTCTCCTGGCCGCAGTACTGGGCCGCCTGCTTTGGGCCGGCGCCGTTTTTGCCGATGTCACGTGACGAGATGGATCAACTTGGCTGGGATAGCTGCGACATTATTCTGGTAACCGGCGACGCTTACGTCGACCATCCGAGCTTCGGCATGGCGATTTGCGGTCGTATGCTGGAAGCGCAGGGCTTCCGCGTGGGGATCATCGCCCAGCCGGACTGGAACAGCAAAGACGACTTTATGCGTCTGGGAAAACCGAACCTGTTCTTCGGCGTCACCGCCGGCAACATGGACTCGATGATCAATCGCTACACCGCCGACCGTAAGCTGCGCCATGACGACGCCTACACCCCGGGCAACGTCGCGGGCAAACGCCCGGACCGCGCCACGCTGGTCTATACCCAGCGTTGCAAAGAAGCGTGGAAAGATGTCCCGGTGATCCTTGGCGGCATTGAGGCCAGTCTGCGCCGTACCGCGCATTACGACTACTGGTCTGATACTGTGCGTCGTTCAGTGTTAGTCGATTCCAAAGCCGACATGCTGATGTTTGGCAACGGCGAGCGTCCGCTGGTGGAAGTGGCGCATCGTCTGGCAATGGGCGAAACCATCGATCAGATTCGTGATGTGCGTAACACTGCGATTATGGTTAAAGAAGCGCTGCCAGGCTGGAGCGGCGTCGACTCCACTCGTCTGGACACGCCGGGTAAAATCGATCCAATTCCCCATCCCTATGGTGAGGATCTGCCGTGCGCGGATAACAAGCCGGTCGCGCCGAAAAAGCAGGAAGCTAAAGCGATTACCGTGCAGCCGCCGCGTCCGAAGCCGTGGGAAAAAACCTATATCCTGCTGCCATCCTTTGAAAAGGTGAAAGGCGACAAGGTGCTGTACGCCCATGCGTCGCGTATTCTGCATCACGAAACTAACCCTGGCTGCGCGCGGGCGCTGATGCAAAAACACGGCGACCGCTATGTCTGGATCAACCCGCCCGCCATACCGCTCTCCACTGAAGAGATGGATAGCGTGTTTGCGCTGCCGTATCAGCGTGTGCCGCACCCGGCTTACGGCAATGCCCGTATTCCGGCCTATGAGATGATCCGCTTTTCGATCAATATCATGCGCGGCTGCTTTGGCGGCTGCTCTTTCTGCTCGATCACTGAACATGAAGGGCGCATCATTCAGAGCCGCTCGGAAGACTCTATCATCAATGAGATCGAAGCGATCCGCGACACGGTGCCGGGGTTTACCGGCGTGATCTCCGATCTGGGCGGTCCTACCGCGAACATGTATATGCTGCGCTGTAAGTCGCCGCGTGCGGAGCAGACCTGTCGTCGCCTGTCATGCGTCTATCCGGATATCTGTCCGCATATGGATACTGACCATACGCCGACGATCAATCTTTATCGCCGCGCCCGTGAGCTGAAAGGCATTAAGAAAATCTTAATTGCCTCCGGCGTGCGCTACGACATCGCCGTAGAAGATCCTCGCTACATTAAAGAGCTGGCGAGCCATCATGTGGGCGGCTATCTGAAGATTGCGCCGGAGCATACTGAAGAAGGTCCGCTGTCGAAAATGATGAAGCCGGGTATGGGCAGCTACGATCGCTTTAAAGAGTTATTTGACCTTTACTCTAAACAGGCCGGAAAAGAGCAGTATCTGATCCCATATTTTATCTCCGCGCATCCGGGCACGCGGGACGAGGATATGGTGAATCTGGCGCTGTGGCTCAAGCGCCACCGCTTCCGTCTGGATCAGGTGCAGAACTTCTACCCGTCGCCGTTGGCAAATTCGACCACCATGTATTACACCGGCAAAAACCCGCTGGGTAAAATTGGTTATAAGAGTGAAGATGTGGTGGTGCCGAAGGGAGACAGGCAACGTCGCCTGCATAAGGCGCTGCTGCGTTATCACGATCCGGCGAACTGGCCGCTGATTCGCCAGGCGCTGGAAGCGATGGGGAAAAAGCATTTGATTGGCGGTCGCCGTGAGTGTCTGGTACCTGCGCCGACCATTGAAGAGATGCGCGAAGCGCGTCGCCAGAATCGCAACACGCGCCCGGCGTTGACCAAGCATACGCCGGTGGAACATCAGCGGCAGGGGCTTGCTGCGAATAAGAAGCGCGGGAAAGGCGCAGGGCGTTAATTACCTTTGAATCTGTTGCTTCTGGAAGCTAATGTTTCTGGAAGTAACAGACATCTAAATATATTGTGTCGGTCTTTAGTAATTGCTAAATTACGGGGAGCTTTATATTTTATTTAAATATTATTGATTGTATAAATTAATTATATATTACCTTAATGATTAAGGCATGATGCTTGTATACAGCCCCAGAGGAGGGGATATCATGGGTATGATTATTATTCCCTGTTTTATCGTAATTGCTATAATAGCTGTTGTTATATTCATAATGGCTATTAAAGCATGTAGTATGGAAAAACGTGAAGACAGGCAAATGACTCTTGCAGGGATAATTTTAATGGGTGTTATTGCCGCTATTCCTGGATGGTTTTTGTACGAAATATTTAGCCACGCGCCGTAATATTTAACCTACCAGGGTCGATATATTAAAATAGATAAGAAGTATATAATCTAAGGTATAATGCCTGATGGCGCTGCGCTTATCAGGTCTATGAATAGCACAGTTTTGTAGGCCGGATAAGGTGCTTACACCGCCATCCGGCAGAAGTGCTCCGTATTTATGCCTCACGAATTCTGGCCGCCAGCGCGGCCAGTTTTTCATCATCAGCCCGTTCATGATCGTGTGACGACAGATATCCTTCATACTGTTCGAAAAATTTATTCTGCCGCGATTCAATCGGTTTCCAGTGGGTTAAATCGCCAGTACCGTGCATGGGGCTTAATTTACTGTGCACATGGTCTACGCCGAAACCTTCGAAGAACATTCCCGTACGACTGACATCCGGGAAAGCCTTATCCAGTTTCTTAGCCACTTTTTGGGTCGCCAGCATCAGGTCCGCTAACGCCTGCGGCGGTAGATCGAACGCGTAGCTGGGGTAATGTTTTTTCGGGATCACTACGGTAAACCCATCGGTATTCGGAAAAATCGACAAAAAAGCCAGGTGATGCTCATCTTCCCAAACTTTATGACAAGGTGCTTTACCTTCAACTATTTGACAGAAAATGCAGGTCATTCCATTTCTCCGTTAACCGAGGGGCTTATCGATGAGTTAAGCGTTTAATACAACCCTAACACTTTCCACCATGCGAGGCCGACTGTCAAAAAGACCGCCTGATTAAAGAGACTGATAATAAATCCCGTTCGCCACCAGACGCCCGTCGGTACATAGCCGGCGCCAAAAAGAATGGGGCCGCGTGCGTGGGTATACTGCGTAAGAGAGCAGTACAGGCTGCTGGTAAACGCCAGCATAAGCGCCATCGGCGCTGCCGGTATATTCAGATGCAGACCGACACCCAGAAATACCGCATACAGCGCGGCGATTTGCGCGTTGCCGCTGGCGAAAAAATAGTGGGTATAAAAATAGGCTGCGTTAAGCAGCAGCAGGATGATTATCCAACTGGTTCCATGCATCGTACTGCCGATGCTGTCGCCAATCAGGTTGCCAAACCAACTGGTGAATCCTAGTTTCTTCAACTGGTTAGCCATCATCAGCAGCGCGGCAAACCAAATCAACGTATCCCAGGCGCCTTTTTCGCTTTTAACGTCTTCCCAGGTGAGCACGCCGCTCAGTAATAAAATCGAGAGACCGACAAAAGAGGCCGTCGTGGCATCCACGCCGAGCGAGCTGCCAAAAATCCATAGCACCAGCAACACGCCGACGGTCGCCAGCATGAGCCACTCGCCGCGCGTCATACTGCCCATTTGCGCCAGCTCTTTGCGCGCCAAATCCGGCGCATCCGGCGTATGTTTAATTTCCGGACGGGTCAGCCAGTAGACCAGCAGCGGGACGATAAGAAAAGAGACCAGGCAAGGCAGGAGCGCGGCGATAAACCAGCTTCCCCAGCTCAACGTAACGCCGGCGTTCGCCGCCAGTTTTACCGCCAGCAGGTTACCCGTATAACCGGTCATAAACAGTGCGGCGGTGACGTCGTTAACATTGCCAATACAGGTGATCAGAAAGGTGCCGATTTTGCTGCGAGACTCATCTTCCGGATGTGAATCAAAGCTGCGCGCCAGCGAGTCGGCGATCGGGTAAATCACGCCGCCGCAGCGCGCGGTGTTACTGGGCATCGCGGGGGAGAGGATCAGATCGGCAAACGCCAGACCATAAGCCAGACCCAACGTTCGTTTACCTAACAGACGGATCATTTGTAGGGCGATACGCCGACCCAGCCCGGTTTTGATAAACCCACGGGCAATCATAAAGGCGACGACGATAAGCCAGATCAGCGAACTGTTCAGCTCGCTCAAGGCCGTGGTAATCGCGCCGCTGGCCGTTTTGTCGCCGGCAGCATAGGCGAGCGCAAAGACGGTGATGCCAATAATACCGACCGCGCCAATAGGCAGCACTTTCGCCACGATAGAGGCGATCGTCGCGACAAAAATAATCGCGGAATGCCAGGCCGGCGCGCTTAACCCGGAAGGGGGCGTTAGCTGCCACAGTCCGGCGGCGATAACCAGAATAAGAATAAATGGGAGCCATTTGACGCCCTGAGATTTTTTTTCCGCCACAATCACACATCCATAAATATTTTATATACATTAAGTAAATTGATAATAATCATGAATAAATATTCACAAAATCAGAATAATTCTGCGCTTGTGTGTGGGGGAAATATACTGTTAAATGCGCGTAATTGTTTCTTAATATTTCGAAATGAAAAAAAGCCCGACGACATCGTCGGGCATGGCGTGCGATAAATCCGGCTTAACCGCCGAACTGATCCGGATCGGGGCCGAGGCGTTTTCCTTGATCCAGTTTTGCGATCTCGCCTAATTCATCTTTATCGAGACGGAAATCCCAGACAGCAAAGTTTTCCGCGATACGGGAAGGGGTGACGGATTTCGGAATGACGACCAGCCCGCAGTCCAGATGCCAGCGAATAACAATCTGGGCGGGCGTTTTGCCGTATTTATCCGCCAGTTCGCGAATCACTTTCTGATCGAATACGCCTTCGCCGCCCTGCGCCAGCGGGCTCCAGGACTCGGTCTGGATTTTATGCGTCGCATTCCACGCATGTAGCTGGCGCTGTTGCATCAAGGGGTGAAGCTCGATCTGGTTGATCACAGGGGTAACGCCGGTTTCATCGATCAGACGCTGGAGGTGATGGATCTGAAAGTTACAGACCCCGATACTCTTTACCAGCCCCTCTTTTTGCAGCGCGATCATGCCTTTCCAGGCGTCGACATAGTGATCGATAGCCGGTACGGGCCAGTGCATCAGATAGAGATCGAGATAATCAAGCTGCAGTTTTTTCAGACTCTCCTGCAGGGCTTCGCGGGGACGTTTTTGATCGTCATTCCACAACTTGGTGGTGATAAACAGCTCTTCCCGCGCCACACTCGCTGCTTTTAGCGCTTTGCCGACGCCTTCTTCATTCTGATATGCTGTGGCGGTATCAATCGATCGATAGCCCACCTCCAGCGCTTTATGAATCGCCGCGATCACCTCTTCATTGCTTGCTTTCCAGACTCCCAGCCCAAGTTGTGGCATTACGTTGCCATCCTGTAGCCTGATAATGGTTGGATTAGCCATGATGTGTTCCTCTTTTAATTGGCTCGCCGGAGTCGGGTCCGGCGAGACTAAGTGACTTAAGTCTGGACGAAATGGCCAAAAACGAAAGTCAGAGGCGAAAAAACCTTAGCGCGCCGCTTCATAAATCCGACGGCTGACATCCAGCGTAATATCCTGATTTTCACCTAAATTTGTGCATCCATGCGCCTCAAGTTTAGCCAGTAGCGCCGGAATAGTGCTGCCATCCAGACCGTAATCGGACAGACGGGTAGGCACGCCCATCTGTTCAAAGAAACGGCGGGTGGCGGCAATGGCGGCATCAATACGCTCGTCGTCGGAACCGTCGGTGATATTCCATACACGTTCAGCATATTGCAGGAGTTTTGCGCGTTTAACGTCTCGTTTTTCGTTCCATAGCGCAGGCAGAATGATAGCCAGCGTCTGGGCATGATCGAGACCGTGCATCGCGGTAAGCTCATGGCCCAGCATATGCGTCGCCCAGTCCTGCGGAACACCAGCGCCAATCAGGCCATTTAACGCCTGAGTAGCGGCCCACATCACGTTAGCGCGGACGTCATAGTTTTCAGGCTCTTGCAGCGCTTTGGGACCTTCTTCGATCAGTGTGAGTAAAATGCCTTCGGCGAAACGATCCTGAATTTTGCCGTTAACCGGGTAAGTGACGTACTGCTCAACGGTATGGACAAAAGCATCCACGACGCCGTTCGCAACCTGGCGTGGCGGCAATGTATAGGTGTAGACCGGATCCAGTACGGCAAACACCGGTTGCACGAACGAGGAGTGGAAGGCCTGTTTGTCGCCAGTGGTTTTACGGGAAATGACTGCGCCGGCGTTCGATTCTGAGCCGGTTGCCGGTAGGGTCAGCACAGATCCCATCGGGATTGCGCCACGAATCTCAGTACCGCCGGTTTCCAGAATGTGCCACGGATCGACGCCGTCCGTATACTGCGCCGCTGCGGCGATAAATTTGGTGCCGTCCAGTACGGAACCGCCGCCAACGGCCAGCAGGAAGGTAATATTTTCGTCGCGCACAAGCTGCACGGCCTTCATCAGCGTTTCATAGGACGGGTTCGGTTCAATACCGCCAAACTCCCGAACATCCAGTCCTTTTAACGCTTCCTGAACTTGCGCCAGTACGCCGGTCTTTTTCACGCTACCGCCGCCATAGGTAATCAGCACGCGGGCGTCCTGGGGGATTTGATCGCGAAGATCGACGATAGCGCCTTTACCAAACAGAATGCGGGTAGGGGTATGTAATTTGAAATTGTTCATTGCTCATTCCCTTATGTGGGTAAAAAGAGGGCAGGCGGCTGTCTGCCTGATGGTCATCATTGTGGTCTTGTGAGGGATGTCTCTCAATGCACATTTCTGCCAATGTTTTGCCTATTTCTCCAGAATGCTGGAGAAAATCGCTAAAAATGCGCACAATCCAGCGGAGTGGATTTGATGAAAAAATGGCGCGTTATGAATCGTGAAGCAATTTGCTTACAGTTGGCTGATAAAATTAATCATTTAAAAAATAATGATAAAATAATCAGCGAGCGGCTGGCGGGCATTCGTCTGTTGTATGGTGTTGAACCGGGGCCGCGCACGCCGGTCATGTATCAGCCTGGCATCATATTTCTCTTTTCCGGCCAT
The DNA here is from genome assembly GCF_046550615.1 of Salmonella sp. SAL04214. Lineage (NCBI taxonomy): Bacteria > Pseudomonadati > Pseudomonadota > Gammaproteobacteria > Enterobacterales > Enterobacteriaceae > Salmonella > Salmonella sp. SAL04214. Next base: position 240,940 of record NZ_JBGDXT010000001.1, read on the forward strand.
AAAATTGGCTATATTAACAAGCGCAAGTTTCGTTATGACGCTAATGAATATCTCTTACTGACCGTGCCGCTCCCTTTTGAATGCGAGACCTGGGCGACGCCGGAGGTACCGCTGGCCGGTATTCGGCTCGATATTGATGTGCTGCAACTGCAAGAGTTGCTCATGGACATTGGCGAAGATGAGCGTTTCCAGTTGCCGATGGCGGCCAGTGGGATTAACTCCGCCACGCTGTCGGACGAGATTTTATGTGCGGTGGAAAGATTGCTGGATGTGATGGAGCGCCCGCTGGATGCGCGGATTCTGGGAAAACAGATTATTCGCGAAATTCTTTATCATGTGCTGATGGGGCCGCGCGGCGGGGCGCTGCTTGCACTGGTTAGTCGCCAGACGCACTTTAGCCTGATCAGTCGCGTACTTAAACAGATCGAAATGAAATACACCGAGAACCTGAATGTTGAGCAACTGGCGGCAGAAGCGAACATGAGCGTGTCGGCGTTTCACCATAATTTTAAGGCGGTCACCAGCACCTCGCCGTTGCAGTATTTAAAAAGCTACCGACTGCATAAAGCGCGGATGATGATGATTCACGACGGTATGAAGGCCAGCGCTGCGGCGATGCGGGTCGGCTATGAGAGCGCATCGCAGTTTAGCCGGGAGTTTAAACGTTATTTTGGCGTTACGCCGGGCGAAGATGCGGCAAGAATGCGGACAATGCAAGGGAGCTAAGTGGGGCATCCCGCCACGGGTCAACGAAGCGTAATCGGGCCATCCTGGCCGATTATGGATACGTCAGGCGTTACAGTATTTCTTTTTAATCACCACGACCAGCGTACCTAACAGCCCGGCGACCAGTAGCGCGACGGGAAGGATCATTAAAAATGTCATTACCTGGTCTTCATGGCGCTTAACAAACGGGATCATACTGAGCGCGTAGCCGAAGCTGGTCACGACAGTCACCCACAGCAGGCCGCTTAACCAGTTAAAAAACTGAAACCGGCGGTTGGACAGGCCGGAAATACCCGCCATTGTTGGCAGCAGAGTGCGGACAAACGCCAGAAAGCGCCCGGCAAGCAACGCTAACAAACCGTGGCGGTCAAACATGCAGGTGGCGCGCTGATGATATTTTGCCGGAAGCTGCGCCAGCCAGCCTTTGACGGTACGCGTATTACCAAGCCAGCGTCCCTGGATATAACTTAGCCAGCAGCCGAGACTGGCCGCGGTGGTGAGAATGCCAATCGTCGGCAAAAAATGCATCACATCCTGGGCGATCAACGCGCCTGCCAGTAGCAGCAGACTATCGCCAGGTAAGAATGACGCTGGCAGCAGACCGTTTTCTAAAAATAGCGTGGCGAACATGACAAAGTAGACGACGCTAACAACGTGTGGATTCGCCAGCGCGGCAAAATCATGTTGCCAGAGCGCAGCGATAATATCTTGAATGACAGCCATGAACTTTCCTGTGGAACAGCATTTATGCTTTTATTCGCCTATTGTACTCCTGAATCGTCCGGGATGCCTTGATCCCGGACGCAACAAACGCAGACTTTTCCACGGAAATTGTCTGCATATATGTCCATCCCCGGCAACTTTACACAATTCTGGCGAAGCCGGCGGCTAAATCAGCGATCAAATCATCAACACTCTCTAAACCAATATGCACCCGGACCAGCGTACCGGTAAAATCTACGCCGCCTGCAGGACGAATCGCGGCGATCTGTTCCGGCTGATTAGCAATAATCAGCGATTCGTAGCCTCCCCAGGAGTAGGCCATACTGAACAGCGAAAAGTTATCCAGATAGGCTGATAATTCTGCCTCGGTTAGCTTTTTATTGAGCACAAAGGAGAACAGACCGCTGCTGCCTGTAAAGTCTCGTTTCCAGAAGGCATGACCTTTGCTACCCGGCAGGGCCGGATGATTAACGCGCGCGACCTGAGGATGGTTCGCCAGCCACGCGGCGATTTTGAGGCTGCTTTCTTGATGCTGGCGCAGTCGGACGCCGAGCGTGCGCAGCCCGCGGCTGGTCATATAAGCCGTGTCGGCGTCGAGCATTTGCCCCATCAGATAGGCGTTTTCCCGCAATTGTTCCCAGCAGCGCGCATTTGCAACGGCAGTACCGACCATCGCATCAGAATGACCAATCAGATACTTAGTGCCCGCCTGGATAGAGATATCAATATCGAACTCCAGCGCTTTGAACAGAACGCCAGCCGCCCAGGTATTATCAATCATGATGACGGCTTCTGGCGCGACGCGTCTGACCGCACTGACAATGGTCGGAATATCATGTACTTCCATGGTAATAGAACCGGGGGATTCCAGAAAAACGACTTTCGTGTTCGGCTGAATATGTTGCGTGATATCAGCGCCGATGAGCGGGTCGAACCAGCTTGTCGTCACGCCCAGTTTGCCGAGAATTTTGCTGCAGAAATCCTGGCTGGGTTCATAGGCTGTGTTGGTCATCAGGATGTGGTCGCCCTGCTCAACGAATGCCAGAATGGTGTTGGCGACCGCCGCCGCGCCGCACGGGAAGAGCGCGCATCCGGCGCCGCCTTCCAGTTCACACATGGCTTCCTGGAGTGAAAAGTGGGTCAGCGTTCCCCGGCGTCCGTAAAATAATTCGCCGTTGGCGCGATTGCGGGTAGCGTGTTTTTTGGCCTCGACGGTGTCAAACACCAGTGAAGAAGCGCGTTGAATCACACTATTCACTGAGCCAAGCGTGTATTTTTTGCTGCGTCCTGCGTTTACCAGTTTGGTATCCAACTGTTTATCCGTCATGTTGCGTTTCCTGATTTTAACCGTCTGGATGTCTAAACTAGCATGAATATAACCATCTGCACCCTGGCGACGTGTGATACAGATGAAAATTTTGCCAAAATAAAAACAGGTGGCTTTTTTAATGCGTAAGCGCAAAGAAAAAGCAGTAAAGGTGCGGCAGTATGTAAATAGTAATGAGAACGACTATCAATTCGACGTTGTTTTGATATTATTATGCTCAGATTTTGTGATTTGCGTCCTGGAGATACAGAGTGGGTAATAATTTGATGCAGACGGATCTTTCCGTCTGGGGCATGTATCAGCACGCCGATATTGTCGTGAAGTGCGTGATGATTGGTTTGATTCTGGCGTCAGTCGTCACTTGGGCTATCTTCTTCAGTAAAAGCGTTGAATTTTTCACGCAAAAGCGCCGCTTAAAGCGCGAACAATTGCAATTAGCCGATGCGCGCTCCTTAGATCAGGCTTCCGATATTGCGGCAGGTTTCAGCGCAAAAAGCCTCAGCGCACAGCTCATCAATGAAGCGCAGAATGAACTGGAACTCTCTCAGGGCAGCGAAGATAACGAAGGGATTAAAGAACGTACCGGCTTCCGTCTGGAACGTCGCGTCGCGGCAGTTGGCCGCTACATGGGACGAGGCAACGGTTATCTGGCGACGATCGGCGCCATTTCCCCCTTCGTCGGGTTGTTTGGCACCGTATGGGGCATTATGAATAGCTTCATCGGTATTGCGCAAACGCAGACCACCAACCTGGCGGTGGTTGCTCCTGGTATTGCGGAAGCACTGCTGGCGACGGCGATTGGGCTGGTAGCCGCGATCCCGGCGGTCGTCATTTACAACATCTTCGCACGTCAGATAGGCAGTTACAAAGCGACGCTGGGCGACGTGGCGGCGCAGGTATTGCTGCTGCAAAGCCGCGATCTCGATCTGAATGCGAGCGCCAGTGCGCAGCCGGTACGCGCCGCGCAGAAATTACGGGTAGGGTAATGCGTCATGGCAATGCGTCTTAACGAGAACCTGGATGACAACGGCGAAATGCATGAAATCAACGTGACGCCGTTTATCGATGTCATGTTGGTTCTGCTGATTATCTTTATGGTGGCTGCGCCACTGGCGACGGTAGACGTCAAGGTGAATCTGCCCGCTTCTACCAGTACGCCACAGCCGCGTCCGGAAAAACCGGTTTATCTGTCGGTGAAAGCGGATAACACCATGTTTATCGGTAACGATCCGGTGACGGATGATACGATGATTGCCGAGCTAACGGCCCTGACGGAAGGGAAAAAGGATACTACGATTTTCTTCCGCGCGGATAAAACCGTAGAGTATGAAACTCTGATGAAAGTGATGGATATGCTGCATCAGGCGGGCTATCTCAAGATTGGTCTGGTCGGCGAAGAGACCGCGAAAGCGAAATAAGTATTCTGCTGATGCTTTAGGCCGGGTAAGGCGAAGTCGCCACCCGGCTTTTTTATTGCCTAAGATGGCGCCTTGCGTAACAGAAGTGCGCCATATTAATCGACTTCATGCGTTAGCCTAAATGCTCCCCGCCGCACACGCCGTGCACTTCTGCGGTAACGTAACTGGATTCCTGGCTTGCCAGATAGACATACACCGGCGCCAGCTCTGCCGGTTGGCCGGCCCGCTTCATTGGCGTCTGCTGGCCAAACTGCGGAATTTTATCCTGGGTTTGACCGCCGGAAATTTGCAGCGCTGTCCAGATAGGGCCAGGCGCAACAATATTCACGCGAATTCCTTTTTCCGCCACCTGTTTCGCCAGGCCACGGCTGTAATTGAGGATTGCCGCCTTGGTTGCCGCATAATCCAGCAGGTGCGGACTGGGCTGATACGCCTGGATAGACGACGTCGTGATAATACTGGCGCCTTTTGGCAGCAGCGGAATCGCTTCCTGGGTTATCCAGAACAGGGCAAAAACGTTAACGGCGAAGGTTTGCTGAAATTGCTCGCTGGTCAGATCTTTTATCTCCGGGATTGCCGTCTGTTTACCGGCCACCAGCGCCAGAATGTCCAGCCCGCCCAGCGCTTCACGCGCTTTATGGACCAGCGAACGGGCGAAAGATTCGTCGCTAAGATCGCCTGGCAATAACACCGCTTTACGGCCGCACTCCTCAATCAGCGCTTTAACCTGCTGGGCGTCCTCTTCTTCCGCTGGCAGATAGTTGATCGCGACATCTGCGCCTTCACGCGCGTAAGCGATAGCGGCAGCGCGCCCAATCCCGGAGTCGCCCCCTGTCACCAGCGCCTTACGATCTTTAAGGCGACCACTGCCGACATAACTTTTTTCACCACAGTCAGGAACAGGCGTCATTTTCGCCTGGACGCCGGGCGCCGGCTGTTTTTGCTTAGGATACTCGCCGGTGTAATACTGCGTGGTAGGGTCGTATAGATGAGACATTGAGCTTCTCCCTTCAGGTTGAACACCCTTTAAGCGTAGACACTTTTACTACCGTAAGAGAGAGAATCAGAACGATCCTTATGCTTCGCCCGTATTCACAACAGAGTTAACTAGCCATGAAGGTTATTTTTCTTGCCGTGCGACGGTGGTGACGTTGCGCGTCCGGTAGTCGCCATCGGAAAGCTTACGCATCAGACGTAAGGTTGCCGTCTCGCGAGCCAGCAGATGCTGCCAGTCACTTTCAAGACGAGACATAATTTTGTCTCGTAATTCAGGATGCTGCTCGATAATGGCATTGATGGTCGCGCCATAAATCTCCTCTTTGACCTGTAACGCATACATCTCCCGTCGGTTTTGCCACTTCAGGCGCACTAACGCCGCCGGTATGGATACCACCTCCTGCGTTACCTTTTCCAGGGTGGCATTTTTGCTGGCGATTAGCGCTGCAAGATTTTGCTTTAAGATAAATTCATCACTTTTATGGTTGTCTAAAGCCAAATAAACGTTATTGTCTTCAACTTCTTTCATCTTTATCTTCCAGTGAATAAAATAGCGGCATATTGGTTTCGCGAGTGATTAAATTAAGCCAAATGGCATTGCCTTTTTCATTTATCATTGCGGTTTTATCCGCCAGTATTTTACTTAGCGTTTGGGCATCAATATCGCCTTCTGCCTGTAGTGCGTTTATCAGGCGGGCAAACGTTTCAATTTTAGCCACGCAATACAGACGTTCTTTAATATGACGGTCGCGTTCTTCAAATAATACGTTTCTGTGTTGCCCGGCAGCGTTAGCGCTAATTAAAATATCGGGCTCGAAATCGCTGAGTTTTGTCTTTCCCTGAGGCAAATTTTTACTGTTTTCTGTGGCTTCAGGGGGCGGCGATGACAGGCGAAAATGAGAGGAAACCAGATGCTCAGGAAGCATGACTAAATATCCTTTACGATCAGTGGTATACTATTTTTAATAGTGTAGGTTTCGTTGACAATAACATGGTGTAATTTTAAAATCAAAAAAAATGGAGCCTGCTATGAACAGTATTTTTTATTCTGTTATTACATTGCTATTACTGACCGGCGCGATACTCTTCCTGATGTGGGAGGTTAATAAAAAACGTCCTGGTGGAAAAGTCGTAAATTTAAATCAAACTGAACCCATGACAAAGGAAGAGGGCGAAGATCATTTCTCAGTATTAATGAATTCGATAACGCCGGTATGGTACTGGCGCGTTAACCATGAATATATCGATTTCCTTCATGCAACGATAAAACGAATGACAATGACTGAGTTGAATGAAACGCCTGGATTATTTGACGCACAGCGTCGTTGCAGCGACCTTAACTCTGCCGTTTATAAGTATTACGACAATATTAAGAAGCGTTGTCTGAACGGAGAAAAGGTGCCGTATTCGGATTTGGACGTCCTTAATTTACGCCAGTGTTTTCGTGAGTTCAGTCTTGAAGCCTACCCGGCGTTGGTCGCGCTGGTATGGCCGGAATATCAGCGCCCACAGGTTAAACCGGATGAGATTTAACTGCATGTTGATCTGATGTTGCATGGTTGAGATATACTGTTGCTGGTTTTAGTTACCTGACAGGTCCCTATGGAACGCTTTCTTGAAAATGTAATGTATGCGTCTCGCTGGCTGCTCGCGCCGGTGTATTTTGGCCTCTCTTTGGCGCTGATCGCTTTAGCGCTAAAATTTTTCCAGGAAATTCTACACGTTCTACCGAACGTTTTTGCCCTGGCGGAGGCCGATCTGATTCTGGTGCTGTTATCGCTGGTTGATATGACGCTGGTCGGCGGATTGCTGGTAATGGTCATGTTCTCCGGGTATGAGAATTTTGTCTCTCAGCTGGATATCTCTGCGGGCAAGGAGAAGCTGAACTGGCTGGGGAAAATGGATGCGACTTCGCTAAAAAATAAGGTGGCGGCATCAATAGTCGCTATCTCTTCCATTCACCTGTTACGCGTGTTTATGGACGCGAAAAACGTCCCGGATAACAAATTAATGTGGTATGTCATCATCCATCTGACCTTTGTCCTGTCGGCATTCGTTATGGGCTATCTGGACAGATTGACGCGGCATAACCATTGAGCCGCCGTCAACGGCGGGGCAGTCGGGCAAAGGACGCTGAGCCCGGCTGTAAAACAGCGCTTCTTTAACGGTGGATAACCGTCTCCCTGCAGCCTTACGCAATATTTTTACTACATCTATTCATTTACTCAGTAATAAGACTAAAAGATTTTCTCTGCGTTCACAGATATATAACATCTGCGGGTACGTGAACGGCGATAACTGTAAAAAAATGGAGAATGCATTATATATTCTCCGCGCCTTGCCGATAACGAGAGTGCGTCATCGTCTGATGACTAATCTCTTATATTCAGCAAGGAAATTCATATGCGTTTGCTGCAAAACTTTACTATTCGTATGGTCATGCTGACGATACTGGGACTTTTTTGTCTACTCTGGTCGGGGGTGGGGTTATACAGCGTCCATGCTTTATCCGAAGTTTCGGAAGGAAATGATATTGACCGGCATCTTGTGCGGCAAATGACGGTGCTAAGCCAGGGTAACGATCAATATTTCCGCTTTGTTACCCGCCTTAGCCGCGCGATGGATGTAAAAATCGGCGGCGGCACGCCCGATTTTGCGCCCGCCCGACAGTCGCTCGAGAATATGCGTCAGAAGCTGGAGGAGATGAAAGCGCTATCGCCAGGGCCGATGAACCCTGATATCTCAAGGGAGGTCTTGTCCAACTGGCAGGCCTTGCTGGAGAAAGGCGTCGTTCCTCAAATGCAACTGGCGCAGCAAGGATCGCTGACCGCCTGGAGCGAACATGCCAGTACGGTCACGCCCGCACTCAGTCGCGCGTTCGGCGCCAGCGCGGAACGGTTTAGTCATGAAGCTGGCGCCATGCTGGATAACACACGTGTGATGGTCGATGGTAAAACCTATACCATCCGCATCCTGCTTATCACGGCGGTGATTCTGGGCATTGCTATCCTGATTTTTACCGATCGCTATCTGGTTGCAATGATGGTGAAACCGCTGGAGCGCATCCGTCAGCAATTTCAGCGCATCGCGCAAGGCGATCTTAGCCAGCCGATTGAAGCGTTGGGGCGTAACTGCGTAGGCCGGTTGGTGCCGCTACTGCGCGCGATGCAGGACAGTTTACGCGAAGCCGTGAGTACGATCCGCGCCGGAAGCGACAATATCTGGCGCGGCGCGACGGAAATTTCTACCGGTAATAACGATCTCTCTTCCCGAACGGAAGAACAGGCCGCTGCGCTGGAAGAGACGGCCGCCAGCATGGAACAGCTTACCGCAACGGTGAAAATGAACGCCGAACACGCTCGCCAGGCGAGTCAGCTTGCGGATGCCGCCTCGCTAACGGCAGGAAAAGGCGGTGAACTGGTTTCCGATGTGGTAGAAACAATGAACGGTATTTCCGCCAGTTCGCAGCAGATCGCCGAAATTACTACCGTGATTAATAGTATTGCTTTCCAGACCAATATTCTGGCCTTGAACGCAGCGGTAGAAGCGGCCAGAGCGGGCGAGCAGGGACGCGGCTTCGCAGTGGTCGCCGGTGAGGTACGTAACCTGGCCAGCCGCAGCGCGGGGGCGGCGAAAGAAATTGAAGCTTTAATTGGCGAATCGGTACGTCGCGTAGCGCAGGGCGCGCAGTTGGTCCAGGAGACCGGCGCGACGATGGACGCCATCCTGCGCGGCGTCACGGAAGTGACGACGATTATGAAACAGATCGCGTCCGCCTCCGAAGAACAGAGTAAAGGTATTTCTCAGGTTGGCGTGGCGATCACGCAAATGGATAGCGTTACGCAACAAAACGCCGCGCTGGTTGAGCAGGTTTCCGCGGCGGCGGCGGCGCTGGAACGGCAGACGGAGGATTTGCAACGCTCCGTACAGCAGTTCCGGCTTTCCGCTAGTGAGCCGCAACAATGCGTAACGGCGAAAGCGGCGCCTGGCGTTCAGAGAATGGCGTCGGCTCCCGCACAGTCTACTGATGAATGGGTTTCCTTCTGATGTGAAGCAAAAAAGCGCGTAATGCGCTGGCCTTCATTTAACCAGTCGCTATATAATTTATTATATAGCGACTAAGGAGGTCAGATGAATAATCATTTTGGGAAAGGGTTAATGGCCGGGTTGCACGCGCCTTATGCATATAGCGCGCATCATGCGGTGAATTTCTGTTCTGAGTATAAACGTGGCTTTGTATTGGGTTTTACACACCGTATGTTCGAAAAGACCGGCGATCGTCAACTTAGCGCGTGGGAGGCCGGAATTCTGACGCGTCGCTATGGTCTGGATAAAGAAATGGTGATGGATTTCTTTAAAGAGAATCATTCCGGGATGGCGGTTCGCTTCTTTATGGCCGGTTATCGACTCGAAGGTTGATCCAACAGGGGTATTATCTTGCTTTAATTAATTACACTATCGCCTCTTCCCTTCGTTTTACTGTTCCGTCGAAGTATTATGGCGCACATAACCATAAAAAAAGTGTGGTAAATGGCGTACCGATCGCAATAACTTCTTCGCGAACAGTGCAAAATAAAAGCCAGGTCTTCGTAACGGAATAACTATAAAATGACTGGAGATAATACTCTCATCACTTCTCACGGCATTAACCGTCGTGATTTCATGAAGCTTTGTGCAGCACTGGCCGCTACTATGGGGCTCAGTAGCAAAGCCGCCGCAGAAATGGCAGAATCGGTATCCAATCCACAGCGTCCGCCCGTTATCTGGATTGGCGCTCAGGAGTGTACCGGTTGTACCGAATCACTGCTTCGTGCTACACACCCAACCGTTGAAAACCTCGTTCTGGAGACTATCTCTCTGGAATACCACGAGGTGCTTTCCGCCGCATTCGGTCACCAGGTCGAAGAAAACAAACATAACGCTCTGGAGAAGTATAAAGGGCAATATGTTCTGGTGGTGGATGGTTCTATCCCACTAAAAGATAACGGTATCTACTGCATGGTTGCCGGCGAGCCGATCGTGGATCACATCCGCAAAGCCGCCGACGGCGCAGCCGCGATTATCGCTATCGGTTCCTGCTCGGCATGGGGCGGCGTTGCTGCGGCTGGCGTAAACCCAACCGGCGCTGTCAGTCTGCAGGAAGTCTTACCGGGCAAAACGGTTATCAATATTCCAGGTTGTCCGCCAAACCCGCATAACTTCCTGGCGACCGTCGCGCATATCATCACTTACGGCACGCCGCCGAAGCTAGATGCGAAAAATCGTCCAACCTTTGCCTATGGCCGTCTGATTCATGAGCATTGCGAACGTCGTCCACACTTCGACGCAGGCCGTTTTGCCAAAGAATTTGGCGACGAAGGCCACCGTCAGGGCTGGTGTCTCTACCATCTTGGCTGTAAAGGGCCGGAAACCTGGGGCAACTGTTCTACGTTACAGTTCTGTGACGTTGGCGGCGTCTGGCCAGTGGCGATCGGCCATCCTTGCTATGGCTGTAACGAAGAAGGTATCGGCTTCCATAAGGGCATTCACCAGCTTGCTCATGTCGAAAACCAAACTCCGCGTTCAGAGAAACCTGACGTCAATATGAAAGAAGGCGGCAATATCTCTGCGGGCGCTGTCGGTCTGCTTGGCGGCGTAGTCGGTCTGGTTGCCGGCGTCAGCGTGATGGCGGTACGTGAACTGGGGCGTCAGCAAAAGAAAGATAACGCTGACTCACGGGGAGAATAACCGTGAACAGACGTGACTTTATTAAAGCAGCCTCCGGTGGAGCATTGCTGTTGGGCGCCGCGCCGTCTGTCAGCCATGCGGCTGCAGAAAACCGTCCGCCGATTCCAGGTTCGCTGGGCATGCTGTATGACTCCACTCTGTGCGTGGGCTGTCAGGCCTGCGTCACAAAGTGTCAGGATATCAACTTCCCGGCGCGTAACCCGGAAGGGGAGCAGACCTGGTCGAACAACGACAAACTGTCGCCGTATACCAATAACATTATCCAGGTATGGCGTAGCGGCACGGGCGTGAACAAAGATCAGGAAGAGAACGGCTATGCCTACATCAAGAAACAGTGTATGCACTGCGTCGATCCTAACTGCGTTTCCGTTTGCCCGGTGTCGGCGCTGAAAAAAGATCCGAAAACCGGCATCGTCCACTATGACAAAGATGTCTGCACCGGCTGCCGTTACTGTATGGTTGCCTGCCCGTACAACGTACCTAAGTACGACTACAACAACCCGTTTGGCGCGCTTCACAAGTGTGAGTTGTGTAACCAGAAAGGCGTTGAGCGTCTGGATAAAGGCGGTTTGCCTGGGTGTGTGGAAGTTTGTCCGGCAGGGGCCGTCATTTTCGGTACTCGTGAAGAGCTGATGGCGGAAGCGAAAAAACGTCTGGCCCTCAAACCAGGCAGTGAATATCACTATCCGCGCCAGACGTTGAAAACGGACGACACCTATCTGCATACGGTGCCTAAATACTACCCACACCTCTACGGTGAAAAAGAGGGCGGTGGTACTCAGGTGCTGGTGCTGACAGGCGTTCCTTATGAAGATCTGGATCTGCCGAAGCTGGATGACCTTTCAACCGGAGCGCGCTCCGAGCATGTTCAACACACGCTTTATAAAGGCATGATACTACCCCTGGCTGCGCTGGCGGGCTTAACCGTGCTGGTTCGTCGTAATAGCAAAAACGACCATCACGATGGAGGAGACGATCATGAGTCATGATCCAAAACCGCTGGGCGGAAAAATCATCAGTAAACCGGTCATTATTTTTGGACCGTTAATCGTCCTGTGTATGCTCCTTATCGTGAAGCGTCTGGTCTTCGGGTTGGGCTCCGTTTCCGACCTGAACGGCGGTTTCCCGTGGGGCGTCTGGATTGCCTTTGACCTGTTGATCGGCACCGGCTTTGCCTGCGGCGGTTGGGCGTTGGCATGGGCGGTGTATGTCTTTAACCGTGGGCAATACCATCCGTTGGTGCGCCCGGCGTTGCTGGCAAGCTTGTTTGGTTACTCGCTGGGCGGCCTGTCGATCACTATCGACGTCGGTCGTTACTGGAACCTGCCGTACTTCTACATTCCAGGTCACTTCAACGTGAACTCGGTACTGTTTGAGACGGCGGTCTGTATGACCATCTACATCGGCGTGATGGCGCTGGAGTTTGCGCCTGCCCTGTTTGAACGTCTGGGCTGGAAAGTGTCGCTCAAGCGTCTGAATAAGGTGATGTTCTTTATTATCGCGCTGGGCGCGCTGCTGCCGACGATGCACCAGTCCTCAATGGGGTCATTGATGATCTCGGCGGGCTATAAAGTGCATCCGCTATGGCAAAGCTATGAAATGCTGCCGCTGTTCTCGGTTCTGACCGCGTTTATCATGGGCTTCTCCATTGTCATATTTGAGGGTTCGCTGGTTCAGGCAGGCCTGAAAGGAAACGGTCCGGATGAGAAAAATTTGTTTGTTAAGCTGACGAATACCATCAGCGTGCTGCTGGCGATTTTCGTCGTCCTGCGCTTTGGCGAACTGATTTATCGCGACAAGCTGTCCTATGCGTTTGCCGGCGATTTTTACTCCGCTATGTTCTGGATTGAAGTCGTCCTGATGGTCTTCCCGTTAGTGGTGCTGCGTGTGGCGAAACTGCGTAATGACTCTCGTATGCTGTACCTGTCGGCGCTAAGCGCGCTGTTGGGCTGCGCGACGTGGCGTCTGACCTATTCGCTGGTGGCATTCAACCCGGGTGGCGGCTACCACTACTTCCCAACCTGGGAAGAATTGTTGATTTCTATTGGTTTTGTGGCTATTGAGATTTGTGCATACATCGTACTCATTCGTCTACTGCCGATACTTCCTCCTTTAAAACAAAACGATCATAATCGTCATGAGGCGAGCAAAGCATGAGCCAGAGAATTACTATTGATCCGGTAACCCGTATTGAGGGTCATTTACGCATTGACTGCGAAATTGAGAACGGCGTCGTATCCAAAGCATGGGCGTCCGGCACCATGTGGCGCGGTATGGAAGAGATCGTGAAGAACCGCGATCCGCGCGATGCGTGGATGATTGTGCAGCGTATTTGCGGCGTTTGTACGACAACTCACGCGATCTCCTCCGTTCGTGCGGCAGAAAGCGCGCTGAATATTGATGTTCCCGTCAACGCGCAGTATATCCGTAATATTATTCTGGCGGCGCATACTACCCATGACCACATTGTCCATTTCTACCAGCTCTCTGCGCTGGACTGGGTGGACATTACCTCTGCGCTGAAAGCCGATCCGGAAAAAGCTTCTGCGATGCTGGATGGCGTGTCGAGCTGGCACCTGAACAGCGCGCAAGAGTTCACGAAAGTTCAGAACAAGATCAAGGATCTTGTCGCCAGCGGTCAGTTAGGTATTTTCGCCAATGGCTACTGGGGGCACCCGGCAATGCAGTTACCGCCGGAGGTCAACCTGATTGCGGTCGCCCACTATCTGCAGGCGCTGGAATGTCAGCGTGACGCTAACCGCGTGGTGGCGTTGCTGGGCGGTAAATCGCCGCATATCCAGAACCTGGCAGTCGGTGGGGTGGCGAACCCGATCAATCTCGACAGTATCGGTACGTTGAACCTTGAACGCCTGATGTACATCAAATCGTTTATCGATAAGCTGAGCGATTTTGTCGAGCAGGTGTATAAAGTGGATACCGCAGTCATCGCGGCCTACTATCCGGAATGGCTGGAGCGCGGCAAAGGCGCGGTGAACTACCTGAGCGCGCCGGAATTCCCGACCGACGGTAAAAACGGCAGTTTCCTGTTCCCGGGCGGTTACATTACCAATGCCGATCTGTCGACATACCGTCCGATCACCTCTCACTCCGACGAATTCCTGATTAAAGGTATTCAGGAGAGCGCGAAGCACGCCTGGTACAAAGATGAAGCGCCGCAGGCGCCGTGGGAAGGCACTACGATCCCGGCTTACGACGGTTGGTCGGATGACGGTAAATACTCATGGGTCAAGTCGCCGACATTCTACGGCAAAACCGTCGAAGTCGGGCCGCTGGCGAACATGCTGTGTAAACTGGCTGCAGGTCGTGAATCCACGCAGACCAAGCTCAATGAAATCATTGCGCTTTATCAGAAGCTGACCGGCAAAACGCTGGAAATGGCGCAACTTCACTCTACGCTGGGTCGTATCATCGGGCGTACCGTTCACTGTTGTGAACTGCAAAACATATTGCAGGATCAATACAATGCGCTGATTGTAAATATCGGCAAAGGCGATTACACCACGTTTGTGAAGCCGAACATTCCGGCGACGGGCGAGTTCAAAGGCGTGGGCTTCCTGGAGGCGCCGCGCGGTATGCTGTCTCACTGGATGGTGATTAAAGACGGTATTATCAGTAACTATCAGGCAGTGGTGCCATCGACCTGGAACTCAGGTCCGCGTAACTTCAACGATGACGTGGGGCCGTACGAACAGTCGCTGGTCGGTACGCCGATCGCCGATCCGGCGAAGCCGCTGGAAGTGGTACGTACCATCCACTCCTTCGACCCTTGCATGGCGTGCGCGGTGCACGTGGTGGACGCCGATGGCAATGAAGTGGTCTCGGTGAAGGTTTTGTAATGCGGATATTAGTCTTAGGGGTCGGCAATATTTTGCTGACCGATGAAGCCATCGGGGTGCGTATTGTTGAAGCGTTAGAGCAACGATACACCCTGCCGGATTTCGTTGAGATTCTGGATGGCGGTACGGCGGGAATGGAACTTCTTGGCGATATGGCGAGTCGGGATCATTTGATCATTGCCGACGCCATCGTGTCGAAAAAGAACGCGCCGGGAACCATTATGGTACTGCGCGACGATGAAGTTCCAGCGCTGTTCACCAACAAAATCTCCCCCCATCAGCTTGGACTGGCCGACGTATTGTCGGCCCTCCGCTTTACCGGCGAGTTTCCGAAGAAACTGACCCTGGTCGGCGTTATTCCACAGTCGCTGGAACCGCACATCGGCTTAACACCAACCGTCGAGGCAATGATTGAACCTGCGCTTGAGCAGGTTCTTGCTGCGCTGCGTGAATCCGGCGTCGAAGCAATTCCTAAGGAGACGGCGCATGTCTGAAACGTTTTCCGGATTCGACACGGCGCCCGTCGCCCGGGTTCAGGCGGCATTTGAAGAGATAGCCCATCGTTCGATGCACGATCTTTCGTTTCTGCATCCGACTATGCCTGTGCATGTCTCTGATTTTACGTTGTTTGAAGGACAATGGACGGGCACGGTAATTACGCCGTGGATGTTAAGCGCATTAATCTTCCCTGGCCCGGACCAGATCTGGCCCGGGCGTACCGTCGGTGAAAAACTCGGTCTGCAACTGCCTTATGGCACGATGACCTTTACCGTTGGCGAACTGGAAGGCGTTTCGCAATATCTTGCCTGCTCGTTGATGTCGCCGCTTTCCCGTAGCCTGTCGCCGGAAGAGGGCGTCCGGCTGGCGGATGACTGCGCGCGGATGCTGTTATCCCTGCCGGTAAGCAATCCTGATGCGCCGCAGACAAGCCGGCGTGCGTTGCTGTTTGGCCGTCGGAGCTGTGAGAATGCATGAGCTGTCTCTTTGCCAAAGCGCCGTTGAAATTATTCAGCAGCAGGCAGAACAGCACGGCGTGGCGCGCGTCACCGGCGTATGGCTGGAGATTGGCGCGCTTTCGTGCGTTGAAGAGCGCGCGGTTCGTTTCAGCTTTGACATCGCCTGCCAGGGGACTTTAGCGCAAGGGTGCGAATTGCACATCGACTACAGACCGGCCCAGGCCTGGTGCTGGGATTGCAGTCAGGTGGTGGAAATTCTCAGGCATGACGCGCAATGTCCGCATTGTCATGGCGATCGCCTGCGGGTGGATACCGGCGATTCGTTGAAAGTAAAAAGTATTGAGGTCGAATAACCCGCATTTTATTTCAGGTGGTTAATTATGTGTATTGGCGTCCCCGGTCAGGTGCTGGCCGTCGGAGATGATATTCACCAGCTTGCGCAGGTGGAAGTGTGTGGCATCAAACGTGATGTCAATATTGCTCTGATTTGTGAAGGTAAGCCAGCCGATCTGATAGGGCAATGGGTATTGGTACACGTTGGTTTTGCGATGAGCATCATTGACGAAGACGAAGCGAAAGCCACGTTAGATGCGCTGCGCCGCATGGAGTACGACATCACCAGCGCGTGATCCCTTAATCACCTCTATTATATCGCTCTATAATCGTTGTATAATTATTTATATATCGATTGTGGGGCGAAACCTATGAATAAATTTTTGCGCCAGCTCTCTCTGCTGGCGTTGCTTTTTTGCTGGCCGTTAATGTCACAAGCGGCGCGTACTTTTACCGATCAAATTGGCCGCCAGGTCACGGTTCCCGACACCGTCGACAGAGTGGTGGTGCTCCAGCATCAAACGCTCAATCTCCTTGTACAGATGAATGCCACTGACAAAATCGTTGGGGTCATGGCGAACTGGAAACAGCAATTAGGCGACGGCTATGCGCGTCTGGCGCCGGAACTGGCGCAAAAAGCCTCGCTGGGCGATCTAACGCACGTTGATCTTGAAAAACTGGTGGCGCTGCACCCGCAGGTGGTGTTTGTCACGAATTACGCTCCGCAGGAGATGATCGACAAGATCAGCCGTCTTGGCATTCCGGTGGTGGCGATTTCGCTGCGCCATGATATTGCTGGCGAGCAGGCTAAAATGAACCCGACCCTGGCCGATGAAGAGCAGGCTTATAATCGCGGGCTGCGTGAAGGAATAACGCTGATTGGCGATATCGTCAATAAACCGCAGGAGGCGAAAGCGCTGATTGAGGCGATGGATAAAGGTCGCAAGATGGTCAGCGACCGTTTGCAGTCGGTTCCTGAAAATGAGCGAGTTCGCGCCTATATGGCGAATCCGGAGTTGACCACCTACGGTTCCGGTAAATATACCGGTCTGATGATGGCCCATGCGGGGGCGCTGAATGTAGCGGCATCCTCGGTGAAAGGCTTTAAGCAGGTGACAATGGAGCAGGTGATCGCCTGGGATCCACAGGTAATCTTTGTCCAGAATCGCTATCCGAAGGTCGTCAATGAGATCCTGCACAATCCCCAGTGGCAGGTCATTGACGCGGTGAAGCATCATCGGGTTTACCTGATGCCGGATTATGCCAAAGCCTGGGGATATCCGATGCCGGAGGCGGTGGGAATCGGCGAACTGTGGATGGCGAAAAAACTCTATCCGGAAAAATTCCACGATATTGACATGCAAAAGGCCGCTAACGACTGGTATCAACGTTTTTACCGTACTGACTATCAGGGCGTACAGTGATGCGAATACTGGCTGCGGGGAGCTTGCGTGTCGTCTGGCCGCAGCTAATGGCGGCATTTCAGGCGGATGCGGTATGTGATTTCGGTCCGGCGGGGCTGTTACGTGAACGCATCGAAGCGGGCGAAGCGTGCGACTTTTTTGCTTCGGCGAACCTGGCGCATCCGCAGGCGCTGCTGGAAAGCGGGCGGGCGCTGTGGGTCGCGCCTTTTACGACGAACCGTTTGTGTCTGAGCGTGCGGGCACAGGCGATGCGTGAAGGCGAGGACTGGCTATCGCTATTAATCCGGCGGGATCTGCGGATCGGCACCTCAACAGCAGGTTGCGATCCTTCCGGCGATTATACGCAGCAGCTTTTTTCGCGGATGGGCAAGGAGGGCGAAGCGGTCCGAAAACGCGCGGTAGCGCTGGTTGGCGGCAGACAGACTTTGCCGTTACCGGCGGGCCGGCTGGCGGCGGAATGGCTCATCAATCATGATTACACCGATATCTTTATCGGCTATGCCAGCTATGCTCCCAGGCTACGGCAGGTTAATTCGCTGCGAGTGGTTGATATCCCGGAACCTTATAATCCCGTGGCTGAATATGGCTTTGCCTGCCTGAGCGAGCAGGGAAAAACGCTTGCCGACTTTTTACTGTCAGCACGGGCGAGGTTGATTCTCATGCAACATGGGTTTAGTGAAGCGCCGCATATGACGCACTCGCAGAACTGATAAGCGAAGCGTCAGCAGGGAATACCATGCCGGATGACGACATTACTACCTCATCCGGCATTATGGTTTAACTTTGACGTTTATCTTCGGTATGGTTTTCGAAGTCGCTGGCGTCATGGCGTTCGTGAAGCTGTTCGTTCAATGGGCCGTTGGTCCGGTTGACAATGCGCCCCCGCTTTACCGCCGGACGTTCGGCTACCTGTTTCGCCCAGCGTTGTACGTTTTGATAACTTCCGGCATCCAGAAACTCCGCTGCATCATAGACATTCCCCAGCACCACGTTGCCGAACCACGGCCAGATGGCCATATCGGCAATAGTGTACTCTTCTCCCGCGACATACGGGTGGTGAGCTAACTGCTTCTCCAGCACGTCCAGCAGACGCTTGGCTTCCATGGTGAAGCGATTAATGGCGTACTCAATTTTTACCGGCGCATAATGATAGAAATGACCGAAACCGCCACCGAGGAACGGCGCCGCGCCCTGTAGCCAGAACAACCAGTTAAGGGTTTCTGTGCGCTTAGCCAGATCCTGCGGCAGGAAATGGCCAAACTTATCCGCCAGATAAACAAGAATTGCGCCCGACTCAAAAACCCGAATCGGCGGGTTGTGTGAGTGATCGCGCAGCGCCGGGATTTTTGAGTTCGGATTGATGTCAACAAAGCCGCTGGAGAACTGATCGCCCTCGCCGATGCGAATCAACCAGGCGTCATATTCGGCGCCGGTCACGCCCAGCGCCAGGAGTTCTTCCAGCATAATGGTCACTTTCTGGCCGTTAGGCGTCCCCAGCGAATAAAGCTGTAACGGATGTTTGCCGACGGGCAGCGTTTTGTCGTGCGTCGGGCCGGAAACCGGGCGATTAATGTTAGCGAACGCGCCGCCGCCGGATTTATCCCACGTCCAGACTTTTGCGGGTTGATAAGTATTATCTGCCATATTGACCTGCCTTCACAGTGGTGGTGTTGAAGCAGTGTAGCAGCTTGCTAACCGGACATTTAACCGATTGGGACATTCCGGCGAGTGAAATTTTAACCTTCTGGCCTCAGTGTGCCTTATTGAGGTGTATGATTATGTCGACCTCTGTCCGGTTAGTGTCACAGAGCAGACAATCAGAGCGAAATCACGCCAGGCTGCTCAGGCGGTCTTGTTTTGAGGTAAGTGCATGAGCAAAGGAACCACCAGTCAGGATGCCCCCTTCGGGACATTATTGGGTTACGCCCCCGGCGGCGTAGCGATCTACTCTTCAGATTACAATTCCCTCGATCCGTGGGACGACGACGACGCAGCTTTTCGTAGCTACATCGACGATGAATACATGGGGCATAAGTGGCAGTGCGTGGAATTTGCCCGCCGTTTTCTCTTTCTGAATTATGGCGTTGTTTTTACTGACGTCGGCATGGCCTGGGAAATCTTCTCGCTGCGTTTTCTGCGCGAGGTGGTGAATGACAATATTTTGCCTTTGCAGGCCTTCCCGAACGGTTCGCCGCGCGCGCCGGAGGCCGGGGCGCTGCTCATCTGGCAAAAGGGCGGCGAGTTTAACGAAACCGGGCACGTCGCGATTATCACCCAACTCCTGGATAACAAAATTCGTATTGCTGAGCAAAACGTTATCCACACGCCATTGCCGCCAGGGCAGCAGTGGACTCGCGAACTGGAAATGGTCGTAGAAAACGGGTGTTACACCCTGCGCGACACCTTTGATGACACGACGATTTTAGGCTGGATGATCCAGACCGACGACACGCAATACAGTTTGTCACAGCCTGACATCGCGAATCAGTCGCTGGCGATTCGCGGCGCAAGACTGCCAGAGAAAGGTCAGTTTGACGGTCAGTGGCTGGATGAGCGCGATCCGTTACAAAAAGCCTATGTACAGGCGAACGGACACGTTATCAATCAGGACCCGTACCAGTATTTTACCATCACCGAGAGCGCTGAACAGGAGCTTATCAAAGCGACCAATGAGTTGCATTTGATGTACCTGCACGCCACGGACAAAGTTTTAAAAGACGATAATCTGCTGGCGCTATTCGATATCCCCAAAATTCTTTGGCCGCGCCTGCGTCTCTCCTGGCAGCGCCGTCGTCACCATATGATCACCGGTCGTATGGATTTCTGCATGGATGAACGCGGGCTGAAAGTCTATGAATACAATGCCGATTCCGCATCATGCCATACCGAAGCGGGATTAATTCTCGAAAAATGGGCTGAGCAGGGCTATACCGGTAAAGGGCATAACCCGGCGGAGGGCTTAATTAACGAGCTGGCAGGCGCCTGGAAACACAGTAAAGCGCGTCCTTTCGTCCATATCATGCAGGATGATGATATCGAGGAGGACTATCACGCGCAGTTTATGCAGCAGGCGCTGCATCAGGCCGGTTTCGCGAGCAAAATTCTCCGCGGGCTGGGCGAGTTGCGCTGGGATGACGCCGGGCAGTTGATCGATGGCGATGGACGGCTGGTGAATTGTGTCTGGAAAACCTGGGCGTGGGAAACGGCGATGGAGCAGATACGCGAAGTCAGCGAGACGGAGTATGCCGCAGTGCCTATTCGTACCGGGCACCCGGAAAATGAAGTCCGGCTGATTGATGTATTACTGCGCCCGGAAGTGTTGGTGTTTGAACCGCTGTGGACGGTGATCCCGGGTAACAAAGCGATCCTGCCCATCCTGTGGTCGCTCTTCCCGCATCATCGCTATTTGCTCGACACGGATTTTACCGTTAACGATGAGCTGGTGCAGACCGGCTATGCGGTAAAACCGATTGCCGGACGTTGCGGTAGTAATATTGATTTGGTGAGCCATCAGGAAGAGCTCCTGGATAAAACCAGCGGCAAGTTCGCCACGCAGAAAAATATCTATCAGCAGTTGTGGTGCCTGCCGAAGGTCGCCGGGAAGTATATTCAGGTCTGTACGTTTACCGTGGGCGGTAACTACGGCGGTACGTGCCTGCGCGGCGATGATTCATTAGTCATTAAAAAAGAGAGCGATATTGAACCGTTAATCGTCATCAAAGCGTAACGGGGTCATTCTCGTCGGGATATCGGCGTGGGTGCCGATATCCCGCCTGTTGTGTTTACCAGCGAACGGCTGTCAGCCTGCCATTTACTGGTAACATATGAGAAATAATATCACAAATTATTCTTAACTTTTCTGACGCAGGCGGTGACGCTCGCCGCGTTGGCGCATCCGTTTCCTGATTTTCGACTAATCGATACTTTTTGCGGCTGGTTACGCTGCCCCCATTCCTTTGGATTTAGGTCATGCCTGTTTGGCTGGTAAACGGACAGCATAATATATTGATGAGTCCAAATGATATTATTGGTCATATAAAAAGTTTACGTTAGGTTATTTTTCTATTGCAAAAGTTTGCGTTTAAACCCTGTCTGCAATCTTCGTGGCGAGATATAGCTACACCTAAGTAAATGCAGTTAATTATTATTATCAGCCTTGTAAATGATATTTGCGTATAAATCGGAGCGACTTCCATTATGACTATTAATAGTATTGTTGAATAGTTTACTTTGTAATTATTTAAGTTTGGTGGACGTTTTGTCTTATTCTGGTGAGCGTATGGTTATGGCAGATGACAGCCGATTTTTCATTATGTTAGCATGAGTTGATAATACTTTATCCAGGCATAGATCAGGATGTCCACATATAATAAGGAGAATGGTATATGTTTAAAAAAGTATTAGGCTTGCGCCACTGGAATAATAATGTTGTAAAAATACCGCCGCCAGCAGCAGAATCTGGCGCCAATGCGTCTGACGTGGTGGTGGATACTCCTGAGCCTTATGAGCGGATACTGTGTCAAAAAATTCTGATGGGGATCTCGACGATCGATATCATTCGTAATGCCATCATTAAGTCCTGTGAGCAGCTCAACATTGAAAAAGAACGCATTAATGAACTTAACGAACAGAATGATAAAGCCAGAAGTTCATTAAAATCGCTCGTGGAATTTATCACCGAAATTGGCACGACTTCATCGGATATTGGCTGTCGTATGGGCGACTTAAATACCTCCTTAACGCAAATTAATGCGTGTATTAAAGAGATACAGAAGATCGCTAACCAGACCAATTTGATAGCGATTAACTCCGCGATCGAGGCCGCGCGCGTAGGGGATGCCGGGCGTGGTTTTAGCGTTATTTCGAAAGAGGTGAAAAACCTGTCCGAAGATGTTAAACACAGTTCGAAAAGCGTCAGTACGTTAACCTCTGTAATCAAAGATAATACGGCCAGAGTGAGTGAGGTGCTGGATAACCAACAGCCGGTTATTGATAATATTACGACTAACATAAATCAAATTGTGGAGTCTATTGGCATCGTCATCGATAAATCGCTGAGCATGAAATCGGTCATGCAGTACATCTCTACGGTGCAGTTTTTGAATATTGTCAAAGTTGACCATGTTATCTGGAAAATGGAAGTCTACAAATTACTCTTAAATAAAGACATAAACAGTAAAATAACGATGCACGATCAGTGTCGGCTGGGGAAATGGTACTACGGTTTTGAAGGGCAGCAGTTTAGCAATTACTACAGTTTCCGTAGTCTGGAAGCGCCGCATAAAGAGGTGCATACCGCTGGTCACTCTGCGCTGAACTATTTTGCCGCAGGCGATATGAATGCGATGTCGCAAGAACTTGACAGAATGGAGCGATCCAGTAATGAGGTGGTTAACCAGCTGGAAATGCTGGCTGTCGATTTATTAAAAGAAACCACACTGTGAAGTCATAAGTTATTACCGTATAACCAACTGGAGCCATCATCAACAGGACTGATGTATCACACTTTCTGCACTGGAGTTATTCCGGACAGAGAAAAAAAGCATGACGCAGAAGATGGCTGTGTTTGTTTACCCGAATCACTTACCTTAGTAAGTGATTCGGGATTAATCAGCAACATCTTTGCTTTTTATCGGCGGCCAGACTTTGGCTGGAAAAGTGCGTTACTGCTAAATTTCTCACTCTCTTACCGCCTTCCTGCCCCTCGAAATACCTGAGACCTGTGCTCACAGATTAATAGCGATTATTTAATCGTGAAATAACGCTGGGCATTATTGAAGCAGATATCCTGAACCATACGGCTTAGCATCGCTTCATCATCAGGAATCTCTCCGTCCTGCGCCCACTGTCCCAGCAGGTTACAGAGAATACGACGGAAATATTCATGTCGCGTATAAGAAAGGAAACTGCGGGAGTCGGTCAGCATCCCGACAAACTGACTTAACAGTCCCATTTGCGACAGTTGCTCCAGTTGGCGCAGCATACCGTCTTTCTGATCGTTAAACCACCAGCCGGAACCAAACTGCACTTTTCCGGCAATTCCCGGCCCCTGGAAGTTACCGATCATGGTCGCCAGGACTTCGTTATCACGTGGGTTCAGGCAATAGAGGATAGTCTTGGGCAGTTCATTAGTCACATCCATACTGTCGAGCAAACGGGAGAGCGCCCAGCTAATGTTATTATCGCCAATGGAGTCAAAGCCGGTATCCGGCCCCAGCAGGCGGAACATCCGGGTATTATTATTACGGATCGCGCCAATATGTAGCTGCATCACCCAGCCGCGCGCGGCGTACTGGCGGCCCAGCCAGACCAGCACCGCCGTGGTAAACTGGGCGATCTCAAGTTCGCTCAGCGTTTCGCCAGCCAGACGTTTGCCCAGAATGGCGTCAAGCTGCGCGTCGTCGGGCACCGGCGCAAATCGCAGCGTTTCAATGCCATGATCGGACGCGCGGCAGCCGCAGGCGGCGAAATGGTCGAGACGGCGAGTGAGCGCCTGACGTAAATCGTCGAAACGGGTAATGCTGACATCTGCCGCCGCTTCCAGTTTCCTCAGGTAATCGACAAAGCCGTCCAGTTCGATTTTGAAAACTTTGTCGGGGCGCCAGCTTGGCGCGACTTCAATATCAATGCTGTCGTCGGCGGCTATCTGGCGGTGATATTCCAGAGAATCTATCGGGTCGTCGGTGGTTCCGACCATCCGCACATTCATCTGCTGCATAATACCGCGCGCGGAAAAGGCCGGCGTCGCCAGTTTCTCATTACACTGCGTCCAGATACTTTCCGCGGTATCCGGTCCGAACAGCGTACCTGTAATACCAAATGGACGGCGTAGTTCAAGGTGCGTCCAGTGATACAGCGGATTGCCCAGCGTTTTTGGTACGGTATTGGCCCAGGCCATATATTTTTCATAATCGCTGGTCTCTTTGCCGGTGATCAGCGACTCATCCACGCCTGCGCTTCGTAGCGCTCGCCATTTATAGTGGTCGCCTTCCAGCCAGATCTGACCGAGGTTATCGAAACGGCGATCGTCGGCGATTTCCTGCGGACTTAAATGGCAGTGGAAGTCATAAATCGGCATGGGCGCGGCGTATTTATGGTACAGCGTGCGGGCAATGTCGTTTTTAAGTAGAAAATCTTCAGTCATAAACGTAGCCATGATTTATCTCCTTACTTAGCCAGCGCTTCTACCGTGGCTTTCGCGCCATTCTGCAATAGCTGTTGGTAAGCGTCGGTAACGGCTTGCACAAATTCGTGGTTCTTCGGCAGGTCGTTGCCAAAGATAGACTCGATGGCCAGTAGCCCGCGAACGCGTTCTTCCGGCGTCTGATATTGCTGATGAATCGCCTGATACTGCGCGAGCAGCGGATCGACGACATCAATGGTTTTACCTTGCTCATCGACACCGCCGACGTAACGCATCCATCCGGCGACGCCCAGTGTCAGGCGGCGATAGTCATCGCCCTGTTGCAAGTGCAGACGTACCGGGTCCAACAAACGCTGCGGCAGTTTCTGACTGCCATCCATCGCGATCTGCCAGGTGCGGTGTTTCAACGAGGGGTTAGTGAAACGCGCGATCAACAAATTCGCATACCCTTCCAGATCGGTGCCTTCCGGCATTGACAACGTCGGCGCTTGTTCATCAAGCATCAGCGCCAGCGCCGCGCGACGGTAAGCCGGGTTGGTCATGGTATCGGCGATAGTGTCATACCCGCCGAGATAACCCAGATAGGCGAGGAAAGAGTGACTGCCGTTAAGCATACGCAGCTTCATCATTTCAAACGGTACGACATCTGCAACGAATTGCGCGCCGACGGTGTCCCAGTCCGGGCGACCATTCACAAAGTTATCTTCGATGACCCACTGGCGGAAGGGTTCGCAGGCGATAGCGCAGGGATCATAAACGCCTAACTGGTCGGCAACCAGTTGTAGCGTCTCTTCGGTCGCCGCCGGAACAATGCGGTCAACCATGGTGCAGGGGAAGGTCACATTGTCGGCAATCCATGTGGCGAGGGCGGCATCGCGAGCTTTTGCCAGGCCGAGGACGGCAGCCTTCGCGACGTGACCATTCTCGCGCACGTTATCGCATGACAGCACGGTAAAAGCTTTCAGTCCTTGCTCCCGGCGCATGTTTAGCGCTTCGACAATATAGCCAATGGCGGATTTAGGCTGCTGTGGATGGGCAAGATCGTTTTGGATCAGCGGGTTATTGACATCAAGCTCGCCGCTGGCGGGGTCGGTGCAGTAGCCTTTTTCGGTCACGGTTAAGGAGACGATGGCGGTTTCCGGGCGCGCCATTGCCGCCAGAATCCCTGCATGGCCGTCGAATTCAGGGTGCAGCGCTTCTTTCATTGAACCGATAATTTTCAGTTCGGTGCTTTCTGCGCCGCGTTCTGCAACGGTGTACAGCAGATTTTGCGCTTTCAGGTTCGCGATCAGCCGCGCGTCGTTACCCGGCATCAGGTTCACTTCACAAATGCCCCAGTCGCTGTCGCTCTTTTCCAGTAGATGATGGGTAAAGAGCGCCTGGTGCGCGCGGTGAAACGCCCCGCAGCCCAGATGCACAATACGGGATACCAGACGTGATTTGTCCCAGTTTGGGCGGGCGACGGAAACCTGGGCGGTGGCGATATTCTGTTCCATTGCAAACTCCTGTCATTCGACGTCTTCGCCCGCGATCTCCGGGGCGAGGCATGTTGCTATTGCATTGAGTAGGGGAAATCGCATGACGCGTCGCGCCATGCGAAAGAAGGTTATTTGCTAAAGAAAGCGCGCTGGATAGCCAGTTCGACGCCGCGGACTTCCGCAAGCCCTTTCAGACGGCCAATGGCGGAATAACCCGGATTCGTTTTCTTCTTCAGATCGTCCAGCATCTGATGACCGTGGTCCGGGCGCATTGGGATCAGATCGTCGCTACCTTCGGCTTTACGACGGTGCTCTTCTTCCACAATCGCTTTAACGACTTCATACATATCCACATCGCCGTGCAAATGGGCGGCCTCGTGGAAGGTCTTCGGATTCTCTTCGCGCAGCGTAGAACGCAGATGCGTAAAGTAGATGCGCGGACCAAATTGCTTGATCATATCAACCAGATCGTTGTCGGCGCGCACGCCGTAAGATCCGGTACACATGGTGAAGCCGTTCGCCATGCTATTAACGGTTTCCACCATCCATTGCATGTCTTCAATGGTAGAGACAATGCGCGGCAGGCCGAGAATAGGGCGCGGCGGATCGTCAGGGTGAACGGCCATACGCACGCCAACCTCGTCGGCAACCGGAATAATGGCTTTCAGGAAATAGGCAAAATGTTCACGCAGTTTTGCTTTATCGATATCTTTATACGTCGCCAGGTGTTGACGGAACTGATCCAGCGTATAGCCTTCTTCCGCGCCAGGTAAACCGGCAATAATGTTGCGGGTCAGACGTGCTTTGTCTTCCTCGCTCATGGTGGCGAAACGCCGCTCTGCCTGAGCAATCTCTTCTGCCGTATAGTCGGCTTCTGCTCCCGGACGCTTCAGGATGTGCAGTTCGAACGCGGCGAATTCAATCTGGTCAAAACGCAACGCTTTTGAACCATCCGGTAATACGTATTCCAGATCCGTACGTGTCCAGTCCAGCACCGGCATAAAGTTATAGCAAACCGTATAGATACCGCATTGCGCCAGGTTACGCAGCGTTTGCTGGTAGTTTTTGATCCATAAATCGTACTGACCGGTGTGGGTTTTGATGTCTTCGTGGATAGGTACGCTCTCTACCACAGACCACTCCAGACCCGCCTCTTCAACGATTGCTTTACGTTT
Source organism: Salmonella sp. SAL04214 (assembly GCF_046550615.1). NCBI lineage: Bacteria > Pseudomonadati > Pseudomonadota > Gammaproteobacteria > Enterobacterales > Enterobacteriaceae > Salmonella > Salmonella sp. SAL04214. Next base: position 268,224 of record NZ_JBGDXT010000001.1, read on the forward strand.
CTGGATCTCGTCTACCGACCAAATTTCTCCATTCGGGATATGGTGTAACGCCGTTACCACGCCGGTTGCGCCAGCCTGGCGTACATCTGACAGCGTTACCGGGTCGTTAGGTCCGTACCAGCGCCAGGTTTGTTTCATATCTCGTTTCCTCTTCTTGCGATAACGTCTTCGTGGTTGACCCATTGCCAGCCAACTTCGAAACGTGCTTTGTAAACCCGTTCTGCCCCCTAAATTCAACCAAAATTTTTCTCATGTCAACCTTATTGTCTAAATTGGCTAACCAAATCACAAATATCATCATTCACGGTCTGCCAATTTTATTTATTTGATCTGTGTCAATTTTTGCTGGGTGAAAAGCATTCACCATTCAACTTGAAATGAGTTGATGTATTTATTTCAAGAATATTAATGGCGGGAGTTGCCGCCAGATTTTGACCGGTCCGGATGAGAAAATATTGATTGGTCAACCAATTTTGTGATTTCAGTTTTCCCGCTACAGGTCAGACGGCGCGGAGCTAATGTTTTTTAACGAGGCTTTATCATGAAGATGACAAAATTAAGATGGTGGATTATCGGCCTGGTCTGCGTGGGGACCATCGTAAACTACCTGTCCCGTAGCTCGCTTAGCGTTGCGGCGCCAGCGATGATGAAAGAACTCCATTTTGATGAGCAACAATATTCCTGGGTGGTGAGCGCCTTCCAGCTTTGTTACACCATTGCGCAGCCGATCACCGGCTATTTGATGGATGTCATCGGACTGAAAATCGGCTTCTTTATCTTTGCCTTGTTGTGGTCGCTGATCAACATGGCGCACGCGCTGGCCGGCGGCTGGATAAGCCTGGCATTTCTGCGTGGTCTGATGGGGCTAACCGAAGCGTCAGCGATTCCGGCCGGGATTAAAGCCAGCGCCGAATGGTTCCCGACGAAAGAACGCGGTATTGCGGGGGGCCTGTTTAATATCGGTACTTCGATTGGCGCGATGCTGGCGCCGCCGCTGGTGGTCTGGGCGATGCTGACCTTTGCTGATAGCGGCATCGGTACTGAAATGGCGTTTGTGATTACCGGTGGGATCGGCGTGCTGTTCGCCATCACCTGGTTCCTGATTTATAACTCGCCAAATAAACACCCGTGGATCACCCACAAAGAGCTGCGTTATATCGAAGACGGCCAGGAAAGCTATCTCCAGGACGATAATAAAAAACCGGCCGTTAAAGAGATCGTTAAAAAGCGTAACTTCTGGGCGTTGGCGATTACCCGTTTTCTGGCTGACCCGGCATGGGGAACGCTGAGTTTCTGGATGCCGCTGTATCTGATTAACGTGATGCATCTGCCGTTAAAAGAGATCGCCATGTTTGCCTGGCTGCCGTTCCTGGCGGCGGACTTTGGCTGCGTTGCAGGCGGTTTCCTGGCGAAGTTCTTCATGGAAAAGATGCACATGACCACGATCAATGCGCGTCGTTGTAGCTTTACCATCGGCGCTGTTTTGATGATTTCGATCGGTTTTGTCAGCATTACGACTAACCCGTATGTCGCCATTGCATTGATGAGTATTGGCGGTTTTGCGCACCAGACGCTGTCTACCGTCGTGATTACCATGAGCGCTGACCTGTTCAAGAAAAATGAGGTCGCGACGGTTGCCGGTCTGGCAGGATCTGCGGCATGGATGGGACAGTTAAGCTTCAACCTGTTTATGGGGGCATTGGTCGCTATTATCGGTTACGGCCCGTTCTTCATTGCACTCAGTCTGTTCGATATTATCGGCGCCATCATCCTGTGGGTACTGATTAAAGATCCGGAAAAGCACCACCCGCCAATGACGGAACAGCCGCTGGCGTCTCACCGCTAAAGCTGTCTCGGTTTCACTGGCCTGATAAGCGAAGCGCTACCGGGTTCTAACGGCCACCTTCGGGTGGCCGTCTTCATTACCCTTATCGGTAAAAATACGCGTTGGTTTTATACCAGCGCGTTATCATTTAGTTTGCCTGATTATTTTCAGATGCTGAAAATAATATTGTGGTAAGGGTTATTGTTTTTCGCCTGGATTTTTATCGACTCTCTGTCTCGCTGCGAACATCGATAAAGTCCCCTTTATGTAAATAAAGGTTCAATGCTTCTACTCTTTTCTCCATATATTTTGCGCAGCTTCACAAAAAATAACCTGATGTCGTAATGTCCGCTCCCTAATATTCTCCATGCGCTATACGTTAATTTAAGTTTAAATTTCATGCCGGGGATATCACGATGTCACGTAATTTTACTGTTTCAGCCTGTCAGTATATTGTTACTAAAATAAACACTTTTGAAGATTTCATAACAAAGGTAAGGATACTTCTTAATAAAAGTCAGGGTGCTGATGTCGTTATCTTCCCGGAGCTATTTACCATTGAGTTATTTACATTATTGAAAAAATGGCAAGAAAGACCCATTTCACACCTTACTTTAATTGATCAGTTCACGGATGCCTATAAGCAGCTTTTTCAACAGGAAGCGAAAGAAAGAGGACAGTTCATTATTGCTGGCTCTCATCTGGAGCAGACCGGAGCAGATCGCTATGAGAATGTTGCGCATATATGGGGACCCGATGGCGAACATTATGCTCACAGTAAGACGCATATCTTCCCGGCTGAACGGGGTTGGTATACTCAGGAAGGCGATAAAATGGCTGTTTTTCAACTGCCATTTGCAAAGGTGGGTTTTAATATTTGTTATGAAGCAGAAATACCGGAGTGTGCTGCGACGCTGGCGGAACAGGGTGCTGAGTTAATTTTAACGCCTTCCGCTACGTTTACTGAACAGGGATTTTGGCGAGTCAGGCATTGTTGCCACGCACGTTGTATTGAAAATCAAATTTATCTTGTTCACTGTTGCCTGGGAGGAAACCCGGGCGGGCCACTGCCAGGCTGCTGGGCCCGAAGTTCAATTTTAAGCCCCTGTGATGTCGTGTGGAAAAATCCACAAGGTATTATCGCAGAGGCGCACGTCAATCAAGAGGATGTCATTTCAGGAGAAATTAACCTCGATGTTCTATATGAAAATAGACTTGGGGGGGCAGCAACAACGTTCAAGGACAGACGCAGAAAAGCAGGCATATATAATATCTGGCCATCACACATTAAATAACAGAATGTGTCCCTTCTATGTATTAGCTGGAGGTCGTTATGGGATATTTAAAATTACCTGAGGGTAAAAGGATTGCGGTCAATCTTGGTGTCGATGTAGATGCTCAGTCTTTATGGCTGGGCGGATTTAATCGACCGTCGCCATCCTTTATGTCACGAGGAGAGTTTGGTGCTCAAGTTGGCGTACCAAGGCTTCTGAAATTGTTTAAAGAAAATAATATCAAAACCACCTTTTTTATTCCCGGACACACTGTAGACACCTTCCCGGAAATCAGTAAAGCGATTTTTGATGCCGGGCATGAAATCGCTCACCATGGCTACTATCATGAAAATCCGACTCTGGTGAATCGTGATACAGAACGCCGACTAATGGATCTGGCGTTCGCCTGTTATAAAAGACATTTTGGCATACGCCCTGTGGGATACCGTTCTCCCTATTGGGATTATAGCGAGAATACGCTGGATCTTCTGGAGGAAGCCGGTTTTCTCTATGACAGTAGCCTGATGGCGAGAGATCTTGTGCCTTACCATCCTCAACGTTGGCAGGTGAATTGGGAAACGGGAAATATCGCAGGCCCGGCCAGCGCGATTCTGGAAATTCCTGTTAGCTGGTATCTGGATGATTTTCCCGCACTGGCGTATACCGGCAACCAGGAGGGGATGAGCGATACTGACGGTGTTCTGCGACGCTGGAAGGATATTTTTACCTATGCTTATAACCATCAGGAAAACGGTTTATATGCGATGGCCCTTCATCCGCAGATAATCGGTCATGGGCATCATATGATGATGTTGTCACGTTTGATTGAACATATTAAAGGGCATGATGGCGTATGGTTTGCAACCTGTGAAGAGATAGCCAGTGTCTGGGTGGATGACGAAGAGGATCGACAAAAAATGCTCCGTCCTGATGTTCGTGGCGTAGCGCCGGTTCCGGATGATTATGGCTGGCCGGGCAAATGATATCACCTCATGACAATGTTAATATCAGTCGGGTAACGGATTACCCGGGCAGAAGTTACCTGTTTGCCCGCTTGTTAATGCATATTGTCCATCAGAAAGGGAGACTATCCCGGGACGTATAAAATCTTTTTTATTTCGGTCAAAACGTTAATCAACGAGAATAGTTTGTTTTTTGATTTAAATCATTTTTTAGTGTTCACAGGAAAATAAGCAAATAAAATTTATAATGTGAGTATTAAGAAAAATAAAATTTTCCATAGTGATTATTTTTATTTAATGCTTTGATTTTTAATTCTTTTGTATGTGTTAATTGATGTAAATCAATTTGGATTTTTTTATTAAATAAGTAAAAATTAAGTTGATATTTGCTTTTTGATGTGTTTTTTATATATAGCTGATTATTATTCTGAAATGTCAATTTTTGAATAACGACGCTGTGATACCGGCACCAGGGATACTTTGCGATAAAAGGGATTGAATATGGCAGAGAGCGTTCAGTATAACCTCAATTGTATTTGGCCACAGCGGGCCAAAAACCTCTATTGCATTGCAACCAGCGGAATAACGTTTATCAGACGTGGGTAAACGTTGGCAAAATCCCTGCAAACCTGGCGCTTTTCACGCTGTGTTTTTTGGTAGTTGCGCTTTTAATAAGAGTCACAAGCGTTGGCCGCTGGTATTCGTCTGGCTGCTTAACTGCCACTTGATCAACAAGGAGATAAATCATGGATGCGATTTTTTTAAAGCTCGACAATATCAAAGGCGAAAGCCAGGTTGAAGGCTTTGAAGATCAGATAGAGATCATGTCTTATAGCCACAATGTGGCAATGCAGGTAAATAACGATGTTAGCCTCACGGAGCGGACCTCCGGGCGCGCGCATGTTGGTGAAATGTCGCTCACCAAATTTGTCGACCTCGCCACGCCTGTGCTCAATGAGTACTGCTGTAGCGGGAGGCTAATTAGAACCGCGGTGCTGACGTTGTGCCACAATGACGGCGGCAAAATGCGGTCGCTTATCGTTTATACCCTGACAAACGTGCTGATATCACAACTCAGTGTTAGCGGCGGCGCCGGCGGTAAGCCGGTGGAAACGATGTCGCTGAACTTCACGAAAATCAAATGGCAAATCACTGCCGAGAAATCAGACAGCGCTCAACAGGAGTCCAGAACGTCAGTATGGGATCTGGCGATGGACCAGATAGGGAAATGATGATGACGCCAACCATTCCGGTCGCGCTATTCGACAGGCTCTTGGTTGAGGGGATAAGCCCACATGAATTGGTACGCCGCAAATTAATGTGTTTATTCAACTCTTGCGCCGTGCCTGGTGGCGAGACATTACCGCCGCTGCTCACTCGGGGTATGCCGGAATGGCACGAGGTGAATGTGGGTGACAAACGGGTTCTCAACTGGTTTTGCCGTGAGCTTCGCGCTGCTATTTTACGTTATGAACCGAGCATCAACATGCTGAAAGTCAGTGTAAAAGATGCCTATCATCAGACGCTGGCGTTGTCTTTGGAAGCGATGTTACAGGATGAGTCTGAACCGTTAAGACTGGAGATAGCCTACTCTAACGGTAGATGGCGCTAGTAATGCAGGAAGGAACGCCGGGCCGGGCGTTTAACATTACCCACAAGCAATAAAACGCAGCGAACGAACCTGATAATCAGGCAGACAGTCCACCTTTCGGTATGGTTGATCTGCCTGCATCATTTTCAGGATGGTTAATAACGGACCATGACCGATTTAAGTTCGGTATAGTCATCAATAAACGCGCTGCCAAATTCACGACCAATGCCCGATCCTTTCATCCCTCCAAAGGGTACCGCGGGATCGAGGAAGGTATGCATATTGACCCACACCATGCCAGCATCAATATCTTCAGCGTAGCGTAATGCCTTAGACATATTTTCCGACCACACACTTGCAGCAAGGCCGAATGGCGAAGCGTTGATATGCGAAAGCGCCTCTTTTTCATTCTGATAACCGATAAAGCTACAGACAGGGCCAAAGGTCTCCTCGTGCATCAGCGTACTGTTTTTACTACGCACTTTTACCGCCGTCGGCTGTAAAAAGTACCCTTCGCCGGGTAAAGTTTCACCGCCGTAAACAATGGTATCCCCTTCTTCCCGTGCGCGTTGAATCAGACGCAGCACTTTTTCAAGCTGAACCTGATTCGCCAGCGGGCCCATCACAGTTTTTTCATCTAAAGGCGACCCGGGCACGATCTCCGATAACCGTTGCCTGAGGAGCGTCATGACTGTATCCAGTTTTTCCTGGGGCAGATAAAAACGCTCTGCGGCAGCACAAATCTGTCCTTGATTCAGATAACCGGCTTCAAGAATACCGTTGACCATGGCTTGTGCCGAGAGATCATTGAGAAACAGCGCCGCATTTTTCCCTCCCAGTTCGAGGGTAACGCGTTTTCCTGACGATGTTGCCGAACGCCGGACTTTCTCACCTGTCGCGACTGACCCGGTGAAACTCACTTTGGCGCAATCTGGATGCGCGATCAGCTGTTGCGCTATCTCACCGCCAGCACCGTTTACCACGTTAATTACGCCATCAGGGAAACCTGCCTCTTTAGCCAGTTCAGCGACTCGCAGCAGTGTCAGCGGGGTATATTCACTTGGTTTAATGACGATGGTGCAGCCACATACCAGCGCTGCGGCCAGCTTCCAGATAGCAATCATAATTGAGAAATTCCACGGCACAATACCGACGACCACACCAATGGGTTGGCGTTGGGTAAACGCTGTGTATCTCTCTTCTCCCATTGATGGCAGGGAGACATTCAGCGTTTCACCGGTTATTTTTCCTGCCCAACCGGCAAAGTAACGCAGGAAGGCCACTGACTGATCGAGTTCAAGACCGCGCGACAGCATAATCGTTTTACCTGAACAGACGCTTTCCAGTTGAGCCAACTCTTCACGATGAGCGGCAAGAGTATCAGCCAGTTTCAGCAGTAATGCGCCGCGTTGTAACGTTGGCATTTTACGCCAGACATCAAACGCCCGTCTGGCGCTCTGCATGGCCTGTTCTGCCTGCGCAGGGGTTGCCGACACAACGTCGGCGATGATTTTGCCGGTGGCTGGATTAGTGACCGAGAAGTTCGTGCCGTTTCCGGCCTGACGTTCACCTGCAATAAATTGTCCGTGTCGTTGGCGTAAAAAAGTCGTTACTTCGGCAAGTAATGTCACATCGCTCATCAGAAGTGCCTGTAGGTCAGGAATGTACGTTTTTCCATCCCAACATACTTTTTCGGAACTGAATATCGTTCCAAAGAACGTCATTCTTCCGGACGATATTTTGTAAAACGTTACCGTGCTGTGATAGCGGTCTTAGTCAAGCGTGATGACAAGGTAACGCGATGAATACAAAAATCGATGCGTTGAATTACTACGGCGCGACGAAAAAATACCCGTTGCATTTTCCTGCTCTGCAAGAGGATATTGATGCCGATGTGGTGATCATTGGCGGTGGCTTTTCAGGCATCAATACCGCGCTGGAACTGGCGGAGCAGGGGATCACTAATGTTGTCGTTCTGGAAGCCCGTCATCTTGGGTATGGCGGCACCGGACGAAACGGCGGTCAGGTGATGGCCGGTATAGGTCACGACATCGAAGCCGTTAAAAAATATGTAGGCGCAGCGGGAATGGAGACGCTGTTTAAAATCTCGAACCTCGGCGCAGGTATTATTCGGGAGCGAATTCGTAAATACCATATTGATGCTGATTTTGTCCCCGGATATGGTTATCTGGCCTACAACCAGCGGCAGTTAAAAACGCTGCAACAATGGGAAAAAGAATTCAAAGCCGCCACGCCGGAAGACGATATTGAACTCTATACCGGTAAAGACGTGCAGCAGGTTATTGGTTCCGACGTCTACTGCGGTGTTCTCAAGCATATGGGGGGAGGGCATGTCCACTCGCTGAATTTATTGCTGGGCTCCGCTCAGGCTGCGAATTCGCTGGGGGTGAAGATATTCGAATATTCACCTGTGGTTGAGGTCAGTTACGGTAAAACTGTGCGGGTACGTACTGCGATGGGCAGCGTAAAAGCGGCCAAATTGCTGTGGGCCTGTGATAGTTTTCTCAATAATCTGGAACCAGAAATTTATAAGAAAACGCTGGTTACTTATTCTTATCAGGTCTCTACAGAACCTCTCTCCAGCGAGCTTGTTGAGCGGATCAGTCCCTTGCGCGGGGCTTTTAGTGATATCCGCCCGGTGATAAATTACTACCGTCTCACAAAAGAAAACCGTCTGCTGTTTGGCAGCGCCACAAGGTTTCTTGAATATACCCCGCACGATTTTGCTGCCTGGAACCGCACTCTGTTGACGGAGGTCTTCCCTTATTTGAAAGACGTTAAAATCGATTTTGCCTGGGGCGGACCGATGGCCTGTAGCGCGAATCTGTTTCCGCAGATTGGCACGCTTCGTGAACACAATAATGTTTTTTATGTTCAGGGTTATTCCGGATTTGGCGTCACGCCTTCCCATATTGTATGCAAAATCCTGGCCGAAGGAATAAATGGCGGTTCCGAGCGGTATCGTCTGATGAGTAGCATTCCCCACGCGACAATTTATGGTCGCGACAGTCTACGTCTATTGCTGGTCAGTGCGGGAAAACTGATACATCAAACAGCCGGTTTCTGGAAAGGCCGGAATTAACCAGGAGAACATTAATGCACGCTTTTAAACTCAATCAACCTGTTCCTGAATTACAGCCAGTCGGGAGTGTCAGCCTGTTAGGGGCGTTGCCAACAGAAGGCGATCCCCAGGTCGCCGTTGCGATGATTTACGGTAAACCTGAGGACGTATTTACCTGTGGACTGTTTTCATCGACCCGCGGCGGTTTCACGATGATTTATCCCTTTACCGAGCACGCAACCGTGCTGGAAGGGGAAGTGGAACTCACTGTCGCGGGTCAGGAACCGATACGTTTTTCACCAGGCGATAGTTGGTTTGTTGAACAGGGAACCGAAGTGGCATGGAAAGTTTTAACGCCCCGTTTTGTAAAACATTATCTGGCAAAAGTTGAAAGCCATAAGCAGGGTTGAATCCTTTAATTGTTCGTCAGTAGCGTTGGCATCACTGGGGAGAATAACGCGCTCCCCACTTGCTATTAGCGCATGCGGGGACGGCGTCACAACGTTATTTACCGTTATCCCTCTTCAGGACGATACCTGTTAGATACGGTGCCTGCCATAAATAAGCGTTATTCCGGAGCGGTAATTTATTGTTGTAATAATAGTGAAGAGGTTGACCATGTTTAAAAACAGACTTGCCAGCCATCTTGAACGTGGCGTTATTGGTTTCCCCACGACGCTTGCCAGCTCCGTCGGGCTGATTATGGCAAGCCCGGTGATCCTGACCGTGACCAGTGGTTTTGGCTCAGGGGGAGATACCTTTGCTCTTGCGGTATTACTGGCATTTATTATGATGCAAGCGCAGATTACCACCTTTGCCGAAGCGGCAACGCTTATTCCCACGACTGGCTCCGTCTACGACTATATCTCCTGCGGAATGGGGCGTTTTTTCGCTATCACCGGTGCGCTTTGCGCTTACCTGATCGTACACATTTTTGCCGGCACGGCAGAAACGATTCTCGCTGGCGTCATGGCGCTGGTGAACTTTGAGTCCGTTAGCGAACACGTGGCCATGCAGCACAATACCTGGATGGTTGGCGTCGGCATGGTAGTGGTTTTCGGGTTACTGAATGCCATTGGTGTTGAAGTATTTGGCAAGGTGGAAGTATTTCTTACTTTCGGTATGTGGACTACCCTGACCATCTTCGGTTTATGCGGGATCCTGTTATCCCCGGTCACTCATCATTCCGGGTGGTTTGGCGCACCGCTTGATGTCAGTAATCTTTCTGGTCTGTTTGGTTATATTGGCATGGCGATGTTTATGTTCGTCGGTTGTGAACTGGTCACGCCAATGGCGCCGGAAATTAAAAAAGCGCATCGTACGATTCCCAGAGCGATGGCGCTTGGCCTTTTAGCGGTGGCAGGTTGTATGTTCCTCTATGGCGCTGCGATTAACCGGCAGGTAAATAAGGTGGTGGTCGATGCGGCAAACCATATCTTTTTACTGGATACGCCGATGGCTATTCCCGCCTTTGCCAATCGTGTCATGGGACATGCCGGGCAATACTGGCTGGGCGTGGGGTTGTTGTTAGCGGGATGTGCGACGATTAATACGCTAATGGCGGCAGTACCGCGTATTATATACGGCATGGCGCTGGACGGCGCTTTGCCGCGGTTTCTGACCTGGTTGCACCCCCGCTTTAAAACACCGGTCATCGCCATCGCATTCGGTGTTGCGATTCCCTGTTTACATGCCTGGTATCTGAACGGTGATATCGACCACATTGTTCCGCTGATCCTCGCTGCGGTCTGCGCCTGGGGAGTAGCTTATCTGCTGGTAACGTTATCGGTCGTTATCTTACGTATTCGGCGCCCCGATTTACCACGCGCTTACCGGGCCCCCTGGTTTCCCTTACCTCAGATTATTTCGAGCGTGGGTATTATTATCGCCATTATTAATATCGCGCCTCCAGGAATGAACAGTCGGGATGTACTTATACCATTCGGTATTATGCTTGGATTGACTGCCGCCTATGCCTTATTCTGGACATTATGTGTGCAACGGGTTAATCCTTTCCTCCCGCTTCCGGTAGAAGAGGTCGTGGAACGGGCGATGGGCAATTATGAAAAGCGAAACAATGAAGAGATGACGCCAGATGTCCTCCGTCCCCTGGTTTAAGAGCACATTAATGAACATGGTGTTACGTGATTTGAGCGGCTGGCGTTGTGAAAAATTGACCGAACATAGCGCCGTGCTGCATCTGAATGCATTTACCCAGGTTATCTGCCATGTTCAGCAAAAACGGTTATTCATGGCCAGTATTCACAGTTGTGAATTCAGGGTGAAAGGCACAATCAATTATCCTTTGCAGGGCAAAATTCGCGCTCATCAGCCCGGATGGCTGAAACGTTATCCCGTCATTTTTACTGGCAGTAAAAGTATCGCCGGGCTGATTAGCTATCTTAATCGTTTCCCCAATTTACAACAGGCTCTGAGTGAACTGGATTATCGTCGGTTTACTCTGGTTTTACATCATAAGGAATGGTATTGCGGCATTGAGCTATGGGCTGCTAGCGAAGTGGTTTGTAAAATGCCGCCGCTGCGCCGTTATCTGCGGCTTGAGCGGCACCAGCGTGTTCTTCTGCTTAGTGTGATAAATATGATCAATCAGGCCATGAATCAATGGCTGCAACAGGATACCGACGCCAGATAATATGACATTTTATTGAGGCATCAGCTCAGAGAGTGGTATTAATTCAGGCATATATGACAATGGGGAAAAGACCCGCAATTGACGCGGGTTAAAAAGAACGCTTTCACATATGCTGTAAATATTGTACCGAGGACATTCTGGTTCGGGAAACCAGTTCCGTGCGATTTATCACTTCTGTTTTAGCAAAAATATTACGTAAATGCGTTTTCACTGTTGAGAGAGAAATATTCAACTGACGGGCAATCAATTTGTTGCTGGCCCCTTCGCAGACCATTCCCACAATTTCACGCTCTTTGGCGGTCAATATTGACGTCAGATTGTTGTCTTCCTGAAGAGAATCATGAATTGCCAGTCCCAGTAATGGTTGTACTGCCTGGGCTCGCAAACGCTCTTCGCTGGAAAAAGGTATATCGCGCATTAATGAAATGCCCGCGATAATACGATGGCCCCGACGAATAAAGATCTCAATCATGTCGCACACATGATTAGGTAGCATAAATTCATGATAATAATGGCGATGACGGGCACAGATACCGGGCGTCATCGTCGCTACGGTAACAACCTGTTGGCCGAACCGGGAAGGCGATAGCGGGTCTAATGGTTGAAAATGCTCCAGATATTGTTGGTGTGTGCTATTAGAAATATTATGTAAAACATAGGCTTCCGGCTTTAAATAAGCATTAACACGATAAAAAACCGCCGACGACAGAGGAATGAGTTGCGCAATGCTCTGTAAGCAATGGAGAGTGATCCCGTCATTATGGCCAGTAGTTGATAAGGCTGACATGTTATCTCCTTCCATCCGGATGAGCGCGCCGGGACGCAGTAAAATAGTGGTATGTTGAAACATACAATTTACATTCGGTTAACACAATCATTCACATGTTAATAATGTGACGCGTGTTGCGGTATTTTTTATAACCATTTGAAATAAAACAGTTTTAATTTAAATCCTGTCTGGTTTTCTAAAAAATAATTAAAAATTATTAATATAATTTTTTTCTGTCGCGGTTGACTCATCTCCTGAAAATGCCTTGGGTTCTCGTCCTTCAGGACGATATTCTTTTGAGATGACTGTTCTATGATTTTCTGTAATAGTGCAGGTTAACAGAGACTTAATTTCTGGTTCAGACAGGATTTGCTAAATAACGTTTCAATAGCGTCATGCGCTATGCAGAAAACCGGCGTTTTTACCCACAAAAAGCGGTGGCTGCCAGTATATTTTAATGAACAGTAGTGAACATGGAGAGCGGAGTAACCTGTTGATTTTATAAATAAAAACGGACGCCATAGGGCGTCCGCATCTGAATGGTTGGTGCCCGGACTCGGAGAAGTCCTTTGGGCTAATGGACTGTTAAAGCTATTTTTGACCGTTTATCAAGACCACCACAAAACTAACCCTTACAGAATTATCTACATGATTTTCCCGGTGTGGGTTTGATTCCTGCCACTGTCTGATAATTGTTGAACCAGTTCTTCTGTATAGGGTATCAGCAGGGCAGGCTTTCGAAATTTGACATCCAGTAAGAATCGGTGTGAGACACTCACGGTTTTTTCCTGCCGTCTATTCGTCATTGAAGAATGATAGTATTTTTATGAGAATAAGAGACAAAAATATAGAGGCGCCTATATAAATCCCTCGTTCTGTCCAGGTATCCAGACGAAATAACCAATAGACACATAAAAAAACAAGTAGCCCACCAATAATTGACGCGAGAGCGCTAATGATTTTTTTGAGCATATATTTAAACGTGCCTTCATTATATTTCATGGTTTTTCTTTTTTTGTCGCCATTTAAAAAATCTGATAATACGTTTCACCATTTGATAGAATACATATATAAATAGTAAAGGGCATAAAAATACAGAAAAACGCGCAATTATATTTCTAATGGGTTTTTCTGCTACCTGATAGCAAACCGACTCTCTTAGGATAGTATCATTTTGTGGGGGCCGTTTTCTGTGACCAATGTTGAAAATGTAATCTCATTAGTGTTTAAACTATTGTGTATATTTTTTACTTCCCCGGATATAGGCAAGCACTGGAAACCATCATTATCATATCGTGGTTCACCATTAATAGCATCAATTCTATCATATACTATTAATCTTTTCCCGCATTAAGTGCGGGGGGATGGTAATCTGTGAACTGATCCTTCAACTCATCAAAAGTTCGATTTATTCAACAAAGCCGAAGATAACCCGTCTCTATCGATCATTACGTAGTAATGGAAACGGTGTGGAGGGACGCGACCTCTTTTTCATATCTAAGGGACGCCGTAGTGGCGTCCCTTAATTATTTACATAATCCCTTTTCTGACCAGAGGAGTATTAACCCACTCATGAGCTTCTTTACTTATCTCAGCATCCGGATCGCATTGTGCCAGTAGTCCGAAAAGTGAATTACAGAGCTATTTCTGAGATTCGGTTTCTTCGATTTGTTGTAAAGCCAATGCCGAGGTAGCCTGAGAAAAATATGTATATGAATTTTTTCATCAATAATTAACGCATATTAAAACGATCATAATGGAAGGCTTTCTCTGATATCCCGTACTTTTGTAGTCCGGATAGTAGACTTTTCGCAAAACCTGCTGGCCCGCAAAACCAGACGTGAACGTTTTGGCTATTATCGCTTTCCATCATAATATGTTTGGCTTCCAGTTTCATCCCGGCATCGATACGGTGTAAAGTCACACCTGCCGCTGTACATAATAAATCGAGATTTACAGGGTACTGCAAATCATCATGCTGACCAACGCAATACCATAAATCAATAGGGCAGAGTTGGTGGTCTGAGTTTTTTAAATATTCCAGCTGAGATATAAAAGGAGTGATACCGATCCCTCCCGCAACCCAGACCTGACGCTCAGATTGAATATTAAAGTCTAAATAACCCCAGGGGCCCTCAACAATCACGTCCTGTCCAATTTTTAATTCTTTCTTTAGTGAATGTGTATGATCCCCTAATGCTTTAATGGCAAAACGCAAGTGTTTTTTATCCTGGTAATAAGAGGCTATAGTGAATGGGTGTGCCTCTGCATCATGTTGAAATGTTAAAAATGAAAACTGCCCTGGTGTATGCAATAGAGGGGTGTCAGTATGTAGAGTTATTTCTATAATATCATTTGGGTAATAGTCGATGTTTGTGATGATCGCAACGAGTTTGTTTTTATAAGCAACCATATTAAATAGCGAAAGGCCGGCAGCATAAATACCAGGGATACTCACTATTACCAGCAGAATGCCCGCAGGTGAATTCCACCAATATGTTTTAAATAGAACGGTAAAAATATGGAAAGCAGTAGCCAGGTAAAAAACAGGAAACAGACGATGTATAAAATGGAAAATGTTATAAGGGATTTTTTTTACAAGAGAAACCAGCACCAACCCTATCATCAGGTATGTAGACCATTCAGCAGCTAACAATCCTGCATAGATCAGTTGAGATTGCCATGAGCTTATCTGAACACTTCCCAGCGATCCTGGATGAGCAAGCCAGCCATTTTGCACCAGCCAGTGAGGTATTTTTTCGTCCAGCCAGTGCGCCAGCGTAAAGACTGTTGCGATAATACCAGCTTGTTTGTGTAAACCCCACGATTTATCCAGACCTTTCAGAATTCGATTCAACCAGGGTGAACGCAAAATCAGACACATAGCTAATGTCATAAAACACCATGCGACGCACCCACTAAAAAAGAGAAAGTTTTGCCGAAACAGCCAAAATATTTTAGATGTTTCGGCGTGGAATATTTCACCTGATAAGACAAAAATAAGACTTGCTGTGAGTAATGTTAAGCTACTCACAAAATACGTTATTTTCATAATGGCCTGTTTTTTTAGCAGGCACGGGCAATTACCCGTGTCCTGGATAATAATTACGATTGATTGTAATTGTGATTATTTATAAAGAATAGCGGTGGCGTGTGATTGATTATCGATATGAAATGAAGTGATTCGATAATAATGAGCACCTGACGCTTCAGTTTTATTCTGAAGGAGTTGTATGATGCTTTCAGGATTTGTATTTATGGATGATACACTAACATGAGCAACTTCTTTCATGTCTGTTTCTGGATGACTAATTTCTGTTGCAGCAATGGATGTCTGCCCAAATAAAGAGAGTAAGAAAAAAGAGATGACAATTTTTTTACTGATATTCATAAGAATTCCTTTCATATTAATAAACTTATCGATTAAAAGCATGAGCCAGCATACAGGGAATTTGCGCCAGCGAGTTTTTTTCTGCCAGAGATCTGCCAGGCACAGTTTTATCCACTCCTTCGGTGGGCAATATATGGACGTTAGTGATCCCCATCAAATTTAACGTTGACCGCAGATAGCTTTCCTGATGATCCAATTCCCGATGCCTGGTATCTGAATAAATTCCACCACGCGTGGAGACTATAAATGCTGGCCTGTCGGCCAGTAACCCCGTTGCACCCGTAGAGGTAAAACGAAATGTCAGACCAGCCTGGCAAACCTGATCTATCCAGGTTTTCAGACCCGAAGAGACAGAGTGGTTAATCATCGGTGCACCTATTACTAATATATCGCAGAGGCTCAACTCCGCGATCGCGTTTCTGATACCCTCCACTTCACTTTGCGTTTGTGCGTCTGTAGACATTAACTTTCCCCCAAGCACCAGAAATGTCTCTTCGCGTAAGTGGGGTGGCGGTGTCCGTCCGAGATCGCGGTATGTCACGCTGGCATTCGGAAAGCGCTGGCAGATAGCTTTTGTCAGCGCCAGGCTCAGCTTTCGTGAGCTGGAGTTGCAGAGCATAGGGCTGCTGTCAATGTGGAGGATCTTCATGGTGTTCGTCTCATTTAAAACGTGTGGCTAGTTTAACCGTTCTTAAAATGATGTTTAAATAGACGAAATTGAACTTCATTGTTGCGATAAAAGAACAATCATGATTGACTGGAATGATTACTGGTATTTTGCCCTGATTGCAGAAGAAGGAAGCTACAGCCGGGCGGCAATACGTGCGCAAGTGTCCAAATCGGTGCTAAGCCGACGGATGTCGGCATTAGAGGAACAGCTTGGTGTACATCTGATTCAGCGGACAACCCGACGCCTTGCGCTGACCAAAGTCGGCGAGCAATTTGCGCAGGAGTGTCAGAAGCTGGTAAATCAAAGTGAGCGAGCCCGCGCTGTTGTTCAGGCGGTGCAGGAGTATCCACAGGGGACATTACGGATCAGTGCGCCGGTATTCATGGCAGAAACGTGGCTGGGAGCACTCATCAACGAATTTATTGCTCGTTGGCCGCTGGCAAATGTGCAGCTCCTTGCTGTCAATCGCCCGGTGGATATGATTGCAGAAGGCATTGATATTGCGCTATCAGTAAGTTCAGGGGCATTGCCTGATTCTTCGTTGCACTATAAAAAAATCAATACGCTATACGATATTTTGGTTGCCAGCCCCCAGTGGGTCGAGCAACATCCTGATTTAAAGACCATTGGAGATCTTCACAGGGCTCCGGCAATGGTGAGACTGGCCGACGGTCGTATGCAATCGTGGCATTTAATCAATGGGAGTCAGGAAATCACCCTGTCACTTTCCCCCCGTTTGTATTCCAATAATCTGCGGGTTCTGTTACAGGCAGTCGCTGGCGGCAATGGTGTGGCTTTATTACCGTTTCCGGCCTGCAAGGAAGAATTGCAAAACGGGGGACTGGTACAACTTTTCCCCGAGTGGTCTGGCCAGCCAAGACAGATTTATGCACTATTCCCAGCGAACAAAGGAATGCCCGCAGTTGCACGCTATTTTATGGACGAGTTAACCATGCGGCAGGAGAAACTAAATTCAGGACATTAAAAAGGTTAATTCATAGCGGCAGGAAACTGTCGCCGTGTTGTTGTAACAAATGATCAAACATGACTGTGGCAAATAATCCCGGCTTAGATATTCTGCAATCAGTTCATAAGTCTTAAATATACGCTATGTTGCCGGGCATAAATATAGGGCGCAACGTCCCCCTCGCGGCTCACGTCCAGATAATCTACCCCCACTGCATCATCTCCATACGCGCCTCCATGTACATACGCCGCCCGCACGCCGTTGCGCTCCTTGACGCTCACGGGCATCAGAGAAGGGCAGATACCCGATACCAGCAGCTTACGCGCGGCATTGCGCTTTTCGCGGGCTTTTGCAAGCGTAACCTGCGGATAGGGGCCGAAAGTCAGACGATTTTCTTTACCGCCGAAGCGATAGCGGAAATACCATAGCTTAGAGCCGTCAGGTACAGAATTTGTGAATCGGTGATTTTTGTAGGGTTTTTCGAGGAGGCGCGGCGCAGATCTTGCTATCAGTTAATATGAGGGTTTCTCCGTTCCTCGAACTGAATGAACCCTTAATCTGACCCACAATTTTCCGGATACGTAGGGATAAATCAAAACGCACCTGAAAAGATTTCCACGCTAAATCATTGAATTAAAAACACATGGGGATTTTTAAGGAAGTATAAAAAGGAAAGGTGGTGCCCGGACTCGGAATCGAACCAAGGACACGGGGATTTTCAATCCCCTGCTCTACCGACTGAGCTATCCGGGCAACGAGGCGCATTAAACCGTAATCGCCTCGCTTCGTCAACGAAATTTCTTCAAATCAACGTAGACTGCACAATCTATCACCACTTTGTTGTTATTGCACGCAGAGTCAGGCAAAAAACATCGCCCATGCGGCGGAAATCGGCATCGCCAGCAACAGCGCCGGGAGCATATTCACTACCGGAAACATTTTGATTCCACATACACGCAAGCCGGTCGCCACCAGCAGCAGTCCGCCCACGGCGCTAAAGTCGCCCATCATTGCCGGCGTAGTCAGTGGAAGAATGAGGGTGGCGCAGGCGGCAAGCGTTAACTGGATAATCAACATCGGTGCGCAAATCGCCGAAACGGCGATGCCAAGCGAACAGGCGAAAATAATGGCAGTGAAAAAATCCAGAAAAGATTTAGCGATCAAAATGTTTGGATCGCCGGTCATCCCTTCATGCATCGCGCCGAAAATACCGGTGCCGCTGGCGCAAAAAAGTACAATGATAGCGACGTAACTTTGAATAAATGAGTCGTGTGTCGGCTTCTTACCCGATGCCATAAATAATTGTTGGATTTTCGCGACTGCGCCATTAATGCCTTTTTCCAGCAAACAAAACTCGCCGATAAGCGCGCCGACCAGCGTCGCCAGCACCATCACCGGAAGATTAGCGCACTTCATCACCAGCAGAATGCCAATTCCCAGAGAGCACAGACCAAAAATAGACGTCATTGAGACGCGAATCCGTTCTGGCAGACGCTGACTTAACAGCGCGCCAATAACGCCGCCGAATAAAATTGCGCCAGCGTTAATAAAAGGTCCAATTACCACAATGACTCCTGTTATTTGTCTTTCAAATTGCCTTATTATCACGCGATTAAGCTGTTAATAGCTTGATTATCTGTGACGTATAGAGCGCTGATTTTACCTTGCGCCGTCTGGTGAAAGGTGCCATGATTGCGCGAAATTTCTCCTGCCAGCATGGGGCTCGCCGGGATGAACATAGCGCCTTTATATTGTCTTCACTGTCGCCTGACTGCGCGAGGTTTGCCCCTTTCTTTCCTTTTTTTTGTCATCCCCGCTATGCGGTGAGGGCAGCGCACGCTCACTGCAGGACAACAGTAAAATCAGAAACAGTCTGTTTTTACTGATGTCTGGCGGTCGGAGCTGGTATCCAGTTTGACCCGGCATCTCGTTGGGCAAGGCATCGGGCCTTGTCCGGGGTTACTCTACTCCCGAAACGGGTATTTGCGCTTATGAAATCAATGAATATTGCCGCCAGCGGTGAACTCATCCCCCGTCTCTCCACCCACCGAAACGTAGTGGCGCTGGACAGTACCGACTTTACCGATGTGGCCGCAGTCGTCATTACCACTGCCGACAGCCGTAGCGGTATTCTGGCGTTGCTTAAACGCACCGTTATGCTTGCGGATGAACCCGTCAGCGCACCTGTCGGCGTTACGGCGGTAATAGGCGGGAACGCGCAGGAATGGCTGGAGCTGGAAAACGCTGCCTGTCGCTACGAAGCAGAACTTCTGCCGCCCTTTTATGGCACCCTGACCCAGTATGTCGACATGGGGAATAGTACCTTTGCTTGTCCGGGGCACCAGCATGGCGAGTTTTTTAGAAAACATCCCGCAGGCCGCCATTTTTATGATTTTTTTGGTGAAAACCTGTTTCGTGCGGATATGTGTAACGCCGATGTGAAACTTGGCGATCTGCTCATACATGAAGGTTCTGCCAAACACGCGCAGAAATTTGCGGCAAAAGTGTTTAATGCGGATAAAACCTACTTTGTGCTGAATGGAACTTCGGCGGCGAATAAAGTGGTCACCAACGCCTTGCTGACGCGCGGCGATCTGGTGCTGTTTGATCGTAATAATCACAAATCCAACCACCACGGCGCCCTGATTCAGGCCGGGGCGACGCCGGTCTATCTTGAAGCGGCGCGTAACCCGTTTGGTTTTATCGGTGGTATTGATGCGCACTGTTTTGATGAAACGTACCTGCGCGACCAGATTCGTGACGTGATGCCGGAAAGCGCCGATGCGTCGCGTCCGTTCCGCCTGGCGATCATTCAGCTGGGTACCTATGACGGCACTATTTACAACGCCCGTCAGGTGGTGGATAAAATCGGGCATCTCTGCGATTACATTCTGTTTGACTCCGCGTGGGTAGGCTATGAGCAGTTTATCAATATGATGGCGGATACCTCGCCGTTGCGGCTGGAGCTTAATGAAAACGACCCAGGGATCTTTGTGACCCAATCGGTACATAAGCAACAGGCGGGGTTCTCACAAACCTCGCAGATCCACAAAAAAGATAACCATATTCGCGGCCAGGCGCGTTTTTGCCCGCACAAACGCCTGAACAACGCCTTCATGTTGCACGCCTCGACCAGTCCGTTCTACCCGCTGTTTGCGGCGCTGGATATCAATGCCAAAATCCACGAAGGGGAGAGCGGTCGCCGCCTGTGGGCGGAGTGCGTTGCGCTGGGCATTGACGCGCGTAAAGCCATTCTCGCCCGCTGCAAACTGCTTCAGCCCTTTATCCCACTGGTGGTTGACGGCAAGCCGTGGCAGGCATATCCGACGGAGACCATTGCCAGCAATCGTCGTTTCTTCAGTTTTGAGCCCGGGGCGAAATGGCATGGCTTTGAGGGTTATGCGGATGACCAGTATTTTGTCGACCCCTGTAAACTGTTACTGACCACGCCAGGTATTGATGCCGATAGCGGGCAGTACACCGAATTCGGCATCCCGGCGACCATTCTCGCCCACTATCTGCGTGAGAACGGTATTGTGCCTGAGAAATGCGATCTCAACTCGATTCTATTCTTGCTGACACCCGCCGAGAGCGAAGAGAAACTGGCGCGGCTGGTCGCGATGCTGGCGCAATTTGAACGGCACATTGAAGACGATACGCCGCTTGCGGATGTATTGCCGACGGTTTTTCAGAAATACCCGGTGCGCTACCGTGATTACACCCTGCGTGAGCTATGTCAGGAGATGCACAACCTGTACGTTAGCTTTGACGTTAAGGATCTGCAAAAAGCGATGTTCCGCAAAGAAAGCCTGCCGCATGTGGCGATGAACCCGCAGGATGCCAACAGCGCCTTTATTCGCGGCGATGTAGAGCTGGTGCGTATCAGCGAGGCGGGCGGGCGTATTGCTGCCGAGGGGGCATTGCCATACCCGCCGGGCGTACTGTGCGTGGTGCCGGGGGAGATTTGGGGCGGCGCGGCGCAGCGTTATTTTTTGGCGCTGGAAGAGGGCATCAATCTGTTGCCCGGTTTTTCGCCGGAATTGCAGGGGGTATATAGCGAGACCGATGCCGATGGAATTCAACGCTTGTACGGATATGTTTTAAAGTAACGTTGCCTGCAGGCCGGATAAGGCATTTACGCCTTATCCGGCCTGCGAAACAGGGCAAGGATTAATGTGCAACGGGTTGAGAACCCGCCGGAACGCGAACGTGTTTGTATTTGAACAAGGCTACGAACGCGAAGGCCAGCACCAGCGAGTAGCCTGCGAAGATGAGCCACACGGTCTGCCAGTCGGTAATGCCGTTTTGAGTGTAATACTCCACCACTTTACCGCTCACAATGCCGCCCAGGATACAGCCGAAGCCATTGGTCATCATCAGGAACATCCCCTGCGCGCTGGCGCGGATTTCCGGACGTACTTCTTTTTCGACAAACACCGAGCCAGAAATGTTGAAGAAATCGAAGGCGCAGCCGTACACAATCATCGACAATACCAGCAGAACGGTACCGAACGGCGTCGGGTCGCCATAAGCGAACAGGCCGAAACGCAGCATCCACGCCACAATACTGATAAGCATAACGTTCTTAATACCATAACGGCTCAGGAAGAACGGAATGGTCAGGATGAATAACGTTTCAGAAATCTGCGAAATCGACATCATCACCGAGGCGTGCTGCACGATAAAGCTACTGGCGAATAGCGGATCTTTATCAAAGCTATGCAGGAAGGTGTTGCCAAACATGTTGGTGATCTGCAGTTCCGCGCCCAGCATCATGGAGAAGATGAAGAAAATCGCCATCCGCTTATTTTTAAACAGCGCAAAAGCGTCAAGGCCCAGCATTGATGTCCAGCTCTGGTTTTTCTGTTGGTTCGCCACCGGAATGTGCGGCAGGGTAAAGGTAAACAGTACCAGCAGAACGGAAAGCGTCGCGCCGATATAAAGCTGCATATGGCTCAGCTCGAAACCGGAGAAACTCACGCCCCACATCGCCAGAATAAAGCCAATGGTGCCCCAGATACGGATAGGCGGGAAGTCAGTCACAATATCCATGCCGGCAGACTGCAGGCGGTAATACGATATGGTATTGATCAAGCCCAACGTCGGCATATAGGCCAACGAGTTAAGCAGGATCACAAAGAACATCGCCCCAGGCGTAGTGACTTCCGCGGCCATGAATAGCGTGATGGCGCCGACGACATGACACAGGGCATAGACCCATTTCGCGCTCAGCCATTTGTCAGCCACAATGCCTAACAAGGTCGGCATAAAGACGGCGGCAATCCCCAGTGAACTATAAACTGCGCCAATAGATGCGCCGTCAAATTTTAAGGTGACGAACATATACGAGCCCAGGGTAGTGAGCCAGCTTCCCCACAGACAGAACTGCAGAAAAGAGAGTATTTTAAGCTGCAGCTTAAGATTCATGTTAATTTCCTCACACCTGAGAGCGGATGAATGTTTTAAAAGGCACATTTGCCGTTGTGATTTGGTGTGATTCTATCAATGAGAGGCGGGCATTTTTTTGTTACCTGTGACAAATATTTGCAAACAATTTCTGATTGCAAAGCAAAAGGGTGACGGAGTTAACACTTTTACCTTTCCCGCCTCTGTCATTTGCCAGCCAGAGGCGGGATGCGATGGTTTATCGGCGGCGATACGATCGCTGGGCGGAATTCACCTTATACAGATAGCGGCGCGACTCCGCAGATGGATGTCGGGTGGTTAATATCTGGTACACATCCCCCGGCGACATGCGGTTAATCATATTCGCGGCTTGAATCTTATCGTTCGAGAATACGCGTAATACGCTGCCTGCGCCGCCATTGTAGGCAGTAATGACCGCATAGCGCCGCGACGTCGGATTCTCAATACCGCTCAGATAGACATTATTCAACATTGCCAGATACGCTGTGCCGGTATCGATGTTGCTGGCGGGGTCGAACAGGAAGTTACGGCTTGGCGTGCCGGACTTACCCTGAGAACGGAAAACATCTTTCCCGGCGCTGTGTTGCACCACCTGCATCAGGCCCAGCGCATCCGCGTGGCTGACCGCATACGGGTTAAACGAGGACTCCGTTTGCATAATCGCCAGAATCAGCGACTCGTCAACGCCGTATTTACGGGAGGCCTGGCGTACCATGCCAATGTATTTATGCGCGCGTTTATCAAGGTGGTTCGGCACCAGATTAATGGTGACGCTGTAAATAATACGCAGGCCGTTACTGCGGCTTTTGAGCCGCGTTTTCAGCAAGTAATCCGCGAATGTCGTGGCGCGGCCTTCCCAGCGAATAGGCTGGCCGGTATTGTCGAGGACCTGACCATACAGGAAGGGTTCTTTAGAAATTTTTATGTCATCGACATCGGAGTAAAGATCGACGGAGGTTGGGTCGTCACCCATGAGCAACGTTTTAATAATGGCCCGGCGCAGATGTGCGGTAGGTTCCGTCCCGGCGATGGTTTCAACGGTAATGGTCCCATCATCAAAGTTGATGTGGCTACGGGTCTGGAACTGATCGGTATATTTGACGTAGTCTTTCGGCCCGGCAATCAGGACTTCCTTATATCCCCACAGATTTTCAATATTGTTGGCAAATTGCCCCATCAAAATATCAAAGCCGTTGGTATCCTTGACCCAGGCTTCATTATACGTCTCGCCTTTTTTGGTCGAACTGGAGCAGGAGATGAGCAACGGCGCAATAACAGCAAGCGCGAGTAATTTTTTCATCATTCCGGGAGTGCATGTTGTGTTGTCGTTATGCCATGTTGCCGGGCAGCGGCGCTAAGGGCTTATCCGGCATAACTCACAGGCCGAATAAGCGCAGCGTCATTCAGCAACGGGCCTATTTTTTATCTTCCGGCGTATAACCTTCGATATGAACGTCTTTGCCTTCGAACAGGAAGCTCACCATCTCCTGTTCCAGCAGCTTACGGTGCTCGGCGTTCATCATGTTGAGCTTTTTCTCGTTAATCAACATGGTCTGCTTATGCTGCCACTGCGCCCACGCGTCCTTAGAGATCTCGTTATAGATACGTTTTCCCAGTTCGCCAGGGTAGAGCTGAAAATCTTGCCCTTCAGCGTCGCGTTGCAGGTAAGTACAAAAAATCGTTCTGCTCATAAGTCATCCTCTTCATCGACCGGGGCGTTAAACTGGCGCTCCGGTACGTAACTGCTGTAACAAGCGCTCCACGGGGGCCGCCAGTCCGACTGACGGCGGTTGCGCTAAGTTATACCAGAGCGCGCTGCCTTCATCCATGCAGGCGTCCAGTGACGACACGGGAAGCCACATAGGCACAATATCCAGATGGAAATGGCTAAATGTGTGGCGAAACGCATTAAGCTGGGTCAAATTATCAGCGTTAACATGCCGTTGCGCCAGCCATTCACGTAATTCATCTTCTCTGGCGAACTGCGGAAAGCAGTAGAGTCCGCCCCATAAACCGCTGGGAGGACGCTGCGCCAGGAAAATCTCCTGATTATGCTGTAACAATAAAAAGTAACCTGTCCGCTCCGGCAACGTCTGTTTCGGTTTCTTGCCCGGATAGCGTGACCAGCTTTCATGCGCAGCGGCGATACAACCGTTTTGCAGCGGACACAGGGTGCACTTTGGTTTTGAACGCGTACAAACCATCGCGCCCAGATCCATCATCGCCTGATTAAAACGCTCCACGCCGCGTGCGGGCGTCACTTGCTCGCTCAACGTCCACAGCGTATTCTCCACCTCTTTTTTTCCAGGCCAGCCGCTAACAGCATAACAGCGAGCCAGCACACGTTTAACGTTTCCATCAAGAATCGGATAATGTTTACCTAACGCGAGGGAGAGAATTGCGCCGGCGGTTGAACGCCCGACGCCGGGTAGCGCGGCGATTTCGGCAAAAGTTTGCGGGAATTCTCCACCGTGAAGCGTCGCCACCTGTTGCGCCGCTTTATGCAAATTACGCGCGCGGGCGTAATAGCCGAGCCCGGTCCATAAATGGAGCACTTCATCCAGCGGCGCATTCGCTAAATCCGTTACCGTGGGAAAGCGCGCCATAAATCGCTCAAAGTAAGGAATCACCGTCGTCACCTGCGTTTGTTGCAACATGACTTCCGAGAGCCATACTTTGTAAGGCGTCTTGTTAATTTGCCAGGGCAGCGTTTTCCGCCCGTATTTGTCGTACCAGTCCAGAATCTGGGCTGAAAATTGAGACGCTTGCATGGAAACTCATTCATTATTGCCGGGGGCAAGATTGCAGCACAGAGGCCGCAGGGTGTAAACCGGAACTTTCCGCAGTGCGCTTCATGCTTGCATCCGGCAACTAACTTTGGATAATGCCCGTTTTCAGAACTCAAACACAGCAGACTACACTTTTATGAAAAACGACGTCATTTCACCGGAATTTGATGAAAACGGTCGCCCGCTGCGCCGTATTCGTAGTTTTGTTCGTCGCCAGGGGCGACTGACAAAGGGGCAAGAGCACGCGCTGGAAAACTACTGGCCGGTGATGGGCGTCGAGTTCAGCGAAGCGCCGGTAGATTTCGCCACGTTGTTTAGTCGCGAAGCGCCGGTGACGCTGGAGATTGGTTTTGGCATGGGGGCGTCTCTCGTGGCGATGGCGAAAGCGCGCCCGGAGCAGAATTTCCTCGGCATTGAAGTGCATTCACCCGGTGTCGGCGCGTGTCTGGCGTCCGCTCATGAAGAGGGCGTTGAAAACCTGCGCGTCATGTGCCACGACGCGGTAGAAGTGTTGCATACAATGATTCCTGACAATTCTTTATCGATGGTTCAGCTCTTTTTCCCTGACCCGTGGCATAAAGCGCGTCATAATAAACGCCGTATCGTTCAGGTGCCGTTTGCTGAACTGGTATTGAGCAAGCTGAAATTGGGCGGCGTTTTCCATATGGCGACCGACTGGGAAGCGTATGCGGAACACATGCTTGAAGTCATGTCTTCTATCGACGGGTACAAAAATCTGTCAGAGAGCAATGATTATGTACCGCGCCCGGAATCGCGCCCGGTAACGAAATTTGAACAACGTGGCCATCGTCTTGGTCATGGCGTATGGGACTTAATGTTCGAGAGGGTGAAATAATGGCAAAGAACCGTAGTCGTCGTCTGCGTAAAAAAATGCACATTGACGAATTCCAGGAATTAGGATTTTCGGTGGCATGGCGTTTTCCGGAAGGTACATCTGAAGAGCAGATCGATAAGACTGTCGATGACTTTATTAATGACGTTATTGAGCCTAATAAACTGGCGTTTGACGGCAGCGGCTACCTGGCCTGGGAAGGGCTGATTTGTATGCAGGAAATCGGTAAATGTACCGAAGAACATCAGGCGATTGTGCGTAAGTGGCTGGAAGCGCGCAACCTTGAAGAAGTCCGAACCAGCGAACTTTTCGACGTTTGGTGGGACTAATGAGTACAGGGTCGGCAAATGCCGGCCCGCTTTGTCTTGAGGGAAAGTTATGATGCGCAAAACGCTGCTGGCGGCAGTGCTAACGTTTACGGCGATGGCCGCTCATGCAGATTACAAATGCAGCGTCACGCCGCGTGACGATGTGATCCTGAGTCCACAAACGGTGCAGGTGAAAGGTGAAAACGGCAACCTGGTGATCACGCCGGACGGCAATGTGATGTACAACGGTAAGCAGTACACCCTTAGCGCCGCGCAGCGCGAGCAAGCGAAAGATTACCAGGCGGAGCTGCGAAGCGCGCTGCCGTGGATTGATGAGGGCGCCCGATCGCGCGTCGAAAAAGGCCGCGTGGCGCTGGATAAAATCATCGCTAAAGAGGTGGGCGAAAGCAGCAACATGCGTAGCCGTCTGACGAAGCTTGATGCGCAATTAAAAGCGCAAATGAACCGCATTATCGAACATCGTACGGACGGCCTGACGTTCCACTATAAGGCTATCGACCAGGTGCGTGCCGACGGTCAGCAGTTGGTGAATCAGGCGATGGGCGGTATTTTGCAGGACAGCATTAACGAAATGGGCGCCAAAGCGGTGCTTAAAGGCGGCGGCAATCCTTTACAGGGCGTGATGGGCAGCCTCGGTGGTTTGCAAACCGCTATCCAGAACGAATGGAAAAACCAGGAGAAAGATTTCCAGCAGTTTGGCAAAGATGTCTGTAGCCGCGTAGTGACCTTAGAAGATAGCCGCAAAGCGCTGGTTGGCAGCCTGAAGTAATCTTTCCTTTTTAAACAATGGCGTAGATCGTATCTGCGCCTTTTTATTCTGTTTTTTCCTGCATTTTGTTATCCATCTCTAAAAAATACTCTCTGTTGGATATATATCGCTGGTTAATCGTATGACATCACATTATTCGTCTGCAATATAGGGATAATGCGACCAGTTGACATAACTGGAGATATAACATGGAGTTTTTCAGGAAAACGGCATTAGCTGCTCTGGTAATGGGTTTCAGCGGCGCAGCGTTCGCTTTACCGAATATCACCATCTTAGCGACCGGCGGAACGATCGCTGGCGGCGGTGATTCAGCAACAAAATCAAATTATACGGCAGGTAAAGTTGGCGTCGAAAATCTGGTGGATGCCGTTCCTCAATTGAAGGACATTGCGGTAGTGAAAGGCGAGCAGGTCGTTAACATTGGCTCGCAGGATATGAACGATGAAGTCTGGCTCACGCTGGCGAAAAAAATCAATACCGAGTGCGACAGCACCGACGGTTTCGTGATCACCCACGGTACTGATACGATGGAAGAGACCGCTTATTTCCTCGATCTGACCGTGAAATGCAATAAACCGGTGGTACTGGTCGGCGCGATGCGTCCTTCCACGTCAATGAGCGCAGATGGCCCGTTCAACCTCTATAATGCGGTAGTAACAGCGGCTGATAAACAGTCTGCCAACCGCGGCGTGCTGGTGGTAATGAATGATACCGTCATGGACGGACGCGACGTCACTAAGACCAATACGACTGACGTGGCGACGTTTAAAGCGGTTAACTATGGCCCGCTGGGTTATATCCACAACGGTAAAATTGACTACCAGCGTACGCCAGAGCGTAAACATACCACCTCCACCCCGTTCGACGTGTCGAAGCTGACCGCGTTGCCGAAAGTCGGTATCGTTTATAACTATGCGAATGCGTCCGATCTGCCGGCAAAAGCGCTGGTAGACGCGGGTTATGACGGGATCGTGAGCGCAGGCGTGGGTAACGGCAACCTGTATAAAACGGTCTTTGATACCCTGGCGACCGCCGCGCACAACGGTACGGTAGTGGTGCGTTCTTCACGTGTGCCGACTGGCGCAACCACGCAGGATGCGGAAGTTGACGATGCAAAATACGGCTTTGTCGCCTCTGGCACGCTGAACCCGCAAAAAGCGCGTGTCTTACTGCAACTGGCGTTAACCCAGACTAAAGATCCAAAACAGATCCAGACGATGTTCAATCAGTATTAAAGATAATGCCCCGGTCGGAAGGCCGGGGCCATCTTTGGAAGACCTCTCGCACAACCAACACTATTATCTTGCTAATTATCATCCTGGTTATGATAATCGTGGGCGTCATGTCTCTGGACGGGAGGTCCACAAGTGGTTCGACAATGGATTGCTGGCGCAGCGCTGTTTGCCCTGATTTCAGGCTATAGTTGGGCAGAGGTTGCTCAACCCTCCGATAACATCTTAAAAGAACAGTTTAGTAAGCAGTACCACGGCATACTTAAACTGGATTCCATTACCTTAAAAAATCTTGATTCGACGGGCAATCAGGCCACCTGGTCTGCCGAAGGGGATATTTCTTCCCGTGAAGATATGTATACCGGCGTTGGTATGGCGGCGGATTATTATTTTGTTGAAAAAACCTGGACCAAAGATCGTCCCGTTAAATTTTCTGCCATGTTAACCAGCAAAGGGACGCCAGCCTCTGGCTGGACGGTGAGCTATTACTCATTACAAATGGCAGCCAGCGATCAGGGCCGGGCTATTGACGACATTAAAACGAATGATAAATACCTGATCGTCAACAGTGATGACTTTAACTATCGGTTTGGCAACATTGAAGCCTCCTGGCGTGCGCAGAAAGCGTCGATCCCCGGTCTTGAAGAACAACTCTCTGCCCTGGATAAGAAAATAGCGGTAGCTAAAAAAGAAGCGGACGCGTATTGGGGAAAAGGCGCTGATGGGAAACCGTTGACCCGCGCCGAGGCGTTTAAAAAGACGTTAAAAGAGCGCGATGATTATGTAAAAGCCAACGATAGCAGCGTATATGCCGAGAAATACGAAAAAGAGGTCTATCAACCGGCATTAGACGCGTGCCGTAAGCAGAGTGAGCCGTGCAATGAAGCGGCTATTCAGCAGAAAAGAGATTTAGACATACACGAGCAACGGCGGCAGGTATTTTTGAAATCAGAAGAGCTGCGTCGAAAAGCGCAGAATGACTGGATAACGTTAGAGAAAGGACAATATCCGCTGAATATAGCGGTACAGAAACTTCAGATGCAACAGAGTGATATCCGTGTGAAAATTATGGATATTAATGACGGTTACGAGCGCTGGAAAAAAGATACGGACGATTTGCGTCGTAAAGGGGTTATTAAATAATGCGCTTGCCGGCGGCGCATTAACCGCCACAGGTCGGTAAGCGTCGCGCCATCAGGTATTTTACCCGCTGGCGCGACAGACTTATCCTTGTTATTCCGCGAGAAACAACTCAAGAAGAGAGTTTAAAAACAGTTTACCGTGCCGGGTAATCTGCCAGTATTGCTCGCATTCGGTCAGGTAGCCCTGGGCAATAGCCTCGTCGATTGGCTGACGAATAACCGCTTCCGTAAGCCCGGTGTAGTCGACAAATTCGGCGCGAGGCGCGCGCTCCAGCAACCGAAAACGATTCATAAAGAACTCAAAGGGTTTATCGTCATCACTCACGTCACGCTGGCTTTCCAGGTAACGTCCCTGCATATAACCGCGTGGGTGACGGGTTTTGGTGGTGCGCAGGATCCTGCCGCCCGGGAAGGTGACTTTACCGTGGGCGCCGCAGCCAATCCCCAGATAGTCGCCAAAGCGCCAGTAGTTCAGATTATGCTGGCACTGATAACCGGGTTTGGCATAGGCCGACGTTTCGTATTGCTGATAGCCCGCGGCGGTTAATAACTGGTGGCCCTGCTCAAAGATATCCCACAGCGCGTCATCGTCCGGTAAAACCGGCGGACGCGAACCGAACAGAGTGTTGGGTTCAATCGTCAATTGATACCATGAGAGATGCGGCGGATTAAGCGCAATCGCCTGTCGCAAATCATTCAGCGCCTCTTCCAGCGTTTGGTCCGGCAATCCATGCATCAAGTCGAGGTTAAAGCTGCGTAGCCCAAGCCCATTTGCCAGTATTGCTGCCCGCATCGCCTCTTGTGGACCGTGAATACGGCCAAGACGTTTCAGCTTAGGCTCACTAAAGCTCTGCACGCCAATGGAGATCCGGTTTACGCCGGCGCGCTGATAGTCGATGAAGCGGTCGGCTTCGACCGTGCCGGGGTTCGCTTCCATGGTAATTTCCGCATCCGCCGCCAGATTCAGGCGCGCACGCATGCCGTCCAGCAGCGTTTGCATCGCCGGCCCGGAAAGCAGGCTTGGCGTACCGCCGCCAATAAAAATGGTCTTTACTTCACGCCCTTGCGCCCAGGCGACGTCAGCATCCAGATCGCTTAACAGATGCTGGACGTAGTCGTCATGCGGCACCTCGCCCTTCAACGCATGGGAATTGAAGTCGCAATATGGACATTTTTGTACACACCAGGGAATATGAATATAAAGACTGAGCGGCGGTAGTTTAGCCATTGCGTAACGCATCCAGCAGCAGCTTGAGCGCTTGTCCTCGGTGGGAAATCGCGCTTTTTTCTTCACGGGTCAGTTCTGCGGCGGTTTTGCCTTCAGACGGTACGAAGAAAATAGGATCATAGCCAAATCCGCCATTTCCGGCCGCCTGGCGAGTAATGACGCCTGGCCAGCTACCGTGACAGACTATCGGTGTGGGATCTTCGGCATGACGCAAATAAACCAGTACACAATGGAATCGCGCCTGGCGTTTGTCGTCCGGAACATTCCGTAGAGTATGCAGCAGTTTTTCCAGGTTTTGCTGATCTGTCGCGTTTTCGCCAGAATAGCGCGCGGAATAGATACCCGGCGCGCCGCCTAAAACGTCAACGGCCAGACCGGAGTCATCGGCAATGGCGGGCAGACCGGTCATTTTAGCGGCATGGCGCGCTTTGAGAATCGCGTTTTCAATAAACGTCAGGCCGGTTTCTTCCGCGGAGTCAACGCCCAGTTCCGTTTGCGCTACCACATCAAGCCCAAAATCGCTTAACAGCGACGCGAGCTCGCGCACTTTACCGGCGTTGCCGGTTGCGAGAACAACTTTTTGCATGGAATACCTACTCAGTTAACGCCGCAATTTCCGGCGGGATCTGTTGCGGGTGAATAATTTTTACTTGTTTGTGACGGCCCAGCTCGCCTTTTTCGATGACGATCTGACTTTTCGCCACGCGAAACTGTTTACCGAGAAACTTGATCAGATGGCTGTTTGCCTGACCGTCAACCGGCGGGGCGGTAATGGCGACTTTCACCTCGTCGCCATGTAAGCCCACAATACTGTCGCGGCTGGCTTTCGGCTGAATATAAAGCCGTAACACCAGACCGTCTTCGCAGCGAGTCACAGCACTCATAACGCCATCCACAGCCCCGGCAGCAACATGTTGCCTGTCGCTTGTAAGACTTCAGCGATCCCCATATTAACGACATACAGTAGCAGCACCAGAACCATCGGCGAGAAGTCGATGCCGCCCATCGCAGGCAGTATACGGCGAATCGGGCTGAGCAGCGGCTCGGCAAGCTGAATCAATACATATTCAATCGGGCTACGACCCTGGCTCACCCAGCTCATGATAGCCATGACCAGCAGCACCCAGAAGATCAGCAGGCCGATTGTTTTAAGCAAGATAAGCACCGCGGCAATCCAGATAATCGCCTGAAACGTAATTACCTTAAACAGCACTATCGCCTTAATAACGCTAAGAATAAACGCCACCAGCAGGGAAGCGCTGTCAATCGGCCCCATTGGCGGGATAATACGACGCAGCGGTCCGATGATGGGCTGCGTAATTTTCACCACGAACTGGGAGAAAGGGTTGTAAAAGTCACAGCGGGCCCACTGCATCCACACGCGCAATAATAGCACCATGGTATACAGCTCAATTACCGTTGAGAGCAGGAAGGTCAACGTATTCATGGCGTTCCTCAGTTTTCCTTAATTTTTTGTGTAATCACGAGCACCAAAGATAGCGGTGCCGATGCGCACCATTGTGCTACCTGCCGCAATCGCGGCTTCCATATCGTCGCTCATACCCAGAGATAAGGTATCAACGTCAGGGTAGCGCGCTTTCAGCCCGGCAAATGCTACAGCCATTTGACGTGCGACTTCAAACTGCCTTACATAATCTGACTCTGGCGCCGGGATCGCCATCAGTCCGCGAAGCCGCAGACGCGGCAGTGTAGCCACCGCAGCGGCCAGCTCATCCAGTTCCGCCAGCGGAATGCCTGATTTGCTGTTTTCATCGCTGATATTAATTTGGATCAGAACATTTAGCGCCGGCAGATTATCCGGGCGCTGTTCGCTCAGCCGCGAGGCGATACGCAGGCGATCGATGGTATGACACCAGTCAAAATGCTCGGCCACCAGCCGACTTTTGTTGGACTGTAAAGGGCCAATAAAGTGCCAGTGCAGGCCTTCCACTTTCGCTTCCTGAAAGTGGCGGATTTTTTCCACCCCCTCTTGTACATAATTTTCACCAAATGCCCGTTGTCCGGCGGCAATGGCTTCTGCGATGTCGCTCGCAGGTTTGGTTTTACTCACTGCAAGCAACGTAACTTCTTCTGAAGAGCGGCCGCAACGCGTCGCCGCGGCGGAGATTTTGTCCCGGATGTATGCCAGGTTATGCGCGATATCGTTCATTTTCCGAGGATGTTTATATGAATATGGAAGAAATTGTGACGCTTAGTGTAAAGCATAACGTCTCGGATCTACACCTGTGTAACGCCTGGCCTGCGCGATGGCGCAAACAAGGACGCATGGAGATCGCGCCTTTTACCGCGCCAGATGTCGACAGGCTTCTGCTTGATTGGCTTAATGACGCGCAACAATATCAGTGGCGAACGCACGGTCAGCTTGATTTCGCCGTCTCGCTGTCTGGCACGCGGCGCCTGCGCGCCAGTGCGTTCACACATCAACAGGGAACGTCGCTGGCGCTACGGCTATTGCCCGAGCGTTGTCCTGAACTGGCGGAAATCCAGACGCCGCCGATAGTACCCGCACTGCTTGCCAGCGAGAACGGACTGATTCTGGTCACTGGCGCTACTGGCTGCGGGAAATCCACCACGCTGGCGGCGATGGTGGGACATCTTAATCAACATGCCGATAAACACATCCTGACGCTGGAAGATCCTATTGAGTACCGTTACACCAGCAAGCGTTGCCTGATACAGCAGCGGGAAATCGGCCAGCATTGCGCCACTTTTGCCGCCGGGCTGCGCGCGGCGTTGCGTGAAGATCCCGATGTCATTTTGCTGGGAGAGCTGCGTGACAGCGAGACCATTCGCCTGGCGCTGACGGCGGCGGAAACGGGGCATCTGGTACTGGCAACCCTGCATACTCGCGGTGCGGCGCAGGCGGTGGAAAGATTAGTGGATAGTTTTCCGGCGCAGGAAAAAGAACCGGTACGCAGTCAACTGGCGGGTAGTCTGCGCGCTGTACTATCGCAAAAACTGGAGGTCGACAGACAGGATGGGCGCGTGGCGTTGTTTGAATTACTGATTAATACGCCAGCCACAGGGAATTTGATCCGTGAAGGCAAACTCCATCAGTTGGCCCACGTGATACAAACCGGGCAGCAGCAGGGGATGATGACATTCGCCCAGAGCGCGCAATGGCGTCAGGCGCAGGGACGACTGTAGCGAAGATGGCGGCGTAGGGGGGGAGGAAAGTGTTGGCTGGCGCGGTGGATTGAACGGCATGCAGGCTTGTATCCTGGCGAACCGGCGTTAAAATCGCAGCTTTGTTAAAACCACAGCGAAGCCATTTAACGATGTCATCACAACCGAATCAAAGCCTGATAGATGGCATTCGCTGTCTGCAATATCTGGTCTCCAGCGACCGTGCTATCGGATGTCGCGAGCTTGCCCGGCTGATGGATATTAATACCACGCGCGTTAATCGCCTGTTAATGACGATGGCCTCTATTGGACTCACGATGCAGGATGAGCACCGACGCTATTTACCCGGGCCAGGCATTCATGCTTTGGCGGTGCAGGCGATTCGTGGTTCAGCGCTGTTCTCCCATGCGTTGCCTATCCTTGAACGCCATGCGCCCAAAGACATTGTGGTGGCATTAGGCGTGCTATGGGAAGACCAGATTATCTATATTTATCACTCTGCGCCGGGTTCGCAGGGAAGTCAGGCGCTGGCGGGGTTTCGCATGTGCCCGGCCTGGCAGTCGGTAACAGGAGTGGCGTTACTGGCGGCAGAAAGCGACGAGGCGCTAATGCAGCGTTTTACTCCGGAGCAGTGGCGTAATCTGGCGCCGCATGTGGCGCAGCAGCGCCAGCGGGGATACGTGCTGTGGCATCACGCTGATGGTGAAGTTTCTATGGCGCAACCGCTAGGCAAGCACGCCGCAGCGCTGGCCTTTGCGGGAATGTGGCGGATTGATGAGGCGGAGGCGGCTGCGCGTTTACAGGCGTTGAAGGCATTAAACCAGCTTATTGCCCAGTAAGCCTGGCAACCGTGACCGCGTTATCCGCCTGCTGACAAAACGGCTTTAATACCCCTGTTCAAAATAGCTTTCGAGGATAATCACGGCGGAGGCCGAGTCCACTTTGCCTTTGTTCAGCGCGCGATACCCACCTCGTTCAAACAGACCGGAGCGTGCTTCAACGGTGCTGAGTCGTTCATCGTGCAGCGTGACAGTTACCCCGAAACGCCCATGAATACGGTTGGCGAATTTACGTGCGCGCGCCGTCAGCGGTTGTTCAGTGCCATCCATATTAAGCGGTAGCCCGACAATAATTTCGTCTGGCTGCCACTCTTTCAGCAAACGTTCAATGAGCGTCCAGTCGGGCGTGCCGTCCTGTGCTTTGATTGCCGGAAGCGGACGGGCGGTGCCGGTAATGCGTTGTCCTATTGCAACGCCGATGCTTTTTGTGCCGAAGTCAAAGGCCAGTAAGGTGTCGCTCATCAGGCGTGCCCCGCAACGCCAGGCATGGTCAGAATATCAATGCCAATAAGTTTTGCCGCTTCGCGCCAGCGCTCGGCAATGGGCGTTTTGAACAAAATATTGAGATCGGCGGGCGCGGTAAGCCAGGCGTTATCAAGCAGCTCTTGTTCAAGCTGGCCTTTATCCCAGGAGGCGTAGCCCAGCGCGACCAGTACATCGGAAGGCTGTTGTTGGGTACCTAACGTTTCCAGCACATCGCGGGAGGTGGTAATCACGGTATTGTCTGAGATACGAATGCTGGAGGCGAAACGTGACGGCGGAGTATGGAGAATAAATCCGCGATCTTCCGCCAGCGGGCCGCCGAGCATCACGGCTTTATCAAGACGAATTGCCGAATCGCGCGGTTCCGGCGTAATTTTTAGTTTTTCCAGAATCCCTTCAATTTGCAGATTTTCCAAAGGCTTATTAATAATAATCCCCATAGCGCCGTCCTGGTTGTGCTCGCAAATATACACCACGGAACGGCGGAAAATCGGGTCCTGGAGCGCAGGCATGGCAATAAGAAAGTGATGCTGTAAATTCATTGTCAGAGGTTCTGTTTCCTGGTTCAAAAAAACGACAGCGTTCAGTATGTGGGGAAAGCGGACGGTTGTCACTCATATAAGCCGTCTTTTGCCAAAGGACGGCGGCCTTATCGGGCAATAGATTGCCGGATGGCGATGCTGATGCGCCGCCTTATCCGACCGGGGCGGCGTGATTGCTCAGGCCCGGTAAGCGCACGCCACCGGGCAATAAACGTTTACTTCGCCAGACGCGCTTCGATGGCGTCCATCAACATCCCGGTGATAGAGATCGGGTATTCCGCTTCAATTTCACGTACGCAGGTTGGGCTGGTCACGTTAATTTCCGTTAAGCGGTCGCCGATAATATCCAGACCGACGAAAATAAGCCCTTTGGCTTTAAGCGTTGGCCCAACGCGGCGGGCGATTTCCCAGTCGCTTTCGCTCAACGGACGGGGTTCGCCGCGACCACCAGCCGCCAGGTTGCCGCGGGTTTCGCCGCCCTGCGGAATACGCGCCAGGCAGTAAGGCACCGGCTCGCCGTCGACGACCAGTACGCGCTTATCGCCATCTTTGATCGCGGGCAAATAGTTCTGCGCCATGCAGTAGCGGTTGCCCAGCTCGGTCAGCGTTTCGGCAATAACGCCTATGTTAGGATCGCCTTCCTTAACGCGGAAAATGGACGCGCCGCCCATACCGTCCAGCGGTTTCATAATGATATCGCCGTGCTTTTCCCAAAACGCTTTGAGCTGCGCTTTATTGCGCGTTACCAGCGTTTCCGGCGTCAGGTCGGCAAACCAGGCAGTATACAGTTTTTCATTACAGTCGCGCAGGCTTTGCGGTTTGTTGACGATCAGCGTCCCTTCCTCTTCAGCGCGTTCCAGAATATAGGTCGCATAAATAAACTCGGTATCAAACGGCGGATCTTTACGCATCAGGATAACGTCGAGGTCGGCAAGTTTAATCTCCTGCTCGCTGCCGAACTCGTACCATTTATCGTAATTTTGCTCCACGCTCAACGTTCGCGTGCGGGCGCGGGCTTCGCCGTTAATCAGATAAAGGTCGGCCATCTCCATATAATGAAGTTCATAACCACGACGTTGGGCTTCCAGCAGCATAGCGAAACTGGTGTCTTTCTTGATGTTGATGTGTGCGATGGGGTCCATCACGATGCCGAGCTTGATCATTATTTTCTCCGTTAACGCTTCATCCTAAGTCGCCAAAACGCACCTGTAGCGCGGTAATGGCGGTGAGCGCGGTTGTCTCAGTACGCAGAACGCGAGGTCCTAACAGAATATCAGTAAACTGATAGCGCGCGGTCATCGCGATTTCGTCCGCCGACAGCCCGCCTTCCGGGCCGATCAGCAGTCGGACGCGTTCAACCGGCAGCGGCAGAGTGTTGATGCTGGCATGGGCGCGCGGATGAAGATTGAGCTTCAGCCCGGAATCTTGCTCGGCGCACCAGGCTTCCAGCGCCATCGGCGGGCGAATTTCCGGCACCCGGTTACGCCCGCATTGTTCGCAGGCGGCGATGGCGATCTTTTGCCACTGCTGGCGCTTTTTGTTCAGACGTTCATTATCCAGTTTAACGCCGCAGCGCTCAGAGAACAGTGGCGTAATGAGGCTTACACCCAGTTCGATCGATTTCTGGATAGTAAATTCCATTTTTTCACCGCGCGACATCACCTGGCCCAGATGGATATGCAGCGGCGATTCACGATCGTCGATTTCGCCTTTCATCACTTGCACTTCAACGCTTTTCTTACTGGCGCTAATGATTTCAGCATCGAATACCTGATTACTGCCGTCAAACAGCTGTAACGCTTGTCCCGGTCCCATGCGCAGTACACGACCAATATGGTTGGCCGCATCTTCGCATAACGAAATCTGCGTACCGGACGTCAACAATTCAGGGTGATAAATGCGGGGAATACGCATAATAAAAAAATCCGCGTCATGGCCCCGGCGTTTGGCTATCCAGGGCATGGGTTAACAAGAATCCCGCTAGTGTAGGTTAGCTCTTTCGCGCCTGGCAAGCGCGTTGCACATAGGGATTATGATTACCCTGGACCTTCGCGATACGCGCATCGCGCTCGCACTCCCAGGCGGTAACGGGGTACTGCTTATCCCAGACGTTAAAAAGCTGCGTTTGTTGGCGGGAAAGTTTCAGTTGGTATTGGTCGCGCATATAAAAATAAGTGCGGGCGATTGCGCCACGGGCGCGGGCGGGCGGCTCGGCGAGCTTCGCTTTGAAATCCACTTTCATGGCGCACTGCCCGTACTGACCTTCGCCGCCGTTCCACTGGCTATACATAAAGTTGCCGCGATCGCCATTCACTTCGCCAATCGCGGGTTGCAGGTTATGCATATCGCTTTCCATTTTGCGGTAGACCGGGTCTTTAGCGCAGTTTTTTCGCCCGCCGTCCTGCCAGCACTGGCGCTGATGACCGAATTGCCAGGCGGGGACAACGTGCTCCCACTCAATGCGTCTGGCGCGATTCTCGTTTTTACGCACCTTATAGCCGCAGGACTCCAGGTCTACGACGCCTTTTTTACCCTGCCAGCGGATTTGGCACCCGCAGTAAAAGCTGCCGGGAGCGTCTGCATTGACTTTGACGCTCGCCGCTTTGGCCTGAGAAAAATTGTTAATGCCATCGGCCAGGGCCTGGCCTGAAAACGCTGCGGCCAGCAACGCAGCGGCAAAAGAAAAATTACGGTACATTGCACACTCCATAGCAAAACGAGCCCGCAACGTAACGAAAGTTGTGTCTGTATGCAATCAGTCCGCTCAGGAAAGTTCCCGGACGTTTCGGGAACTACCCGGCGACCAGTGGTTCGCCGCAGTGAACGCAACGATAAACCGCTTCGCCGCGTACTACCCGATTATGACGGCGGACGGTGAGTTGATGTTGCTGGCATTGGCAATGGTAGGGAAAGGTATTGCGCCGTACGGATTGCAGCGCAAATTGATGAGTACGTCTGGCCGGAACGCCCAGCACGCTTTCCATCATCCACTTCCATTCCTTGCCATGCGGAGCCTTGCGTCCGAAGTGCTTCCACACCAACAGATGCGCCAGTTCATGCGGCACGACCTCTGCTATAAAGGTGTCGATGTTTTCCAGCAGTAACACCGGGTTGAGGCGGATTTCGTAGCTCTCCAGCCAGGCGGTGCCCGCCGAGGTGCCGCGTTGCGTATACACCAGTTTCGGCTCCGGATAATGTCTATCGAGCTTGAGGTTCGCCTGGGCGAGATTTTCCCGCAGACGGCGCATCACGGCCTGCTGGATAGCGATAGGGAGACGAGGGGTTTTCATAGCGGCAGAGAATAGTGCGACGGAAGAGGGACTGCAAGAAAAACGCTTCCTCCTGTGGCAGGAGGAAGCGTGGAGGGATTAGTCGTGGGCGCCGATTTCGCGCAGTTTACGACCTTTCATCAGGTTACGTTCAATGTGTTCCAGCGAAACGTGTTTGGTTTCCGGCACCAGCCACAGGGTCAGCAGGATAAACAGTACGTTCAGGCCAGCGTAGACCCAGAAGGTGTTGGCGTTACCCAGATTGTTCAGCATGGTCAGGAACGTTGCGCCGACGATCATATTGGCGATCCAGTTGGTCGCGGTGGAGCAGGTGATGCCGAAATCGCGGCCTTTCAGCGGCTGGATTTCGGAGCACAGTACCCAAATCAGCGGACCAGCGCTCATCGCAAATCCAATGATGAACATCAGCAGCATAGCGATAGCGAAGTATTGCGCAGACGGCGAATGGATGCCGATGTGCATCATCGTACCCAGAATCCCCATACCAATCGCCATGACCAGGAAGCCCAGCGTCAGGGTCGGCTTGCGGCCCCAGCGGTCAACCAGGCCGATAGCGATGAAGGTTGCCAGCACGTTAGTCAGACCAACAATAACGGTGCCCCACATCTGCTCCGTGGTATTCGTGTACCCCGCCAGTTCGAAGATTTTCGGCGCGTAATACATGATGACGTTCATCCCGGTAAATTGCTGCATGACCTGCAACAAAATGCCAAGAAACACGGCGCGGCGGAAGTTGCTGTTCTCTTTGAACAGCGCCCAACCGCTCTGTTTAACCTGCAAACTTTCGCGAATTTCATCGAGCTCACGTTTTGCTTCCGCACTGGTGTCACGCAGGCGCAACAGGACGCGTTCAGCATCATGGAAACGGCGTTTCGCCGCAAACCAGCGCGGGCTGTCCGGCAGGAAGAAGACACCGATCAGCAGCAGAATGGCCGGGATGATGAT
Organism: Salmonella sp. SAL04214; assembly: GCF_046550615.1. Lineage (NCBI taxonomy): Bacteria > Pseudomonadati > Pseudomonadota > Gammaproteobacteria > Enterobacterales > Enterobacteriaceae > Salmonella > Salmonella sp. SAL04214. Next base: position 308,423 of record NZ_JBGDXT010000001.1, read on the forward strand.
CACGCCGAGCATCCAGCGCCATGCGCCGCTGTAGCTGAACGCGGTATCGGACAGATAAGCGCCCAGAATCCCGATGGTGATCATGAGTTGGTACATTGAGATCATACTGCCGCGAATTTTTTCCGGCGCGATCTCGGACAGGTACAACGGTGCAGTGTAGGAAGCGACGCCGACGGCCAGACCCAGCAGCACGCGAGAAATAATCAGGACTTCAACGTTAGGCGCCGCAGCGGAGAACAGCGAACCGGCGACGAACAGGATAGCGCCGATCATCAGGCTTTTTTTACGACCCAGCTTAAAGGAGAGCCAGCCGCTGCCGACAGCGCCGACGGCCGCGCCAAACATCATGGAGCTGACCACCCATTCCTGAGTGTGTGCGGTAATCTGAAACTCGTCGGTAATGAAGGGTAAAGCACCGGCGATAACGCCGATATCCAGGCCAAAAAGTAATCCTGCCAGGGCTGCAAGAAAGCAGACAAAAAATGTCATGGCCTTGTTGGAACGCCCTTGTTTTTTATTGTCAGGCATTATGCCCTCCGGTTGGGTTAGCAATTTTATCGATGTTAAGAGTAGGTGAGTACGCCGTAAAAAGATGTGAGGCTAATCACAATGGTGTAATCGTTTACACTACTATTTATCTCGGTGATTATTTAATTATCTGAAAAATAATAGTTTTAATAATCTTATAACCATATCAATCGCCTGGTATTCAGACAAAGTTGAAAAATTATGTAATATTTTCATCGCAGAATTAGCATACCGATAGTGATGCGGTCAGTTCTTAATGAAAATGAATGTAACCGCTTTCATGATGACTGAAACTGAATGATAAAAAGTGTAGTCGAAGAAACGAAAGGGGAGAGTGGATTGTGCTGCGTATCACAAAAAGGTCAGTATAAATTCACGCTGGAATATCTGATAACGTTGCGTGTATCAGCAATGATAAAGGCCAGCAGGGCGCTGGCCTTGATAAGTACGGTATGGTTTCCCTGACTGAAAAACAGCGTCAGGCGCGGGCGATTATTTCAGACCGGCAGCGTCGCGCAGCAGTTGCGCTTTGTCGGTTTTTTCCCATGGGAAGTTTTCGCGACCGAAGTGGCCGTAAGCCGCAGTTTCTTTGTAGATCGGGTGCAGCAGATCCAGCATCTGAATCAAGCCGTACGGGCGCAGGTCGAAGAATTCGCGCACCAGCAGAATCAACTGTTCAGCAGGCACTTTTTCAGTACCGAACGTTTCCACCATGATGGACGTCGGCTCCGCTACGCCGATAGCGTAGGAGACCTGGATTTCACAGCGATCCGCCAGACCTGCCGCCACGATGTTTTTCGCGACATAACGCGCAGCGTAAGCTGCAGAACGGTCAACTTTAGATGGATCTTTACCGGAGAAGGCGCCGCCGCCGTGACGCGCCATACCGCCGTAGGTATCAACGATGATCTTACGACCGGTCAGACCACAATCGCCCATCGGGCCGCCGATAACAAAACGACCGGTTGGGTTGATAAAAAACTTAGTGGACGTATTTAACCATTCAGACGGCAGAATGGGTTTGATGATCTCTTCCATCACCGCTTCTTGCAGCGATTTTTGGTCGATATCTTCTGCGTGCTGCGTAGAGAGAACCACGGCGTCGATACCGACGATTTTGCCGTCGTCATACTGGAAAGTGACCTGGCTTTTTGCATCCGGACGCAACCATGGCAGGGTGCCATTTTTACGCACTTCAGCCTGACGCTGTACCAGACGGTGCGCGTAGGTGATTGGCGCAGGCATCAGTACGTCGGTTTCATTTGTCGCGTAGCCAAACATCAGGCCCTGGTCGCCCGCGCCTTGTTCCAGCGGGTCTGCGCGGTCAACGCCCTGGTTGATATCCGGAGACTGTTTGCCAATTGCGCTCAGTACCGCGCAAGAGTTGGCGTCAAAGCCCATGTCGGAATGCACATAGCCAATTTCGCGCACCGTATTACGGGTAATCTCTTCGATATCGACCCAGGCGCTGGTGGTGATCTCACCGCCAACTAAAACCATGCCGGTTTTAACGTAGGTTTCACAGGCGACGCGTGCTTTCGGATCCTGTTGCAGGATAGCATCCAACACGGCATCAGAGATTTGGTCTGCGATTTTGTCAGGATGCCCTTCTGATACGGACTCAGACGTAAAAAGGTGTTTTGCCATATTTAATTTCACCTAAGGAGAATTTAGTTAGCTCAAACTGTTGTGCGGAATAGTCATGACAGAAGATTCTACCATGAGTCTGAAGGTCGCTGACACTGGCAGTCTGAGTGTTAATCAGTATGGATGGATTAACATCTGGACGGCTATTTTAGGTCACTTCTTCGCCCAATTTCCAGCTTTTTTTGAAGGCCGTCGCAATGTCGGTCAAAATCAGGCGGTAAACGTTTCTGATAATGCTGACATTATGCGCATTTATGCTTTGCTTTTTTTCTGCGTTCTGGGTATAAAACGCGACGCGCGGCTCATACAAAAGCACACGACGTTTTCTTCGTGTCGCCACTTCCAGCCGGGTTAAAACGTTGCTTTGGCTTGTGGGTTCGTCTTACGAGGCGGCCGTGGAGGTGATACGAGATAATGAACCGTTGTATTCTGCTGAATTTGTCGCATCGTTCTGGTGCGCGCATGTCCCCCGCAATCTGCATCTCTGCTTTGCATACCTGCCGATGTTATACCCATCTCGGCGCTTCTCAGGATTCCAGAGCCGGCAATGGCGCTGAAGACTGAACAAGGGCGCTCTTGTTAACGCAAGAGTTTTCTCGTGGTTTCGCCGAACCGTTATCTGTGAGTTCGGTTACGTGTTTACAATGATATGAAAAAGAAACCGGTCGCGCAGGCGGAGCATCAGCGCTATCTGCTGGAAAATCCGCTTGTCTATGGGTTGTTATCGCGTCTTCGGATTGCGATAGTGGTCAACTGTTTTACACTTGCTAATAAAAATTGAGGTTCGCTATGTCTGACGACATGTCTATGGGTTCGCCTTCGTCAGCAGGCGAACAGGGTGTACTACGCTCCATGCAGGAGGTTGCAATGAGCTCCCAGGAAGCCAGCAAGATGCTGCGCACTTACAATATTGCCTGGTGGGGCAATAACTACTACGACGTCAACGAGCTGGGCCATATTAGCGTATGCCCCGATCCCGACGTACCGGAAGCGCGTGTCGATCTTGCCAAACTGGTGAAAGCGCGCGAAGCGCAAGGCCAGCGTCTGCCGGCGCTGTTCTGCTTCCCGCAGATCCTGCAACACCGTTTGCGTTCAATTAACGCGGCGTTTAAGCGTGCGCGTGAATCTTACGGTTATAACGGCGACTACTTCCTCGTTTATCCGATTAAGGTCAATCAGCATCGCCGCGTGATCGAGTCCCTTATCCATTCCGGTGAACCGTTGGGGCTGGAAGCGGGGTCGAAAGCGGAATTGATGGCGGTGCTGGCGCATGCCGGCATGACCCGTAGCGTGATCGTCTGTAATGGTTATAAAGACCGTGAATACATTCGGCTGGCGTTGATTGGCGAGAAGATGGGCCATAAGGTTTATCTGGTCATCGAAAAGATGTCTGAAATCGCGATTGTGCTGGAAGAAGCTGAGCGCCTGAACGTGGTTCCTCGTCTGGGCGTGCGTGCGCGTCTGGCCTCTCAGGGGTCCGGTAAGTGGCAATCCTCCGGCGGCGAAAAATCAAAATTCGGCTTGGCGGCGACCCAGGTGCTGCAACTGGTGGAGACCCTGCGTGACGCCGGGCGTCTGGACAGTCTGCAACTGTTGCACTTCCACCTGGGATCGCAGATGGCGAACATTCGCGATATCGCGACCGGCGTGCGCGAATCCGCGCGTTTCTATGTTGAGCTGCATAAGCTGGGCGTTAATATCCAGTGCTTCGACGTGGGCGGCGGTCTGGGCGTGGATTATGAAGGTACCCGCTCGCAGTCCGACTGTTCGGTGAACTATGGCCTGAACGAATATGCCAATAACATCATCTGGGCGATTGGCGATGCCTGCGAAGAGCATGGTTTACCGCATCCGACGGTGATTACCGAGTCTGGCCGCGCCGTCACTGCGCACCATACGGTACTGGTCTCTAACATTATCGGCGTGGAGCGTAACGAATACACGGATCCGACTGCCCCTGCTGAAGATGCGCCGCGCGCGCTGCAAAATCTGTGGGAAACCTGGCAGGAGATGCATAAGCCTGGCACCCGCCGCTCGCTGCGTGAATGGCTGCATGATAGCCAAATGGATCTGCACGATATTCATATCGGCTACTCTTCCGGCGCGTTTAGTTTGCAGGAGCGCGCCTGGGCGGAGCAACTTTATCTCAGCATGTGCCATGAAGTGCAGAAGCAACTGGACCCGCAAAACCGTGCGCATCGCCCGATTATCGACGAACTGCAAGAGCGGATGGCGGACAAAATGTACGTCAACTTCTCGCTGTTCCAGTCGATGCCGGACGCGTGGGGAATCGATCAGCTCTTTCCGGTGCTGCCGCTGGAAGGGTTAGATCAGGTACCGGAACGTCGTGCCGTGCTGCTGGATATAACCTGTGATTCCGATGGCGCTATTGACCACTATATCGATGGCGACGGTATCGCCACGACGATGCCGATGCCGGAATACGATCCAGAGAATCCACCGATGCTCGGCTTCTTTATGGTCGGCGCCTATCAGGAGATCCTCGGTAACATGCACAACCTGTTTGGCGATACTGAAGCGGTTGACGTGTTTGTCTTCCCGGATGGTAGCGTCGAGGTTGAGCTGTCGGACGAAGGCGATACCGTTGCGGATATGCTGCAATATGTACAACTGGACCCGAAAACGCTGTTAACGCATTTCCGCGACCAGGTAAAACAGACGGATCTGGACGATGCGTTGCAGCAGCAGTTCCTTGAGGAATTTGAAGCGGGACTGTACGGTTATACTTATCTTGAAGATGAGTAATTAAGAGTATTCCGCTTGTGGGTCGATTTAATTATTTAAATCGACCCTTTTATATTTTATAAATTCTTAATTATCAGCGGTGCCGCTTCTCTATGTAATTTTATGGGCCTACAATCCCCCTAATAATTAAAAAGGGGGTTAAGTATGAGCAAATTTAAATTTAATGCCGTCATTGTTGGCTTGTTTTTGATGTTAGGCGGTTGTTCCAGCGGAATGCAATCTAATAATGGCTCTTCATCCGACGTCGGCACCGCCTGGGGCGGCGACGTGCATTCATCGGTACAAAGCGTTTCGGTAGAACGTGCCGATCGAGAACCTGCCGAAATGGTGGTAATAAATTACTCCACTCAATATCCGTCAGGTTACGATAAAGTTTATAGTATACGTATCAGCGATCTTGAATATGCTGTGCGCGACGCTAATTTTAATTCGATTCCAATTACTCGTCGCTACAACGCATCAATGGGACAATGGCAATATAGTATTCCTGCAAGATCAGGGATGAACTATCAGTTATATATTCGTAATTACAGTCATGATACCAATTACGAAATCGTCGCAACGGTTGATGGCCTGGACGTGTTGAACGGAAAAGCAGGCTCGCAGAATCATCATGGCTATATTGTTAACGCCGGCGATTCACTGGCGATTAAAGGGTTTCGCAAAGATAAACACACTGAGGCGGCATTCCAGTTCGCCGACGTAGCTGACGCTTATGCGGCCCACTCCGCGCAGGGCGATGTACGCAACATCGGCGTCATCGGCTTTGCCGCCTTTGCATTGCAGGGTAAAGCAACAAATACGCTACCGCCTTGTTCCTCGCAGGCTTTCCCGGCGGACAACAACGGGTATGCGCCGCCGCCCTGCCGCAAATAAACCCGGCATCAAACGTCAAATATGCGTTATGGGAATCAGCGCCTTCCTGCCGAGTCTGGTGGGGAAGGACTGTGTGACGCGCATAGCCGTAGGTTGCGGGAAAGAAACGACCACTCTCTGGCAGGGAAATTGTTTACCATAAACATTAGGATTTGTTTACACTACCCTCAAGTGGAGCAATTGCTGTCTACATAGGTATGTGCATGGAACAAATTTTAACCAAGCGGCGCTATTTTGATATAGGGCTGCAAATAGAAGAACTACTCTATTCAGGGGTATTTAAAGCTGGCGAGCGACTTCCGGCGGAGAGAGAACTCAGCGAGCGTTTTCAAACCAGCCGCACGACGATTCGTGAGGCGATTATTATGCTTGAGCTGAAGGGAGTGGTAGAGGTTAAGCAAGGCGCAGGCACTTACTTTATTGATAGTCTGGAGAAAATCAATCAAAAAGCGCTCTTGCCTTACTCAGACATTGGCCCCTTTGAATTGCTACAGGCCCGGCAGGTCATCGAAAGCAACATCACCGGTTTTGCCGCTACGCAAATAAGATTTAATGAACTTAAGCAGCTTAAACGTATTATTGAGCAGCAGGAAAAGCAGATTGGCGGCGACAGCGACAAATTTGAAGAACTGGATCGCCAGTTCCACAATATCATCGCGGAATCCACGCAAAATCGTGTATTAATGAAACAATCTGCCGAGCTGTGGCGGGCTGTCAGGACCGAAAATCCGCGCTGGAAGCAGTTAAACTATAAGTATTTACATAAGAAAGAGTTAAGAATGAAATGGGTGGAAGATCACCGTAGTATCTTCCTTGCATTGCAAAAACGCGATGCTGAGCAGGCCAGACAGGCCTCGTGGACCCATCTTGAAAACAGTAAAAATGAGCTGGTAAAAATCTTCCAACAGGATGATTCGCTGGAAGATTTTGATGATTTTTTCTTCGCCACCTGACGGCTATTTTCAGGCGGATGACATTTTTGTCAGCGATTAACCGGGCCTGCCGCCAAAAACAAGCCCGGAGAGAGGGAATCAGGCTTCGTAAACGCTCAGCTTATCCCAGTCAAACTCTACGCCAATGCCGTAGGTGTCCGGTGCCACGGCGCGATAATTGTCGACCACCAGCGGATGTTTGGTATATTGCTCGATCGGGAAACTGTGAACCTCCAGTCAGCCAGTCTCGAATGCGGAAACCAGTCTGACGTGTAATTCCTGCATACCGAGCGAGCATACCAAACGACCGCTATTCGTCGACAGACGCGCCGCCTTCAACCAGCCATTTTCCACAGCGGCAGTTTTTCACGTTTGCCTTTCAAATCCCAAAGGGCGATATCCACCGCAGACATCGCAAACGACGCGATGCCTCCGCAACCCATATAGTGAATATGCTATTCCATAAAGTCATAGATATCGTCAATCGCAGCGCCTCTTTCCCTGACAGTACCGGGGCAAGATCGTGATCGATCATCGCTTTAATTGCATACCCTCCCTTTCCGCCGGTATAGGAATATCCGGTGCCAGTTGAACCGTCTTCCAGCGTAATCGTCGTGGTTACCAGTTCGAAATGGCTATTATGCCATGTTTCGCGTCAACTAAGACCTCGGCCAGAGGGGCTTTGAAAGCTTTGTTTCAACGTGCCTAATCTGCGTCTTCATTAATTTTTTCCTGTTTTTAATCAATGGATTAATTTGCCAATTACGTCTAAAGGCGGCTCACTCCCCATCGCTTTAGCAGCGACCCGGATGATCAAAACCGTAACTGATGTTCTTAGGTTAACGTTGATGCTGATAATAAATTGAGTTCATTAATTCACTAGACAAATTATCAGATTTGGTTTGCTGTATTTCGGGTAATTATTGAACCAATCATGCGTGACATATACGCTCGCAGCGGGCGTGTTATTCAATAAGATATTGTTTTTCATGGTGTTTAATGATTGCTGGTTGTATGGGTGGTATGCCAATTCGTGGCCGATTTTTCTAATCAAACTCACGCTTTTGTGAATCGTAAAATTTATCCTGACAAACGCATTTTATAACTAATTGATAAATAAATTATTTTTATTCATTGTCTATTAGTCAGCATACCAGGGTAAAGAATATGGTGCCGTGAGTGTGATCATATTCACGGATTTTGGTATGTTGTTTAAGCAGAATTGGTAAACAAAAAAGGAGTGGGAAAAATTCATGGACACCATAGCTCGCCAGTTAGACGCCGCAAGGCACCAATTCAAAACGACTTATTCACGTCAGGGAATGGAAGCCAACATCGTACATATTGGATTTGGCGCCTTTCACCGTGGTCACCAGGCTGTTTATAACGATCTCACGAATGAGATAACCGGCAACCGCTGGGGGATTTTTGAACTAAATCTGTTCGGCGATGCGGAGCTGGTGGATGCGCTAAATGCGCAAGAGGGGCTGTTTTCAGTGGTGGAAACGTCAGCCAGCGCCATCAACAGTCGCCTGGTTCGTACCGTCACCGGTGCGTTGCATACGCCGAAGTCAGGTATTCAGGCGGCGATCGAGAAGCTAACTGAGCCGCAGGTAAAAATTGTTTCGTTGACGATAACGGAAAAAGGTTACTGCACCGATCCGCGGTCCAGAACGCTCGATCTCAGCCATCCGCTCATCAAACACGATCTTGCCGATCCTGAACATCCCCGGTCAGCACTCGGACTGATCGTCGAAGCGCTACGGATACGCCGCCAGCAAGGGCTTCCCCCGTTTAGTGTACTGTCGTGCGATAACATTCCGGAAAACGGTCATTTGACCAAAACGGCGATCGTTACGTTTGCCGATAATCTTGATCCGCAACTGGCGGCCTGGATAGCGAAGCATGTCACCTTTCCTGGCACCATGGTCGATCGCATCGTGCCGGCAATGACGCCAGAGCAATTTGACATGATTAAAGACCAGATCGGTTTTGCCGATCCCTGCGGCATCGTATGCGAGGATTTCCGTCAGTGGGTTATCGAAGATAATTTCGTTGCCGGTCGTCCTGACTGGGATAAAGCAGGGGCGATGTTCGTCTCGGACGTGCTTCCCTATGAAGAAATGAAACTTCGTATGCTGAATGGCAGCCATTCGTTTCTCGCCTATAACGGCAGCCTGGCTGGATATGAGTTTATCTATCAGTGCATGGAAGACGACGCTTTTAAAACCGCCGTACATCATTTAATGACGGAAGAGCAGGCAAAATCGCTGCGCCCGAATTTGGCGGTAGATGTACATCAATATGCGCAGTTGCTCATTGATCGATTCAGCAACCCGAATATTAAACATAAGACCGGACAGATTGCGATGGACGGTTCTCAGAAGCTGCCTCAGCGGGCCGTCGATCCTTATCTGACGCTCCAGGCGCGCGGCGTTAAGGGCAGGGCGTTGGCGACGCTGATTGCGGGCTGGCTCCATTACGTCATTAATACCCTCTCTCAGGGGCAGAGTGTGGCCGACCCGCTCAATGATACCTTCAATGCGGCTATTAAAAATAAAAACACGCGATGGGAACAAGCGCTGTCTTTGCTGCAGATAAATAGCATCTTTGGAACGCTGGCCGGCGACAACGCAGACTTTTTAAACGACATTCAGCAGGCCTTTAACCATATTGAGTTACATGGCGTCACGGCCACCATTCACCGTTTATCTTCAAAGGGTTAAGTATGAAAACGCTTATCTGTAATAATCCGGGAAATATTGAATACATTGAAAGGGATATTCCTCATTTAAAAGACGATGAAGTACTGTTAAAAATTAAAGCGGTTGGTATTTGCGGCACCGATATCCATGCGTTTGCCGGCCGCCAGCCCTTTTTTGCCTATCCGCGCGTGCTGGGTCATGAAATTTGCGGCGTGGCGGAAATATTGGGTAAATCGTGCAGCACGGCGAAGGTTGGCCAACGCTATAGCGTTATTCCCTGTATTCCTTGCGGCGCTTGCGCAGCCTGCCGGGAAGGAAAAACCAACTGCTGTGAGAACGTCTCGCTGTATGGTGTTCACCAGGACGGCGGCTTTAGCGAATATCTGGCCGTTCGTGAACAAAATCTGGTTGAACTGTCGGATAACCTCACCGACAGCGCGGGCGCGCTGGTTGAGTGTTTCGCCATCAGCGCCCACGCAGTACGCCGCGCTGACGTGAAGCCGCAGCAAAACATTGTGGTGGTCGGCGCCGGGCCGATTGGGCTGGCCGCCGCCGCGATAGCAAAAGCCAAAGGCGCTCGCGTCGCGGTAGCTGATATTGACGCCGAACGCCGTCGTCTGGTAGCCGAAAAGGTAGGCGTTGCAACGCTCGATCCGTCGTCAGACGACTATATTGATGCGCTGAAAGCCTGTTTCTCCGGTGAATTAGCCGGCACTGTGCTTGATGCCACCGGCAATAAATCCTCCATGAGCCGCGCTGTCGATCTGATTCGTCACGGCGGAAAAATCGTCTTCATCGGGCTGTATATCGGCGAGCTCGTCATTGACGATCCGACCTTCCATAAAAAAGAGACCACGCTATTGAGCAGCCGTAACGCGACGCGGGAAGACTTCGAATGTGTCATTGAGCTCATGGCTCAGGGCGCTATTAGCGAAACAATGATGAAAAACCAGGAATTCGATTTCTATACGTTCGGCAACCAGTACCAGAAGAACGTGGTAGAAAACAAAAAATTGGTTAAAGGCGTTATCAAATTTTAATAGCGGGATAGTTATGTCAACAATATTAGTCAAAGAAAATGAATTGAAAGCGCTGGCGTTTAATAAACTCACCCAGGCGGGTCTTGACGCGCAAACGGCGCAGCAGGTAGCCGACGTTTTGGTTCATGCCGATATTACCGGCGTTCACTCCCACGGCGTTATTCGCGTAGAGCACTATTGTACCCGCCTGAACGCAGGCGGGCTCAATCCAAAAGCAACATTCAGCATTGAACAGATTTCGCCTTCTGTCGCTATTCTGGACTCTGATGATGGAATGGGACACTGCGCGCTGATAAAGGCGACAGATCACGCTATTAGTCTGGCGAGAGAGACGGGGCTGGGCTTCGTCAGCGTCAAAAATACGTCCCACTGCGGCGCGCTCTCGTGGTTCATTGAGCAGGCGACAAGCCAGGGAATGGTGGCTATCGCCATGACGCAAACGGATACCTGCGTTGCGCCGTATGGCGGCGCGGAGCGCTTTCTGGGGACTAACCCAATCGCCTTCGGCTTCCCCGTTAAAGACAGCCATCCGATGATCGTCGATATGGCGACCAGCGCCATTGCGTTTGGTAAAATTCTGCACGCCAAAGAAACCGGGAAACCAATAGGTCACGGCCTGGCGCTGGATAAAGAGGGACATATCACTACCGATCCGCATAAAATTGAAAATCTGCTGCCCTTTGGCGGACACAAAGGTTCTGGTATTGCCCTGGCGATTGATGCGCTCACGGGCGTCCTGATGGGGGCAAACTTTAGCAACCATATTGTTCGGATGTATGGCGACTATGACAAGATGCGCAAGTTAGCGAGTCTGGTTATCGTTATTGATCCGCAGATGTTGGGCAATCCGCTGTTTTCCTCAATAATGAGCACAATGGTCAATGAGCTAAGGGCTGTAAAACCGATGCCCGGTGTTGATAAAGTGCTGGCGCCAAACGATCCGCAAATCGCCTATAAAGAAAAATGTTTAAAAGAAGGTATTCCTGTGGCTGAGGGTATTTACCAGTACCTGATTGGCTGATAATTATAATCACGACCATTATTTAGGATAACTATAGTATGCTATATGGAAATATAGAGCAGCTTACTTTATTACCTTACGTTAACCACATTATTAAAAAACTTATCATCGAAGCGGTGAAAATAGCTGAAGACCAGCCTGCTGGTAGATATGAACTTTCTTTCCCGGAGTCATTTCTTATGATAAGCGAAGGAGAAACACACTCTTCGTTAAACCGCAAAGCTGAACTTCATAAAAAATATATCGATGTTCAGATTTTACTAAGCGGTTATGAGGAGATTGGCTATTCCAACAAAATTGATACCAGGATAAAGGAGCTTGAGCATCTTCCTGATGACATCATCTTTCCTGAATGTGTCGCTAATGAGCAGTTCGTTACATTAAATCCTGGCGATTTCGCGCTTTTTTATCCCAACCAGATCCACCGTCCGCTTTGTACGCGTGGTAAACCTGCGCCGGTTAAAAAAGCGATTGTGAAAATTCCGGCCACGGCATTTAGCGAGTCAAGCTCGTCTTGTCAGACGAAGGAATAAAGAAAGCGCCAAATGCAATTCAGGAAGAGACCTTCAAGTCATCCTGAATTACAGCCAGAATGAATAAGGTGGCACTTTTCTGACTTCAGAGCCTTTTCGCGTTGGGGCTAATCGCGGAAAGGCTTTTTACGTTCAGTAAAAAGAGGATGCGGGGTCTCCCCGGTAAATAAGTGAAAATGATACAAATCGATTTTGATGTTATTTTTGTTCAATCTGAATAATATGGTCTTTTACACGGAAAGTGATTGGCGAGGTGTTATGAATCATATTTTTAAATTAGCATTTATTTTTATTATCAATATTATATTTTTAATAAATGCTTCAGCAACAACGATGGACAAAGATAAATTTGTGGAAGCGAATGGTATCAAAATTCATTACGTTGAAGAGGGCGAGGGGCCTCCGCTGCTGTTGATTCACGGTGGTGGTCTGACGGCGAAAAGCTGGCAGGGATTAGCGAAAGAGGCATCTCGATATTTTCGCGTCATCATGCCGGACAGTCGTGGACATGGATTGACGAATAACCCGCAAGGAACGTTTAGCTATGATCTGATGGCGGAAGATATGGCGGCTTTTGTTAAAGCGCTGAAGCTGGAAAAACCGCTGGTGATGGGTTACAGCGATGGCGGCATGGTCGTTCTGAAGCTAACCAGCCGATACCCGGATCTAGCGCGCGCTGCTATCGTCGGCGGCGCAACGCATCGCTTTGCTACGGCTCATTACATGCAGGGGATGGAAATTTTTTATGGTAAAGGAATGCCTCAGGGGCAATTGACGGATCGCGATCTGGATAAAATGGCTTCGGATGCGCCCGGGATGGTTAAATTTTATCAGAACATGCATCATCCAGAGCAAAAAGACTACTGGCGCACGTTCCTCAAAGGTGTCTGGCCAATGTGGACAACGCCCACATCGCTGGCGGAAGAAGAGGTGAAAAAAATCCACATTCCTGTGCTATTACTGGACGGCGACCGGGATGAATTTTTCACCGTTGAAGAAGTTACCGAGCTGTACCGGCTGCTGCCTCAGGCGGAGATGACCCTCATTCCCGGTAGCGGTCACGCCATTTTCCAGACGCCAGGAAAAACACCGCTGTTTTATGCATTAGTGCTTGAGTTTTTACAGCGGCAACTCCCTAAGGCCTCTTAACTGACCGCGATGGACGTATGAGCCTACTGATTTGCGCTGGATATATATTTTTTTCGGGCGTTGTCTACTGTACCTGGCTAAACTGACTTCAATAATGCGGCCTGTCAGAGTAAACTTTGAGCCGTAAACAAATTCAAACCCTTCCTCGTCGGGCCTAACGACGCGGGAGGGTTTTTTTATATTGACTAAGAAGAGGTTTTTGCCATGAGCACCTTAGGTCATCAGTACGATAACTCACTGGTTTCTAATGCGTTTGGTTTTTTACGTCTGCCAATGAACTTCCAGCCGTATGACAGCGATGCCGACTGGGTGATCACTGGCGTACCGTTTGATATGGCAACGTCCGGTCGCGCTGGCGGTCGTCATGGCCCGGCGGCGATCCGTCAGGTGTCGACCAACCTCGCCTGGGAACATCACCGTTTCCCGTGGAATTTTGACATGCGCGAGCGCCTGAACGTCGTGGACTGCGGCGATTTGGTGTATGCGTTTGGCGATGCCCGTGAAATGAGCGAAAAATTACAGGCTCACGCTGAAAAACTGCTGTCTGCAGGCAAGCGTATGCTCTCTTTCGGCGGCGACCACTTCGTCACGCTGCCGCTGCTGCGCGCCCACGCGAAACATTTTGGCAAAATGGCGCTGGTACATTTTGACGCGCATACCGATACCTACGCTAACGGCTGCGAATTCGATCACGGCACGATGTTCTACACCGCGCCGAAAGAAGGCCTGATCGATCCGCATCATTCGGTACAGATCGGTATTCGCACTGAGTTTGACAAAGACAATGGCTTTACCGTGCTGGATGCCTGCCAGGTCAACGATCGCGGCGTGGATGATATTCTCGCTCAGGTGAAACAGATCGTCGGCGATATGCCGGTCTATCTGACCTTTGATATCGACTGTCTGGACCCGGCGTTTGCGCCTGGCACCGGTACGCCGGTGATCGGCGGTTTGACCTCCGATCGCGCCATTAAACTGGTACGCGGTCTGAAAGATCTGAACATTGTCGGTATGGATGTAGTGGAAGTCGCGCCGGCTTACGATCAGTCGGAGATCACCGCTCTGGCGGCCGCGACGCTGGCATTAGAAATGCTCTATATCCAGGCGGCGAAGAAGGGCGAGTAAGTTGTTTTGCCGGATGGCGCTGCGCTTATCCGGCCTACAGCTGATTGATGCTTGTAGGCCGGATAAGGCGTTCACGCCGCCATCCGGCACTGTTCGGGGGGTTATTTGATCCCGTCTGCGCTCATACGATCGCGCACATGCTGTGCGCGTGCGGCGGACGCCGGGTGATCGTCGAACATCGAGCTTTGACGACCCGCTTCCAGTTTTGCCAGTTTCTCAAAGCTGGTAGCGAGTCCTGCCGGACTGATACCGCGTTTGCGCAACAGATCATAAGAATAATCATCCGCTTCGGACTCCTGACGCTGAGAGAACTGCGAGTTCACCAGTTTTTCGCCAAGATCGCCAAGCTGTGATTGCGACAGGCTGCCGACAACTCCTCCTGCCGATGCCGCCGCGACGCGCACGGCGTTAGTGCCCAGCGCGACCTGCATCCCTTTCTTTACATGACCCAGCGCGACATGGCCCATTTCATGGCCGATCACGGCTTCAACTTCGTTGTCGGTCATCATATCCATCAGTCCGCTGTAGACGCGGATACAACCGTTCGCCATGGCAAACGCGTTGACGTCTTTCGTCTCGTAAACCTTATAGTTCACCGGCTGGCCGTTAATGTTATCCCCCAGCGCGGCGGCAATTTTTGTCAGTCGTTTAGCGTATTCGCTGCTCGCCGGCGCGATTTTCGCTTTGCTGTCGAGCTCTTGACAGGATTGATCGCTCAGCGCTTTTACCTGCGCATCGCTTAACGTATAGGCCTGAAAAGCTTCAGCGCCCGAAGAAAGCAGTCCATTAGAGTCCATATTCTGGCAACCGGTCAGCACCGTCGCCATGCCCAAAGCAAGCAGTAAAGCGCGAATTTTCATTTTTCTCTTCCATACGAATTAATATTATTTTGAAATGCGCCCGTTGCAGATGAATTAGCGCCTGGGTTAAGTATAAAGAAAAGCATGGCAGGCAAGTTAGCTAATTGCGCAACATGCGAGCACGATCCGGAGATTTCTGAAGCGGTAAAAGGATGTTCCATGTACATGACGCGCGGCTTGGGGTAAATTGTTGGCAAATTTTCCGGCGTAGCCCAAAACGCGCTGTCGTCAAGTCGTTACGGGCATGGCCTTTCAACATCCGATCTGGAGTCAAAATGTCCTCACGTAAAGAGCTTGCCAATGCTATTCGTGCGCTGAGCATGGACGCAGTACAGAAAGCCAAATCCGGTCACCCGGGTGCCCCGATGGGTATGGCTGACATTGCCGAAGTCCTGTGGCGTGATTTCCTGAACCACAACCCGACCAACCCGTCCTGGGCCGACCGCGACCGCTTTGTGCTGTCCAATGGCCATGGTTCGATGCTGATTTACAGCCTGCTGCACCTCACCGGCTATGACCTGCCGATGTCCGAACTGCAGAATTTCCGTCAGCTACATTCAAAAACCCCTGGTCACCCGGAAGTGGGCTACACCGCTGGCGTTGAAACCACTACTGGCCCGCTGGGTCAGGGTATTGCCAACGCCGTCGGGATGGCGATTGCCGAGAAAACTCTGGCGGCGCAGTTTAACCGTCCTGGCCACGATATCGTTGACCACTTCACCTACGTCTTTATGGGCGACGGCTGCATGATGGAAGGCATTTCTCACGAAGTGTGCTCTCTGGCTGGTACTCTGAAACTGGGCAAACTGATCGCGTTCTATGATGACAACGGTATCTCTATCGATGGTCACGTTGAAGGCTGGTTCACCGATGACACCGCGAAACGTTTTGAAGCCTACGGCTGGCACGTTATCCGTGGCATTGACGGTCACGATGCCGATGCCATTAAACGCGCCACGGAAGAAGCTCGCGCCGTGACTGACAAACCGTCCCTGCTGATGTGCAAAACCATCATCGGCTTCGGTTCGCCGAACAAACAGGGTACCCACGATTCCCACGGCGCGCCGCTGGGCGACGCGGAAATCGCGCTGACCCGCGAACAGTTGGGCTGGAAATACGCGCCGTTCGAAATCCCGTCTGAAATCTACGCCCAGTGGGATGCGAAAGAAGCCGGCCAGGCGAAAGAGTCTGCATGGAATGAGAAATTCGCGGCTTATGAGAAAGCCTTCCCGCAAGAAGCTGCTGAATTCACTCGTCGTATGAAAGGCGACATGCCGGCTGACTTCGATGCGAAAGCGAATGAGTTCATCGCTAAACTGCAGGCGAATCCATCCAAAATCGCCAGCCGTAAAGCGTCCCAGAATGCCATCGAAGCCTTCGGTCCGCTGTTGCCGGAATTCCTTGGCGGCTCTGCAGACCTGGCACCGTCTAACCTGACCCTGTGGTCCGGTTCTAAGGCTATCAACGAAGACGCAGCGGGTAACTACATTCACTACGGTGTGCGTGAATTCGGTATGACCGCTATCGCCAACGGTATCGCCCTGCACGGCGGTTTCCTGCCGTACACCTCCACCTTCCTGATGTTCGTCGAATATGCCCGTAACGCAGTGCGTATGGCAGCGTTGATGAAACAGCGTCAGGTGATGGTCTATACCCACGACTCCATCGGTCTGGGCGAAGATGGCCCGACGCACCAGCCGGTCGAGCAGGTGGCAAGCCTGCGCGTAACGCCGAACATGTCCACATGGCGTCCGTGCGACCAGGTGGAATCCGCGGTGGCGTGGAAATATGGCGTAGAGCGTCAGGATGGCCCAACCGCGCTGATCCTCTCCCGTCAGAACCTGGCGCAGCAGGAACGTACTGAAGAGCAACTGGCGAATATCGCCCGCGGTGGTTACGTACTGAAAGATTGTGCGGGCCAGCCGCAGATTATCTTCATTGCGACCGGTTCTGAGGTTGAGCTGGCGGTTGCCGCTTACGAAAAACTGACTGCCGAAGGCGTGAAGGCGCGCGTGGTTTCCATGCCGTCCACCGACGCATTCGACAAGCAGGATGCGGCTTACCGTGAATCCGTGCTGCCGAAAGCGGTCTCTGCGCGTGTGGCGATTGAAGCGGGTATCGCTGACTACTGGTTCAAATATGTCGGCCTGAACGGCGCTATTGTCGGCATGACCACCTTCGGTGAGTCCGCCCCGGCAGAGCTGCTGTTTGAAGAGTTTGGCTTCACGGTGGACAACGTGATCGCCAAAGCGAAAGCGCTGCTGTAATCCTTAATACGGCATAAAACGGGTCGCTTCGGCGACCCGTTTTTTATTCCCCCTTTGACAACCTGCCGTTTTCCAGCCGTACCACCCGTGAAAAATGACGCCGGGTAAACGCAGCGTCATGGCTAATCGCGACGACGCTGGTTCCCCGTGCCCGGCATGTCGCCAGCCAGTGTTCAAATACGGTTAGCCAGTGGGCGTCAAAATCCCGGCTGGGTTCATCCAGCAATAACACAGGCGGCGCCATCGCCTCCAGACTGGCGACCGCCACCATCCGGCGCTGCGCGGCGTGCAGATCAAGCGGGTGCGCCTCGGCGACGTCCGTTAGCTGGCATAACCGCAGCGCGGCCTGCGTGCGCCGTGAAATATCCTCCGCCGATAAGCGCTGTAGTTTCAGCCCAAAAGCGACCTCTTGTGCGACATTGCTGTGGAAAATCTGGTTTTCCGCTTCCTGAAAGAGTACGCCGATAGCGGCGGCGCGTTGACGATTTTTAAGCTGCGCAATCGGCTCTCCATTAAGCGTTACCGAGCCGGAAGTGGGGGAAAGCAGGCCGGCCATAATCCGTAACAGCGTTGATTTTCCCGCGCCGTTATCGCCGGTCAACGCCAGCCATTCGCCGTCACGAAGTTCAAGCGAGATGGCGTGCAGACAGTCGGCTGCGGCATCTGGCCAGCGATAAGCGACCTGATTTAACGTCAACATAATGGGGTTAGCGCTCCGTCGCGCAATTGCCATACCCGCTGGCATCGCGTCAGAAAAGGAAAATGATTACGCTCAAAAAGCACAATGAGAGAATGTCGTTCCAGCGCCCACTGTTGTAACCGTTCCAGCAGCGTCCCGGTGGCCGCTGACGTCAGCCGACTGAAGGCTTCATCAAGAACTAATAGCCTGGGCTGCATGGCAAGCGCGCTGGCAATCACTACCCGCTGCGTTTCGCCGCCGGAGAGCGTGCCGGGATGGCGATGGCGTAACGACTGGCAGTTTGTCAGGGTCAGCGCCTCGTCAATGCGCCGTAGAATTTCCGCTTCATGGAGGCCGAGATTCTCCGGGCCAAACGCCACCTCTTCCTCTACGCTAAAGGTACAGCCGGAAAGCTGTAAATAAGGCGATTGCTGCACCAACTGGATGGTGGGCGACTGTTCTACCAGCGGGAGCCGCCCGATAGGGACGCCAAGCAGTAAGCCTGTGCCGTCAATATCACCGGGAAGATAATCCGGATACCAGCCAGCCATCAGTTGCGCCAGCGTACTTTTTCCGCTGCCGTTATCGCCGACTATCGCCACTATTCCGGGTGTTGAATAGTGGAAATCAAAACATGCCGGCGGGCGTGTCGCATCGGACGGAAGATAACGAAACTGCTCTAACGTAACCATATCCACACTCCCGCTTCCGCCAGTATTAGCAGTACCATGCCATACCGCGCAACCCGTTGTAACATGCTATCTTTCGGCGCCCACAGCGTGGTTCGGGCTCGATGCAGCCGAAACCCCCGCATATCCAACGCCGCGCCGCGTATTGTCAGATCGTTAAGCGCATTTTGCGTAAGCGGCACGATCAGCGCAGGCATAGCCCGTAGCCGCTGATACCAGCCTTCATCCAGCGGTACGCCGCGCGCGCGCTGGGCTTCATGAACGATCGTCAGTTGTCGTTTGAGTTGTTCGACGACCAGCAGCGGGCCAGCGAACAGGTAAGCGATGCCGGGCGGCAGACGTGAAGCGAACAGGGCGCGAATAAATCGCTGAACCGGCACATACTGCATCCATAGCTGCGACGTCGACACGATCGCCAGCAGACGTAGCCATAGCGTAACGGCATATACCCAGCGCTGCGGATCGCGAGGCTGCCCGCTTATCCATTCCGTTAGCCAACCGCCATGTACCAGCCATAGCCCAAACCCTAAAGACAGCATCAGCCAGGCGACATACTTCGCCCGCCGCCGCGTTGATTTCAGCGCCAGCAGACAGAGGAAGGCCGCCGCGCTATAAACCGGGAGCACGGTCTGCGCAGGGAGTAGCAGCGTGGTGCAGGCCGCCAACGCCCATAAGGTTAACGAGGTAAACGGATGCATTTAGCGTACGGCTGACATCGCAGGAAAATGCCGTGTCGTACGTAACGGTAGCTGACGCAGCAGCACCCAAACGATGATCGCCGTCAGAATTTTATCGACCAGATTAGCGCCTATGACGGTAATCGCGACTGACTCCACCAGGTTTTGGCCCATTGAATGCATCCAGGCGACGAACAAATCAGCGCCGCTACCGGTAACGCCGCCAAAAAGCGCGGTACGAAGCGGTACGGCGACCAGCGTCACCGCCAACGTAATGACGACCCCGCTGACGATCACTTTGGGCAGGGTACGAAACCAGCCTGCGCGCGCCAGCCACCCGGCGACCAGACCGATAACCATCGCTACCGGGGCAAACGCGGCAGCGATAGGATCGGTAAGCAGCCCCCACAGCAAGTTGGTCAGAAGCCCAGTCAACATGCCGATGAACGGTCCTAACAGTACCGCGCTAATTAAGGTGCCGATCGAGTCGAGAAAAATAGGCAGCTTCAACATGCTAATAAGCTGTCCGCCAATCATATTGATGGCAATAGCGATGACAATCAGCACCAGAGACTGGCTGGAAAACGGGCGACGCGCCATAAAGTACCTCTTAAAGAGTCGTCAATTAACGGGAAGAAATATGCAGTTCGTCATAACCGGAAATGGCGCACGGTTGACGGCTGAACGTCAGCGCTGGCAGCTCGCCGATAACCAGTTCCAGCGTGGTACGCACGGTACACCCTGGCATCATATGGCCGCCGAGCATGGCCCCGTAGGGATCCGATACCGCGAGATGCAGATGCTCGCCGGTCAATTCAAGCGTGCCGTTTAGCGAGATAACTTCAAACGTGCCGGTGAGCGATGTGGTCGCCTCTTGCCCGGCATAACGCAGCGCAACGTCGGTCAGACTGCCGGTACACCCTGCAATCCAGGCGGCATGTAATTGGTTCTGTTGCACAAAGGCGTGTAATTGGGAAAACACTTCCTGGCCGGGAAGCAGACGAAGCGCGTAAAAGCGCGCTGTAGAGGCGTTGTGGTGAGATACAGTCATCGTTACAGGACTCCGAGACTCGGACGTGGCGCTGATAATATAGACGCTGGCGACAGCGCTTTCTGATATAAATCAGTATTTGTGACGCGACGATGAAAAGATCTGACGGATGTACTGGTGATTCTTAAATATGGAATAAATTGCAGCGTAAGCGGCCATGAAATGTGATGCAGGTCAGATAACTGTCTTCTTCGACTGGACAAACATTCCTTTTATTCCCCGTTTCGCTTATTCTAGCTGAAGCGTTTCAGTTAATTAAATGTTCGACAATTAACCAATCAGTCGCAGTTTGCGACAGGTGAGGTTTTACTCGACGATGAGCTGCATTACTCTGTCAGCCTCATCTGAATCGGGATAGCCTTGCAGGAGACCTATGACCGTACGCATAGCGATTAATGGCTTTGGTCGCATCGGGCGTAACGTGGTTCGTGCTTTGTATGAATCCGGACGTCGGGCGGAAATTACCGTGGTGGCCATCAACGAGCTGGCGGATGCCGCAGGCATGGCGCATTTGTTGAAATACGATACCAGCCACGGGCGTTTTGCATGGGAGGTTCGCCACGAGCGCGAGCAGCTTTTTGTCGGCGACGATGTCATTCGTATTCTGCATGAAAGAACGCTGGCGGATCTGCCGTGGCGCGAACTGGGCGTGGATGTCGTGTTGGATTGTACGGGCGTATATGGCAACCGGGAGCATGGCGAGGCGCATATTGCCGCAGGCGCGAAGAAAGTGCTCTTTTCTCATCCGGGCAGCAACGATCTTGACGCCACCGTCGTTTTTGGCGTGAACCAGAACCAACTGCGTGCGGAACATCGTATTGTCTCAAACGCGTCCTGTACCACGAATTGCATAATTCCCGTCATTAAATTGTTGGATGATGCTTACGGCATCGAGTCTGGTACCGTCACGACGATCCACTCCGCGATGAACGATCAGCAGGTGATCGACGCGTATCACTCCGATCTACGGCGCACGCGCGCGGCCAGCCAGTCGATTATCCCGGTAGATACAAAACTGGCGGCAGGCATTACGCGTATATTCCCGCAGTTTAACGATCGTTTTGAGGCGATTGCGGTGCGCGTTCCAACCATTAATGTGACGGCGATCGATTTAAGCGTGACGGTAAAAAAACCAGTAAAAGCCAGTGAAGTCAACCAGTTGCTGCAAAAAGCAGCACAAGGTGCATTTCATGGTATAGTTGACTATACGGAATCACCGTTGGTCTCGATAGATTTTAACCACGACCCGCACAGTGCCATTGTTGATGGCACGCAAACCCGGGTCAGTGGCGCCCACCTGATCAAGACGCTGGTCTGGTGCGATAATGAATGGGGCTTTGCTAACAGGATGCTCGACACCACGTTAGCGATGGCCGCAGTTGGTTTCAGGCTCGACGCGTCAGCGTCGACAAAACTTTAAGCATCATTGAGAGGATTCACCATGTCTGTAATTAAGATGACCGATCTGGATCTGGCCGGGAAACGCGTTTTTATCCGTGCGGATCTGAACGTACCTGTTAAAGAAGGGAAAGTGACCAGCGACGCGCGTATCCGCGCCTCTCTGCCGACCATTGAACTGGCTCTGAAACAGGGCGCGAAAGTGATGGTAACTTCCCACCTGGGTCGTCCTACCGAAGGCGAGTACAACGAAGAATTCTCTCTGCTGCCGGTTGTTAACTACCTGAAAGACAAACTGTCTAACCCGGTTCGCCTGGTCAAAGATTACCTGGACGGCGTTGACGTGGCCGAAGGTGAGCTGGTGGTTCTGGAAAACGTTCGCTTTAACAAAGGCGAAAAGAAAGACGACGAAGCGCTGTCTAAAAAATACGCTGCCCTGTGTGACGTATTCGTGATGGACGCCTTTGGTACTGCGCACCGCGCGCAGGCTTCTACCCACGGTATCGGCAAATTTGCTGACGTTGCGTGCGCAGGCCCGCTGCTGGCCGCTGAACTGGATGCGCTGGGTAAAGCGCTGAAAGAACCGGCTCGTCCGATGGTGGCTATCGTTGGTGGTTCTAAAGTATCTACCAAACTGACCGTTCTGGATTCCCTGTCTAAAATCGCTGACCAGCTGATTGTCGGCGGCGGTATCGCCAACACCTTCGTTGCCGCTCAGGGCCACAGTGTCGGTAAATCCCTGTACGAAGCTGACCTGGTTGACGAAGCAAAACGTCTGCTGACCACTTGCGATATCCCGGTTCCGACCGATGTTCGCGTTGCCACCGAGTTCTCCGAAACCGCACCGGCGACTCTGAAATCCGTTAACGACGTGAAAGAAGACGAGCAGATCCTGGATATCGGCGATGCTTCCGCTCAGCAGCTGGCTGAAATCCTCAAGAATGCCAAAACCATTCTGTGGAACGGCCCGGTTGGCGTGTTTGAGTTCCCGAACTTCCGTAAAGGGACTGAAATCGTGGCGAATGCCATCGCTGATAGCGAAGCGTTTTCCATCGCTGGCGGCGGCGACACCCTGGCGGCAATCGACCTGTTCGGCATTGCTGACAAAATTTCCTACATTTCTACTGGCGGCGGCGCATTCCTCGAATTCGTGGAAGGTAAAGTTCTGCCAGCCGTAGCGATGCTCGAAGAGCGCGCTAAGAAGTAATCGTTACGGGCAGGGATTCCTGCCCGTTGATTTATCGCCGATCTGACATTCAGGGCGGCCCGTGTTTTTTCCCAAAGCCCGACGATACAGGACAACGAAACATGTCTAAAATTTTTGATTTCGTAAAACCAGGCGTGATCACTGGTGATGACGTACAGAAAGTGTTCCAGGTAGCAAAAGAAAACAATTTTGCTCTGCCGGCAGTTAACTGCGTGGGCACTGATTCCATCAACGCTGTTCTGGAAACCGCTGCAAAAGTTAAAGCACCGGTCATCGTTCAGTTCTCCAACGGCGGCGCGTCCTTCATCGCGGGTAAAGGCGTGAAAACTGACGTACCTCAGGGCGCGGCAATCCTGGGCGCTATCTCTGGCGCGCATCACGTTCATCAGATGGCTGAACATTATGGCGTTCCGGTTATCCTGCACACTGACCACTGCGCGAAGAAACTGCTGCCGTGGATCGACGGTCTGCTGGACGCGGGTGAAAAACACTTCGCGGCTACCGGTAAACCGCTGTTCTCTTCTCACATGATTGACCTGTCTGAAGAGTCTCTGCACGAAAACATCGAAATCTGCTCCAAATACCTGGCGCGCATGTCCAAAATTGGCATGACTCTGGAAATCGAACTGGGTTGCACCGGTGGTGAAGAAGACGGCGTGGACAACAGCCACATGGACGCTTCTGCCCTGTACACTCAGCCGGAAGACGTTGATTACGCGTACACTGAGCTGAGCAAAATCAGCCCGCGTTTCACCATTGCCGCTTCCTTCGGTAACGTACACGGCGTTTACAAGCCGGGTAACGTGGTTCTGACTCCGACTATTCTGCGTGATTCTCAGGACTATGTTTCTAAGAAACACAACCTGCCGCACAACAGCCTGAACTTCGTTTTCCACGGCGGTTCCGGTTCTACTGCTCAGGAAATCAAAGACTCCGTAAGCTACGGCGTAGTGAAAATGAACATCGATACCGATACCCAATGGGCAACCTGGGAAGGTGTTCTGAACTACTACAAAGAAAACGAAGCGTATCTGCAAGGTCAGCTGGGCAACCCGAAAGGCGAAGATCAGCCGAACAAGAAATACTATGACCCGCGCGTATGGCTGCGTGCTGGCCAGACTTCGATGATCGCTCGTCTGGAAAAAGCATTTAAAGAACTGAACGCGATTGACGTTCTGTAATATAGTCTGCTGATTGAAATGGCTTCCCTCGGGAAGCCATTTTTTTATCGTTATTTCCGGAGAGCGGCGTTAGTTAGCGCTTTCATCCGGCCAACTCACAGTGTACCTGCCTTTTTTGGTTTCGGGATGATGCCGAAAAATGGCATATTCCTCTGTTTTTGTTTACCTTTAAAAAGTTCTTTTCGTGAGAATGATCTCATTTGCTTGTTTTGCTATGACCAAGGAATATTGAATGGAAGATTTGAATGTTGTCGACAGCATAAATGGTGCGGGCACCTGGCTGGTACGCAACCAGGCGTTATTGCTCAGCTATGCTGTGAATATTGTTGCGGCTATCGCTATTATCATCATCGGCTTGATTGTAGCGCGCGTGATCTCCAATACGGTAAATCGTCTGATGCGTGCGCGTCATATTGATGCGACAGTGGCCGACTTTCTTTCTGCACTGGTGCGCTATGGGGTTATCGCTTTTACGCTGATTGCGGCTCTGGGTCGTGTGGGGGTTCAAACCGCCTCGGTTATTGCCGTACTGGGCGCCGCTGGTTTAGCCGTTGGCCTGGCATTACAGGGATCGCTTTCTAACCTTGCGGCTGGGGTATTGCTGGTTATGTTCCGTCCGTTCCGCGCCGGTGAGTATGTCGATTTAGGCGGCGTTGCCGGTACGGTACTGAATGTGCAAATCTTTTCCACAACAATGCGCGCGGTAGACGGCAAAATTATTGTGATTCCGAATGGCAAAATTATCGCGGGAAATATCATCAACTATTCTCGTGAGCCGGTTCGCCGTAACGAATTCATTATTGGGGTGGCCTACGATTCGGATATCGATCAGGTGAAACAGCTGCTAACGACGATTATCGAGTCCGACGATCGTATTTTAAAAGATCGCGAAATGACGGTACGTTTGAATGAGCTGGGCGCCTCATCAATTAATTTTGTGGTGCGTGTCTGGAGTAAAAGCAGCGACCTGCAAAATGTCTACTGGGACGTGCTGGAACGTATTAAACGTGAATTCGACGCCGCTGGTATTAGCTTCCCGTACCCGCAGATGGACGTCAATTTTAAACGTGTGAAAGATAACGTCGCGGAGTAATTTTTCTCCCGCGCTGCCTGCCGGCGCTGCGCTTATCCGCCTCCAGTATTCTCTGGTTATTGAGCGGATAAGCGTAGCCGCCATCCGTTATTCAGTCTCTTTATTAGCTTTTCTTATTAGTGATTAAAATTATCAATTTCCGCTAATAATATTCCCGCGCTATAGTCTGCCTTTAAGAAAAACAGCTCAGGGTAGTTAACGTGATATCTTATTATTTTCAAGGGTTTGCCCTTGGCGCCGCCATGATCCTTCCGCTTGGCCCGCAAAATGCGTTTGTGATGAATCAGGGAATTCGTCGCCAGTACCACCTCATGATAGCGCTGCTTTGCGCGTTAAGTGATTTAGTCCTGATCAGCGCCGGTATTTTTGGCGGCAGCGCGTTGCTGATGCAGTCGCCGTGGCTGCTGGCGCTGGTCACATGGGGCGGGGTCGCGTTCTTGTTATGGTACGGTTTTGGCGCGCTGAAAACGGCAATGAGCAGTAATCTGGAGCTGGCCAGCGCCGAGGTTATGAAGCAGGGGCGCTGGAAAATTATTGCTACGATGCTGGCGGTAACGTGGCTGAATCCGCACGTTTATCTGGATACGTTTGTCGTGTTGGGCAGTCTCGGCGGACAACTGGCTATGGAGCCAAAGCGCTGGTTCGCCCTCGGCACGATTAGCGCGTCGTTCTTATGGTTTTTTGGGTTAGCGCTACTGGCGGCCTGGCTTGCGCCTCGACTGCGTACGGCGAAAGCTCAACGCATTATCAACATTCTGGTTGGGGGGGTGATGTGGCTTATCGCCTTCCAACTGGCGCGGGAAGGCGTCGCGCATATGCACGCGCTTTTCAACTAAGCGTTGTCTGATGGACAACAGGCCGATATCCGCTAAGCTTGCCTGCATGCGCCCTGTATATCAGGGCAATGACTGCAATATGGAGGAGAGACTGTGAAGTTCAAAGTGATGGCCCTGGCGGCATTAGTGGGTTTAAGTGCAATGTCGGCGCAGGCAAGCGAATTGCCGGAAGGCCCGCACATCGTGACTTCCGGTACGGCAAGCGTCGATGCTGTGCCTGATATCGCCACCTTAGCGATTGAAGTGAACGTCGCGGCGAAGGATGCGGCGACGGCGAAGAAGCAGGCCGATGAGCGCGTGGCGCAATATCTTTCCTTCCTTGAGCAAAATCAGATTGCGAAAAAAGACATTAGCGCGGCGAATCTGCGCACGCAGCCGGATTATGATTACCAAAACGGTAAAAGCATTCTGAAAGGGTATCGTGCGGTGCGAACCGTTGAGGTGACGCTGCGTCAGTTAGATAAACTTAATTCTCTGCTGGACGGCGCGCTGAAGGCGGGTCTGAACGAGATTCGTTCGGTGTCGCTGGGCGTAGCGCAACCGGACGCCTATAAAGACAAGGCCCGCAAAGCCGCCATTGATGACGCGATTCATCAGGCGCAAGCGCTGGCAGCCGGTTTTAACAGCAAATTGGGGCCGGTTTACAGCGTTCGTTACCATGTCTCTAATTATCAGCCGAGTCCGGTGGTGCGAATGATGAAAGCCGCAGATGCTGCGCCGGTATCCGCGCAGGAAACTTACGAGCAGCCGACCATTCAGTTCGACGATCAGGTCGATGTGGTATTCCAGCTTGAACCTGGAACAGGGCAGACGTCGACAACGGCCGCCAGCACGCAGTAATCTCGCCCGGCCTGGGCGCTTCCAGGCCGCGTTTTCTCCCGGTGTTCTCGTTTTTTGCCGCCTGAACGCAATGATTTTGTGATGAATTTCAAAGAAGCGACGGGGGAATAATGGGTCATGCAGGCCGGATAAGACGTTCACGCCGCCATCCGGCATTCATTGAGAGGCTAATCCTGACGCAGCACCTTGTGCCCGTACTCCAGTAGCGCGTCGGTCACTTTGCGCATCATCCGGCTTTCCGGGGCAAAGCGATGCCAGTAAAGCATCCGGCGTTGTAGCAAACCAGGCGTTAAGTTGATCAACTCGCCGCTTTCCAGCTCTTTCTCAATCTGCAGGTGAGGGATCATGCAGCAGGTCGTGCCCTGGCGCGCAAGCTGTACAAACGCTTCGGATGAATTAACGATATGGCACGGCACGCTGCCGGGCGGTAGATCGAAATTCTGTTGCAAAAAGGCCTGATGCATATCATCCAGATGGTCGAACGCGACGGCGGGCGCTTTCAGCAGCGACGACCGGGTAACGCCATTGGGGAAATAGCGCTCGGCAAACGGCTTTGACGCGACAAACAGATAGTCGAGCGCGCCCAGTTTGTCTACCAGGCAACTGGGCAGCGCCTGATGCTGGATACTCACCGCGCCCACCACCTCGCCGCGACGCAGACGTTCTTGCGTGCGCGTTTCATCTTCCACCTGTAAATTGAGACGGATAGGGGAGTCCGCCAGCACCGGCGCCAGCGCCGGAAGCAGCCAGGTCGCCAGACTGTCGGCGTTAACCGCCAGCGACAGCAGCAGCGGCGTAGAGCCGGTTTGTTCATCGCCCAGCCACTCTTCTTCCAGCAGTTCAACCTGACGCAGCAGAGCCAGTAATTTTTGCCCTTGCTCCGTGGGGCGAGGAGGAACGGTACGCACCAACAAAGGTTGTCCGAACATATTCTCAAGCTGTTTTATGCGCTGTGAGACGGCGGATTGCGTGATGCACAGCTTCTGGGCGGCGCGCTCGAATCCTCGTTCACGTATAACGGCATCCAGCGCCTGTAGTGTTCTGTAGTCCGGACGTTTCATTGTTGTGTCATGCTCCTGTTATTTTTTTCCGCACTATGACATAAATTTGCCGTCGGTACAGATGAAATCCGTAGCCTGTGTACGGACACGGAGATTTTTCCCGACAATGTTCTATAATGCGGCTGTATTTTCACACCACAGGCGAAACGATCTATGACGCAGGATGAACTGAAAAAAGCGGTAGGATGGGCGGCACTTCAGTATGTACAGCCCGGCACCATTGTGGGCGTTGGTACAGGCTCAACGGCCGCACACTTTATTGATGCGCTGGGCACAATGAAAGGCCAGATTGAAGGCGCGGTCTCCAGCTCGGACGCCTCGACTGAAAAACTCAAAGGCCTCGGTATTCATGTGTTTGATCTCAACGAAGTGGATAGCCTGGGTATCTATGTCGATGGCGCGGACGAAATCAACGGTCATATGCAGATGATCAAAGGCGGCGGCGCGGCATTAACCCGTGAGAAAATTATTGCTTCCGTGGCGGAGAAATTTATCTGCATTGCGGATGCCTCTAAGCAGGTAGATATTCTTGGTAAATTCCCGTTGCCGGTTGAAGTGATTCCGATGGCGCGCAGCGCGGTCGCTCGTCAACTGGTGAAGCTGGGCGGGCGTCCGGAGTACCGTCAGAACGTGGTCACGGATAACGGCAACGTGATTCTGGATGTTTATGGTATGGAAATCCTTGATCCCATCGCGCTGGAAAATGCCATTAACGCGATTCCGGGCGTCGTGACCGTAGGGTTGTTCGCCAACCGTGGCGCCGATGTCGCACTGATCGGCACGCCGGACGGGGTGAAAACCATCGTAAAATGATCCCGCCAGGCGTATTTCCTGCCGCGTAAAAAATTCGGTCAGGGCAAATTTGGTGACATGTATCACGTTTAATCGTTTGCCCTGCCGATCCCTCCAAAGAAAAAGTTATTCCCGGTATTTTCATCTGCTATTTCCCGCTGTATGCGATTCCTTCACGACGCTGGCGCAAACGTTCATATTGCCGTGATAATTTTTTTTGATATGTTGAAGGACGGATGCAAATCCACACACAACATCAGATGGCAAAAAAAGACAGGATCGGGGAAATGGCAAAGGTATCGCTGGAGAAAGATAAAATTAAATTTCTGCTGGTTGAAGGGGTGCATCAAAAGGCGCTGGAAAGCCTTCGTGCGGCAGGTTACACCAACATTGAATATCACAAGGGCGCGCTGGACGCTGAACAGTTGAAAGCGTCCATCCGCGATGCCCACTTCATCGGTCTGCGATCCCGTACTCATCTGACAGAAGAAGTGATTAACGCCGCAGAGAAGCTGGTGGCGATTGGCTGTTTTTGCATCGGCACCAACCAGGTGGATTTAAATGCGGCGGCAAAACGCGGTATTCCGGTTTTTAACGCGCCATTCTCGAATACCCGTTCCGTGGCGGAGTTGGTGATTGGCGAGCTGTTGCTGCTGCTGCGCGGCGTGCCGGAGGCGAACGCCAAAGCGCACCGCGGCGTATGGAATAAACTGGCGGCGGGATCGTTCGAAGCGCGCGGTAAAAAGCTTGGCATTATCGGTTACGGCCATATCGGAACGCAGTTGGGCATTCTGGCGGAATCGCTGGGGATGCATGTCTATTTCTATGATATTGAAAATAAACTGCCGCTTGGTAACGCAACTCAGGTGCAGCACCTGTCTGAATTGCTGAATATGAGCGATGTGGTCAGTCTGCACGTACCTGAAAACGCCTCCACCAAAAACATGATGGGCGCAAAAGAGATTGCCCTGATGAAGCCGGGTTCGCTGCTGATTAACGCCGCGCGCGGTACGGTGGTGGATATCCCGGCTTTGTGCGACGCGCTGGCGACGAAACATCTGGCGGGGGCGGCTATCGACGTCTTCCCGACGGAACCGGCCACTAATAGCGATCCGTTTACCTCTCCGCTGTGCGAATTCGATAACGTGATCCTGACGCCGCATATCGGCGGCTCGACGCAGGAGGCGCAAGAAAACATCGGTCTGGAAGTCGCAGGAAAACTGATTAAGTACTCGGATAACGGCTCGACGCTGTCCGCCGTGAACTTCCCGGAAGTGTCGCTGCCGCTGCACGGCGGTCGTCGCCTGATGCACATCCACGAAAACCGCCCGGGCGTATTGACCGCGCTTAACCAGATCTTTGCCGAGCAGGGCGTTAACATTGCCGCACAGTATCTGCAAACCTCCGCCCGAATGGGGTATGTGGTGATTGATATAGAAGCCGATGGCGATGTGGCGGAGAAAGCGCTGCTGGCGATGAAGGCGATTCCGGGCACCATTCGCGCCCGTCTGCTGTACTAATTTCCTCTAAATGGGCAGGAGATGACCTGCCCATCCTTTCTCTGGTTTCCCTGCCTCAACATCTCTTCGTGTAACGCATACATTCTGTTTTCGAGCCTTGCCGCAATTGGTAATTAAAGGCAGCGTTGCGTGTTGTACAGCAATCAAAGGAATTTACGATAAGGGCTCAGCATAGCGCTGAAACGGGAAAGCCCCTACCGAGGCAGGGGCTCTAAAAAGGAAAGGGACGATGATGAGATACGTCATCATGCTGCTGATCCTGTTAATCATCGCTTGCCCAGCATATTAACAGAGAGTACGCAGGAGGGAGGTTCGCCTCCCTCACCCTTCACCGAGAAATTTAGGTCAAAAAAGCGACGCTGTCAATCGGCAAAACACGGCTACCACTCCCAAATTTTGGATGGCGTCACCACCGCAGGCAGCGGGATATCCCACTCTTCAACCGGCAGCTTTTCTACTAACTGGCAATCATGCGCGTAGCCCACGGGCTGGATCTTATGCTGCTGCCAGTTTTGTAGCGTGCGGTCATAAAATCCGCCGCCCATCCCCAGGCGCTGCCCGTCTTCGTCAAACGCCACTAATGGCGTTACCAGCACATCCAGCTTTGCCAGCGGCAATACGTCGCGGACATCAAGCCGTGGCTCCTGGATCTTTAAGCGGTTGGTCACCAGCGCACTCTGCGGATGATAGTGCAGGAACAGGAGGTTGCCAGGGCTAAAGGGATGAAGAACCGGAAGGTAGACGCGCTTGCCCGCTTGCCATAGCTGTTCTATCAGCGGCTGGGTGTCGAGTTCGCCATCAAAGGAGAGAAACACGGCGACAGTGTGCGCCATCACGACGGGAGGAAAACTGAGCATTCGGGCGGCGGCCTGTTGACCAAAGCGGCGTTGCTGCTCTGGCGTTAGCGCACGGCGACGTTGCCGAATCATTCGGCGGATTTCTTGTCGTGATAAAGAGAGTTCGGGAAGTTGCGTCATGGCTGTCGCCAGTCAGAAGGGGAATCTCCGAGATGCCGCCGCAGGCTGTAACCCTTGAACCCTTGGTTCAAGGTGAATGTGTCGTCACAGTTTTAAGGCTTCTCGGACGAACCGAGCATGCTCACCAACCGCGGAGCGCCACATTCTTGTGGTATGAAATATCGGCTCAGGGGACTGGCCCGCTTGCAAACATCTCAGAGAAATTCTGTTTTCACAATCACTTTACCATAGTAAAGCGAAAAGTGTTATTCAAAGTTTTGGCCCGTTTTTTCGGTTATGCGACCTTGATCAAGCAACGCCTGTTCGATGGTCTGTTGTAGCATCCGAATACGTTGTTCCATGCTCGCCGCGTAATCGCGGGTCTTCGCTTTTTCCTGAGTTAACTCATAGCTGATATTCAATGCGGCAATGAAAACCAACTGCTCAGTATTTGTGACTCTAGTGCGAACTTTCAGATCTTGCAACCGCTGATTCAGATCGTCCGCAGCCTGATTCAACGCATCCCTTTGGTCAGGCGGGCAATTCACTCGCAGTGAACGGCCAAATATTTGGATATCGACGGGTTGTGCAGACATGCCACCTTCCTGCTGATTGACTGCGCTGCCTTCGTCTCCAGACCCAGGGTCCGCGAAGGGGCGACACTATAGCTACCCTGGTGTGAAGATACAAGCCCTTTTCTGGTTCACCAGGGTCCAAAGTGGTAGCATATCATGAATATCCTCCCTTTGATGACGAATGCTTATGTCTATACAGAACGAAATGCCTGGTTACAACGAAATGAACCGGTTTTTGAATCAACAAGGGGCCGGTCTGACCCCGGCTGAAATGCATGGTTTAATCAGCGGGATGGTTTGCGGCGGCAACAACGACAGCTCATGGCAGCCGCTGTTGCACGACCTGACGAACGAAGGTCTGGCCTTCGGGCATGAGCTTGCTCAGGCGCTGCGCAAAATGCACGCGGCGACCAGCGACGCGCTGGAAGACGACGGCTTTCTTTTTCAGCTTTATCTGCCTGAAGGCGACGATGTCAGCGTATTCGATCGCGCAGATGCATTAGCCGGGTGGGTTAACCACTTTTTGCTTGGCCTCGGCGTAACGCAGCCTAAACTTGATAAAGTCACCGGCGAAACGGGTGAAGCGATTGACGACCTGCGTAATATTGCGCAGCTTGGTTATGATGAGAGCGAAGATCAGGAAGAGCTGGAGATGTCGCTCGAAGAGATCATCGAATATGTCCGTGTTGCGGCGCTGTTATGTCATGACACTTTCACGCGCCAACAGCCGACCGCGCCGGAAGTGCGTAAACCGACGCTACACTAAGAAAAAACGAAATGGAGGCCATGTCATGACTCAGCAGGAATACCAACGCCGTCGCCAGGCATTACTGGCGCAAATGCAGCCCGGCAGCGCCGCGCTGATCTTTGCCGCGCCGGAGGCGACGCGCAGCGCAGACAGTGAATATCCGTATCGCCAGAGTAGCGACTTCTGGTATTTCACCGGTTTTAACGAACCGGAAGCCGTGCTGGTACTGATTAAGAGTGATGACACCCACAACCACAGCGTTTTGTTCAACCGCGTTCGCGACCTGACGGCGGAAATCTGGTTTGGTCGCCGTTTAGGACAGGATGCCGCGCCGGAAAAACTGGGCGTTGACCGGGCGCTGGCGTTTAGCGAAATCAACCAGCAACTCTTTCAGTTGCTTAATGGTCTGGATGTGGTGTACCACGCGCAGGGCGAATATGCGTATGCCGACGAGATTGTTCTGGCTGCGCTGGAGAAGCTGCGTAAAGGCTCCCGCCAGAATCTGACCGCGCCGGCCACCATGACTGACTGGCGACCGATCGTCCATGAGATGCGCCTGTTCAAATCGCCGGAAGAGATTGCTGTCCTGCGCCGCGCCGGGGAAATTAGCGCGCTGGCGCATATCCGCGCGATGGAAAAATGCCGTCCGGGGATGTTTGAGTATCAGCTGGAGGGGGAAATTCACCACGAATTTAATCGCCACGGCGCGCGCTATCCCTCCTATAACACCATTGTCGGCAGCGGCGAAAATGGCTGTATCTTGCATTACACTGAAAACGAAAGTGAAATGCGCGACGGCGATTTAGTGCTTATCGACGCAGGTTGTGAATATAAAGGTTACGCGGGCGACATCACGCGTACTTTCCCGGTGAACGGGAAATTCACGCCAGCTCAGCGTGAAATTTATGACATCGTTCTGGAATCGCTGGAGACCAGCCTGCGACTGTTCCGTCCTGGTACCTCTATTCAGGAGGTGACCGGCGAAGTCGTGCGCATCATGATAACCGGGCTGGTGAAGCTGGGGATTTTGCAAGGAGAGGTTGATCAACTGATTGCCGAAAATGCGCATCGTCCTTTCTTTATGCATGGCTTGAGCCACTGGCTGGGGCTGGATGTTCATGATGTCGGCGTTTATGGGCCGGATCGCTCCCGCATCCTGGAGCCGGGCATGGTGCTGACCGTAGAGCCAGGCCTCTATATCGCGCCGGATGCCGACGTGCCGGAAGCGTATCGCGGCATTGGCGTTCGAATTGAAGATGACATTGTCATTACCGAAACCGGTAATGAAAACCTGACCGCTGGCGTTGTGAAGAAGGCGGATGACATTGAGGCGTTAATGGCGGCGGCGCGGCAGCAATGAGCGTCATTATCGTTGGCGGCGGCATGGCAGGCGCAACGCTGGCGCTGGCCATCTCTCAGTTCAGTCATGGGACGTTGCCGGTACACCTGATTGAAGCGAAAGCGCCTGAAGCCGACGGTCATCCCGGCTTTGACGCCAGAGCGATTGCGCTGGCGGCGGGCACTTGCCAGCAACTGGCGCGAATTGGCGTCTGGCAGGCGATTTCCGATTGCGCAACGGCAATCAACACCGTACACGTCAGCGATCGCGGTCATGCCGGATTTGTGACTCTCGACGCGCAGGACTACAGCCTGGCAGCGTTGGGTCACGTTGCGGAGCTGCATGATATCGGGCTGCGTCTGTTTGCGCTCTTGCGTAAAGCGCCAGGCGTTACGCTGCACTGCCCGGAGCGCGTAGCCAGCGTGTCGCGTACCCAACAGCAAGTTAACGTCACTCTGGAAAACGGCAAAGTGATAGCTGGCGGCGTGCTGGTGGCGGCTAACGGTACCCACTCCGCGCTGGCGTCAGCCTGCGGCGTTGACTGGCGTCAGGAGCCTTACGAACAGTTAGCGGTGATAGCGAATGTCGCGACCGCTATCCCGCATCAGGGACGCGCCTTTGAACGTTTTACTCCCAATGGCCCGCTGGCGATGTTGCCGATGTCGCATGGCCGATGTTCGCTGGTTTGGTGTCACCCGCTCGACCAGCGCGATGAGGTGCTGAGCTGGTCCGACGCGCAGTTCTGTCATGCATTGCAGGCCGCGTTCGGCTGGCGGCTGGGGCGAATTACTCAGGCGGGTAAGCGCAGCGCGTATCCGCTTGCCCTTACTACGGCGGCGAAAGTGTTTACTCACCGGACTGTCGTGGTCGGCAATGCGGCGCAGACGTTGCATCCTATCGCCGGACAAGGGTTTAATCTCGGTCTGCGCGATGTCATGAGCCTGGCGGAAACGCTGGTAGCGGCACAGGACGCGGGCGAGGATATTGGCGCCTGGCACGTGTTATCGCGCTATCAGCAGCGTCGTCAGGTTGACCGGGATACGACGATTGGCGTAACGAACGGTCTGGTCCATCTGTTTGCAAATCGTTGGGCGCCGCTGGTTATTGGGCGCAATATCGGTTTAATGGCGATGGAGTTATTACCGCCTGCGCGCGATGCGCTGGCACAGCGGACCTTAGGTTGGGTTGCGCGTTAAGCAGATCTGTAGGCCGGATAAGGCATTTACGCCGCCATCCGGCATCGTGTTCGTAAAAATACCGGATGGCAGCTTCGCCTTATCCGGCCTACGGTTTTGATTGTTCCGGTTTCCAGGAGTAAATAGTGCAAAGTGTTGATGTAGCAATAGTTGGCGGAGGCATGGTGGGACTGGCTGTCGCCTGCGGCTTGCAGGGGAGCGGTTTGCGCGTTGCGGTACTGGATCACGTTGTTCCCCAGCAGTTGGCGAACGATGCGCCGCCTCAGCTTCGGGTGTCGGCGATTAATGCCGCCAGCGAAAAACTGCTTACCCGTCTTGGCGTATGGTCAAACATTGTGGCGCGACGGGCAAGTTGCTACCACGGTATGGAAGTCTGGGATAAAGACAGCTTTGGCCGTATTACGTTTGATGACGCAAGCATGGGATATAGCCATCTGGGGCATATTGTTGAAAACAGCGTCATTCACTACGCACTGTGGCAAAAAGCGCAGCAAGCGGCGGATATCACCTTAATGGCGCCAGCGGAGTTACAGCAGGTCGCCTGGGGGGAGAACGACGCCTTCCTGACTTTAAAAGACGGCGCGATGTTAACCGCGCGTCTGGTGATTGCCGCGGATGGCGCCAACTCCTGGCTGCGTAACAAAGCGGATATCCCCTTAACTTTCTGGGACTACCGTCACCATGCGCTGGTAGCGACTATCCGCACCGAAGAGCCGCACGGCGCGGTTGCTCGCCAGGTGTTTCATGGTGAAGGTATTCTGGCGTTTTTGCCGTTAAGCGATCCGCATCTGTGTTCCATTGTCTGGTCGCTTTCTCCGCAGGATGCGGAGCGTATGCAACAGAGCGGCGACGAGGCGTTTAACCAGGCGTTGACTATCGCCTTCGATAATCGGCTGGGCTTATGCCGCCTGGAAAGCGAACGGCAGGTTTTTCCGCTGACGGGCCGCTATGCTCGCCAGTTTGCCGCGCATCGTCTGGCGTTGGTCGGTGATGCCGCGCACACCATCCATCCGCTGGCAGGGCAAGGCGTCAACCTCGGCTTTATGGACGCGGCCGAACTGGTGGACGATCTGCGCCGGCTTCAGCGCCAGGGCAAAGACATTGGCCAACATCTTTATCTTCGTCGTTATGAGCGTAGCCGTAAACATAGTGCGGCGATGATGCTTGCCGGGATGCAAGGTTTTCGTGACCTGTTTGCCGGCGAAAACCCGGCAAAAAAATTGCTGCGCGACATAGGGCTGAAACTGGCGGATACGCTCCCCGGCGTCAAACCCCAACTGCTTCGCCAGGCAATGGGACTAAACGACCTTCCGCAATGGCTTCGTTAAGCGTCTGACTGCACGCCAGCAAGAGTTTGAAACCCGTCACACTTTGCTTTCCCGGCTATCGCGCCGGGGGGCTTTCCTCGTTTGAAATAATCTAATTTCACCGCTTATTTCGCATTAAATTTTCTAATGCCACTATTTTTGGTGAACGCGATTTTCGACATTTTTTCCACATTTAATATTAATTTATGTTGTGGTAAATCGTATCAGCTTCCTTTTTATGACGGTTATTTAGCGTAATAGTGGTTTTTTGTGCTGATGGGATTTTAGCGTTTTTTAGTCATAAGCTAATGTGATGGTAAATTCAGCCTTATGGTTTAGCGCCTGGTTCGGTGGTAAGTTCAGGAACAAGAGAACGTTTGCGTCGGCGCAGGAAAAAGGGCGTCGATGCCAGGTTTCGTGGCGAAGATTTCCCATGAAAATGGTTGTTAGCCCCCGCTAATTCAACGAGGAAAAGATGGCCCAACAGACGCCTTTGTACGAACAACACACGCTATGCGGCGCCCGCATGGTCGATTTTCATGGCTGGATGATGCCCCTGCATTACGGCTCTCAGCTTGATGAACACCACGCTGTGCGCACCGATGCCGGGATGTTTGATGTATCGCATATGACCATTGTCGATCTTCATGGCAGCCGCACCCGGGAGTTCTTGCGTTATCTGCTGGCAAACGACGTCGCGAAGCTAACGAAGACGGGTAAAGCCCTCTACTCCGGTATGCTTAACGCATCGGGCGGCGTGATTGATGACCTTATCGTCTACTACTTCACTGAAGATTTCTTCCGTCTCGTTGTTAACTCCGCCACCCGCGAAAAAGACCTCTCCTGGATTACCCAACACGCTGAACCTTATGCCATCGACATCACCGTTCGTGACGACCTGTCGCTGATTGCGGTACAGGGGCCGAATGCGCAGGAAAAAGCGGCGACTCTGTTTACTGACCAACAGCGCCATGCAGTAGAAGGTATGAAGCCGTTCTTCGGCGTTCAGGCGGGCGATTTGTTTATCGCCACCACCGGTTATACCGGCGAAGCGGGCTATGAAATCGCCATGCCGAATGAAAAAGCGGCGGATTTCTGGCGTGCGCTGGTGGAAGCGGGCGTGAAGCCGTGCGGTCTTGGCGCGCGCGACACGCTGCGTCTGGAAGCAGGCATGAACCTGTACGGTCAGGAGATGGATGAAGGTATCTCTCCGCTGGCGGCTAATATGGGATGGACTATCGCCTGGGAACCTGCTGACCGCGACTTTATTGGCCGTGAGGCGCTGGAGATGCAGCGTGAAAAAGGCCATGAGCAGCTTGTCGGTCTGGTGATGACCGAGAAAGGCGTATTGCGTAATGAACTGCCGGTGCGTTTTACCGATGCGCAGGGCAATCAGCAAGAAGGCATTATCACCAGCGGGACGTTTTCCCCAACGTTGGGCTACAGCATTGCGCTGGCGCGTGTTCCGGCGGGCATCGGCGAGACGGCGATTGTACAAATTCGTAACCGTGAAATGCCGGTAAAAGTGACTAAACCTGTTTTTGTGCGTAACGGCAAAGCCGTCGCGTGATTCATCCTTTTTTGGAGATTAATTGATGAGCAACGTACCCGCAGAACTGAAATACAGCAAAGAACACGAATGGCTGCGTAAAGAAGCGGATGGCACTTACACCGTTGGCATTACTGAACACGCTCAGGAGCTGTTGGGCGATATGGTTTTTGTTGATCTGCCGGAAGTCGGCGCGACCGTAAGCGCGGGCGACGACTGCGCCGTGGCGGAGTCCGTAAAAGCAGCGTCCGACATTTATGCGCCGGTAAGCGGTGAGATCGTGGCGGTAAACGATGCGCTGAGCGACTCCCCGGAGCTGGTGAACAGCGAACCGTATGCCGGTGGCTGGATCTTTAAAATCAAAGCCAGCGATGAAAGCGAACTTGAATCGCTGCTGGATGCCACTGCGTATGAAGCATTGTTAGAAGACGAATAATGTTGTGCCGGATGGCGCTAATGCTTATCCGGCCTACTCACTGCAACGCGAATGATTTTGCGTATTCATTTTCGCACGCGTAGGCCCGGTAAGCGTCAGCGCCACCGGGCAATTGAGTTAGAGACAATCACGATTCACTGCACGTTTCAGGAACCATCGCCCATGACACAGACGTTAAGCCAGCTTGAAAACCGCGGCGCTTTCATTGAACGCCACATCGGACCGGACGCCGCACAGCAACAAGAGATGCTGAATGCGGTTGGCGCCGAGTCGTTAAACGCGCTGACAGGTCAGATTGTGCCGAAAGACATTCAGCTCGCGACTCCGCCGCAGGTTGGCGAGGCGGCAACCGAATATGCCGCACTGGCGGAATTAAAAGCCATCGCCGGGCGTAACAAGCGCTTCACGTCCTATATTGGCATGGGCTACACCGCCGTGCAGCTACCGCCGGTTATCCTGCGCAACATGCTGGAAAATCCGGGTTGGTATACCGCCTACACTCCTTATCAGCCGGAAGTCTCTCAGGGGCGTCTGGAAGCGCTGCTCAACTTCCAACAGGTGACGCTGGACCTGACAGGGCTGGACATGGCTTCCGCCTCGCTGCTGGATGAAGCGACCGCCGCCGCTGAAGCGATGGCGATGGCAAAGCGCGTCAGCAAATTGAAAAATGCCAACCGGTTCTTTGTCGCCTCTGATGTCCATCCGCAAACTCTGGACGTCGTGCGTACGCGTGCCGAAACCTTTGGCTTTGACGTCATTGTGGATGACGCGGCGAAAGCACTGGATCACCAGGATGTGTTTGGCGTGCTGTTACAACAGGTAGGCACCACGGGCGAAATTCACGACTACAGCGCACTGATTACTGAGCTGAAATCCCGTAAAGTTGTGGTCAGCGTCGCCGCCGATTTTATGGCGCTGGTGCTGCTGACGGCTCCGGGCAAACAGGGCGCGGACATTGTTTTCGGCTCTGCGCAACGCTTCGGCGTACCGATGGGGTACGGTGGCCCGCATGCGGCATTCTTTGCCGCCAAAGACGAATTTAAACGCTCCATGCCAGGCCGTATTATCGGCGTCTCAAAAGATGCGGCGGGCAATACCGCACTGCGCATGGCGATGCAGACTCGCGAGCAGCATATCCGCCGTGAGAAAGCGAACTCCAACATTTGTACCTCGCAGGTACTGCTGGCTAACATCGCCAGTCTGTATGCCGTTTATCATGGACCGGTTGGACTGAAACGCATTGCGAATCGTATCCACCGCCTGACCGATATTCTGGCGGCAGGTCTGCAACAGAAAGGCTTAAAGCTGCGTCATGCGCACTACTTCGACACCCTGTGTGTGGAAGTGGCTGATAAAGCTGCGGTACTGGCGCGTGCGGAAGCGGCAGAGATCAATCTGCGCAGCGATATTCATAACGCGGTGGGTATTACCCTCGATGAAACCACCACCCGTGAGAATGTGGCGCAGTTGTTCAATGTTTTGCTGGGCGACAGCCACGGTCTGAACATTGAAACACTGGATAAAGACGTGGCGCTTGATAGCCGTTCCATTCAGCAAGGTATGCTGCGTGACGATGCGATTCTGACGCATCCGGTATTTAACCGTTACCACAGCGAAACCGAGATGATGCGCTATATGCACTCGCTGGAGCGTAAAGATCTGGCGCTGAATCAGGCGATGATCCCGCTGGGTTCCTGCACCATGAAGCTGAACGCCGCCGCCGAGATGATCCCTATCACCTGGCCGGAATTCGCTGAACTGCACCCGTTCTGCCCGCCGGAACAGGCGGAAGGATATCATCAGATGATTAGCCAGCTTTCTGACTGGCTGGTGAAACTCACCGGGTACGACGCCGTCTGTATGCAGCCTAACTCCGGCGCACAGGGGGAATACGCGGGGCTGCTGGCGATTCGTCACTATCACGAAAGCCGCAACGAAGGGCATCGCGATATCTGCCTGATTCCGGCCTCTGCTCACGGCACTAACCCTGCTTCTGCACATATGGCAGGAATGCAGGTGGTGGTAGTCGCCTGTGATAAGAACGGCAACATCGACCTGGACGATCTGCGGGCAAAAGCAGAACAACATGCTGCGAACCTTTCTTGCATCATGGTGACCTATCCGTCCACCCACGGCGTGTATGAAGAAACGATCCGTGAGGTGTGTGAAGTTGTGCACCAGTTCGGCGGTCAGGTTTACCTTGACGGCGCGAACATGAACGCTCAGGTCGGCATTACCTCACCGGGCTTTATTGGCGCGGACGTTTCGCATCTTAACCTGCATAAAACTTTCTGCATTCCGCACGGCGGCGGTGGCCCAGGCATGGGACCGATCGGCGTGAAAGCGCATCTGGCACCGTTCGTACCGGGCCATAGCGTGGTGCAAATCGAAGGCATGTTAACCCGTCAGGGCGCGGTTTCTGCGGCGCCGTTCGGTAGCGCCTCCATTTTGCCGATTAGTTGGATGTACATCCGCATGATGGGCGCAGAAGGCCTGAAGCAGGCAAGTCAGGTCGCGATTCTTAACGCTAACTACATTGCCAGCCGTCTGAAAGACGCGTACCCGGTACTGTATACTGGTCGCGATGGTCGTGTGGCGCACGAATGTATTCTTGATATTCGCCCATTGAAAGAAGAAACCGGCATCAGCGAGCTGGATATTGCCAAGCGTCTGATCGACTACGGTTTCCATGCGCCAACCATGTCGTTCCCGGTGGCGGGCACGCTGATGGTTGAACCGACGGAATCTGAAGGTAAGGCTGAGCTGGATCGCTTTATCGATGCGATGCTGGCTATTCGCGCAGAGATTGACCAGGTGAAAGCCGGTGTCTGGCCGCTGGAAGATAACCCGCTGGTGAACGCGCCGCACATTCAGAGCGAACTGGTCGCCGAGTGGGCGCATCCGTACAGCCGTGAAGTTGCCGTATTCCCGGCAGGCGTGGCAGACAAATACTGGCCGACGGTGAAACGTCTGGATGATGTTTATGGCGACCGCAACCTGTTCTGCTCCTGCGTACCGATTAGCGACTACCAGTAATTTACTGATTCGACTGTTTTCTAAAGGCGCTTCGGCGCCTTTTCAGCTTGTTAATAAAGTGCGCTTTGTTTATGTCGGATGCAGTGTGAGTGCCTTATTCAGGCTACAAAGTGTTACTAATTCAATATATTACAGTAAATCGTTGGCTCCTGTCAGGCAACCTGGCGTTTGTATCAGTGTATTAGCCAGAATTAAATTACCGGTTTTTTAGAGTCTAATGATTCATTGTGCATCATTTTTACCTTGCTGTTATTTAATCAAAACAACACAGTATATTTACATGTGGTTACAAATAGTTTCTCTCCGGAATCGTTATTTACCTCTCAATATAGTTACAAAAATTTCCGTATATTAAATTCATCAAGTTATTAATTTAAATTATAAATTAAAAATAAGCATAAATAACGTAAATATTTATTAACTTAGCGCTTTGTTTTTTATACCTGGAGGGAATAATGAAACGATTTATATTTCTGCCATTAATGACATGTTTCCTATTAATGAATGCAATGGCAGCTAACGGAGAAAATAATCCCAGTAATCTATTAGGTGCACCAGTTAATACCGCTATTTCTGGTGGTTCAGTATTGCCGGAAGGAAAGTTATTAACCGCCGTGAATAGCTCATTTCGCGATAAAGATCATCAAATCGAGGGGCACGGAAGTCCGGATGTTTACTCCCAGATATGGTTATTGAAGATTCGTTACGGTTTGACCGACAGACTGGAATTATCAACTGTGGGTTCCTATATCAATAACAAACGAGACAATCTGTCTCCTGAGCACATAGAGGGAATGGGCGACCAATCGGTGGGGGTCAATTATGCTTTAATGAGCCAGCGAAGAGGTGATCCGTTTTGGGTTACGGTAGGTGGGGCAGTATTACTACCCACCGGGCAAGATGGAGATAATCATTTGCCTGGGAATAGCGCCTGGGGAGGAAGAGTAACACTCACTTTAACAAAATTATTTACTCCTAACATTAAAGGGGATATGGGTTTTGTATATCAGGGACCATTTGAGCGCGGTAACCAGGACGTGAAACGAGGTAACGAATTCCAGTGGAATACCCAGGTGCGGTATATGTTTAGCGATTTACCGCTGGATCTTGGTCTGGAAAGTGCCTACAGCAATAATGCCTCTGGAACGAAAAAACTGTCTAATGGCAGCGTAATTAATAACCATTCTGGAACTACCGAATGGGTTGTTGGTCCGTCATTTAATATTGCCGTCGATTCACTGAAATTATGGTTTGGTGCCGGAGCCTTCTTCCCGGTAATGCAGGAAGCGAAGTCGCCAACCAAAATGGAAGATGTACGCTGGGAATTTAAAATAGGTAAGACCTGGTAAGACTCGTTCAAAGTGTTACCCGCCGACTGGCGGGTAACGTGCAGGGGTTAAAGCTTCTCGCCGTTGCTGGCAATCACCTCTTTGTACCAGTTGAAGCTTTTCTTACGCGAACGCGACATATCGCCCGTACCGTCATCGTGCTTGTTCACGTAGATGAAGCCGTAGCGCTTGCTGTACTGACCGGTGGTGAACGACACGCAGTCGATGCAGCCCCACGGCGTGTAGCCCATCAGGTCGACACCATCGTAAGTCACCGCTTTTTTCATCTCTTCAATATGGGCGCGCAGGTAGTCAATGCGATAGTCGTCGTTGATGCTGCCATCTTCTTCTACTTTGTCGTAAGCACCAAAACCGTTTTCGACAATAAACAGCGGCTTTTGATAGCGTTCGTACAGTTCACACAATGAATAACGCAGGCCCACCGGGTCAATCTGCCAGCCCCAGTCAGATGCTTTAACATAGGGGTTCGGTACGCTGCCTTCAAAACCGGAAATCGCATCGCCGCTACCGCCTTCGGCTTTGACCGCGTTGGTCATGTAATAACTGAAACCAAGATAATCGCAGGTGCCTTCGCGCAGCACTTCAAGATCGCCATCGTCCATTTTGATGTTAAATCCGCGGCGCTCCCACTCGTTCAACACATAGGACGGGTAATAGCCGCGCAGCTGCACATCGGTAAAGACGTAGCGTTCACGCATCGACTCCTGAGCAAACATCACATCTTCTGGTTTACAGGAGAAAGGATACAGCGCGACCATCGCCAGCATACAACCCACTTTCATCTGTGGATTAATACGACGTGCCGCTTTTACCGCCAGCGCGCTGGCGACAAACTGATGATGTAAGACCTGATACATGGTTTCTTCTGGATTCTCATGCTCGGTATACACCACGCCGGAACAGCAGTAGCCAAACAGCGGCGCGCGCCAGTTTCGCTGGTTGTTAATTTCGTTGAAGGTCATCCAGTATTTGACCTTATGTTTGTAGCGTTCAAACACGACTTCAGCAAAACGGACAAAGAAATCAACGACCTTACGATTGGTCCAGCCGCCGTAGTGCTGTACCAGATGTAATGGCATTTCAAAGTGGGAAAGGGTAATGACCGGTTCGATGTTGTATTTGAGTAACTCATCAAACATGTCGTCGTAGAATT
This sequence comes from Salmonella sp. SAL04214, assembly GCF_046550615.1. Lineage (NCBI taxonomy): Bacteria > Pseudomonadati > Pseudomonadota > Gammaproteobacteria > Enterobacterales > Enterobacteriaceae > Salmonella > Salmonella sp. SAL04214. Next base: position 352,540 of record NZ_JBGDXT010000001.1, read on the forward strand.
TCAGACCGGCCTCGTTTGGCTGGGATTCGTCGCCATTCGGGAAGATACGCGTCCAGGCAATAGAGGTACGGAAGCATTTGAACCCCATTTCGGCGAAAAGACGGATGTCTTCTTTGTAATGTCCGTAAAAATCCACCGCCTCGTGGTTCGGATAGTATTTGCCAGCAACGACATTCTGGGTGATTTCGCGTGGCACGCCGTGTGCGCCGCCGGTTAGCACGTCGCAGATGCTGGGGCCTTTACCGTCTTTATTCCAGCCGCCTTCAACCTGGTGTGCGGCAACCGCGCCGCCCCATAAAAAATCTTTTGGCAGGGTGAGTTTTCTCATTGTTGCATAATCTCAATTTATTTAGTCTGTTATCATTCATTCTGCACCAAATGGCATGTAAAGCGTACGCAAAATTCCAGGATGCTCGCGTGTCGGGACAAGAACACATTCAGATCGTAACATCCACTTCAAGGGGCCATATTCAGGGGATAACCACATGCAGCCAAACGACATTACTTTCTTTCAACGTTTCCAGAATGACATTCTGGCAGGTCGTAAAACCATCACTATTCGTGATGCCTCCGAGTCCCACTTTAAAGCAGGCGATGTGCTACGCGTGGGACGGTTCGAAGATGATGGCTATTTTTGCACAATCGAAGTGACAGGAACGTCAACTGTGACGCTGGATACGCTGAACGAAAAACATGCGCAACAGGAAAATATGTCGCTTGATGAGCTGAAACGGGTCATTGCTGAAATCTATCCCAACCAGACGCAATTTTATGTGATTGATTTTAAATGCCTTTGATAAACATGAACGCGTGTTAGTTGAGTTTTTGTAATTAACTTATTGAATAATAAACAAAATTTAATTTTGCGGATTTATTTTAGCTAACATGTGTTCACTGGAACCATTCTCAGTTACGCTAGAGACGCAGTTCATCGTTATGAACGTTTCTCCGGAGTAAGTTATGGTGCAAAAACCATTAATGACGCAGGGATATTCGCTGGCTGAGGAAATCGCCAACAGTATTAGCCACGGCATTGGATTGGTATTTGGTATTGTCGGCCTGGTGCTGTTGTTGGTTCAGGCGGTAGAGGCGAATGCGGGTATGACAGCTATCGCCAGCTACAGTTTATATGGCGGGAGCATGATCCTGCTTTTTCTTGCCTCAACGCTTTATCATGCCATTCCTCATCAGCGGGCAAAAATCTGGTTAAAGAAATTTGATCACTGCGCTATCTATCTGCTCATTGCCGGAACCTATACGCCATTTCTGCTGGTAGGTCTGGATTCGCCGCTGGCGCGCGGACTAATGATTGTGATCTGGAGCCTGGCGCTATTCGGTATCCTCTTCAAGTTGACGATTGCGCACCGATTTAAAGTGCTTTCACTGGTTACGTATCTGGCAATGGGCTGGCTGTCGCTGATAGTGGTTTATCAGTTGGCGATTAAGCTGGCGATAGGCGGCGTGACGCTGCTGGCGGTAGGCGGCGTCGTTTACTCGCTGGGCGTAATTTTCTATGTTTGCAAACGCATACCTTATAACCACGCCATCTGGCATGGCTTTGTGCTGGGCGGCAGCGTGTGCCACTTCCTGGCTATCTATTTGTATGTGGGACAGGCGTAATTCCCGGATGCCCGTGCCGGATGGCGGCGCTGTCGCACCTTATCCGGCCTACGAGAACAGCACGTGCGAGCCTGATGGCGTTGCGCTATCAGGCTATCCGGCTTTTAACGTGATATCACTCTTCCAGCGAGTAAGGCAGCGGGACGATATGCAGGGTGTTGGCATCGTCGCGAACACGGAAGACGCTTTCGGCTTCTAAATCGTTATTCATGACGGCCTGAACCAGTAACTGACCATCGTCCAACTGCGTCGCCGCCAGAATAGCGCCGGTACGACGCCAGTTCTCGCCCATCTGTAGCTCCAGATCTTCTCCTGCTTCCGGTACCCGGCTGGCTTTGCCCGCCAGCAACCAAAGCGCGCGTTTATTGGCGCCGCGGAATTTTGCCCGTGCGACCATCTCCTGTCCGGTGTAGCAGCCTTTCTTGAAGCTGATGCCGCCCAGCGCCTGTAGGTTAGTCGCCTGGGGGATAAATTGACCGCTGTTCGCCGCGTCAATCACCGGAATGCCTGCTTCAATATCCAATGCCAGCCACTGTTGGCTGTTATTCAGTTCGGCTTCGCCATGTAACTTCTCCGTTAACATGTTGGCCGTCGCGACATCGGTGACAAGCAGGAATCGTTCCGCAGGATGTTCAAACCATAGCAGCGTGGAGGCGCCGTCTCTGACCACCTGATTTTCGCTATTGGGCAGTACGCTAAAGACATTAGCCAGCGCCGCGCGGGCCTGAAAACCTGCCACGCCAAGCAATACGCGTTCGTCATCCGGCGCGATGACCACTTTGGAAAATACGGCGTACTTTTTCAGCTCCGTTAATTGCGCTTCACGCACGCTACGGCGTTCAATCCAGGTGAAACCGTCGCGCTCACGGAACAGGCGCAGAGTGCTCCACATCTTACCTTTAGCATCGCAGTGGGCGGCGAGAAGGTGTTGCTGTTCAGTCATCTGGCTTACGTCAGCGGTGACCTGGCCCTGAATATACTTTTCACTGTCTACGCCGGTAATGGTCGACAGCGCCCAGTCGTCAAGCGCGATCAGCGTCAGCGGCAGGCGGGCTGACGATGAAGGATGACGTGGTGGAAAGGAGATAAAAGCCATAAATAATGTCCTGGTTAGCTGCAACAATAATGGTTAATGGTAAAAGAGCCATCGGTCATTGCAAGTGCTTTAAATAGCCCATTGAGAGCGGATTGATCGTTTTGCGAGGCGGTATCCAAAACGGATGAACATATTGATTCCCAGCCTTTTATTTCGCGATCGCGTTCCAGATTACTGAGATTCCCGTAAAACAACGCCAAAAACACGTTACAATAGCCCGGTACTTCATTTTCGCGAGGCAGGAAGAACATGGATATTCACAATAAAGCACGTATTCACTGGGCATGTCGTCGCGGTATGCGCGAACTTGATATTTCCATCATGCCGTTTTTTGAACATGAGTACGATAGTTTAAGTGATGAAGAAAAGCGTATTTTTGTCCGTTTGTTGCAGAGTGATGACCCGGATTTATTTAACTGGTTAATGAATCACGGTAAACCGGCTGACGCTGAACTGGAACAGATGGTCCGACTCATTCAGACACGGAATCGGGAACGTGGTCCTGTGGCAATCTGATTTACGCGTCTCATGGCGCGCTCAGTGGATCTCATTGCTCATTCATGGGCTGGTTGCCGCGGTGATTTTATTGATGCCCTGGCCGCTGAGTTATACCCCGTTATGGATGATACTACTGTCGCTGGTCGTGTTTGACTGTGTACGTAGCCAGCGCAGGATTAATACCTGCCAGGGAGAGATCAAGCTACTCATGGACGGGCGCTTACGCTGGCAGGGGCAGGACTGGACGCTCTTGCATCCGCCCTGGTTACTGAAGAGCGGGATGGTGTTGCGTTTACGCGCAGAGTCTGGACGTCATCAGCATTTATGGCTGGCGGCGGATAGCATGGAAGAAGCGGAATGGCGTGAGTTGCGTCGGATACTGTTACAGCAGCCGATATCAGGCCAACACTGACGGAACGGCGTAAACGCGGTTCCGTCGAGAGGGAAATACAGCGAGTAAGGTTTCAGGCGTAGTGTTCGGCCATTTCGCCGAGAATTTGTTCACACCAGGTCTGTATACGCTCATCGCTGAGATCGTACTGGTTCGTTTCATCCAGCGCCAGGCCGACAAACAGTTGTCCATCCGCAATGATCGGTTTATTGCTGGTAAATTCGTAGCCTTCTGTGGGCCAGTAGCCGACAAATTTAACGCCTTTGAGGGCAAGTTTGTCATGCAACATACCCAGCGCATCCAGGAACCACTCACCGTAGCCGAGCTGGTCGCCCATACCGTAAAGCGCAACGATTTTGCCTTCCAGATTGAGATCGTCCAGTTGCTCCCAGACGGCTTCCCAGTCCTCCTGAATTTCGCCAAAATCCCAGGTGGGGATGCCTAAAATGAGCACGTCGTACTGCTCCATTAAGGCGGGGGCGTCATCCTTGAGGTTATGTAATGTCACCAGCTCCGGGCCGAGGATATCGCGAATTTTCTCTGCGGCCATCTCGGTGTAGCACGTGCTGGAACCGTAAAAAAGACCCATGTTCATTACGTTACATCTCGATTCTGCTATAGCGTTGCGGGTAGTGTAACAGAATCGCTGCATTCACGGCACAATGAGGCATAATGCACCCAAAGTCAGCGTGAAGTGGGGAGCGCGAATGGAACAGGATTTAGCGCGTATTGAGCAGTTTCTGGATGCCCTGTGGCTGGAACGAAATCTGGCGGAAAATACATTAAGCGCGTATCGTCGCGATTTATCGATGGTCGTTGCGTGGTTGCATCATCGCGGAAAAACGCTTGCGACGGCGCAGGCTGATGATTTACAAACGCTGCTGGCTGAACGGGTGGAGGGCGGATACAAAGCGACCAGTTCCGCACGCCTGTTAAGTGCTATGCGGCGCTTTTTCCAGCATCTGTACCGTGAAAAGTATCGTGAGGATGATCCGAGCGCGCAGTTGGCCTCGCCTAAGCTTCCGCAGCGTTTACCGAAAGACCTTAGCGAGGCGCAGGTTGAACGGCTCTTGCAGGCGCCGCTTATTGATCAACCTTTGGAGTTGCGCGATAAAGCTATGTTGGAAGTGCTGTATGCCACTGGTTTGCGCGTGTCGGAACTGGTGGGGCTGACAATGAGCGATATCAGTCTGCGGCAGGGCGTGGTGCGGGTTATCGGTAAAGGCAATAAAGAGCGGTTGGTGCCGTTAGGCGAAGAGGCGGTATATTGGCTGGAAACGTATCTGGAGCATGGGCGTCCCTGGTTACTCAATGGCGTATCGATTGACGTATTATTCCCCAGTCAGCGTGCGCAGCAGATGACGCGGCAGACCTTCTGGCACCGTATTAAACATTATGCGGTACTGGCTGGAATCGATAGCGAAAAACTATCGCCGCATGTTTTACGTCACGCTTTCGCCACGCATTTGCTGAATCACGGCGCCGACTTGCGCGTTGTACAAATGCTACTTGGGCATAGCGATCTTTCGACGACACAAATTTATACGCATGTCGCAACGGAGCGTTTGCGTCAACTTCATCAACAGCACCATCCGCGGGCATGAGTGCTGACAGGAAAGGATAGTTTATGAAAAAGCGTTTTATGATGTTCACTTTACTGGCGGCGGCGTTTTCAGGCGTGGCCCATGCGGATGATGCGGCTATCCGTCAGTCGCTGGCTAAGCTGGGCGTTCAGAGTACGGAAATTCAGGCCTCGCCAGTGGCAGGGATGAAAACCGTCCTCACTCACAGCGGCGTACTGTACGTCACTGATGACGGCAAACATATTATTCAAGGGCCGATGTATGACGTGAGCGGCGCGCATCCGGTAAACGTGACGAACAAACTGCTGATGAGCCAGCTAAATGCGCTGGAAAAAGAGATGATCGTCTATAAAGCGCCGGATGAGAAACATGTCATTACTGTTTTTACCGATATCACCTGCGGCTATTGTCATAAGCTACATGAAGAGATGAAAGATTATAACGCGCTGGGGATCACGGTACGTTATCTGGCCTTCCCGCGCCAGGGGCTGGAAAGCCAGGCGGAGCAGGATATGAAATCTATCTGGTGCGCCAAAGACAAAAACAAAGCGTTTGATGACGCCATGGCAGGTAAGGGTGTGAAACCGGCAAGCTGTGACGTGAACATTGCTGATCATTATGCGTTGGGCGTGCAGTTGGGCGTTAGCGGTACGCCAGCCATTGTATTGAGTAACGGCTATGTGGTGCCTGGCTATCAGGGACCGAAAGAGATGAAAGCGTTTCTTGATGAGCATCAAAAACAGACCAGTGGTAAATAATACGCGTGAAACAACAGAGACAACTTCGTCGGCGCGAGGCTGATGAGACGGCGGAACTCCCCGCCGATCTTCCTCCATTACTACGACGTTTATATGCCAGCCGGGGCGTTCGTAGCGCCCGCGAACTGGAGCGCAGCGTGAAAGGAATGCTGCCCTGGCAACAGCTTAGCGGCATAGATAACGCGGTGGAGATCCTCTACAACGCCTTTCGCGAAGGTACCCGCATTATTGTTGTTGGCGATTTTGACGCCGACGGCGCGACCAGTACTGCGCTAAGCGTATTGGGAATGCGTGCGTTGGGATGTGACAACATCAGTTATCTGGTGCCTAATCGCTTTGAGGACGGCTACGGTTTAAGTCCGGAAGTGGTCGATCAGGCGAAGGCGCGCGGCGCGCAGCTTATCGTCACCGTAGACAACGGCATTTCATCCCACGCCGGCGTAGCGCATGCAAAGACGTTGGGGATTCCGGTGATCGTGACCGATCACCACCTGCCAGGCGACACGTTGCCGGATGCCGAAGCGATTATTAATCCCAATCTGCGCGACTGCGAATTCCCGTCTAAGTCGCTGGCGGGCGTCGGCGTGGCGTTTTACCTGATGCTGGCGTTGCGAACATTTTTGCGCGACAAAGGATGGTTCGACGAGCGTGGCATCGCGCCGCCGAATCTGGCGGAGCTGCTGGATTTAGTGGCGTTGGGAACGGTAGCAGACGTTGTGCCGCTGGACGCTAACAACCGTATTCTGACCTGGCAAGGGCTAAGTCGTATTCGTGCCGGGAAATGCCGTCCGGGAATTAAAGCGTTGCTGGAGATATCGAATCGCGATCCGCAGCAGCTTGCCGCCAGTGATTTAGGCTTCGCGTTGGGGCCTCGCCTGAATGCCGCCGGCAGGCTGGATGATATGTCCGTTGGCGTGGCGTTACTGTTGTGCGATAACCTCGGCGAAGCGCGTGTTCTGGCCAGCGAGCTGGATGCGCTTAACCAGACGCGCAAAGAAATAGAGCAGGGGATGCAGGCGGAAGCGCTTATCCTGTGCGAAAAGCTTGAGCGCAGTAGTGAAACGCTTCCGGGCGGTCTGGCGATGTACCATCCTGAATGGCATCAGGGCGTGGTCGGAATTCTGGCGTCGCGCATTAAAGAGCGTTTTCACCGCCCGGTGATCGCCTTTGCACCTGCGGGCGACGGCACGCTAAAAGGCTCAGGCCGTTCGATTCAGGGGTTGCATATGCGCGATGCGCTGGAAAGGCTGGATACGCTTTACCCTGATCTGATGATCAAGTTCGGCGGTCATGCGATGGCGGCGGGATTGTCGCTGGAAGAGCATAAATTCGAGCAGTTTCAGCAACGTTTTGGCGAGCTGGTGACGGAATGGCTCGATCCTGCCCTGTTGCAAGGCGAGGTGATTTCCGATGGTCCATTAAGCGCGGCGGAGATGTCTATGGAAGTGGCGCAACTGTTGCGGGATGCCGGACCGTGGGGGCAAATGTTCCCGGAACCGTTATTCGATGGTCGTTTCCGTCTGCTACAGCAGCGTCTGGTGGGCGAGCGTCACCTCAAGGTGATGGTGGAGCCTGTCGGCGGCGGCCCGCTGTTGGATGGCATCGCATTTAATATTGATACGACCTGTTGGCCGGATAACGGCGTGCGGGAGGTAGAACTGGCTTATAAACTGGACATTAACGAGTTTCGCGGCAACCGTAGTTTACAGATTATTATCGATGATATTTGGCCGCTATGATCGGGGCGATTTAACAACACTTTCGCTGTAATTAAGGGGCGAAATCCGCTAATATTTCGCCCTTATAACCGCATTTTGACAAGTCAAATAAAAGAAATCAGACCATGTTTGAAATTAACCCGGTGAATAACCGCATTCAGGACCTCACGGAACGCACCAACGTTCTTAGGGGGTATCTTTGACTACGATGCTAAGAAAGAGCGTCTGGAAGAAGTAAACGCCGAGCTGGAACAGCCGGATGTCTGGAACGAACCTGAGCGCGCGCAGGCGCTGGGAAAAGAGCGTTCATCGCTCGAAGCGATCGTCGATACGCTTGATCAAATGACTCAGGGGCTGGACGACGTTTCCGGGCTGCTGGAACTGGCGGTAGAAGCTGACGACGAAGAGACGTTTAACGAAGCCGTCGCGGAACTGAATACGCTGGAAGAGAAACTGGCGCAGTTGGAATTCCGTCGGATGTTCTCCGGCGAGTACGATAGCGCCGATTGCTATCTCGATATTCAGGCTGGTTCCGGTGGTACTGAAGCGCAGGACTGGGCCAGCATGTTGCTGCGTATGTATCTGCGTTGGGCGGAAGCGCGCGGCTTCAAGACGGAAGTCATTGAAGAGTCGGAAGGGGAAGTCGCCGGCATTAAGTCCGCGACTATCAAAATCTCCGGCGAATATGCCTATGGCTGGCTGCGCACTGAAACCGGCGTACATCGTCTGGTGCGTAAAAGTCCGTTTGACTCCGGCGGTCGCCGTCATACCTCGTTTAGCTCCGCGTTTGTGTACCCGGAAGTGGACGACGATATCGATATCGACATTAACCCGGCGGATCTGCGTATCGATGTCTATCGCGCGTCTGGCGCAGGCGGTCAGCACGTTAACCGTACGGAATCCGCCGTGCGTATCACTCATATTCCCACCGGGATTGTGACGCAGTGCCAGAACGACCGTTCGCAGCACAAAAACAAAGACCAGGCCATGAAGCAGATGAAAGCGAAGCTTTATGAACTGGAGATGCAGAAAAAGAACGCTGAAAAACAGGCGATGGAAGACACTAAGTCCGATATCGGCTGGGGAAGCCAGATTCGTTCCTATGTCCTGGACGATTCCCGCATTAAAGACCTGCGTACTGGGGTGGAAACCCGCAATACACAGGCGGTACTGGACGGTAGTCTGGATCAATTTATCGAAGCAAGTTTGAAAGCAGGGCTATGAGGAATCAACATGTCTGAACAAAACGCACAGGGCGCTGACGAGGTAGTCGATCTTAACAATGAAATGAAGGCACGTCGCGAGAAGCTGGCTGCACTGCGTGAGCAGGGTATCCCGTTCCCGAACGATTTCCGTCGTGACCGTACCTCAGACCAACTGCACGCAGAGTTTGACGCGAAAGAAGCTGAAGAACTGGAAGCGCTGAATATTGAAGTGTCCGTCGCGGGCCGTATGATGACTCGCCGTATTATGGGTAAAGCCTCTTTTGTTACCCTGCAAGACGTAGGCGGCCGCATTCAGCTGTATGTGGCGCGCGATGATCTGCCGGAAGGCGTTTACAACGAGCAGTTCAAGAAGTGGGATCTTGGCGATATCCTCGGCGCGAAAGGTAAGCTGTTCAAAACCAAAACCGGCGAGCTGTCTATCCACTGCACCGAACTGCGCCTGCTGACGAAAGCGCTGCGTCCGTTGCCGGATAAATTCCACGGCCTGCAGGACCAGGAAGCGCGCTATCGCCAGCGTTATCTGGATCTCATCTCTAACGATGAATCCCGTAACACCTTCAAAACCCGTTCGAAGATCCTGGCTGGTATTCGCCAGTTTATGGTTGCTCGCGGCTTTATGGAAGTCGAAACGCCGATGATGCAGGTGATCCCAGGCGGCGCGTCTGCCCGTCCGTTTATCACCCATCACAACGCGCTGGATCTGGACATGTACCTGCGTATCGCGCCGGAACTGTACCTCAAGCGTCTGGTGGTTGGCGGCTTCGAACGCGTATTCGAAATTAACCGTAACTTCCGTAACGAAGGCATCTCCGTGCGCCATAATCCTGAGTTCACCATGATGGAACTCTATATGGCGTATGCGGACTACAAAGACCTGATCGAGCTGACTGAGTCTCTGTTCCGTACGCTGGCGCAAGATGTTCTGGGCACCACCCAAGTTCCGTACGGTGATGAAGTGTTTGACTTCGGTAAGCCGTTCGAAAAACTGACCATGCGTGAAGCGATCAAGAAATATCGTCCGGAAACAGATATGGCTGATCTGGACAACTTCGATTCCGCGAAGGCGATTGCTGAAAGCATCGGCATTCACGTCGAGAAGAGCTGGGGTCTGGGCCGTATCGTCACCGAGATCTTTGACGAAGTCGCTGAAGCGCATCTGATTCAGCCGACCTTCATCACCGAATATCCGGCTGAAGTGTCTCCGCTGGCGCGTCGTAATGATGTGAACCCGGAAATCACTGACCGCTTCGAGTTCTTTATCGGCGGTCGTGAAATCGGTAATGGCTTTAGCGAGTTGAACGATGCGGAAGACCAGGCGCAGCGTTTCCTGGATCAGGTTAATGCAAAAGCGGCGGGCGACGACGAAGCCATGTTCTACGACGAAGACTACGTGACGGCGCTGGAACACGGTTTACCGCCGACAGCGGGTCTGGGAATTGGTATCGACCGTATGGTGATGCTGTTTACTAACAGCCACACGATTCGCGACGTTATTCTGTTCCCGGCGATGCGTCCGGTGAAATAAGATGTAAATTGCCGGATGGGGCATTAGCCGCCATCCGGCATCTCTTTGTTCAGGCGTAGCGCCATCAGGCAATCTTTAACGCTGGCAGTAATCGAGCAGTCGTTCACGCGCTTGTTCGTCTGACGCTTGCATGACCATCCACGGGCTAAATGCCCACGGCGTAGCGAGAAGGCTTTTCCATACGCTTTTAAATTCGCTCCACTGATAGTCCATCACCTCTTCGCTGTTAACCTGTAACACACTGGTTGCCCGCGCGGCAAATACCGGACAGACTTCATTTTCCACAATACCGTTTGGATCTGTCGCCCGATAGCTGAAGTGCGGATAGACGGGGGTGAGATCGGTAATTTCCACGCCGAGTTCGAACCGACAACGGCGGATGATCGCCTCTTCGGTGGTTTCGCCTTGTTGCGGATGACCGCAAACCGAATTCGTCCACACGCCTGGCCAGGCTTTCTTGCTCAGCGACCGTCGTGTTACCAGCAACTGACCATCTTCGTTAAATAGCCAGCAGGAGAAAGCCAGATGCAAAGGCGTATTAAGCGTATGAGCCGCATACTTTTCCAGTGTGCCGGAAGGCTTATCCTGCTCATCCAATAAAACGACATGTTCCTCAGTCATGAAAGCTCCTGAAAATTAAAATGACCCGGCAGCATGGCCAGGCCATATACTCAGACGATCAGCGTAGCGCATAACAGAAAGAAAGGCATTACCAAAACAGGCCCTGACAGAACGCAGACGAGCGCCATTGCGCCGTGAGTCGATATTATGCTGGCATATCGGATATTCGCGACATCATCATCCGCGCGGACCCTTTCCGGCGTCAATGGATTGGGCATACGGCATTTGGCTGCTATCATAAGGCGTCTGTCAATAGAGTGAGGAATGGTTTTGAGCGCAGGACGCCTGAACAAAAATAGCCTGGGTATTGCGGTGCTGTTATGCACAGGGCTGCTGCTGGCGGGGTGTTCCAGTAATTCCGGCTCAGGAACGTATTCCGGCTCCGTCTATACCGTTAAGCGCGGCGATACGTTGTATCGTATATCGCGCGCCACGGGAACCAGCGTGAAAGAACTGGCCCGACTGAATGGCATTTCTCCGCCTTATACTATTGAGGTGGGGCAGCGAATTAAAGTGCGCGGCAGCGCAAAGAGTAGCAGTTCAACACGCAAAACCAGCAATAAAACAGCAACAAAAACTGCTGCGGTCAGACCGTCATCTTCGGTGCCAAAATCCTCCTGGCCGCCGGTGGGGCAGCGTTGTTGGGTATGGCCTGCTAACGGTAAAGTGATTTTACCTTATTCCACCGCGGAGGGCGGAAATAAGGGGATCGATATTGCGGGCGCGCGCGGAACGCCTGTTTATGCGGCGGGAGCGGGTAAAGTTGTCTATGTCGGGAACCAGCTGCGCGGTTACGGCAATCTCATCATGATTAAGCACAATGAAGATTACATTACGGCTTACGCTCATAATGACACCATGCTGGTTAATAATGGACAAAGCGTTAAAGCGGGGCAAAAAATCGCTACGATGGGCAGCACGGATGCCGCATCCGTAAGACTACACTTCCAGATTCGCTACCGGGCGACGGCCATCGATCCGCTGCGTTATCTGCCGCCGCAGGGGAGTAAACCGAAGTGCTGACGGCGAATTAATCGCCAGTCAGCCAGTAAGTCTCTTGCCAACCAGAGCGTAAGGTTTATAATGCCTTACGCATCTCAAAGCGGGCGTAGTTCAATGGTAGAACGAGAGCTTCCCAAGCTCTATACGAGGGTTCGATTCCCTTCGCCCGCTCCAGACAAATATCTTCTAGTATTTACTAAATCCACGAATTTACAGCAATTTTTCCTGTCGGCCCCACAGTACACAGGGTTTCAATATCTATGTCGGACGGCTATTATCAGCTGGCGACTCCGGTAATGACTTTATCATTCAGCCCGCAGCACAACGATGCCCGGTCTGGAATGCATGTATTCCATAAACGGTGTGTCCACCACTTTTCTGTTTGCGGCCAATGAGGAGGCGTTCCTGAACCACACCTGTTCATCATGGCGAACTACGATACCCACATGTGAAACGTCCAGCCCGTCGAGCGGGGAGTAGACACCGATATAATCCCCGTTTTTTAGGTGGTTCATGACCTGCTGGTTGATGGCTCTTCCGGGAATGTAATTTATTTTACGAGGATGGATGCCCAGACCAGGAATGTACTCGCCGCCATCAGGTTTATGGTTAAGCTGCTTGTCAACAACGACATAATCAGGGCTGATATCCGGCGTTACATCCCGTGCATTACGCGGTGTTGCGGCGAACCAGTCAGAGAAGAAGTGCCGGCGGCTGAGATAAGCAACTTTGCCCGCGGCGTAGCGAGTCCTGGCAAGATTATGCAGAAACGATTTCTGATTATCGCTGCGGGCCAGGGCTTCAACGTAATCAGCCAGGGTAAAGCAGTCCACTCCGTTGAAATTCGCTACAAGGACTTCGGGGGTGCCGGGCCCACCGATGAGCGTATCCGCCTGATAAGGTGTTCCGAGAAAAGCAGACGATACGCGGCTGATAACTTCTCCATGGTTTTCGCCTTTATAAGGAATGACATCCGACTGGATAATCCGGCTTACTTTTTCTGCCGTAACGCTGTCCATGCTGGTCTGATATTTTTCTGTGCCAGGGACGGCACAGGCCGTCAGATGCGCCGACATAAGCAAAATTGTCCATGCATTTACCTTCATTATCATCTCCGGAAAGGTTCAAATCCCTTTTTTACCTTTACCGGAAATGGTTGTGATGGATACAGAAAAACGCCAGAGGTTGATTACAGGTTGAGTAATATGAACGCTGATGATGATAAATGTGAAGATCATCATACGACTTTATTCGCCGTTGTTTTTTGCCTGATCGTCAAAGCCAACATGCCCCTTCAGGCTGGCGATACATACCGGTCAAATCCGTGCCGAACTGGCCCGCAAGGGAACACCTGTCGGGCCTTATGACCAGATGATTGCTGGCCATGCCCGTAGCCGCGGACTGGTCGTCGTCACAAACAATCTCCGCGAGTTTGAACGCATTCCGGGTATCCGAATCGAAGACTGGTGCTAATTTGTGCATCAGATGTTATCCCCGGATTCTTACTCTTTTCCGGATTGTAGTGGCACAGTCAATTTGGTTACCTGCTTAATGGTGGTTTGCATCACATTTTTAGCTGGTGGTATTTTTTTATGTTGACTGGAGATATCTGCCAACAGCATAACTTTTACGGCCAGATAATAAATAAAAGAGTACCAAAATGTCGTATTCTGACATGTTTACGAAGGGAGTACCGCTCCCTTCTTTTTTTGTTTCCTGGATACTCACTGAACAATGCCGTTACTGCCCGATAACTGCCGCCCCCCCCCTCACCATAGCCGTTTCCTGCAACTAAGTCACAGACGTTGATTTACCAGGCCGATATGCCTTCTTTCCCGTTATATACCCTTCATACTTCAAGTGGCTTATGTGTTGGCTACGGATTACTCAGTCCATCCATGGGCCTCGCCCTGACGGGCCGTCGCACGCGACGTTCAAATCTGCTCCCGGCAGATTTGTCGCTCACCCCAGTCACATCGTTATCTATGCTCCTGGGGACTCACTCCCTTGCCGCCTTTAAGCAACTCGAATTATTTTGGGTATATATCAGTGAACTTCTATTTTTGTCAGTTTTTATTTTTCAGTTTATTTATTATTAAATACTGTTTCTGGCCTGGATATATTTCTGTGAATAGCCTCCCGACAGCCGGAGATAAAGGTATTTGCTGGCGTAACAGCGCTCATAATTTAAAAGATTTATTTATAGTTTGTTATCACGGAAAGATTTTAACTTAATACATGCCAGTAAGGCATCAGGTAAAAATAACCGGAGAGAAGAAGATGAACAAAATGCTATTAGCCGGAAGTGCCGGTATTGTTCTGCTGTCTGCTGCAGCCAGTCCGGTATGGGCAGACGATAATGCCAGTACATTTTCACTTGGATACGCCCAGTCCCATACTAATCACGCCGGGACGTTGCGTGGGGTTCGGCTGGCAAACAACTATGAAATGTCACCGGACTGGGGGCTGACAACCTCATTTGCCTGGCTAAATGGAAGCCAGCGCTATTCCGATGAAAGCAGTAATGGTCGTGTAACAACCCGTTATTACTCCCTGCTTGCAGGCCCCTCATGGAAAATAAATAACCAGTTAAGTCTGTATAGTCAAGTGGGCCCCGTATTATTGCATCAGCGTGATCACGGGATAAATGAGTCTGATAGTAAGGTCGGATATGGTTATTCTGCTGGCGTGGCTTATACCCCGGTCAGTAATGTCGCTATAACTCTGGGTTATGAGGGAGCGGATTTTGATGCTACCCATAACAGCGGAAGCCTTAATAGCAATGGTTTTAATCTTGGCGTGGGTTACCGGTTCTGAATAGGATAATACGATAAAAAATGTTACTTTGTGGAGATGATGGATTATGAAAAGCCATATTATGCCAGGCGTTGCGCTGATGGTTATCCTGTTTTCAGGAAATCTTATGGCCGCAACAAACATGACTGATAACGTTACTCTGAATAATGACAAGATATCCGGACAGGCCTGGCAGGCCATGCGTGATATCGGAATGTCGCGATTCGAGTTGTTTAATGGTCGCACCCAAAAGGCGGAACAACTGGCTGCGCAAGCAGAAAAACTCCTGAACGATGACAGCACTGACTGGAAGCTGTATGTCAAATCAGATAAAAAAGCCCCAGTTGAAGGAGACCACTATATTCGGATAAATTCATCGATTACGGTAGCAGAAGATTATCTCCCTGCGGGCCAGAAAAATGATGCTATTAATAAAGCAAACCAGAAAATGAAAGAAGGAGATAAAAAAGGGACTATAGA
This sequence comes from Salmonella sp. SAL04214, assembly GCF_046550615.1. Lineage (NCBI taxonomy): Bacteria > Pseudomonadati > Pseudomonadota > Gammaproteobacteria > Enterobacterales > Enterobacteriaceae > Salmonella > Salmonella sp. SAL04214. The sequence continues at coordinate 367,854 of NZ_JBGDXT010000001.1, forward strand.
GGCCCTGAAACTAGCAGGCGTCAGTGTTATTGAAAATCAGGAACTCATTCCTCTTCAGCAAACCCGTAAGGATGTGACCACAGCGCTTTCCTTGATGAACGAAGGAAAATACTATCAGGCAGGTCTGTTACTGAAATCAGCTCAGGATGGCATAGTTGTAGACTCTCAGTCAGTTCAGGAATCACCCACGCCCCCCGTGCAGCACGACGCCGCGCATTAATATCCCCCAGCCTGCTGTATATATTACAGCAGGCAGCATTATGTCTGACAGCTATTACCAGTTTGCTCTTTGCTGTCGGCATTGTTTTTAAAATTCATCCGTGAAGTTCAGTAATGTCAGGGTACCTGCATTTATATCTATTGTGATGTCCATCACAAATACAGAAGAATATCATTTCATTTATTATTTTTTATCCCTTCCGCTTATGATGGTTCATAATGATTTATTAAGTTAATGTTTTGAAATTAAATGCCTTTCACTTGCGTTATGTCTGGTTTTTTATGCTGCCAGCAATTTCATTGTTATATATGATTGGTATTATGTTTTGTAAATATCCAGTGTGATGGAAAAGCAAAACATACATTCCCGATAACATATTACAAAATATTTCATGTCCGCTGCGAATATCTGTCTGTTAGGTATTCATCTGCTTATAATTACATTAAAAAGTATTTCTTTGATGATTATTCTTAAATTACGATCATAATCATCGATCGTATCGATCTATTTTTATTGTTTTAATTTGAATAAGAATTTTCTTACAACTGATTAGGCATTAGCTGAAATCAATATTTTTCGATGGAAAGTTCAGGTGCTTCGTTTAACACCCGGCGTTTATTATTCATACGAATCTTTTCTGAACGCTTTCATTAATACCCTCATATTTGTTTTCAGCCTTTGCAAAATAATTCTCATTCACCCAAAGGACATATTATCTATGCGTAATAAAATAATACTTGCCATGGCGGCTGCCGGTATGATGTATGGCGCTTCTGTATTTGCCGCCGATACTACACCCACAGCAGGCCCGTTCGGCTCAGGTAAAATTCTTTTCACTGGTACCATCACCAACTCACCCTGTGATATCGCACCGGGCGACGATGCGATCACCGTTCCGTTTGGACAGATTTCTTACCGTAAACTGAATACCGCCAATGCAACCACGGACTCAAAACCGTTCACCATTCATCTGCAGAACTGCGCCTTCGATCCGAATGAAACTACAATAGCCGGCTCCGCAGGGAAAATGTCTAAAGTAACCGTCTCTTTCAGTGGCACAGCTGATACCTCAGGTAAAGCTTACGTCAGCACCGGCAGTGCCCAGCATGTTGGCGTGCAGCTTCTGAAAAGTGACAACACCTCACTGATTACACCCAATACCCCGATGCCGGATGGCGACGCCCAGCAACTGCAGGCCGGGAATAACGAACTCAACTTCTTTGCCCGCCTGATAGCCCTGACAGATGCCGCAACTCCTGGCGATGTTAACGCATCCGTCACCTACACCCTGAAATACCTGTGATTTCACGCGGTAAATAACGACAGGGAGAAGCCGTCCACGGAGGGGATCGGACGGCTTTTATATCTGACTGTGCCTGCGGGCTGTCTGTTACACGGACGACAACACGAAAGCGCCATGCCATGAAAATTACCCGGCTTGCCATTCTGATTACCCTGACATTTTCCGTCCTGAAGTCGCAGGCCACGGAGTTCAATGCCAGCCTGCTGGACAGCGGGAACCTGTCTAACGTGGACCTCACGGCCTTCAGCCGCGAGGGGTATGTGGCGCCCGGTAACTATATTCTCGATATCTGGCTCAATGACCAGCCGGTACGGGAACAGTATCCGGTCAGAGTTGTACCGGTGGCCGGACGCGACGCGGCCGTCATCTGTGTGACAACAGACATGGTGGCCATGCTGGGTCTTAAGGATAAGATTATTCATGGCCTGAAACCCGTTACCGGTATCCCGAACGGGCAATGCCTTGAGCTGCGCTCCGCTGACAGTCAGGTACGGTACAGCGCTGAAAATCAGCGTCTGACCTTCATTATCCCCCAGGCCTGGATGCGTTATCAGGACCCGGACTGGGTGCCCCCTTCACGCTGGAGCGACGGCGTCACCGCCGGCCTGCTCGATTACAGCCTGATGGCCAACCGCTATATGCCGCAGCAGGGGGAGACCTCTACCAGCTACAGCCTCTACGGCACCGCCGGGTTTAATCTCGGCGCCTGGCGGTTGCGGAGCGATTATCAGTACAGCCGTTTTGACAGTGGGCGGGGCGCATCACAGTCCGATTTTTATCTGCCGCAGACGTATCTGTTCCGTGCCCTGCCAGCACTGCGCTCAAAACTGACGCTCGGACAGACGTACCTCAGCTCCGCTATTTTTGACTCCTTCCGCTTTGCCGGGCTCACTTTGGCCAGCGATGAGCGCATGCTACCGCCCTCTCTTCAGGGGTATGCCCCGAAAATCAGCGGCATTGCGAACAGTAATGCACAGGTTACCGTCAGCCAGAATGGCCGCATTCTTTACCAGACCCGGGTGTCGCCGGGGCCTTTTGAGCTTCCCGACCTGAGCCAGAATATCAGCGGCAACCTGGATGTCAGCGTCCGGGAAAGCGACGGTAGCGTCCGGACCTGGCAGGTCAACACGGCCAGCGTCCCCTTTATGGCACGCCAGGGACAGGTTCGCTATAAGGTGGCCGCCGGACGTCCGCTGTACGGCGGGACGCATAACAACAGCATGGTCAGCCCTGACTTTCTGCTCGGGGAGGCCACCTGGGGAGCATTTAACAACACGTCGCTGTATGGCGGCCTCATTGCCTCCACCGGCGACTACCAGTCCGCGGCGCTCGGGATCGGCCAGAATATGGGGCTGCTGGGCGCTCTGTCTGCGGACGTCACCCGCTCAGATGCGCGGTTGCCGCATGGGAAGAAGCAGTCCGGTTACAGCTACCGTATCAACTATGCCAAAACGTTTGATAAAACCGGCAGTACCCTGGCGTTCGTCGGATACCGCTTCTCGGACCGCCATTTTCTGTCCATGCCGGAGTACCTGCAGCGTCGGGCCACCGACGGCGGCGATGCATGGCATGAAAAACAAAGCTACACCGTGACTTACAGCCAGTCCGTTCCGGTACTCAATATGAGCGCGGCCCTCTCGGTAAGCCGGCTCAATTACTGGAATGCGCAGTCCAACAATAACTACATGCTCAGCTTCAACAAAGTGTTCAGTCTCGGCGACCTTCAGGGGCTCTCGGCCTCGGTGTCGTTTGCCCGTAACCAGTACACCGGCGGGGGGAGCCAGAACCAGGTCTACGCCACCATCAGTATCCCGTGGGGCGACAGCCGCCAGGTGAGCTACAGCGTGCAGAAGGATAACCGGGGCGGCCTGCAGCAGACCGTGAATTACAGCGATTTCCATAACCCGGATACCACATGGAACATCAGCGCCGGTCATAACCGCTATGACACCGGCAGTAACAGCAGCTTTAGCGGCAGCGTGCAGAGCCGTCTGCCGTGGGGTCAGGCGGCAGCGGACGCCACCCTGCAGCCCGGACAGTACCGCAGCCTGGGCCTGAGCTGGTACGGCTCGGTGACCGCCACCGCCCACGGCGCCGCCTTCAGCCAGTCGATGGCCGGGAATGAGCCTCGCATGATGATAGATACCGGAGACGTGGCCGGTGTGCCGGTGAACGGCAACAGCGGGGTGACCAACCGCTTCGGGGTGGGCGTGGTAAGCGCCGGCAGCAGCTATCGGCGCAGCGATATTTCGGTTGATGTGGCCGCCCTGCCGGAGGACGTGGACGTCAACAGCTCCGTCATTAGCCAGGTGCTGACGGAGGGCGCGGTGGGCTACCGGAAGATTGACGCCAGCCAGGGGGAGCCGGTGCTCGGTCATATCCGGCTGGCTGATGGCGCAAGTCCGCCGTTTGGCGCCCTGGTGGTGTCCGGGAAAACCGGCAGAACCGCGGGGATGGTCGGAGATGACGGTCTGGCTTACCTGACCGGACTCAGCGGGGAAGACCGCCGGACCCTGAACGTGTCCTGGGATGGCCGGGTGCAGTGCAGACTCACCCTGCCGGAAACGGTGACACTCAGCCGGGGGCCGCTGTTACTGCCCTGCAGATAAAAATATCCCTGTCACAGAGCAGGACTAACGGAGAAAACAGGTGAAAAACAGCAGAAGAAGCCGTGTGATTTTACTCGCACTGGCGGCAGCATGGAGCCAGTGCAGCCCGGCGGCCGTCAATGTCGACCGGACCCGTATTATCATGGATGCGCCGCAGAAAACGGTGGCCATCACGCTGAATAACGATGACAAAACCACGCCGTTCCTGGCGCAGTCCTGGGTGACGGATGCTGACGGGGTGAGAACCGATGCGCTGATGGCGCTGCCGCCGCTGCAGCGTATTGATGCCGGACAGAAATCCCAGGTCCGCATCACCCAGGTTCGCGGGCTGACAGATAAGCTCCCTCAGGACAGGGAAACACTGTTCTGGTTTAACGTGCGGGGCGTTCCCCCGAAGTCGGAAGACGACAACGTCCTGCAGCTGGCCATGCAGAGCCAGCTGAAACTGTTTTACCGTCCGAAAGCCATTATCAGAAGCAGCAGTGACCAGCCGGAAAGAAAGCTGACTGCTGAGCGAAATGCGGGACATCTGACCCTCAGAAACCCGACGCCGTACTACATCACTGTGGCGTGGCTGGGAGCAGACCGTAGCCACAGGCTCAGCGGTTTCCGCGAGGGCGTGATGGTGCCGCCCCTGGGGAGCCTGCCTTTAAAGGCTGTTCTGCCAGCAGAAACCCGGACGCTGTGGGTGGGGTATATTGATGATTATGGTGGACTGCAGATGAACCGCTACGCCTGCGATGCCCTGAACTGCGCGTTTAAGGACGCAGGGGCGACATCATGACAGGACGATTATTCAATATGAAATCACTGATACTGTCAGGTGTGTTTCTTTTCTTTGCTGTCTGTGATTCTGCGAGGGCAAACTATGACTGGTCAAAATGTGATGCCAATGGAAATGTAAATATTCAGAATATCAGTCTGAAGGGAGGACAATATTTACAAGGGCAGGAACTGCAGAAGATTACTGTTCCCATAAGTTATACCTGTACTACAACATGGAGCAGTTTTAATTCACTTGTTTACTCTACAGCAGTTTCGCTTTCCGATATGAGACAGGTAGCCACTGCGCTAAAAGATCGCGGTCTTGGAATGGATATCGTTGTTCAGGAAGGGAGCTTGACTCCCGTGACATTTACGTGGAGGGATATACAGGCAGGGTTTTCAGGCTGGTCCAGTTCAAAAGCATTCGGGCAACGTATGGAAGCGCAAAAAACATATAACCGGAGCGGAACGATTACAGTACATATTTTTGTCGAACAGGTTTTCAATAATAATTTTTTGGACATAAACATTCCGGGAAGTAAAATTAATATATATCCCTATAGCCCGTCACAACCCGGACTGTCTGTTGAACCACCGACTGTTCCATTCAGACCTTTAACTGTTTCTGCGTTTAATCTCAGGTTTATTCCTGACAACTCAGGCAAGGTTATTATCTCTCCTTCTAATACCATCAATATGGGGCGTTTTTATACGGAATATAAGGAAACCCTGGTGCCCAGGGAAGTACCTTTCACCGTTACAGCACAACAGAATGTCGGAACGCAGATCCCGTTCGTCGCCCCACTGGCTATAGAGTTCAGGACCAACGGTCTGACACTGGCAGATGCTGACAGCACCGTGATTCTTAAGAATAATAAACAAGAAAACAATGGCTTCAGACTGTCGGTAATGGATGTGGATAATAACACACCAGTTAAATTTAATGTGAAAACAGATATGGGATCTATCCATCTTGATAACGGTGCCGGTGGCAGAATTATAAAACAGTATAAAGCAAAGGTCGAAGCTATACCCGGTGCGGTAATTAAAACAGGTGCTTTTTCAGCCGCAATGACAGTGATTGTTACTTACAATTAGCAGGATTAAATACCATTTCCTGATAGTTAATTAAAAAATAGCTATAAATTTATCTTTATGATTATTTTTTTCTTCTCGGTCTTTTTCACTAAAAAAAACGGAGAGTTTGCATGTCTTCTGATAAATCAAAAGGGAAGATAGTTTTTTCAGGTAACGATATTCATTATCCCGGACAGACCAACCATGATGCCTGTTTTATTCCGGTAAGTGTCCGCCAGTATGCCGGCGAGCCCCTGTATATCATCGTGGCACACTGGTGCCTGTTGCAGCAGAACTGGGTTCAGCGTAACCAGATAGCAGAGGCGTTTCACATCACGGCCAGACGGGCCAGCTACCTGATTGCCTATCTGCGAAGCAAAACATCGCGGGTGGTCAGCATCTGCCGTCACCAGACCCTGCCCAATAAAGCACGACGCTATGAGATTTATGTTATCCGGGTTCTTGACAGTCCCACCCCGTCCACGCGCCGTGAAAAAGCCGGACCGCCGCTGGTATCAAAACGCCGGGTCGGTAATGGTGACAGGTCGATGGCAAATGAACTGTGGAACCGGCTGTGCAGTAACAGAAATGCGGGAAAGATCCTGAAAAAGAAGGAGGATGAGGATGACGGAACATAACCGGATGCCGGCCCGGCAGATTATCGTTTACGGTGACTGCTGGCCGGTGACGATCGCCGTGGCACACCTGGTCCGAAGATTTCTGCCGGGCTGCAACTGTGAAACCGCATACAGGCTGCCTGTTCTGTTGCAGCAATTACGTCGGAAACCGGAGGCCATACTGATACTGTGTCTGCGTCCCCGTGAACATCTCTTTTTGTTCTATTCCCTGAGGCAGATACTGCCGGACTACCCGGTTATGATTATCAGCGATGAGCTGTTTTTCAGCGACCGGGTGGTACTGAAGGTATACGGCGGCATCCCGGCGCTGCTGGAGCAGGAACTGGCGGAGATACTTATTCGGTGGCGGCGGGATGAACAGTGGGCCGGGGGCGCACGCCTGCGCAGGACAGGAGGGCTGGACGCCTTTTTGTTATCTCCGGCTCCGGTGACGGGCTTTCTGGAAGTGCCGCCGATATTTAACAATCCGAAGCGGTTGATGAACTATATGGACCAGTTGATGCACCGGGAGATACTGGCATGTGGAGTGAGCCTGGCCCAGTTACGCTTGCTTCAGGAAGTTTACCGTGGACGGGGAAGGTTGTCAGCGTTGTGTGGAAGGCTGAATACGCAGGAGAAGCAAATCTGGCAGGACAAATACCGGTTACTGGTGAAGCTGGGAATGCGGAACCGATTACGGGAACTGCTGTTTGGTACCCGGTTTTGTAAATCACTGCAGCGAACTCCGTTTATCGCTCCGCAATAACCCGCCTCCGGCGACCCTATCCAGAAACCCTGAAACGCCGGCTAAACCCGGTGGCGGTGGGGCATGTTTTGCCTGTGGTGTCGTGAAGTAAAACACAGATCATTATTCAGGCGGGACGCTGAATGTATGGCCTTTCATACCGTTTGATAAGTAAAAACGCTTCTGGAATGAAACCCGACGTGAATGATACGGCCTGAGCAGAAGCGTTACATATTTACTGCATGATCCCGGTATAGCCATGAATTCCCATATACACGCCGACCAGACCAATCAGAATGCTCGAAAAATAGGGCGCCCGCCGGGCAAGCGTCGAAAAACCACTCCAGCGCTTTGCTGCCTGTTGAACGCTTATCGCCGCGCCAACGCCTACCGTCACCAGCGTTAATGCCAGGCCAAGACTAAAGCTCAGTACCATCGTGGCGCCCAGCGTAAACGCTTTAAGCTGGATACAAATCAGTAAAACGGTGATCGCAGCCGGACAGGGGATAAGCCCTCCGGTCAGGCCGAACAGCAGGATCTGTCCATTAGTCACTGTTTGACCATCAAAACGGCGTTGAATATCGGCAGCATGGGCGCGTTCATGGGCATCCTGATACGCTTTTGACGTTGCGCCTTCCGGATGTATGTGACCATGATGGTCGTGGTCGTGGTCGTGGTCGTGGTCGTGGTCGTGATGATGGTTTCCCGCCAGCCACTGCTGCTCGCCTCGCCATGTCCGCCAGAACATCCAGCACGCGGTGCTCAGAATAATAATCGCAGAAATTAACTGCAGCCATGGTTCCACTGATTGTGCGGTGAATGCCCGGCTAAGATACATCCCACCCAGAGCGATTAACCAGACGATCGCGGTATGAGAAAGCGTTGCTGCCAGACCGAGCATGACGGCCTGTTTAACCGTACCTTTAATGGCAATAATAAAAGCCGCCATCATAGTTTTGGAGTGCCCTGGTTCAAGCCCGTGCAAAATACCTAATAAAATGGCGCTGGGAATGAAGAACCAGCCGTTTCCTTGCTGAAGAAGTGTCGAAAATTCACCCATGAGAATGATTCTTAGTTGTTTTATGTGGGCGTTATTCTACTCCCCCCCAGTATGGAATACTACCCCCCAGTAACATCGTAATGCTATAATTTGTATTCGTTAATGTTAGTGAGGTGTTGCAATGTCACATACCATCCGGGACAAACAAAAGCTTAAAGCCAGAACCAGCAAGATTCAGGGACAGGTGATAGCGCTAAAAAAAATGCTGGATGAACCGCATGAATGCGCGGCCGTGTTACAACAGATCGCGGCGATTCGCGGCGCGGTAAATGGCTTAATGCGTGAGGTGATTAAAGGGCATCTGACCGAGCATATCGTTCATCAGAGTGATGAAGCCAGACGTGAAGAAGATCTGGACGTAATATTAAAGGTGCTGGATTCTTATATAAAATAGCCGGGAGTTATATCCCGGCTATCTTTTACTTTAGCCGAAAAACATCACCGATACGCAAAGTAAACCGACGACCAACGTAATGAAATTGCCTACTGAACGGTAGGGTTTCAATGCCGGTATCAGGTACGTTGACAACGTGGGCATAATAAACAGAATCATCGCAATGAGCGGGCCGCTAATAGCATAAATCATAGAGATGGCATTCGGGTTAATACAGCAAATAATAAACGTAATCCCGGAGACCAGCATGATAGACAGCGCGCGATTGAACGCCCGGCTTTTTTTCACGCCAACCTGCTGTAGGGTGGTTCTTACCATTTCGGTTGCGCCCTCGATGACGCCGAAATAGGTGCCGAGGAAAGATTTCGACATGGCCACGACGGCAACGATAATACCGGAAATAGAGAGCCAGGCCGGCGCATTGGGCATCATCGAGAGCGCGGAAAGGATGGTAACGCCTTCGTTGCGCGCGTCTTCAATGTATGACGGCGGAATGGAGAGCAGGCAGCTAAAGACAAAGAATAGCACGCTCAGGCAGATAATCAGGTAGGCGACCTTCATGATCTTTCTGCATTTATCCATGGCCTGCTCACCAAAATTTTCCCGTCTGTCGATGGCAAACGTCGAAATAATGGGCGTATGGCTAAAAGCAAAAACCATCACCGGAATAGAAATCCATACCTGGTGCAACGTGTGACTATCCAAAGACATCTGCCCGGTCAGTAACGAGGGTTGCCAGCTTCCGGTTAAGTAGAGCGAAAGGAACAAGAAGTAAGCGATAAGTGGAAAGACTAAAAAGCCCATTACGCGAAGAGTGGCATGTCTTCCCATTAAGAAAATCATATTCAGGATAAGTACTACGCCGAAGCTAACTGCCATCCGGATGCGAATATCTATCTGAATATGCTTCGCTAATTGCTCTGTCAGGGAATTGGTAATCGCCACAGCATAAATTAATACCACGACAAAAAACGCAATGAAATAAAGCGTGGTAATAATACTGCCGATTTTCTTGCCGTAATAATGAGTAACGGCGCCAGTAATTCCCTCACCGGCAGAAGTCTTTGAGGAAAGAATAAACTGACACAGCGCCTTATGCGGCCAGTATGTCAGAGGCCAGGCGACCAGCGCGGTAATAAATAGCACGATTGCGCCTGCCGATCCCAACTGGATGGGAAGGAAAAGAGTGCCTGCGCCTACAGCCGTTCCGTATAATGCAAAACTCCAGAGAGTCTCATCTTTTGACCAAATTTTAGACATTATTTGAATTTATCAACTATAAAACACACAAAAAGAAGCGCAATTTACCATAAATAGCGTCAGTTGGGGGCGTTTTAAGCAGATGGATGTCGTGGAGGAGGGGGGCCGGGAGCGTTGCGATCCCGGCAAAAAAGAGCAATATCATGCACTAACGCGCTGTTGGCGGCGGGTCACTATTCGCTGGCGTAAAACATCGTATGCCCAGTTGTACAGCATCGTGTACGGCAAAAAGAACAGGAAGAAACCAATTTCCAGGGTGAAGGCTTGTAGCAGGCTGACATTCAGTACCCAGGCGACAATACTCACGCCAATGACAATAAACCCACTTTCAAATCCTAACGCATGGAGTGCGCGCACTTTGGCGGTTCGTCTCACCTGATGCGCAGGCCACAGTCGATCAAACAGAGCGTTATAAATGATATTCCAGATCATGGCCGTCGTTGCCAGCAATATCGTCAGGCCGCCCATCTCCAGCACCGAGCGCTGCATTAGCCAGGCGGTCGTTGGCGCCAGTATCGCAGTCGCAATACCTTCAAAACAGACAGCATGGAAAATACGCTCCGGCAGCGAGCGACGTTGTATGGCGTCATGTTGCATAAACGAAAAAACCTTACTCTTAATCAAAATAAAGAAATTTCCGCTATTTTATCGTTTAATGTGATACCTAAAAGATAACATCCATCGATAAAGTAGATAGGTTATGCGTTACTCACCTGAAGCGTTAATGGCATTTGTTGAGACCGTCTCTTGCGGTTCATTTTCTGCGGCGGCGCGCCGCCTGCGTAAAAGCCAGTCCACCATTAGTACCGCCATTGCGCATCTGGAGGCGGATCTGGGATTTTCATTATTTGATCGATCTTCGCGCCAGCCCGTTCTGACCGAAGAAGGAAAACGGGTGCTTAGCTATGTTCAGGCTATTTTATCGGCGAGCGACCGTCTGGATGAGGTGGCGCTGACGTTATCCGGCGAGACGGAGGCAAGACTCACGTTCGTCCTCTCTGATACCCTGCACCCTGACAGCCTGGAAGAGTTAATGGCGCAGTTTGATCGTCAATTTCCGCATACCGAGTTTGAATGCTTGATCGGAGAAAATGATGATGTCATCGACCTGCTGCAAAAAGGGCGTGCCCAGATAGGCCTGATTGAAGCGCGTGATGACTATCCCACAGACATTGGCGCGACGCGTCTGCCTGTTCAAAGCTGGATGGGGGTTTATGTGGCGACCACGCATCCGTTGGCGTCGCAGACGAACCTGCAATGGGAACAACTGCATACCTGGCGCGAGCTGCGTCTGAATACCTACCTTGAATCTAACGCCAACATTACGCGCGGCCCGGCCTGGTCAGCGCCAAACTATTTATTACTGTTGAGCATGGCGGTTCAGGGATTTGGCTGGTGCGTATTGCCCTGCGCGCTGGTGGAAGAGTTTGCGGCGGAAAAACCGCTGGCGCAGCTGGATGTTCCTGGCTGGCCGAGGGCGATTGCTATTGATTTGCTGTGGAACAAGAAGACGCCGCCCGGAACGGCGGGGAACTGGCTTCGCTACCATTTGCAGCAGAAATAAGCTGCGTCACCGTCAAATCAGTGTCATTTCCTTTGTGATAAAACTCACTTTTTTTAAACAATCAAGATAACTAATTTTAACAATGCTCTACTATGGCGGTGTCATTTTGCGCTGAGGTGGTAATGAAAGAGGTTGTGATAGTGGGGGCTTTACGGACACCCATCGGCTGTTTTCAGGGAACGCTGGCCCGTCATTCCGCCGTCGAGCTGGGGAGTATGGTCGTAAAAGCGTTAATTGAGCGCACCGGCGTGGACGCTAATGCTATCGATGAGGTCATCCTCGGTCAGGTACTGACGGCTGGCGCCGGGCAGAATCCGGCGCGCCAGTCAGCCATCAAAGGAGGGCTGCCGACTACCGTTTCCGCCATTACCATTAATGACGTTTGTGGTTCCGGTTTAAAAGCGTTGCACCTGGCGACGCAGGCTATTCAGTGCGGCGAAGCGGACATTGTTATTGCGGGCGGGCAGGAGAATATGAGCCGTGCGCCGCATGTCCTCAATGACAGCCGTACCGGCGCGTTGCCTGATGCCGACAATCTGGTGGATAGTCTGGTACATGATGGCTTATGGGATGCCTTCAACGATTATCACATTGGCGTGACGGCAGAAAACCTGGCGCGGGAATATGGCATCAGCCGCGAGTTACAGGATGCTTATGCGCTCAGTTCGCAGCAAAAAGCCAGGGCCGCGATTGATACCGGGCGTTTTAAAGATGAGATTGTCCCCATCGTCACGCAACGTAATGGGCAGACCGCAATTGTCGATACGGATGAACAACCGCGGGCTGACGCCAGTGCGGAGGGGTTAGCCCTGCTGCATCCGGCGTTTGATAGTTTAGGTTCGGTGACGGCGGGTAATGCCTCCTCAATCAACGATGGCGCCGCCGCGGTGATGATGATGAGCGAGACGAAAGCCCGGGCGCTGGGGCTGCCGGTGCTGGCGCGCATCCGCGCGTTTGCCAGCGTCGGCGTCGATCCTGCGCTAATGGGGATTGCGCCGGTATATGCTACCCGGCGCTGTCTGGAGCGTGCCGGCTGGCAATTGACGGAGGTCGACCTTATCGAAGCCAACGAAGCGTTTGCCGCCCAGGCGTTGTCGGTAGGAAAAATGCTGGAATGGGATGAGCGACGGGTAAACGTTAATGGCGGCGCGATTGCGCTGGGGCATCCTATTGGCGCTTCCGGCTGTCGAATTCTGGTTTCACTGGTGCACGAAATGGTTAAACGCGACGCGCGTAAAGGCCTGGCGACGCTGTGTATCGGTGGTGGCCAGGGCGTTGCTTTAACCATTGAACGCGATTGATCCTGCGCCAGCCATCCTTTTTCTGCTTCAGTATTCCGTCATAAAAAGCCCTCTATCACGAGGGCAAAGCCAGTGACAGAACCCCCTTTTTCGTTATAGCACAGAACGTTTTGCCGCGTCGGGCATTGCAGACGCATACCGCTTTTAATTCAATTCGCACATCAGACCTCGTTCTAAAACAAGCTCCAATTTTTATCTGAGTAACCGCATACAGCACCTGGCGCACATGTCTGAAAATCAGACAAGTGCGTAAGTTTTGGCGCCGATCGTGATCGCTACAGCAGTTTTAAAAATAACCAACCATATAAATGAAACGTTGTTTTATTTATTGTTGAAAACCTTTATCCAGGCGACTATGATGCCGTTAAATAAATCAAAACAGTGTTTTGAATTTTATGCCGTTGCGATCGATTTATCATTGGAGGGAAAAGTGGACGTAAGGCAAAGTATCCATAGCGAGCACGCTAAAACGCTGGACACCCAGGCGCTGCGACGCGAGTTTTTAATAGAAAATATTTTTGTCGCTGATGAATATACGATGGTCTACAGCCATATCGACCGTATTATTGTCGGCGGCATTATGCCCGTCAGCCATCCCGTTGAAATCGGCGGAGAGGTGGGTAAACAGCTTGGCGTTTCCCGGTTACTGGACCGCCGCGAGCTGGGCGTCATTAATATTGGCGGCGCGGGCGCCATTATCGTTGACGGGCAGCGCCATGACATTGGTCATCGTGATGCTCTGTATATTGGTAAAGGGGCGAAAGAGCTGGTCTTCGTCAGCAATGAGGCGAGCAGACCGGCGAAGTTTTATTACAACTGCGCGCCAGCGCATACCGCTTATCCGACGAAAAAAGTGTCGCCTGCCGACGTTGCGCCCGTCACCTTAGGCGATAACCTCACCAGTAACCGTCGCACTATCAATAAATACTTCGTACCGGATGTACTGGAAACCTGTCAGCTCAGTATGGGACTCACCGAACTGGCGCCCGGCAATCTATGGAACACCATGCCATGCCATACCCATGAGCGCCGTATGGAAGTGTACCTCTATTTCAATATGGAAGAAGACAGTTGCGTTTTCCATATGATGGGGCAGCCTCAGGAAACCCGTCATATTGTGATGCGTAATGAACAGGCGGTTATTTCCCCAAGCTGGTCAATACATTCCGGCGTTGGCACCAAAGCCTATACGTTTATTTGGGGCATGGTGGGAGAAAATCAGGTCTTCGATGACATGGATCACGTTGCGGTACAAGATCTGCGCTAGTCGCGACCGGTGATAACGCCTGTGCGTGACAGGCATGACAAAAATAAGGATTAACAATGATTTTGAATGCATTTTCTCTTGAAGGTAAAGTCGCGGTTGTGACGGGGTGCGATACCGGATTGGGGCAGGGGATGGCGTTAGGGCTGGCGGAAGCGGGCTGTGACATTGTCGGTATTAACATTGTTGAACCGACGGAAACTATTGCGCGCGTCACCGCTCTGGGACGTCGTTTTTTAAGCCTGACAGCCGATCTGCGTCAAATCGAGGGCATTCCGGCGCTACTGGAACGGGCGGTGACGGAATACGGTCATATTGATATTCTGGTGAATAACGCGGGTTTGATCCGTCGTGAAGATGCGATTGATTTCACGGAAAAAGACTGGGATGACGTTATGAACCTGAACATCAAGAGCGTGTTCTTTATGTCTCAGGCGGCGGCAAAACATTTTATTGCCCAGGGCAACGGCGGCAAAATTATTAATATCGCGTCTATGCTTTCCTTCCAGGGCGGCATTCGCGTTCCGTCTTATACCGCGTCGAAAAGCGGCGTAATGGGAATAACGCGTCTGATGGCGAACGAGTGGGCGAAACACAATATCAATGTAAACGCCATCGCGCCGGGCTATATGTCCACGAATAATACCCAGCAATTGCGCGCTGATGCACAACGTAGCGCCGAAATTCTCGACCGTATTCCGGCTGGACGTTGGGGGCTACCGGGCGATTTAATGGGGCCGGTAGTCTTCTTGGCATCCAGCGCCGCTGATTATATTAATGGCTATACCATAGCGGTAGATGGCGGTTGGCTGGCGCGTTAATCCGCTACTGACAAATGCGTTTCTGGAAAAATCGACTCTTTGGCCGAAAAAACTGATAAAGCCCTGTCCTCGTACAGGGTTTTTTTATGATCTCATTAGCATAGTCCATATTGTGGGTTTAACTTAATCCATATACTGTTAAATAATAGCTATGATCAATGGTTTAACTTATTGAAATATTGGTGGTTTAAAAAAATACCCGGCAACGGCGTTAAATTTAAAAAGTGTAATATCCATCACATATCGCTATAGCGTAGCCATTTAATCCATATTTATGCCGTTTCCAGCCTGACACTTGAGGAAGAGTATCCCGTACTTTCAGGCTATGTCTTACTCTGTTGTGGCAGGAAAATATGGTCTCTATTAATCATGACTCTGCTTTAACGCCGCGTTCGCTTCGCGACACACGACGTATGAATATGTTTGTTTCGGTTTCTGCAGCGGTAGCGGGACTGTTATTTGGTCTGGATATCGGCGTTATCGCCGGGGCGCTGCCTTTTATTACCGACCATTTCGTGCTGACCAGCCGGCTGCAGGAATGGGTCGTCAGCAGTATGATGCTTGGCGCGGCAATTGGCGCATTATTTAACGGCTGGCTTTCATTCCGGCTGGGGCGTAAGTATAGCCTGATGGCTGGCGCGATTTTGTTCGTGCTCGGCTCGCTGGGGTCGGCGTTTGCTTCCAGCGTGGAGGTATTGATTGGCGCCCGCGTGATACTGGGCGTAGCAGTAGGGATTGCGTCCTATACCGCGCCGCTTTATCTCTCTGAAATGGCAAGTGAAAATGTTCGCGGCAAAATGATCAGTATGTATCAACTGATGGTGACGTTAGGCATTGTGCTGGCTTTTTTATCCGATACGGCATTCAGCTACAGCGGCAACTGGCGCGCGATGTTGGGCGTGCTGGCGCTGCCTGCGGTGTTGCTCATTATTCTCGTGGTATTCCTGCCGAATAGTCCGCGTTGGCTCGCGCAAAAAGGTCGCCATATTGAAGCGGAAGAGGTGCTGCGTATGCTGCGCGATACCTCGGAAAAAGCCCGTGATGAACTGAATGAAATTCGGGAAAGCCTCAAACTCAAGCAGGGCGGGTGGGCATTATTTAAAGCTAACCGCAATGTTCGCCGCGCCGTGTTCCTCGGTATGTTGCTACAGGCAATGCAGCAGTTCACCGGCATGAACATCATTATGTACTATGCGCCGCGCATTTTTAAAATGGCCGGCTTTACCACCACGGAACAGCAAATGATCGCCACGCTGGTGGTCGGGCTGACCTTTATGTTCGCGACGTTTATCGCCGTCTTTACGGTCGATAAGGCCGGGCGTAAACCGGCGTTAAAAATCGGTTTCAGCGTAATGGCGTTAGGGACATTGGTGTTGGGCTACTGCCTGATGCAGTTTGATAACGGTACGGCATCAAGCGGCCTCTCCTGGCTTTCCGTTGGGATGACGATGATGTGTATCGCCGGTTACGCGATGAGCGCCGCTCCGGTGGTGTGGATACTGTGTTCGGAAATCCAGCCGCTGAAATGCCGTGATTTTGGCATTACCTGTTCAACCACGACAAACTGGGTATCGAACATGATCATCGGCGCGACATTCCTGACACTGTTGGACAGCATTGGCGCGGCAGGTACATTCTGGCTCTACACCGCGCTGAATATCGCTTTTATCGGCATCACTTTCTGGCTGATTCCGGAAACCAAAAATGTCACCCTGGAGCATATCGAACGCAAGCTAATGGCGGGCGAGAAGCTAAGAAATATTGGCGTGTAATCCCCCCTCCCATGCCGGATGACGCCTGTTATCCGGCATGATGAAAAATAGACTGGAAACGGATGTGTAAGTTTGCTTCACTGCCATAATGCTTTACAAAAAGGAGAGCGCAGTGAAAACGATCGGACTGTTGGGTGGTATGAGCTGGGAATCGACTATCCCTTATTACCGTTTAATCAATGAAGGCATTAAACAGCAGCTGGGAGGCCTGCACTCGGCGAGCTTACTGCTGCATAGCGTAGATTTCCACGATATTGAAGTATGTCAACGCCGCGGCGAGTGGGATAAAGCGGGCGATATCCTGGCGCAGGCCGCGCAGGGGTTACAGCAGGCGGGCGCAGAAGGCATTGTGCTGTGTACCAACACCATGCATAAAATCGCGCACATTATTGAATCTCGTTGTTCGCTGCCTTTCCTACACATCGCGGATGCTACCGGGCGAGCTATCGCCCGTCAGGGGTTGCATCGCGTGGCGCTATTAGGGACCCGCTATACGATGGAGCAGGATTTTTATCGCGGGCGGCTGGAACAGCAATTTGCGATTGAGACCATCGTGCCGGAGGCGGACGATCGGGCGCGTATCAATCAGGTCATTTTTGACGAGCTCTGTCAGGGGACATTCACTGACGCGTCGCGCCACTATTATTTACAGGTTATCGAACAACTGGCTGCGCAAGGCGCGCAGGGCGTTATTTTTGGCTGCACTGAAATAGGTTTGCTTGTTCCCCAGACGCAAAGCGCGCTACCGGTTTTCGATACCACGGCAATTCATGCCGCAGATGCCGTGAGCTTTATGCTTTCGTCATCGGCCCCAGAATAACCTCCAGCGGTTCGACCAGGCGCGAAAGATGCGTTTGTAAATGCTTACTGAAGGCGTCAACCAGCGCGGAGGCGGGGCGGTGTAGCGGGCGAATCAGGCTGACGGTAAAGGGCACGTCAATGCTGAAGCGGCGAACGGTGACGCCGCTGGCGGCATAGTCCAGCGCGGTCAGCGGGTTAACGATCGAAACGCCCGCCCCGGCGCGCACCATCGCGCAGACGGAGGCCGCGCTATGCGTTTCCACCACCATTCTGCGTTTCACCTGATGTTCGGCAAATAACGTATCCAACAACTGTCGATAGCTGTCCAGGCGGGAGAGGCTGATAAAGTTTTCCCCCTGAAAATCGTCTGGCGTCAGTACCGTTTTGGCGGCAAGCGGATGGTCGCAGGGCAGTACGCACACTTCATTTAGCGTTAGTAACTCGGTACGGGTTGTTCCTGCCGGGGCATGAAGCGTCTCCGTCAGCCCTAAATCGTGGCGCTGAGCGGAGAGCCACTCTTCCAGCAACGGCGACTCCTGCGGCACAATATTCAGGCTGACATCCGGATAACGCGCCAGAAAAGGCGGTAGTAGCGGCGGCAAAAAGGATTGTGAAAAGACCGGCAGGCAGGCGATAGAGAGTTCGCCCTGACGGAACTCGCGCAGACTTTCCGCCGCGCTGACGATGCGATCCAACCCATACCAGGAGCGTTGTACCTCTTCGAACAGGCGTAGCCCTTGCACCGTCGGATGTAAGCGCCCGCGTGTGCGCTCAAACAGCGTTAATCCCAGCACTTTCTCAAAACGCGCCAGCTCGCGACTGACGGTAGGCTGCGAGGTATGCAGCAGCCGCGCCGCTTCGGTGAGATTTCCGGCGGTCATTACGGCATGAAAAATTTCAATGTGACGTAAATTAACGGCAGCCATACGTTTCCCTGAATCATTTATCCCATATCATTTTTGCATAGACTGACAATAAAACGATATTTTTTATTCTTTCTAAGGTATGGCGTAATCGTTAAAAAGCCTGTTCCGGAGTTTGTTATGTCATTGCCGCATTATCACGCTGAAACTGACCTTAACGCTGAAAATTTGCTCAGATTGCCTGCTGAATTCGGCTGTCCGGTCTGGGTCTATGACGCGCACATTATTCGCCGTCAGATAGCCGCCCTGCAGCAGTTTGACGTCGTGCGTTTTGCGCAAAAAGCCTGTTCGAACATTCATATCCTGCGCTTAATGCGCGCGCAGGGTGTCAAGGTGGATTCTGTTTCATTGGGAGAGATCGAACGTGCGCTGGCGGCGGGCTACGATCCGCAAACGTGCCCTGATGATATCGTTTTTACCGCCGATGTGATTGACGCCGCCACGCTGGCGCGCGTCAGTGAACTGCATATTCCGGTCAATGCCGGTTCGGTAGATATGCTGACGCAGCTTGGTCAGGTTTCGCCTGGGCATCGCGTCTGGTTGCGCGTGAATCCTGGCTTTGGTCACGGCCACAGCCAGAAAACCAACACCGGGGGCGAAAACAGCAAACACGGCATCTGGCATAGCGATCTTCCGGCGGCGCTGGCGGTAATGCAGAAATACCGACTGAAACTTGTCGGTATCCATATGCACATTGGTTCCGGCGTCGATTATGGCCATCTGGAGCAGGTTTGCGGCGCGATGGTACGCCAGGTGCTGGAATGTGGTCAGGATGTGGAGGCGATTTCGGCAGGCGGCGGACTCTCGATACCTTATCGTGAGGGAGAAGAGCCCGTTGATACGCGCCATTACTATGGCCTGTGGAACGCGGCGCGCGAGCAAATCGCCCGCCATCTGGGACATGCGGTCAAACTTGAGATCGAACCCGGACGTTTTCTGGTGGCGCAATCGGGCGTGCTGGTAACGCAGGTGCGTAGCGTAAAACAGATGGGAAGCCGCCATTTCGTGCTGGTAGATGCGGGTTTTAACGATCTGATGCGCCCGGCGATGTACGGTAGCTATCACCGTATTTCGGCGCTGGCGGCGGATGGTCGCGCGCTTGAAAATGGCCCGTGGGTCGAGACGGTGGTCGCCGGGCCGCTATGCGAATCAGGCGATGTTTTTACGCAGCAGGAAGGGGGAATGGTTGAAACACGCGCCTTACCTGCGGTCATCCCCGGCGATTACCTCGTATTGCACGATACCGGCGCGTACGGCGCGTCTATGTCATCGAATTACAACAGCCGCCCGCTCCTGCCGGAAGTACTGTTTGACAATGGACAGGCGCGGCTGATCCGCCGTCGTCAGACCATTGAGGAGCTGTTAGCGCTGGAGATGCTCTGAAGCGCATCATTAGGCCGGACGTTGAAAAAACGGGCCCGCGGCGACGGACTCGCGCAGAATCAGCGTGCCGGTAAAGGGTGGGATCGGGGCGACCGGCTCGCTGTTCGCCAGACGAACGGCCTGATCGATCGCGGTGGCTATCATATCCTCGATGGGTAAATAGACTGTTGAAAGCCCCGGTTCAAGCCAGGTTGCGCCCGGCGCATCGTCAAAACCAAACAGCGACACATCCTGCGGGATGCGTAATCCGGCCTGG
This sequence comes from Salmonella sp. SAL04214, assembly GCF_046550615.1. Lineage (NCBI taxonomy): Bacteria > Pseudomonadati > Pseudomonadota > Gammaproteobacteria > Enterobacterales > Enterobacteriaceae > Salmonella > Salmonella sp. SAL04214. The sequence continues at coordinate 387,989 of NZ_JBGDXT010000001.1, forward strand.
CGCAGCGCTTTTGCCGCGCCCAGCGCCGTGTCATCATTACAGGCGAATAGCGCGCTAAACGTGACGCCTTCCTCCAGTAATTCCCGGCAGGCGTCATAGCCGCGCGTCAGCGTGTAATCGCCGTATTTCACTTTTGCCGGTTGCCAGGGAATACCATACTTTTCCAGCGCCTTGCGATAACCCGCTACGCGTGATGTGCCAGTGGGAGTATGAACAGGCAGCGTAATACAGGCGATATCGCGATGGCCCTGCGTAATCAGATATTCCACCGCCTGGAATGCCGCCGTCTCCTGCTCGAAGAAAATAGCGCGATCGCGGGCCTGAGTGACGTTGCGATTAATAATCACCAGCGGCATTTCCGTGGCGTCAATCAACGACAAAATCGCCGGCTCATCCATATAGCGAGTGTAAAGAATAATAGCGTCGCACTGTCTGTCGGCCAACATTTGTACGGCTTTCTGCTCTCGTTCCGGCGTATCGTGACCATCGGTGACGATCAACTGCTTGTTATGAGACTCCGCCTGGCGCGACGCCCGGCGCAACAAACTGCCGAAATAGAAGCCGTCAAACGTAGAGACGACCAGACCGATGCTGTTGCTGGTGCGATTCGCCAGCGAGCGTGCCAGCAGGTTGGGGCGATAGCCCAGAGCCTGCATCGCCGTAAACACTTTCTGGCGCGTGCTTTCTTTTACCTGCCCCGTCCCATTCAGCACTCGTGAGACGGTGGCCTTTGATACGCCCGCATGGCGGGAAACATCCAGCATTGTCGCCATCATGCTACCCTGATTAATCGGTTGTCGACAGGTGCCCGGTATCCGTCGGCGTGGATACCGAATGTCGGCGTACCAGTGTCGGACTAAATACATGGGTCACTTCCGGCGTAGGGCATTTCCCTGCCAGCGCTAATGCCAGCTCCGCCGCCTGTGTCGCCATAGTGACGATCGGATACCGAATGGTGGTCAGTCGGGGACGCACATAGCGTGAGACCAGTACATCATCAAAACCGATGAGCGATACTTCGCCCGGCACCCCCACGCCATTATCATTTAATACTCCCATCGCGCCAGCCGCCATCGAGTCGTTATAGCAGGCCACTGCGGTAAAATTTCTGCCGCGACCTAATAACTCAGTCATCGCCTGCTCGCCGCCGCTTTCATCCGGTTCGCCGAACGTCACCAGCCGATCGTTAGCCGGGATATGGCTTTCCGCCAGCGCATCGTAATAGCCCCTCAGGCGATCTTCGGCATCAGAGATAGTGTGATTGGAACAGATATACCCAATACGCGTATGACCTTGCTGGATCAGATGCCGGGTCGCCAGCCATGCCCCGTAACGGTCATCCAGCGCGACACAGCGGTGTTCTAACCCCGGTAAAATGCGGTTAATCAGCACCATGCCGGGGATTTGCTTCATTAATGAGGCCAGGTCCGCATCCGGAATCATTTTGGCGTGCACCACTAACGCTGCGCAACGATGACGAATCAACTGTTCAATAGCCTGACGCTCTTTTTGTTCGTTATGATACCCGTTGCCAATCAGTAAAAAATTGCCGGTGTGATACGCCACCTGTTCAACGGCTTTCACCATCGCGCCGAAAAAAGGATCGGAAACGTCGCCGACCACCAGACCGAGGGTTTCCGTTGCCTGCTGTGCCAGCGCGCGCGCGTTGGCGTTAGGGTGATAGCTCAGGGACTCCATTGCGCTGGTCACCGCCAGCCGGGACGCTTCGCTGGCTTTTGGCGAATCGTTAATAACGCGAGAAACGGTGGCGACTGAAACACCGGCCAGTCGGGCTACATCTTTTATGGTCGCCATGATAATACCTATAGTGGGTAAACGCTTACATTACGCCAGTTTTACGGAAAATGAACGTCTGTTCAAGCCTCTTGCCCCGCCGTGTCGGGCAAATGTGACCTGCACGGGAGAAATGCGTCTGTAAAGTGACAATACAAATCTTTCGTTACAGTTTGCGAAGCGCTGTTGCGATTGTCTGCTGGCAGGCCAGCGAGTCAGGTTGATAGAGTGGTGATCCCAGAGGTATTGATAGGTGGAATCAACGTCATTGTTGATCACACGAATTACACCAACCTGCGTAGAGATGCGCAGGTTTTTTTTTGTTTCGCCTGAACCTGTAACAGTAACGGATAATTTACACAACTCGTTGCATTTCCGTTTATTCCTTTGCGTTTTCGGACTGGCGATGCAGACGCGCGAAGCCCACAATCAAGATCCCAGAGGTATTGATTGGTGAGATTATTCGGTACGCTCTTCGTACCTGTCTCTTGCACCAACCTGCGCGGATGCGCAGGTTTTTTTTCGAACCTATTTTGCTATCGCTCCTGTTACGCAACTCGTGTAATCTGCCACAATTCATGTTTTAGCGAATTGTCGGCCAAAGGGAGTTGAAATGCTGTTTGGATTTTTCCGTAACCTGTTTCGCGTGCTTTATCGTGTGCGCGTCACTGGCGATGTCCGGGCGCTACAGGGGAACCGGGTCTTAATTACCCCCAATCACGTTTCATTTATCGATGGTATGCTACTGGCGCTGTTTTTGCCGGTACGGCCTGTCTTTGCGGTATATACCTCCATCAGCCAGCAATGGTATATGCGCTGGTTAACGCCGCTGATCGATTTTGTACCGCTCGATCCCACTAAACCCATGTCCATTAAACACCTGGTACGTCTGGTGGAGCAGGGGCGTCCAGTGGTGATTTTCCCGGAAGGGCGGATTTCCGTGACCGGCTCGCTGATGAAAATTTATGACGGCGCAGGCTTTGTGGCGGCAAAATCGGGCGCAACCGTCATTCCGCTCCGTATTGACGGCGCGGAGCTTACCCCTTTCAGTCGCCTGAAAGGTCTGGTTAAACGGCGCTTATTCCCCCGCATTCAGCTTCATATTTTACCGCCGACGCAAATACCGATGCCGGAAGCGCCGCGCGCGCGCGACAGACGTAAGATAGCGGGTGAGATGCTGCACCAGATCATGATGGAAGCGCGTATGGCGGTGCGCCCGCGCGAGACGTTATACGAATCGTTGCTGGCGGCGCAATATCGTTACGGCGCGGGTAAAAACTGTATTGAGGACATTAACTTTACGCCGGATACGTATCGTAAGTTACTGACCAAGACGCTTTTTGTTGGCCGAATTCTGGAAAAGTACAGCGTTGAGGGCGAGAAAATCGGTTTAATGCTGCCGAATGCCGCCATCAGCGCGGCGGTGATTTTCGGCGCGGTTTCTCGTCGCCGCATTCCGGCCATGATGAACTACACGGCGGGGGTAAAAGGGCTGACCAGCGCGATTACCGCGGCGGAAATTAAAACGATTTTTACCTCCCGCCAGTTCCTCGATAAAGGTAAATTGTGGCACCTGCCGGAACAGCTAACGCAGGTTCGCTGGGTTTACCTGGAAGATTTAAAAGCGGACGTCACGCCCGCCGACAAGCTGTGGATTTTTGCCCACCTCCTGGCGCCGCGACTGGCGCAGATAAAACAGCAGCCGGAAGACGCGGCGATCATTCTTTTTACCTCCGGCTCGGAAGGGCACCCGAAAGGGGTGGTGCACAGCCATAAAAGCATTCTGGCGAACGTCGAGCAGATAAAAACGATTGCGGATTTCACCGCCAATGACCGTTTTATGTCGGCGCTGCCGCTCTTTCACTCGTTCGGTTTGACGGTGGGCCTGTTTACGCCGTTGTTGACCGGCGCGGAAGTATTTCTTTATCCAAGTCCGCTGCACTATCGCATTGTGCCGGAACTGGTCTATGACCGTAACTGTACCGTGCTGTTTGGTACGTCAACCTTCCTCGGCAACTATGCGCGCTTTGCCAATCCGTATGATTTTTATCGCCTGCGCTATGTGGTGGCCGGTGCGGAAAAACTTCAGGAGAGCACCAAACAACTGTGGCAGGATAAATTCGGTCTGCGCATTCTTGAGGGCTACGGGGTAACGGAATGCGCGCCAGTAGTCTCGATTAACGTGCCGATGGCGGCTAAGCCTGGCACTGTTGGCCGCATTCTGCCTGGCATGGACGCGCGTCTGCTGGCGGTGCCCGGTATTGAAAACGGCGGTCGGCTACAGCTGAAAGGGCCGAATATCATGAATGGCTATCTGCGCGTGGAAAAACCGGGCGTGCTGGAGGTGCCGTCGGCGGAAAACGCCAGAGGCGAAACCGAGCGCGGGTGGTACGACACGGGCGATATTGTACGTTTCGATGAAAATGGTTTTGTGCAGATTCAGGGGCGCGCGAAACGCTTTGCGAAAATTGCTGGCGAAATGGTCTCGCTGGAGATGGTCGAGCAACTGGCGCTTGGCGTTTCGGCGGACAAAATGCACGCTACCGCCATTAAAAGCGATGCCAGCAAAGGTGAAGCGCTGGTATTGTTTACGACTGACAGCGAACTCACCCGAGAAAAGTTACAGCACTATGCCCGTGAACACGGTATTCCGGAACTTGCCGTCCCGCGTGATATCCGTTATCTGAAACAGCTTCCCTTGCTTGGCAGCGGGAAACCCGATTTTGTGACGCTGAAAAGTTGGGTGGATGCGCCGGAACAACATCATGAGTGAGTCAGTACGTACTAACACTTCCATCTGGTCGAAAGGGATGCTGTCGGTGATTGTCGCGCAGTTTCTCTCGGCTTTTGGCGATAATGCGCTGCTGTTTGCGACGCTGGCACTGCTGAAAGCTCAGTTTTACCCGGACTGGAGCCAGCCTGTTTTGCAAATGGTGTTTGTGGGCGCTTACATTCTTTTTGCGCCGTTTGTCGGCCAGATAGCGGACAGCTTTGCCAAAGGCCGGGTGATGATGGTCGCCAATGGTCTTAAACTGGCGGGAGCGGTAGGTATCTGCCTCGGCATAAATCCTTTTGTCGGTTATACGTTGGTCGGGATTGGCGCGGCGGCTTATTCTCCGGCGAAATACGGTATTCTGGGCGAACTGACGACGGGCGATAAGCTGGTGAAAGCCAATGGCCTGATGGAAGCCTCTACGATTGCGGCGATTTTGCTCGGTTCCGTCGCGGGCGGCGTATTGGCCGACTGGAATGTCATCGCTGCGCTGGTTGCCTGCGCGTTGGCCTACGCTGGCGCAGTGGCGGCGAACCTGTTTATCCCGAAGCTTGTGGCGGCGCGTCCAGGGCAATCCTGGCGGTTGTCGGCGATGACGCGTAGCTTCTTCAGCGCTTGCGTTGTCCTTTGGCGTAACGGTGAAACGCGGTTTTCGCTGGTGGGGACCGGGCTATTCTGGGGCGCAGGCGTGACGCTGCGTTTTCTGCTGGTGCTGTGGGTGCCGGTGGCGCTGGGTATTACGGATAACGCCACGCCGACTTACCTGAACGCCATGGTGGCGGTAGGCATTGTGGTCGGCGCGGGCGCGGCGGCAAAACTGGTGACGCTGGAGACCGTATCGCGCTGTATGCCCGCCGGGATTTTGATTGGCGTTGTGGTTGCGATCTTCTCATTACAGCACGCATTGCTGCCTGCTTATACCTTGTTGCTGTTGATAGGTATGCTGGGCGGCTTTTTTGTGGTGCCGCTCAACGCTTTGCTCCAGGAGCGCGGTAAGAAGAGCGTTGGCGCCGGGAATGCCATTGCCGTACAAAATCTGGGCGAGAATAGCGCCATGCTATTAATGCTGGGACTGTACTCGCTGGCGGTGCTGGTTGGCGTTCCGGCAGTGGCGATAGGTATCGGCTTTGGCGTGCTGTTCGCGCTGGCGATTGCGGCGCTGTGGATCTGGCAGCGCCGGCAGGCATCATACTGAGTGAATATGCCGGGCGGCGAGCGCGCGTTATCCGGCTTACATTGTCTCTGTAAGCCCGGAAGCGTAGCGCCACCGGGCACTGACCATCACGGCGCCGGATAGGTATAAACCTGATGCGCCGCCTCAATCTCCGCCAGAACCTCTTCGCTTAACGTCAGATGCAGACTTTCCACATTCGTCTTGAGCTGCGCCATCGTGGTTGCGCCCAGTAACGTACTGGCGACAAACGGCTGGCGGCGAACAAAGGCCAGCGCCATCTGCGCCGGATCAAGATTGTGACGCTTCGCGATATCGACGTAGGCGGCAACGGCTTTTTGCGCCTGTTCGCCGCTGTAACGTGTGAAGCGGCTGAACAGGGTATTCCGCGCGCCTGCGGGTTTGGCCCCGTTCAGGTATTTACCGGTTAATGTGCCAAACGCCAGACAGGAATAGGCGAGCAATTCAACACCTTCATACTGGCTGACTTCCGCCAGTCCGACCTCGTAGCTGCGGTTTAACAGGCTATAGGGGTTCTGGATCGTGACAATACGCGGCAGGTCATGTTTTTCCGCCAGATGCAGATAGCGCATAACGCCAAACGCTGTCTCATTTGAAACGCCAATATAACGAATCTTACCCGCTCGCTGAAACTCACTTAGCGCGTCTAACGTCTCCAGTAGACTTACTACTGGCGTGGAGTCCGTCCAGTTATAGCCGAGTTTACCGAAGCAGTTAGTGGGGCGCTGCGGCCAGTGCACCTGATACAAATCCAGATAGTCGGTCTGCAACCGGGTCAAACTGTCGTGTAGCGCTTCGCGAATATTTTTACGATCCAGCGCCTGATGAGGCCGGATGCCTTGATCATTATTACGTGCCGGTCCGCTGACTTTGCTGGCGATGATCAGTTTTTCACGGTTGCCGCGTTTGGCGAGCCAGTTACCGATATAGGATTCCGTCAGCCCTTGTGTTTCCGGGCGCGGCGGTACCGGATACATCTCGGCGGCGTCGATAAGGTTAATGCCATTTGCGATGGCATAGTCGAGCTGTGCGTGAGCGTCGGCTTCGCTGTTTTGTTCACCAAATGTCATTGTGCCCAGCCCTAGCGTACTTACTTCGAGCGAGCTGTGGGGTATACGGTGATAGTGCATAGCCGTTTCCTTTTTATTATGAAGTCAGAAATTCCCGACAAAGGACAATAAAAATGGCAGAGGGAAGGCAAAAGGGAAAGTAAAATTGCAGGCTGCGCGGCGTAATTGTTACCGGGCGTGGTCGCCACGCACCGTTACGGGACGCAGCCTGAAGGCTTGCAGAACGCTGACCTCGATCACAGGCCACCGCTTAACGTTCGATAATTTGAGACACTTCGTCACGGTTGATTTGCATCTCGTTTCCCTGCGCATCGGTATAGCTGACCAGACCGGTATCATCGTCAACTTGCGGTTTTCCATCGGTCAGGATCATACGACCATCTTTCGTCGCCATTACATAATCGCTGCTGCATCCGGATACCGCAAAAGCCAACCCTACTGCGGAAATTACAACTGCCCACTTTTTCATCCGTTTGTCCTCACATAGCCTGCATCTGATAATAGTCTGTTAATCATATGTCTGATAATAGTCTAGTAATAACGCGCAGCTCTGCATGTCGGAAGCAGCAAAATCTTAATCTGTGAGAAGAAAGGAAATAAAGTGAGTATTCGCTCCCCGGCGGGGGAGCGAGACAGGATTACAGCGGATTCTTTTTATTACGCAACAGGTTCAGGCTCTCTACTGCGATAGAGAAGAACATGGCGAAATAGATATACCCTTTCGGAACGTGAACGTCGAAACTTTCCAGAATCAGGGTAAAGCCAACCAGGATCAGAAAGGAGAGCGCCAGCATTTTTACCGACGGATGGCGATCGACAAACTCGCCGATGGGCCGTGCCGCAAACATCATGACGCCCACGGCAATAACGACTGCCGCCATCATAATAAACAGATGATCGGATAGGCCAACCGCTGTGATAACTGAATCAAGGCTGAAAATAATATCCAGCAGCATAATCTGTACTATTGCGCCCAGGAAAGAAGAAACCCGGGTTTTTAACCCTTCTTCTTCGCCTTCGATGGACTCATGGATCTCCTTGCTGGCTTTCCAGATTAAAAATAACCCACCCAGTAGAAGAATGAGATCGCGGGCGGAAATCGCTTCGCCGAAAAGCTCAAACAGCGGATTAGTCAGCCGAGTGACCCAGGCGATTGACGCCAGCAGCGCCAGGCGCATAACCATCGCCGCCGCCAACCCAAGCCGCCGTGCGTGGTTCCGTTGCGCCGTAGGAAGTTTTGCTACCACCAGAGAAAGAAAAATAATGTTGTCGATCCCAAGTACAATCTCCAGCAGCGTCAGCGTACCGAGCGCCAGCCAGGCATTAGGATCGGTTATCCATGCAAATAACATCGAACAAAGTCCTGCCAAAAAAAGAAGCGGTAATTATAGGCCCGTCGAGTGACGGGCGAAAGCCCAGGCTGAATTTGCGCAACCTGGAACGGTGTAAAATAGCGGCGACAATACGCTTACGTTTATCCGGCATCGGCCCGATGCGTAGCCATAGCGGAGGCGCATTTGCGTGTAATGGACGTTACGGATTCTGCAATAAAAAATGGCGAGCCAGCAGCGCCTGCGTAAAATTTTTTTTCAGATAAAATCCACGCGGTAGCGTCAAAATAGGTTCCCCGCGCGCGCCGATAGCCTCGGTGAGCGCCCTGGCATTGGCGGCTTTGGGTCGCAGTTGCAAGACTTCGCCATGACGGGCGGTAATGCGTTCCACCTGGCCCAGCACTATCATGTCCATCAGCTCTTCCCAGTCGAGGCGTAGCTGCCTGTCCTCTTCTTCACTCGGACTCCAGAGTAGCGGCGAACCTACGCGGCGTTCGGCTAACGGTATGCTGCGATCGCCTTCGACCGGCACCCATAGCACGCGCTTCAATTTATGCCGTACGTGACTTGTCTCCCAGGTCACGCCGCTGTTACCGGTTAACGGCGCCACGCAAACAAAGGTTGTTTCCAGAGGACGACCCAGACTATCCACCGGGATGGTTTTCAGTTCTACGCCTAACGCGGCGAAATCCTGCTCCGGCTTGCTCCCGGCGCTGGCGCCGAGCCAGATCTCCAACAAGACGCCGATCCAGCCTTTGTCTCGCTTCAAATCTTTAGGCGTGGTAATGCCGGCCATCGCCGCCAGCTCGCCTAACGTATAGCCGGAAAGCTGCCGCGCCTGGGCTAACAGCAATGCTTCCGAAGCAGGCGGAGTCAGTAGCGGACAAAGAGCGGACATGACAATTACCTTAGGTTAAAAAATGAGCAGTGATTTTATACCGTATGGGCAGAGTTTATCTTTTTCTGTGTCTTATATTCAATAGACTGATTTTTATTGCCTTTTTTGTGTTGTTTCTTCGTGTTGCGCAACACTGAAGCGGGTTTTCCAATTCTGGTCACTGACAATAAACAGGATCTTACACTATGTTATCCACAGAAAGTTGGGATAACTGTGTAAAACCACCACTACTGTTTCCATTTACAGCCTTGACGTGCGACGAAAATCGAAAATTCAGACAAATAGTGCGTAAGTTATTGGCACAATCTGTGGATAAAACCGACGCTGGTTGATCTTTCATCAGCATAAGGATCTTAGATGTGATACTGGTCACGCTTTATGAAGGTGGCATGTAAGATTTGTCTATAACACAATGAATATAAGGCACTATTTTTACTGTTTTCAGCATGAGGAATTCAGACTGTTCTGGGTTTTCCCGTGGTAATTCCATACTTCTTCACAACTATATCCACAGAAAAGGTGAATAAAATGGCGCAAGGGCGTCATCATCTGTTTATAACTCGGCTATTTACTGTGAGTTATTCAATTGTTATTAGGCTGTGTCACTATTACAGAGTGGTTTACCGCCTCACTGGAGTATGAAACAATCGTTCATATATAAGGTTTATGTTGAGGTAGTCCGGTGATTGATGACGATGGCTACCGCCCAAATGTAGGTATCGTAATTTGTAATCGTCAGGGGCAGGTGATGTGGGCCCGGCGATTTGGTCAGCACTCCTGGCAGTTCCCGCAGGGCGGGATAAATCCAGGGGAGTCGGCAGAACAGGCGATGTACCGGGAACTGTTTGAAGAAGTTGGGTTAAGCCGTAAAGATGTGCGGATCCTTGCTTCTACTCGCAACTGGTTGCGTTACAAGTTACCAAAACGTTTGGTGCGTTGGGACACAAAGCCGGTATGTATCGGCCAGAAACAAAAGTGGTTTCTTTTGCAGTTAATGAGCGCCGACGCCGAAATCAATATGCAAACCAGCAGTACGCCGGAGTTTGACGGCTGGCGCTGGGTAAGTTACTGGTATCCGGTTCGACAAGTGGTGTCATTTAAACGCGATGTCTACCGCAGGGTAATGAAAGAGTTTGCAAGTGTTGTCATGGCGCTTCAGGATAATCCCCCTAAGCTACAAAGCGCGCCTGCTTATCGACGTAAAAGAGGTTAAGCCACGCAAATTATGCTCACTCGCCTGCGCGAAATAGTCGAAAAAGTGGCCAGTGCGCCGCGTCTGAACGAGGCGCTGAATATTCTGGTCACGGATATCTGTCTTGCGATGGATACTGAGGTTTGCTCGGTTTACCTGGCCGATCATGACCGACGCTGTTATTACCTGATGGCGACGCGGGGGTTGAAAAAACCGCGTGGTCGAACCGTTGCGCTTGCGTTTGATGAGGGGATCGTCGGTCTGGTGGGCAGACTGGCGGAACCCATTAACCTTGCCGATGCGCAAAAACATCCCAGCTTTAAATACATTCCTTCGGTAAAAGAGGAGCGTTTTCGCGCGTTTCTCGGCGTGCCGATCATTCAGCGTCGCCAACTTCTCGGCGTGCTGGTCGTACAGCAGCGCGAATTGCGCCAGTACGATGAAAGCGAAGAGTCTTTCCTCGTCACGCTCGCTACGCAGATGGCGGCTATCCTGTCACAGTCGCAGGTCACAGCGCTGTTCGGGCAATACCGGCAGACGCGAATCCGCGCGCTTCCTGCGGCGCCGGGCGTGGCTATCGCAACGGGCTGGCAAGACGCGACCATGCCGCTGATGGAACAGGTTTACGAAGCGTCTACGCTGGATACCTCTCTTGAACGCGAACGACTGACCGGCGCGCTGGAAGAGGCGGCGAACGAGTTCCGACGATACAGCAAACGCTTTGCCGCTGGCGCGCAAAAAGAGACGGCGGCCATTTTCGATCTGTACTCACACCTGCTTTCAGATGCCAGACTGCGTCGCGAACTCTTCGCCGAGGTCGACAAAGGCGCTGTTGCGGAGTGGGCCGTTAAAAAAATCATCGAAAAATTTGCCGAGCAATTTGCGGCGCTAACCGATAACTACCTCAAAGAACGTGCGGGAGACTTACGCACGCTGGGGCAGCGGCTGTTATTCCACCTTGATGATTCAGTTCAGGGGCCAAACGCCTGGCCGGAACGTTTTATTCTGGTCGCGGATGAGCTGTCGGCGACCACCCTGGCGGAGCTGCCGCAGGACAGGCTGGCGGGCGTTGTGGTGCGCGACGGCGCGGCAAACTCGCATGCGGCGATTATGGTGCGCGCGCTCGGTATCCCGACCGTCATGGGCGCTGATATCCAACCTTCGGTGCTACATCGCCGTACGTTGGTGGTGGATGGCTATCGCGGTGAATTACTGGTCGATCCTGAACCCGTGCTTATTCAGGAATATCAGCGGCTCATTAGTGAAGAGATAGAACTCAGTCGTCTGGCGGAGGACGACGTCAATCTTCCCGCCCAACTGAAAAGCGGCGAGCGAGTCAAAGTGATGCTGAATGCCGGGCTCAGTCCCGAGCATGAGGAAAAGTTAGGCAGTCGGATCGACGGTATCGGCCTGTACCGTACTGAAATTCCCTTTATGCTGCAAAGCGGGTTTCCCTCGGAAGAAGAGCAGGTGGCGCAGTATCAAGGGATGCTGCAAATGTTTAACGATAAACCGGTGACGCTGCGGACCCTGGATGTGGGAGCGGATAAGCAACTGCCCTATATGCCGATCAGCGAGGAGAACCCGTGTCTGGGCTGGCGCGGGATCCGCATTACGCTGGATCAGCCGGAGATCTTTTTGATCCAGGTCCGCGCGATGCTGCGCGCCAATGCGGCGACTGGCAACCTCAGTATTTTGCTGCCGATGGTCACCAGTATTGATGAAGTCGATGAAGCGCGACGTCTGATCGAACGCGCCGGGCGCGAGGTCGAGGAGATGATCGGCTATGCGATCCCGAAACCGCGTATCGGCATTATGCTGGAAGTACCGTCAATGGTATTTATGCTGCCGCATCTGGCTAACCGGATCGACTTTATCTCGGTCGGCACCAACGATTTAACGCAATATATCCTGGCGGTAGATCGCAACAATACCCGCGTGGCCAGTATTTATGACAGTTTGCATCCGGCTATGCTGCGCGCACTGTCCATGATTGCGCAGGAAGCCGAAAAACATGGTCTCGATCTTCGCTTGTGCGGCGAGATGGCGGGCGATCCGATGTGCGTGGCGATTCTTATCGGTCTGGGATATCGCCATCTTTCGATGAATGGCCGTTCGGTAGCGCGTGTGAAATATCTGCTGCGGCATATCGATTTTGAAGACGCGCAAACCCTTGCCAGACGCAGCCTTGAGGCGCAGATGGCGACCGAAGTGCGTCATCAGGTGGCGGCGTTTATGGAGCGCCGCGGGATGGGGGGATTGATTCGAGGAGGGTTGTAACGACTGGAGCGGGAAAAGAGAGTGACTGTGGATTCACGGCGCAGACAACACGCCTGCAAGGTGAAAGACAATGCGTATACATATCTTTTAACGGTAATCGGCATCTCGCTTTTAACCCTTGTGCTATTATTCGCACCTTTGGAGCGTCTGCAACGCGCAGGCGCGCTTATCAATCGCTATCTCTTCAGCGAAATAACAAGAAATTGTGGTGACAGATGACCAGTAGCTATCTGCATTTTCCGGACTTTGATCCGGTCATTTTCTCAATTGGGCCCGTCGCGCTTCACTGGTATGGCTTGATGTATCTGGTGGGGTTCGTTTTCGCGATGTGGTTGGCGGTGCGTCGCGCTAACCGTCCGGGAAGCGGTTGGACCAAAAACGAAGTTGAAAATTTACTCTATGCAGGTTTCCTGGGGGTCTTCCTGGGGGGACGTATTGGCTATGTCCTGTTTTATAACTTCCCTCTGTTTCTGGATAACCCGCTCTATTTATTCCGCGTCTGGGACGGCGGCATGTCCTTCCACGGCGGGCTTATCGGCGTGATACTGGTGATGATTATCTTCGCCAGGCGCACGAAGCGCTCGTTCTTTCAGGTGTCTGATTTTATTGCGCCGTTAATTCCGTTCGGCCTGGGCGCCGGGCGTCTGGGCAACTTTATCAACGGTGAATTGTGGGGGCGCGTCGATCCTGACTTCCGGTTTGCCATGCTCTTTCCTGGCTCACGCGCGGAAGATATTGCGCTGCTGCCGTCACATCCGCAATGGCAGCCTATTTTTGATACCTACGGCGTATTGCCGCGCCACCCTTCCCAGTTGTATGAGCTGGCATTAGAAGGCGTGGTGCTGTTTATCATCCTTAATCTCTTTATTCGCAAACCGCGTCCGATGGGCGCAGTCTCCGGATTATTCCTGATTGGCTATGGCGCGTTTCGTATCATTGTTGAATTCTTCCGCCAGCCGGACGCGCAATTTACCGGCGCGTGGGTACAGTACATCAGCATGGGGCAGATTCTCTCTATCCCGATGATTATCGCTGGCGCGATCATGATGGTTTGGGCATATCGCCGTCGCCCGCAGCAACACGTTTCCTGAGGAACCATGAAACAGTATTTAGAACTGATGCAAAAAGTGCTGGATGAAGGCACACAGAAAAACGACCGTACCGGCACCGGCACGCTTTCCATTTTTGGCCATCAGATGCGTTTTAACCTGCAGGAAGGCTTTCCTCTGGTGACGACAAAACGCTGCCATTTACGTTCAATTATTCACGAACTGCTATGGTTTTTGCAGGGCGATACCAACATCGCTTACCTGCACGAAAATAATGTCACCATCTGGGACGAATGGGCCGATGAGAACGGCGATTTAGGCCCGGTTTATGGTAAGCAGTGGCGTGCATGGCCAACACCGGATGGCCGCCATATCGATCAGATCGCCACGGTCTTAAGCCAGCTTAAAAACGACCCGGACTCTCGTCGTATTATCGTTTCTGCGTGGAACGTCGGCGAGCTGGATAAGATGGCGTTGGCGCCGTGTCACGCCTTTTTCCAGTTTTATGTCGCAGATGGAAAACTCTCCTGTCAGCTTTATCAGCGCTCCTGCGATGTGTTCCTCGGTCTGCCGTTCAACATTGCCAGCTACGCGTTACTGGTGCATATGATGGCGCAACAGTGCGACCTGGACGTCGGCGATTTTGTCTGGACCGGCGGCGACACGCACCTGTACAGCAACCATATGGAGCAGACGCACCTGCAATTAAGCCGTGAACCGCGCGCGCTGCCGAAGTTGGTCATTAAGCGTAAACCCGATTCGCTTTTTGACTACCGGTTCGATGATTTCGAAATTGAAGGCTATGATCCGCACCCCGGTATTAAAGCGCCGGTCGCTATCTAAGCGCTGACGATCCTGCCATAACCGACGTCATCGCGCGTCGGTTTTTTTTACCCTTCGTCTCAATCTTCGGCGCGGATTCCTGAAATTTTGCAACGCGCTGCAAGACATGAACTTTTTTCCGTAACGCGCCGAACAATCTGTATTTGGCGCTCGTTATTTTTCTTCCGCCCGCCATACTGCCGACATGAAAAAACAACAGGGCTATACGCTCATTGAAACGGTGGTCGCGATGTCGCTCATTATCATTCTCAGCGCCACAGGACTTTATGGCTGGCAACGCTGGCAGCAGCAACAGCGCCTGTGGCAAACCGCATGTCAGGTGCGGGATTACCTGCTGCAACTTCGTGAGGACGCTCACTGGCATAACCGCGATCATATTCTTCGCGTGGTCAGCGAAGGCGGTTCATGGTGCTTTGTCAGCTCTGTTGCTACGCAAACATCGTGTACGCCATCTTCCCCCTTTGTGTTTACGCCCGACTGGCGTGATGTCGTCCTTGCCGATATCACGCCGTCGTTAGCCTTCTTTGGCCTGCGCAATACGGCATGGGCAGGGCACATCGTACTGAAAAACGCTGCCGGAGAGTGGCGTCTGGTCGTCTCCTCCTGGGGGCGAATCAGGCTATGCGAGCATAATGAGGCCGCCACGTGTCAATAACCACGCGGGGGTTCTCGCTACTGGAGGTTGTGCTGGCGATGGCGATAGGTTCCATTTTACTGCTTGGGTCCGCACGATTTTTACCGGCGCTACAGCGTGAGATCTGGCACAACACGCGACAGTTATCGCTGGAAGATGAAATCTGGCAGCGCACCTATACCGTAGCGAAGCATCTTCAACGTGCGGGTTACTGCCATGGCCACTGTACTGGCGAAGGGTTACATCTTGCTGAACAGGGGCAATGCGTCATCGTTCAGTGGGACGGGAATAATAACGGTGTCTGGGATACCATACCGGCGAAAGAGGCCGACCAGACCGGGTTCCGTATGAAGGATAACGTTCTGGAGACATTACGCGGAGCAACATCTTGCCAGGGTAAGGGATGGGAAAAAATGACCGATCCCAATACGGTACTCATCACGGCGTTTACCGTTGAGCGCCGGGATATAACGGGATTCTCGCCAGTGCTCATGCTGCATCTGCGCGGCGCCAGCAAAGCCGAGCCTCAGACGGTTATTGACGCGCAATACAGCGTAACGGGATTTAATCTGTGAATCGGGAACGTGGCGCTTCTTCGCTAATACTGGCGCTTTTAATACTGATTCTGGGTAGTCTGCTACTGCAAGGCGTAAATCAGCAGCAGGCCGGCTATGCCGCCCGCGTAACGACGCAGAGCCTGGCGATACAACGCCAGGCGCTCGTACAGTCGGCGCTGGAATGGGGGCGGGGGCAGCTATGGTCAGGCGTAACCGAAATGGAATGTCGGCGCTATTCCCCTTCAGGAGCGAGGGTCTGTTTGCGGAGATTATCGGGGGATGAGGTGGTGATGGCGGCGCAAGATGACGGCATGACGTTATGGCGTTTGGGCAACGTCATTCAGGGAAGCATTGTCTTTTCTCCCCACGGCTGGAGCGATTTTTGTCCGTTAAAAGAGGTGGCGTTATGTCGCATCCCCTGAATTTACAACGCGGGTTTAGCCTCCCGGAAGTTTTAGTGGCGATGGTTCTAATGGTAATGATCGTCACCGCGCTGTCAGGCTATCAGCGGGTATTAATGCACAGTTTTGCATTACGACACCAGTATCTTCAGATCTGGCGGCAGGCGTGGCAGCAAACGGCGCTGTATCCATTTTCGCCTGCTGAAGGCTGGAAGGCCAACCGGATGCAGACAACGCAATCGGGATGTGTCAGCATCAGCGTCACGATGGTTTCACCCTCTGGCAGGCAGGGGCAGATGACGCGCTTGCATTGTCCAAATCGTTAATCGTCAGGAGTAATTATGTTAAGGGTCTACCACTCCAATCGTCTGGATGTGCTGGAAGCGTTGATGGAATTCATCGTCGAACGCGAGCGGCTGGATGATCCCTTTGAACCAGAAATGATTCTGGTACAAAGCACGGGTATGGCGCAGTGGCTGCAGATGACCCTTTCACAAAAGTTTGGTATTGCGGCGAATATCGCTTTTCCGTTACCGGCGAGTTTTATCTGGGAGATGTTTGTCCGCGTGTTGCCGGATATTCCCAAAGAAAGCGCTTTCAGCAAACAAAGCATGAGCTGGAAACTGATGACCTTGCTGCCGCAGTTGCTGGATAAGGATGAGTTTGTATTGCTGCGCCATTATCTGACCGACGACACCGATAAACGCAAACTCTTTCAGCTTTCCGCGCGCGCCGCTGACCTGTTCGATCAGTATCTGGTTTATCGGCCTGACTGGCTTACGCAGTGGGAAGCGGGAAAAACCGTGGAAGGTCTGGGAGAGGCGCAAAACTGGCAGGCGCCGCTGTGGAAAGCATTGGTGGAATATACCGCCGCGCTGGGGCAGCCGCGCTGGCATCGCGCCAATCTCTACCAACGCTTTATTCAAACGCTGGAGAGCGCGACCGCCTGCCCGCCAGGGTTGCCGTCCCGCATTTTTATTTGCGGCATTTCCGCGTTACCGCCAGTGTATCTCAGAGCATTGCAGGCGCTGGGTAAACATATTGAAATCCATCTCCTTTTTACTAATCCGTGTCGGTATTACTGGGGGGACATTAAAGACCCTGCCTGGCTGGCAAAACTCATGGCTCGCCAGCGTCGTCACAGTTTTGAAGACCGTCATTTACCGTTGTTCCGTGAAAACCAGAATCCGGAAGCCTTATTTAACAGCGACGGTGAACAGGATATCGGTAATCCGCTACTGGCCTCATGGGGAAAACTGGGACGGGATTATATCTACCTGCTATCTGAACTGGAAAACAGCCAGGAGCTGGATGCGTTTGTTGATATTACGCCAGATAATCTTTTGCATCGGATTCAGGCGGATATCCTTGAACTGGAAAGCCATGCGGTGGCGGGCGTAAATCTTGAGGAGTATTCGCGCAGCGACAATAAGCGTCTGCTCGATCCCGAGGATAACAGCCTCTCTTTTCACGTTTGTCACAGCCCGCAGCGCGAGGTGGAGATACTGCACGATCGCCTGCTGGCGATGCTGGAAGCCGATCCGACGCTAACGCCGCGCGACATTATCGTTATGGTGGCTGATATTGACAGCTATAGCCCGTTTATCCAGGCGGTATTTGGTAGCGCGCCAACGGAGCGCTATCTGCCTTATGCCATTTCCGATCGGCGGGCGCGTCAGTCACATCCGGTGTTACAGGCATTTATCAGCCTACTTTCGTTACCGGACAGCCGCTTTGTCTCCGAGGATGTTCTGGCGTTGTTAGACGTACCGGTATTGGCTGCCCGCTTTACGATCAACGAAGAAGGGCTGCGTTATTTGCGCTTGTGGGTCAATGAGTCAGGTATTCGCTGGGGAATTGACGATGACAACGTGCGCGAGCTGGAACTTCCTGCCACGGGGCAGCATACGTGGCAATTTGGCCTGACGCGTATGCTGCTGGGGTATGCGATGGAAAGCGCCCAGGGCGAGTGGCAGTCGGTTCTGCCTTATGACGAATCCAGCGGTCTGATTGCTGAGCTGGTCGGGCATCTGGCTTCGCTGCTGATGCAGCTTAATATCTGGCGGCGCGGTCTGGCGCAGGAGCGACCGCTGGAAGAGTGGTTGCCCGTTTGTCGCGACATGCTCAATGATTTCTTCCTGCCCGATGCGGACACGGAAGCGGCAATGACATTGATTGAACAGCAGTGGCAGGCCATTATCGCCGAAGGCGTCGCGGCGGAATATGGCGACGCGGTACCGATTTCGCTACTGCGGGATGAACTGGCGCAGCGTCTGGATCAGGAACGTATTAGCCAGCGCTTCCTGGCGGGCCCCATCAATATTTGTACGCTGATGCCGATGCGTTCCATTCCGTTCAGAGTCGTTTGCCTGCTGGGAATGAACGACGGCGTATACCCGCGCCAGCTTGCGCCGTTGGGCTTTGACCTGATGAGCCAAAAACCCATGCGCGGGGATCGAAGCCGTCGCGACGATGACCGCTACCTGTTTCTGGAAGCGTTAATTTCGGCGCAGCAGACGCTGTATATCAGCTACATCGGTCGCTCCATCCAGGATAATAGCGAACGCTTTCCCTCTGTACTGGTGCAAGAGTTAGTGGATTACATCGGGCAAAGCCACTATTTGCCGGGCGACGAAACGCTGACCTGTGATGAGAGCGAAACACGAGTCAAAGCGCATATTACGCGTCTGCATACCCGTATGCCTTTTGATGCGCAAAATTACCAACCCGGCGAACAGCAAAGTTATGCCAGAGAGTGGTTGCCTGCGGCGAGTCAGTCGGGGAAAGCGCATTCTGACTTTGTGCAGCCGCTTCCTTTTACGATGCCGGAAGCATTGACTCTGGAAAGTCTGCAGCGTTTTTGGGCCCATCCGGTACGCGCATTTTTTCAGATGCGGCTTCAGGTTAATTTCCGCTCGGAAGAGAGTGAGATTCCTGATGCGGAACCGTTTGAATTAGAGGGATTGACGCGATATCAACTTAACCAACAGTTGCTCAATACGCTGGTTGAAGAGGACGACGCCGAACGCTTGTTCCGCCGTTTCCGGGCTGCGGGAGAGTTGCCTTACGGCGCGTTTGGCGAAATATTCTGGGATGCGCAGTGTCAGGAGATGCAGCAACTGGCAAGCCGGGTTATCGCCTGTCGTAAGCCGAGCCAAAGCCTGGAAGTGGATCTGCTTTGCAATGGCGTTCAGCTAACCGGCTGGCTACCGCAGGTACAGGAGGATGGATTATTGCGCTGGCGTCCCGCTTTAATCAGCGTGGCGCAAGGTGTGCAACTTTGGCTGGAACACCTTGTCTATTGTGCCAGCGGCGGTAGTGGCGAAAGTCGCCTGTTTTTGCGCAAAGAGGGAGAGTGGCGATTTCCGCCTCTTGATAAAACGCAGGCAATGGCTTACCTGGCGCAACTGATTGAAGGCTACCGGGAAGGCATGTCTTCTCCGCTATTGGTACTGCCGGAAAGCGGCGGCGCATGGATAAAAGCCTGTTATGACGCTGAAAATGATGTCATGTTAGACGACGATGACACCTTACAGAAGGCCAGAACAAAGTTTCTACAGGCTTATGAAGGCAACATGATGGTGAGCGGCGAAGGCGAAGATATCTGGTATCAACGTCTTTGGCGTCAGCTGGAATCTGAAACGTTGCAGGCTATCATTGCGCAGTCACGGCATTACCTGTTACCGCTGTTTCGTTTTAATCAGTCTCGTTGATTGTATGAAAATCGCGCCATTAAAAGGCTTCGACTATGATGCGCTCTTCGTCACGGACTGATTACTGATAAAAAAATGCTGCCTGGTTCAGCACAATAATATCCCGTTCTGCTCAGGTCGATGGTTTACGTGGCCATACAGATGAGTGGGAATGAAAGTTAATGATGAGGTCCGTGAATGCCCCGCAGCACCTGGTTCAAAGCGTTATTGTTATTGGTCGCCCTCTGGGGGCCTGCAGTTCAGGCGGATATCGGTTGGCAACCGCTGCAAGAAACTATCCGTAAAAGCGATAAAGATACCCGGCAGTATCAGGCGATACGTCTTGATAATGACATGGTGGTGTTGCTGGTATCCGATCCGCAGGCTGTAAAGTCGCTTTCAGCGTTAGTGGTACCCGTTGGATCGCTTGAAGATCCTGAGGCTCATCAGGGGCTTGCTCATTATCTTGAGCATATGTGCCTGATGGGGTCAAAAAAATATCCGCAGGCGGATAGCCTTGCCGAATACCTTAAAAGACATGGCGGTAGCCACAACGCCAGCACCGCGCCTTATCGAACAGCCTTCTACCTGGAGGTTGAAAACGACGCGCTTCCAGGCGCCGTAGATCGCCTGGCCGACGCCATTGCCGCGCCATTGCTCGATAAAAAGTATGCCGAACGCGAACGAAACGCGGTGAATGCCGAGCTGACGATGGCGCGTACCCGCGACGGTATGCGTATGGCGCAGGTAAGCGCCGAAACCATTAACCCGGCGCATCCAGGCTCGCACTTTTCTGGCGGCAATCTGAAAACGCTAAGCGATAAGCCGGGAAATCCGGTGCAACAGGCGTTGATCGCTTTTCATGAAAAATACTATTCATCTAATCTGATGAAGGCGGTGATTTACAGTAATAAACCCTTGCCGGAACTGGCGCGTATTGCCGCCGCAACCTATGGTCGCGTGCCGAATAAACAGATTAAAAAACCGGAAATTAACGTACCTGTCATCACCGAGGCGCAGAAGGGCATCATTATTCATTACGTGCCGGCGCTACCGCGTAAAGTGCTGCGCGTGGAGTTTCGTATTGATAACAATAGCGCGCAGTTCCGTAGCAAGACCGATGAACTGGTCTCTTATCTGATTGGCAATCGTAGCCCGGGGACGCTCTCTGACTGGCTGCAAAAACAAGGACTGGTCGAAGGTATTAGCGCGGATTCCGATCCGATTGTTAATGGTAACAGCGGCGTATTTGCCATTTCGGCAACGCTGACTGATAAAGGTTTGGCCAATCGTGATGAAGTTGTCGCAGCTATCTTCAGCTATCTCAATACGTTACGTGAAAAAGGGATAGACAAACGTTACTTTGACGAGCTGGCGCATGTGCTGGATCTCGACTTCCGCTATCCGTCGATTACCCGCGATATGGACTATGTCGAATGGCTGGCGGACACTATGATCCGCGTCCCGGTAGCGCATACGCTGGATGCGGCGAATATCGCCGATCGTTACGATCCTGCCGCTATCAAAAATCGCCTGGCGATGATGACGCCGCAGAATGCGCGCATCTGGTACATCAGTCCCCAGGAACCCCATAATAAGATTGCGTATTTTGTGGATGCGCCTTATCAGGTCGATAAGATTAGCGAACAGACGTTTAAAAACTGGCAGAAAAAAGCACAGGGCATTGCGTTGTCGCTGCCGGAGTTAAACCCCTATATTCCTGATGATTTTACGCTTGTTAAGAATGACAAAAACTACGTGCAGCCAGAACTGATTGTCGATAAAGCGGATTTGCGCGTGGTTTATGCGCCGAGTCGTTATTTCGCCAGCGAGCCAAAAGCTGACGTGAGCGTGGTATTGCGTAACCCGCAGGCGATGGACAGCGCCCGCAATCAGGTACTGTTCGCCCTTAATGATTATCTGGCGGGAATGGCGCTAGATCAGCTCAGTAACCAGGCGGCAGTGGGCGGCATTAGCTTTTCTACTAACGCCAACAATGGTCTGATGGTCACTGCGAACGGTTATACCCAGCGTTTGCCGCAGCTTTTCCTGGCGTTGCTGGAAGGATATTTTAGCTACGACGCCACGGAGGAACAGCTGGCGCAGGCGAAATCCTGGTATACGCAGATGATGGATTCTGCGGAGAAGGGAAAAGCCTACGAACAGGCGATTATGCCGGTGCAGATGATTTCGCAGGTGCCTTATTTTTCCCGTGATGAACGTCGCGCTTTGCTGCCGTCCATTACGTTGAAAGAGGTGATGGCCTATCGTAATGCGTTAAAAACGGGCGCTCGTCCGGAATTTCTGGTTATAGGGAATATGAGCGAAGCCCAGGCGACCTCTCTGGCGCAAGATGTTCAAAAACAGCTCGCGGCGAACGGATCGGCGTGGTGTCGTAACAAAGACGTGGTGGTTGAGAAAAAGCAGTCCGTAATATTTGAAAAAGCGGGCAGTAGCACCGACTCCGCGTTAGCCGCGGTCTTTGTCCCGGTCGGCTACGACGAGTATGTCAGCGCCGCCTACAGCGCGATGTTAGGTCAGATTGTTCAACCGTGGTTTTACAATCAGCTACGAACCGAAGAGCAACTGGGATACGCCGTTTTCGCCTTTCCGATGAGCGTTGGCCGTCAGTGGGGAATGGGATTCCTGCTACAGAGCAACGATAAACAGCCCTCTTACCTGTGGCAACGCTATCAGGCATTTTTCCCTGACGCCGAGGCGAAGCTGAGGGCGATGAAGCCGGAAGAGTTCGCCCAAATTCAGCAGGCGATCATTACGCAAATGCGCCAGGCACCGCAAACGTTGGGCGAAGAAGCATCCCGTTTAAGCAAGGATTTCGATCGGGGTAATATGCGCTTTGACTCGCGTGATAAAATCATCGCTCAGATAAAATTGCTGACGCCACAAAAGCTTGCCGACTTCTTCCACCAGGCGGTGGTGGAACCACAAGGTATGGCAATATTGTCACAGATTGCTGGTAGCCAGAATGGAAAAGCAGAATACGTGCATCCGACAGGCTGGAAAGTGTGGGATAACGTCAGCGCATTGCAGCAAACGTTACCTCTAATGAGCGAAAAGAATGAATGATGTCGCCGAGACTCTTGATCCTCTGCGCTTGCCCCTGACAGGCGAGCGTTTGATTGAAGCATCAGCGGGCACAGGCAAAACGTTTACTATCGCGGCGCTGTACCTGCGGTTATTGCTCGGTTTAGGCGGCAGTGCCGCATTTCCCCGTCCGTTGACCGTTGAAGAACTGCTGGTGGTAACCTTTACGGAGGCCGCTACTGAAGAGCTGCGTGGGCGAATCCGCAGTAATATCCATGAGTTGCGCATCGCCTGTCTGCGGGAAAGCACGGATAATCCGCTGTATGCCCGCTTGCTGGAAGAAATTAGCGACAAAAAGCAGGCCGCGCAGTGGTTATTACTGGCGGAACGACAAATGGACGAGGCCGCGGTCTTTACCATCCACGGTTTTTGCCAGCGTATGCTCAGCCTGAACGCTTTCGAATCCGGTATGTTGTTTGAGCAACAGCTTATTGAAGACGAATCTTTGTTGCGTTATCAGGCCTGCGCCGATTTCTGGCGGCGTCATTGCTATCCGCTGCCGCGCGACATCGCGCAGGTGGTGTTTGACGTGTGGAAGGGGCCGAAGGCGCTCTTAAAAGATATCGATCGT
Source organism: Salmonella sp. SAL04214 (assembly GCF_046550615.1). Classification (NCBI taxonomy): domain Bacteria; kingdom Pseudomonadati; phylum Pseudomonadota; class Gammaproteobacteria; order Enterobacterales; family Enterobacteriaceae; genus Salmonella; species Salmonella sp. SAL04214. Next base: position 411,371 of record NZ_JBGDXT010000001.1, read on the forward strand.
TATCTGCAGGGCGAAGCGCCGGTCATTAAAGCGCCGCCATCGCAGGAGGAGACGCTGGCATCGCGTCATGAACAGATCCTGGCGCGCATCAACCAGGTGAAGCAGCAGTGGTGTGAGGCGGTTAGCGAGCTGGACGCGCTGATCGAATCATCCGGCATCGATCGCAGAAAATTCAACCGCGGCAATCAGGCGAAATGGATCGAAAAGATCACCGCGTGGGCGCAAGAAGAGACGAAAAACTATCAATTACCCGAGGCGTTGGGAAAATTTTCACAGCGTTTTTTAGCTGAGCGCACCAAAGCTGGCGGCGTGACGCCCCAGCACCCATTGTTTGTCGCCATTGATAACCTGTTGGGCGAACCGCTATCGATTAAAGATCTGGTTCTTACCCGAGCGCTATCAGAGATCCGTGAAACGGTGGCTCAGGAAAAACGCCGGCGCGGCGAGCTGGGGTTTGACGATATGCTCAGCCGTTTAGATACCGCGCTGCGTAGTGAAAGCGGCGAGGCGCTGGCTACGGCGATTCGTACCCGTTTTCCGGTGGCGATGATCGATGAATTTCAGGATACCGACCCACAACAGTACCGTATTTTTCGCCGTATCTGGCGACATCAACCCGATACGGCGCTATTGCTGATTGGCGATCCTAAGCAGGCGATTTATGCGTTTCGTGGCGCGGATATCTTTACCTACATGAAGGCTCGCAGCGAAGTGAGCGCGCACTATACGCTTGACACTAACTGGCGCTCCGCGCCGGGGATGGTGAATAGCGTTAACAAGCTGTTCAGTCAGATGAATAACGCCTTTATGTTCCGCGATATTCCCTTCAGTCCGGTAAAGTTTGCGCCCAGAAACCAGTCGCTGCAATTTAAAGTGAATGACGCGCCTCAACCGGCGATGACCCTGTGGCTAATGGAGGGGGAAAGCTGCGGTTCGGGCGATTATCAAAGTTATATGGCGCAGGTGTGCGCCACGCAAATTCGCGACTGGCTGCGTGCCGGGCAAACGGGCGACGCGCTGCTGACGAACGGCGATTCGTCGCGGCCCGTTCGCGCCTCGGATATTAGCGTGCTGGTGCGCAGCAGGCGGGAAGCCGCGCTGATACGGGATGCGCTGACCTTACTGGCGATCCCCTCCGTCTATCTTTCTAACCGCGACAGCGTATTCGAAACGCTCGAAGCGCAGGAGATGCTGTGGGTGTTGCAGGCGGTGATGGCGCCCGAACGTGAGAATACGCTGCGTAGCGCTCTGGCGACATCAATGATGGGCCTTACCGCGCTGGATATCGAAACGCTTAACAATGATGAAAATGCGTGGGATGCGGTTGTTGAAGAGTTTGATGGCTACCGACAGATTTGGCATAAACGCGGCGTGATGCCTATGCTGCGCGCGCTAATGTCGGCGCGCAATATTGCTGAAAACCTGCTGGCGACAGCGGGAGGCGAACGTCGGCTGACGGATATTCTGCATATTAGCGAACTGTTACAGGAAGCCGGTTCGCAGCTGGAAAGCGAACATGCGCTGGTGCGTTGGCTGGCGCAACATATCCTTGAACCCGATAGCAATGCTTCCAGCCAGCAACTACGTCTGGAAAGCGATAAGCATCTGGTGCAAATCGTCACCATTCATAAATCGAAAGGTCTGGAATACCCGCTGGTCTGGTTACCTTTTATCACCCATTTCCGCGTGCAGGACCAGGCTTTTTATCACGACAGGCACTCCTACGAGGCGGTGCTGGACCTTAGTCACGCCGAAGAGAGCATAGCACTGGCGGAAGCCGAACGCCTGGCGGAAGACCTGCGCCTACTTTATGTCGCGCTGACCCGTGCAGTGTGGCATTGCAGCCTCGGCGTCGCGCCGCTGGTGCGGCGTCGTAGCGATAAGAAAGGCGAGACGGATGTGCACCAAAGCGCGCTTGGGCGACTCCTGCAAAAAGGCGAACCGATGGATGCCGCAGGCCTTCGCGCCTGTATTGAGGCGCTATGCGACGAGGATATCGTGTGTCGAACGCCAGGCAATACGGATAACGACCGCTGGCAAATTGCCGCTGCATCGCACGCGGAACTCAGCGCCAGAACGCTGCAACGCCTGCTTTATGATAGCTGGCGCGTCACCAGTTATTCCGGTTTGCAGCAGCGGGGACATAGCGTGGCGCAAGATCTTATTCCTCGTCTCGACATTGACGCCGCAGGCGTTGGCGAAGCGGCGGAAGCGCCGGCAATGACGCCGCATCACTTTCCTCGCGGGGCATCGCCGGGAACATTTTTGCACAGCCTGTTTGAAGAACTTGATTTTACTCAACCGATAAACCCCCAATGGGTACAGGAAAAACTGGAGCTGAGTGGTTTTGAAACGCGATGGGAGCCCGTACTTACCCGCTGGCTGGACACCGTGTTACACGTTCCCCTTAACGAGACGGGCGTTAGTCTGAGCGTGCTGACCGAGCGTGAAAAACAGGTCGAAATGGAGTTTTATCTGCCGATTGCCCAGCCGCTTACCGCCGGAGAGCTGGATGCGTTGATTCGTCGATACGACCCGCTTTCAGCAGGTTGCCCTGCGCTGGATTTCATGCAGGTTCGCGGCATGTTAAAGGGCTTTATCGACCTGGTGTTCCGTTATGAGGGGCGCTATTACCTGCTCGACTATAAATCTAACTGGCTGGGCGAGGATAGCGCCGCTTATACCCAGACGGCGATGGCTGCGGCGATGCAGGCGCATCGCTATGATTTGCAGTACCAGCTTTATACGCTGGCATTGCATCGTTACCTTCGTCATCGAATGGCGAATTACGACTATGAACGCCATTTCGGCGGCGTCATCTATCTCTTTTTACGCGGGGTGGATAGCGAACGTCCGCAGCAGGGTATTTTTACCACTCGTCCTGCGGCGGCGTTAATTAACCAACTGGATGATATGTTTGCAGGTGAAATGAGTGAGGAGGCGCAATGACAATCCAGGAGCGGTTGCTGGAGGCCGTTGAACAAAAATTATTACGGCCCATTGATGCCCAGTTTGCTTTAACCGTCGCCGGTAACGACGATCCCGCCGTGACGCTGGCGGCAGCGCTGCTTAGTCATGACGCAGGTGAAGGTCACGTGTGTCTGCCGTTGTCGCGTTTAACGTTAACAGAGGAGGCGCATCCCTTACTGGTCGCCTGGATAAGCGAAACGGCTACGCCAATTGACTGGAAAAAGCGGTTACTGGCGTCTGCGGCGGTTAGCTGCGGCGATAGCCCCGCGCCGTTAATTCTGTGCGGCGATCGCCTCTACCTGAATCGCATGTGGTGCAACGAGCGTACGGTTGCGCGCTTTTTTAACGAGGTTAACCAGGCCATCGCCGTAGATGAAGCGCAGTTATCCCGTATTCTGGACGCGCTTTTCCCTCCGACAGAGGAGGTGAACTGGCAAAAGGTGGCCGCCGCCGTAGCGCTAACTCGCCGTATCTCCGTGATTTCAGGCGGTCCCGGCACCGGTAAAACCACCACCGTCGCGAAGCTGCTGGCGGCATTAATTCAAATGGCGGATGGCGAACGTTGCCGTATCCGGCTGGCGGCGCCGACCGGGAAAGCGGCCGCACGCCTGACGGAGTCGCTTGGCGCGGCGTTGCGTCAGCTTCCTCTTACCGATGCGCAGAAAAAGCGTATACCGGAGGACGCCAGTACGCTGCACCGACTGCTGGGCGCACAGCCCGGCAGCCAGCGATTACGCCATCATGCGGGCAACCCGTTGCATCTGGACGTGCTGGTGGTCGATGAAGCATCAATGATTGATTTGCCGATGATGTCACGTTTGATTGACGCTCTGCCGCCGCACGGGCGGGTCATTTTTCTTGGCGATCGCGATCAGTTGGCATCCGTTGAGGCGGGCGCTGTGTTGGGCGATATTTGCGCCTATGTCAACGCAGGGTTTACGGCGGAACGCGCCCGACAGCTAAGTCGACTAACAGGGAGCGCTATTCCGGCGGGGGCCGGAACGCAAGCCGCGTCTTTACGCGATAGCCTCTGTTTGTTGCAAAAGAGCTACCGTTTCGGCAGCGATTCTGGCATCGGCAAGCTGGCGGCGGCGATTAACTGCGGCGACAGGTCGGCAATCCAGGCGGTTTTTCAGCAGGGGTTTAGCGATATAGAGAAGCGTACATTGCAAAGCAGCGACGATTATGCCGGGATGCTGGATGAAGCGCTGGCGGGCTATGGTCGCTACCTGCGGTTGCTGCATGAGAAAGCGACGCCGGAGGCAATCCTTCAGGCTTTCAATGAGTATCAACTGCTTTGCGCGCTGCGCGAAGGCCCATTTGGCGTGAGGGGATTGAATGACCGCATTGAGCAGGCGATGGTGCAGCAACGAAAAATTCAGCGGCACCCGCATTCTCGCTGGTATGAAGGGCGTCCGGTAATGATTGCGCGCAACGATAGCGCGCTGGGGTTATTTAACGGCGATATTGGTATTGCGCTCGATCGCGGACAGGGGTTACGCGTCTGGTTTGTGATGCCGGACGGCACCATCAAGTCCGTTCAGCCCAGCCGTCTGCCGGAACATGATACAACCTGGGCGATGACGGTACATAAATCACAGGGGTCTGAATTTGATCACGCCGCGCTGATTTTACCCAGCCAGCGTTCGCCGGTCGTGACGCGGGAGCTGGTGTATACCGCTGTTACGCGAGCGCGGCGGCGGTTATCGCTGTATGCCGATGAACGGATCCTGGCAGGCGCGATTGTGACGCGTACGGAGCGGCGCAGCGGGCTAGCCACCTTATTTGATGAAGTCAGTCGTACCGGATAAGACGAGCTCTCGCCGGATGGCGACGCGTAGCGTCTTATCCGGCCTCCAAATGACGCTTTCGAGCGTAGGCCTGATAAGCGCAGCGCTATCAGGCCCCCTCGTTATCCTAAATCCGCCATCAGCACCTTTGAACGTCGCTGATAGTTATACATTTTTTTCTTGCTCTCAGGCAGTAACTCAATATCGACAGGCGTGAAACCGCGCTCCTGGAACCAGTGAATACTGCGCGTCGTCAGCACAAACAATTTACGCAGCCCCATTTGCCGCGCCTGGGCGGCAACCCGCTCCAGAAGCACTTCTCCACGCGATGAGCTGCGGTAATCCGGATGTACCGCTACGCAGGCCATTTCGCCTATTTTCTCTTCCACAAAAGGATACAGCGCCGCGCAGGCGATAGTCATATTATCGCGCTGAATAATGGTAAATTTATCGATCTCCATCTCCAGTTGTTCACGGGAACGGCGTACCAGAATGCCCTGCTGTTCCAGTGGGCGGATAAGCTCCAGAATACCGCCAATATCGTTGATGGTGGCGCGGCGGATCTGCTCGGCGCTCTCCATGACGATCTGCGTACCGATACCATCACGCGAGAACAGTTCCTGTAATAGCGAGCCATCTTCCTGATAGCTGATCAGATGGCAACGACGAACGCCGCTACGACAGGCTTTTACCGCGCCGCGCAAAAAACGTACGGTACCGGAGTTGTAATCGCCCTGCGCTTCCAACTCTTCCACCCGTGCCTGCGCTTCATTCGGGAAGAGTTCAGAAATGATGCCGCCCTCGCTATTGGTAACGCCCTGAGAAGAACAGAAACCGATCATTTTTTCCGCTTTCAGTTTAACGGCGAGTTGAGTAGCAATCTCTTCTGAGGTCAGATTAAAACTTTCGCCGGTCACTGAGACGGCGACCGGCCCCATCAGAACGATCGCGCCGTTATCCAATTGGCGGTTGATCGCATCTTCATCAATGCGCCGGATACGGCCGCTATGACAGTAGTCCACGCCATCATCAACGCCCAGCGGCTGCGCAATGGTGAAATTGCCGCTGACGACATTAATGTGCGCGCCCTGCAACGGCGTATTGTTCAGACTCATCGACAGACGGGCGGTAATATCAAGCTGGAGTAAACCGGCGGCCTGTTTCACCAGCTCCAGTGCTTTGGCGTCCGTCACCCGCGTGTTTTTGTGGTAAATCGGTTCATGATGATGCGCGGCCAGATTGGCGTCGATTTGCGGTCGCGCGCCATACACCACGACAAGGCGAATACCGAGGCTATGCAGTAGCCCGATATCGCTAACGATGCTGGAAAAATTGTCATGCTCAATGGCTTCGCCGCCGAGCATAATGACAAAGGTTTTTCCGCGATGGGTGTTGATATAGGGAACTGAATGGCGAAACCCTTCTACCAGTTCGGTTTTACGTTCCTTTATCATTGCGCGCCCCACTAGTGAATTATTATTCGAAATTAGTGTATTTTTATTCTGTTTTTGCCCTCTGTGCAAGCGTAAATTTTATGCGGTCCGATCGCTTTTCTTAGTAATGCCGTGAATATAAAAAGAATGTTTACCCTTTTATAGATGACAGATTATGCGTCATTCGCTAAAGTTTCCGGTCAATTTGGATGAACTTTGTATGATCTCTATTTAGTTTTTGCTCGGGAGAAGCATGTCGGGAGCCAATTCAGCAATCAGCCGTCGCCGTTTACTACAAGGCGCGGGCGCCATGTGGCTATTAAGCGTGAGCCAGGTCGGGCTGGCTGCCGTAAGCCAGGTCGTTGCGGTGCGTATCTGGCCTGCGTCCAGCTATACCCGCGTCACGGTAGAGTCGAATCGTCTGCTGAAATATAAACAATTTGCCTTAAGTAACCCGGACCGCGTGGTGGTAGATATTGAGGATGTGAATCTGAACTCGGTGCTTAAAGGCATTGGCGCGCAGATTCGCAGCGACGATCCGTATATCAAATCCGCAAGGGTAGGGCAGTTTGATCCTAAGACTGTGCGTATGGTCTTTGAGCTAAAACAAAACGTGAAGCCGCAGCTATTTGCGCTGGCGCCTGTGGCAGGCTTTAAAGAACGTCTGGTGATGGATCTTTATCCTGCCAATGCGCAGGATATGCAGGATCCGCTGCTGGCGCTGCTGGAAGACTACAATAAAGGCGATCTGGATAAACAGGTGCCGCCTTCGCAAAGCGGGCCGCAGCCCGGTAAAGCGGGGCGCGACCGTCCCATTGTCATTATGCTTGATCCGGGACACGGCGGCGAAGACCCCGGCGCGATAGGCAAATACAAAACGCGTGAAAAAGACGTGGTGCTCCAGATAGCCCGCCGCCTGCGCGCGTTGATCGAAAAAGAAGGCAACATGAAGGTCTATATGACGCGCAATGAAGACATCTTCATTCCGTTAAAAGTCCGGGTGGCGAAAGCGCAGAAACAGCGCGCCGACCTGTTTGTCTCTATTCATGCGGATGCCTTCACCAGCCGGCAGCCTAGCGGTTCATCCGTATTCGCGCTATCGACCAAAGGCGCCACCAGTACCGCGGCGAAATATCTGGCGCAAACGCAGAACGCCTCGGACTTAATTGGCGGCGTGAGCAAAAGCGGTGACCGTTATGTCGACCATACGATGTTCGATATGGTGCAATCGCTGACCATTGCCGATAGTTTGAAATTCGGTAAAGCGGTGTTGAAGCAGCTTGGTAAAATTAATGACCTGCATAAAAACAAGGTCGAGCAGGCGGGGTTTGCGGTGTTAAAGGCGCCCGATATTCCGTCTATTCTGGTCGAGACGGCGTTTATCAGTAACATTGAAGAAGAACGCAAGCTCAAGACTGCGACGTTCCAGCAACAGGTCGCAGAGTCGATTCTGGCGGGCATTAAAGCGTATTTTGCCGATGGGGCGACGCTGGCGAGAAGAAGTTAACCTGAGATGACGGCGAGTTTATTGCGCGGGTAAGTAGGATGCTGCCCGCACTGTCGTTGCGGACCAGACGACAGATACAAAAAAACACCCGTAAGGGTGTTCATTAAGTTGGTTGCGGGGGCCGGATTTGAACCGACGACCTTCGGGTTATGAGCCCGACGAGCTACCAGGCTGCTCCACCCCGCGTCCGTCTAAACTTGCATTCTCATTGTAATTGGTTGCGGGGGCCGGATTTGAACCGACGACCTTCGGGTTATGAGCCCGACGAGCTACCAGGCTGCTCCACCCCGCGTCCGTGGATGCGCACTATACTCCGCTGAGCTTTTGTTGCAACCCTTTTTTCATATAAATCGCTAATTTCTCATGAATTGCGCAAATACACCGCAGATAGCGCGATTTTTAAACGAATTTACATAATGAGATCGCGATCGCATTTCATTACTTCGGACGGTTTGTTATCTTCACCGGGCACTTTCGATTACGCAGAAGACGAGACACCATGAAAGGACGTTGGGCAAAATATGTGGCGACAGGCGTAATGCTGGCAATGCTGGCTGCCTGTTCATCAAAACCGACCGATCGCGGTCAGCAATATAAGGACGGGAAATTTACCCAGCCCTTCTCCCTGGTAAACCAGCCGGACGCAGTGGGCGCGCCGATTAATGCTGGAGACTTTGCCGAGCAGGTCAACCAGATCCGTTCCGCGTCGCCGCGTTTATACACCAATCAAAGCAACGTCTATAACGCTGTCCAGAACTGGTTACGTTCCGGAGGCGATACGCGCACTATGCGCCAGTTTGGTATCGATGCCTGGCAGATGGAAGGCACCGACAACTACGGTAACGTCCAGTTCACGGGCTACTATACGCCCGTCGTTCAGGCTCGCCATACGCGCCAGGGCGCGTTCCAGTATCCTATCTATAGTATGCCGCCAAAACGCGGACGCTTACCGTCCCGCGCTCAGATCTACGCAGGCGCGCTGAGCGATAAGTACATCCTGGCCTGGAGTAATTCGCTGATGGATAACTTTATTATGGATGTCCAGGGCAGCGGTTATATTGATTTCGGTGATGGTAGTCCGCTGAACTTCTTTAGTTATGCCGGTAAAAACGGCTGGCCTTATCGCAGTATTGGTAAAGTGCTTATCGATCGCGGTGAAGTGAAAAAAGAAGATATGTCGATGCAGGCTATACGCGAATGGGGAGAGAAGCACAGCGAAGCGGAAGTGCGTGAATTACTGGAGCAGAACCCGTCGTTCGTCTTCTTTAAGCCGCAATCTTTTGCGCCGGTCAAAGGTGCCAGCGCTGTACCGCTGATTGGGCGAGCATCCGTCGCCTCCGACCGCAGCATCATTCCGCCTGGCACGACCTTGTTGGCGGAAGTACCGTTGCTGGATAACAACGGTAAATTTAGCGGTCAGTATGAGCTACGTTTGATGGTCGCGCTGGATGTCGGCGGAGCGATTAAAGGCCAGCACTTTGATATTTACCAGGGGATCGGCCCGGATGCCGGGCATCGTGCCGGATGGTATAATCACTATGGTCGCGTCTGGGTGTTAAAAAGCGCGCCGGGCGCCGGTAACGTGTTTAGCGGCTGATTGTGGTATTCTGCGACAACCGGATTGCCCGATAACGCGATCGCTATCGGGCCTGAAAATAGTGAGCAGGGGTGAGGAATAACCTCACCTTTTTTTATTCTGAGGTCATATGTCAGTGGTGATAAGTGATGCCTGGCGCCAACGCTTTGGCGGCACCGCGCGTCTGTACGGTGAAAAAGCGCTGCAGCGGTTTGCTGAGGCGCATATCTGCGTCGTAGGAATCGGCGGGGTGGGATCATGGGCGGCAGAGGCGCTGGCGCGTACGGGCATCGGCGCGATTACGCTGATTGATATGGACGATGTCTGCGTGACCAATACGAACCGTCAGATCCATGCGTTGCGTGATAACGTCGGGTTGGCGAAAGCGGAAGTGATGGCCGAACGGATTCGGCAAATTAACCCGGAGTGCCGGGTAACGGTTATCGATGATTTCATCACGCCGGATAATGTGGCGGGTTATATGGACGCGGGTTTTACCTATGTCATTGACGCCATTGACAGCGTTCGTCCAAAAGCCGCTCTGATTGCGTACTGTCGCCGATATAAGGTTCCTTTAGTGACCACTGGCGGCGCGGGCGGGCAGATCGATCCGACGCAAATCCAGGTCGCTGATTTGGCGAAAACCATACAGGATCCGCTGGCGGCAAAACTGCGCGAGAGATTGAAACATAATTTTGGCGTAGTGAAGAACAGTAAAGGTAAGCTGGGCGTGGACTGTGTTTTTTCCACTGAAGCGCTGGTTTACCCACAGGCGGACGGTTCCGTATGCGCGATGAAAGCTACCGCAGAAGGGCCAAAACGGATGGATTGCGCCTCTGGCTTCGGCGCGGCGACGATGGTGACGGCAACGTTCGGTTTTGTCGCCGTTTCCCATGCGCTGAAGAAGATCATGGCTAAAGCGGCGCGACAAGAATAAAAGGACGGGGCGGAGTGTCACGCAGACGCGTATCCGGCCCTGCGCCCTTTGTTAGCGAAAGAAGCGCTGTACCCTGCCGAACACCGGTTTCAGACGGGCGCGGAGATAATGGGAATATAAATTTTCAGATATGCATAGAAACAACCCGAACCATACTGCACAAAAGCAGAGCAGTTCCGCGTAATTAATGTGCTCGCCAAATATCATAATGGCAAGTAAGAACTGTAACGACGGCTCTATATATTGCGCCAGTCCGGTGACAATCAACGAGGTGTGATTTAACGCGATGGCAAATAATACCAGTGGAATGATCGTCACTGGCGCCGTCATGACATACAAAAAGAAAGGAGTATTAGCGGATATAATTGGTCCGCTATCGCTAAAGAGAAAAATTAATAGTGAGACAGGCAATGCCCATAATGTTTCAATCGTTATCGATGTCATCACATCATAATATATAAACTTTCGCGCCAGGCCATATAGCGCAAATGATAATCCCATGGTTAGCGCCAGCGCCGGGAAATGCCGTAACATGATAATTTGAAAAGTCAGGCCACAGACACCAGAAAAAACGGCGATGGCCTGAAACAACGACAGTTTTTCTTTAAGAAAAATGCATCCCAGCGCAATAACAAATAGCGGGTTGATAAAATAGCCGAGGCTGGCATCAAGCACCAGATGATGGGTTAGCGCATAAATAAAAGATGACCATGAGACAATCATCAAAAGTCCGGCAATCATGCAGAAGAAAAAAGATTTTTTATCTTTCCAGGCATCATGAAATCGCGTTCGCTGCCGAAATAACAATCTTACTGCCAGTAATAATGGAATTGACCAGAACACCCGGTATATCAATATTTGTGCGAGGTTCCCCCCTGATAAATATTGATAATATAAAGGTGTTAACCCCCATAATATAAATGCCAGTACCACAAACATGGTACCGCTACGCAGATATTTTTCCACTTATCCATATCCTGTTATAACTTCACCCGATACGTATGAATTTTCCAGTTCTCCTGCTACGCTACATCGAGTGGCTTTATTTACTCTAAAATCTTCACGCCGTTTTAACATGGATTCTAACATTGTAATTTCATTGTGATAGCTGATAAAAATCAAAAGAATGTTTATCAGGGAAATCTGACGCCGAAACTAATAAAGTGACTGGATTATTTTATCTGCATCGCCTGACCGCTGCGGGCGGCGCTGTCAGGCGACAGAATATTTACGCTATTTCAACCCTTATGCGTTGCGGCAACAATCGCTTCGCTCAGCGCGTTCAGCCCCTGACTGCGTGAGGCGCTAAGCTGGGCGCGTAAACCCAGCTCATCAAATAGCGCCAGCGGTGAACGAGCCTGCAACTCGGCGGCGTTTTTTCCTTCCACCGCGGTGAGCAATACCGCCAGCAGGCCGCGGACAATCCGCCCCTCACTGTCGCCGAAAAAGTGCATCGTTCCGTTATCTGATCGGGTAAAGCCCAGCCAGACGCGGTTCTCGCAGCCGGCTATCTCCTTCGCCTGCGCTTTGCATTCATCCGGCAGCGCGGGGAGCTGTTTTCCTAACAGAATCAACTGACGATATTTATCCTCCCACTGGGTCAGCGGGAGAAAGATAGCGCGTAACGTCTCTTCCGTTACCGTTGTGCCGAACGGGTGTCCGGTATAAAGAGGGTTTGTCATTAATCCACCAGCAGTTCCAGCGCGCGGTCAACGGCGTTAACCAACGCATCCACATCATGTTGGGTATTATACGGCGCAAAAGAGGCGCGCAGAGTCCCTGTGACGCCAAGTTCCGCCAGCAATGGCTGGGCGCAATGTTGCCCGGCCCGGAGCGCAATACCGTATTCCGCCAGCAGCGTCACCATATCGCCGTGGTGCACGCCGACAAAATCAAAGGCCAGCAGGCTGGAGTCCTGGCAGCGGAACGAACGAAAGCCCGGACGTTTCGCCAGTGCGTCTTCCGCCAGCGTCGCCAGCCCCCGGCTCCAGTTTTCGGCCTGTTCAATATCGATATCGGACAGCCATTCCAGCGCAGCGCTCAGGCCGATGACCCCGGCGACGTTCGGCGTCCCCGCTTCCAGCTTCCAGGGAGCGCTTTGAGTGGTGAAGCCTTCAAAGCTAACGTCACGGATCATCTTGCCGCCGCCGAGCCAGGGCGACATCGCCTCAAGAAGCTCCGGCTTACCGTACAGCACGCCGATACCGGTCGGGCCATACAGTTTGTGAGCGGAAAAAGCATAAAAATCGATATCAAGCTGCTGAACATCCGCCGGGAAGTGTACCGCGCCTTGCGCGCCATCTACCATCACGACCATTCCCGCCGCGTGAGCGGCGCTGATAGCGCTTGCGAGATCCGGGCAGCCGCCCGTTACGTTCGACATTTGCCCCAGCGCCAGAATCCGGCTGCGCGACGTGATCAGTTCCGGCAGACGCTCAACATCAGGAAGACGTCGGTCATTAAGCGGCAGTTTTATGACCTGCGCGCCGGTTTGTTGCGCCACCATCAGCCAGGGCACAAGGTTGGCGTGATGCTCGGCGACGCTAACGATAATTTCATCGCCGGGGCGCAGACGAGGACGGGCGTAACACTGCGCTACCATGTTGATCGCTTCGGTGGTGCCGCGTGTCCAGACGATACTTTTTTCATCGGGCGCGTTTAACAGCCGCGCTGCTTTTGCTCTGGCCGCTTCATATTGCGCCGTCAGGCGCTGCGCCTGCGCAAACTGGCTACGATGAACGTTACCGGCGCTCAAACAATAAAACTGGTGCGTGGCGTTAATGACTGCCTGTGGCTTTAATGCCGTGGCGGCGCTATCGAGATAAACACCCGCATCGGCTAGCGCGGGAAACTGCGCGCGAAACTGCGTGGGATTAAAAGCGTTCATGATATTCCTCGGTTCAGTTTACCGATCGTGGCGTAAAAGCGCGGCTGATACAAGGTTTGTCCTAACCATCGGAATCGTCTGTATATCCTGGCGAATTATGTAAAGGAGGTTATGCTGAATAATGTTAGGCGAATGTTTAAGCCTGTTACGGAGTCCGCTTTAAATAGCACAAACAGCTTTAAGGAGAAGAAGATGAAAAAGACTGCCGCAATTATCTCTGCATGTATGCTGACTTTTGCCCTGAGCGCCTGTTCTGGTCCTAATTACGTTATGCACACCAATGATGGACGTAGCATTGTGACCGACGGTAAACCCCAGACCGATAACGATACCGGTATGATTTCGTATAAAGACGCTAATGGCAACAAACAGCAGATCAATCGTACTGACGTGAAAGAGATGGTGGCTCTGGAAAACTAACCGTTTGTTATACAAAAAAAAGCACCGCAATATGGCGGTGCTACATTAATCACTATGGACAGACAGGGTAAATGTACAGGAAGTGAAAAAGGGTAGTCTCGCTACCGTGGTCTGAATCGCAGACCAATTGCAAACACAACAACACAACATCACAACCGTAAGCCAAAAGCCCATCAGAACACGCATTCCGATAAAACTTTTCGTTCCGGCTCAGGAAGTGCCGCCACTATAGGTATTTGCTGGTAGAACCTCAACGGACAATTTATAATGTCTCAGATTAAAAAAACTAATAGGTTACATGTTGTTACCTATTTGTTAAATTCATTCGACATTAAGTCCAGAGGCCATGTCAAAACGATTACCTCCTTTAAATGCGTTACGCGTTTTTGATGCTGCCGCGCGCCATTTGAGCTTTACGCGAGCAGCGGAAGAACTTTTTGTGACGCAGGCCGCAGTAAGCCACCAAATTAAGTCACTTGAGGATTTTTTGGGGCTAAAACTGTTCCGCCGCCGCAATCGTTCGCTGTTGCTGACGGAAGAAGGCCAAAGCTATTTTCTCGACATTAAAGAGATATTTTCCCAGCTCACGGAAGCAACGCGTAAGCTCCAGGCACGCAGTGCCAAAGGGGCGCTGACGGTGAGTTTACCGCCCAGTTTTGCCATCCAGTGGCTGGTGCCCAGACTCTCCAGCTTTAACTCAGCTTATCCGGGAATTGACGTTCGGATACAAGCCGTTGACCGTCAGGAAGATAAACTGGCAGACGATGTCGATGTCGCGATTTTTTATGGCCGGGGAAACTGGCCGGGCTTGCGCGTCGAAAAATTATACGCAGAATATTTACTGCCCGTCTGTTCTCCTTTATTGCTCACAGGCGAAAAACCGTTAAAAACGCCGGAAGATCTGGCGAAACACACGCTATTGCACGACGCCTCCCGGCGTGACTGGCAGGCCTATACTCGTCAGTTAGGGCTCAACCATATTAACGTTCAGCAAGGGCCGATATTTAGCCACAGCGCGATGGTGCTACAGGCCGCTATTCACGGACAGGGGATCGCGCTGGCGAATAATGTTATGGCGCAGTCGGAAATTGAAGCCGGGCGACTGGTGTGTCCATTTAACGATGTTCTGGTGAGTAAGAATGCTTTTTATCTGGTTTGTCATGACAGCCAGGCAGAACTGGGTAAAATAGCCGCCTTCCGTCAGTGGATTTTGGCGAAGGCGGCGACGGAGCAAGAAAAATTCCGTTTTCGTTACGAACAATAATTAACTTAGGGTATGACCATGACCAGCCGTTTTATGCTGATTGTCGCCGCTATCAGCGGTTTTATTTACGTTGCTCTGGGCGCGTTCGGGGCGCATGTTTTGAGTAAAACCCTGGGCGTGGTTGAAATGGGCTGGATTCAGACCGGCCTGCAATATCAGGCGTTCCATACGCTGGCGATCTTTGGCCTGGCGGTGGCGATGCAGCGCCGTATCAGCATCTGGTTTTACTGGAGCAGCGTTTTTCTGGCGCTGGGCACGGTGCTGTTTAGCGGCAGTCTGTACTGCCTTGCGCTTTCGCATCTGCGCCTGTGGGCGTATATCACGCCTGTCGGCGGCGTCAGTTTCCTGGTGGGCTGGGCGCTATTGCTGATTGGCGCCATTCGTATGAAACGTAAGGGCGCGAGCCATGAATAAAGTTGTATTGCTCTGCCGTCCGGGGTTTGAAAAAGAGTGCGCTGCAGAAATTACCGATAAAGCGGGAAAACGGGAAATATTTGGTTTTGCACGCGTAAAAGAGAACGCAGGCTATGTCATTTATGAATGCTACCAGCCGGAAGATGGCGAAAAGCTGATTTCAGAACTGCCGTTCAGTTCGCTGATTTTCGCCCGCCAGTGGTTTGTGGTGGGTGAACTGCTGCAACATTTACCGCCGGAAGACAGAATTACGCCGATTGTCGGCATGTTGCAGGGCGTAGTGGAAAAGGGCGGCGAGCTGCGGGTTGAAGTCGCCGATACCAATGAAAGTAAAGAACTGATGAAGTTCTGCCGCAAATTTACGGTGCCGCTGCGCGCGGCTTTGCGTGATGCGGGCGTATTGACGAATTATGAAACGCCGAAGCGTCCGGTCGTTCATGTCTTTTTTATCGCGCCAGGATGCTGCTATACCG
The DNA here is from genome assembly GCF_046550615.1 of Salmonella sp. SAL04214. Taxonomy (NCBI): domain Bacteria; kingdom Pseudomonadati; phylum Pseudomonadota; class Gammaproteobacteria; order Enterobacterales; family Enterobacteriaceae; genus Salmonella; species Salmonella sp. SAL04214. The sequence continues at coordinate 427,042 of NZ_JBGDXT010000001.1, forward strand.
GTTATTCGTTCGCGCATAACAATTCACCGTTTTATATGGGCATCCCGCGTTTGAAGTTTCCGTCTGATGCGCCGAGCCGCTCAACGCTGAAACTGGAAGAGGCGCTCCACGTTTTCATCCCGGAAGATGAGTGGGATGAACGTCTGGCGAACGGCATGTATGCGGTGGATTTGGGCGCCTGTCCCGGCGGATGGACGTACCAGTTAGTGAAGCGCAATATGTGGGTCTACTCCGTAGATAACGGCCCGATGGCGCAAAGCCTGATGGACACCGGACAGGTGACCTGGTTGCGTGAGGATGGCTTCAGGTACCGTCCGAACCGGAATAATATTTCATGGATGGTCTGCGATATGGTGGAGAAGCCAGCCAAAGTCACCGCGTTAATGGCGCAGTGGCTGGTGAACGGCTGGTGTCGGGAGACGATTTTTAACCTTAAACTGCCGATGAAAAAACGCTATGAAGAGGTATCGCATAATCTGGCGTATCTTCAGGCGCAGTTGGATGAGCATGGCGTTAATGCGCAGATCCAGGCGCGTCAGCTTTATCACGATCGCGAAGAAGTGACGGTACACGTGCGTCGGTTGTGGGCGGCTGTTGGCGGACGTCGCGACGAGCGATAAAAACGCGCTGCCGTCATCCGGCGCGTCATCAGCGCCGGATAGCGCACGCTTATCCGGCCTATGACTGCGGCGCATCTGAAACAATATGCGTCACGTCATCCAGATGGCCGATGCGCGCCTCTCCTGAACGATTAAATTTACTTTTATCAATCAATAATAAAGACTGCGAGGCGCGCCTGAGCAGGATAGATTTAAAATCGGCGTTGATCGCATTGGAGTCCCACAGATCGCCGCCGCCGTCGATCCCCTCGCAGGAAAAGATGAACAGATCGATATCAAGCGATTTTAGCTGTGAGATAAGAGACGGGTTAACGTAACAGCCATATTTACGTTCAAGCTGGCCGCCGGAACTTATCAGCGCAATGCGTTCGCGTTTTCCCAGCTCCTGACAGATAGGATGGCTATTGGTAAAAACCTGAATGGGAATATCCGGCAACTGGCGGGCCAGATACCAGCAGGTTGAACTGGCATCCAACGCAATCGTCATTCCTTCTTCTATCCACGCTAACGCTTCACGGGCAATATCGGCTTTATGCGCATAATGGCTTTTCAGGCGGATATGGAATGGATCGCCGCTGTCCTGATTTTCACGATGAATATATTTAGCTCGTCCGTGATTACGCAGCACTTTTCCCTGCGTCTGTAGTTCACTGAGATCGCGGCGGATGGTCTCTTTACTGACGTTAAGCCGGGTGGCCAGCGCTTCGGTGGTCAGACTTTTATGATTGATCAGCAGATCGACTATCGCTTGTTGGCGTGCCGCTTTCATTTTTCTCACCCCATCATTCGATGAACGCCCGCGTCATGCGGGCGCACCGGCAAGAGATTACGGCGTTACCCCTTTTTTTAAAAGAATATTTCCGTACTTCGCGCACTCACCTGTGATAACGATCGCAAACGCTTTTTGCGCCCGCTCATAAAACGCATAGCGGTCGATACGAACGATATCCGGGCACGGCGCTTCTAATGACAAGGCATCGCGATAGCGCGCTTCAACGCTGGGGTCGAGCGTGTCGCCTTCCACGGCGGCCATCATCACCAGCGGCGGGGCGTAGCTATCCAGCTCAAAGAGCGGAATAATTGCCCGCAGTAGATCGCTGACGCTAAGACCATCGGCGCGAATCACCTGCGGGCCCAGGCTATGCGCGGGAAAGTGAGCGTCGGAAAAAATGATTTCGTCCCCGTGGCCCATCTCGGCCAGCACTTTGAGCAGTGTCGGGGAAATTAACGGTGAAATGGTTTTTAGCATTTCATACTCCCTTAATAATTTCAGGTTCGGTTTGCGGCCAGAAATAGCGATACTGATAATTGACCTGCGCGCGCGCCTGTTCCGGGCTACTAAATTCGCCTACGCCGTACCAGCCAAACATGGCAGCGCCGGCCACGGTGGTTTCCGCGTCGTCCAGCACTTTGATAGGGATATCAAGCTGATTCGCTTTAATTTGATTCCATAAAGCATTGCGACTGCCGCCGCCAACCAGTAACAGTTCTGTGGCGTTAAAATGACCGATTTTCTCCAGCGTGCGCAGATTACGCTGCAGTTGCGCCGTCAGGCCTTCCAGCGCGGCGCGATAGAAATGGCCGCGGGTGGTATTGAGCGTTACGCCCTGCCAGCCTGCATTTTGGCAGGCGAGTAGATCGCACTGCATCCGCACGCCTTCCGCGCCAGCGGGAATAGCGCGCGCTTCGTCGATCAGCGTTTGCCATGGCGTTTCCGGCGTCCACAGCAGTTTTCGTACCCATTCGAGTACGCCGGAGGCCAGCCACTGCATTCCGGGGTTATAAAGCCCCGACTGACTGTCCAGTTCACAGGTCGAGCCCGGATACTGACTGAGCATCGAGGTATCCACCTGACCGCTGCGCACCATCAGAATCTCCCATGTTCCTGAGGAGAGCACCGGTTCACCTTGCTGCGCGCCAGCGCCGAATAACGCGAACTGAGTATCGTGTCCGGCAGAGATCACCGGCACACCCGCCGGGAGACCGAGTAGCCTGGCCGCGTCTGTCTGTAGCGTGCCTATCTGGGCGCCCGCTTCCACGATACGCGGGAACAGGCGGCGCGCCAGGCCCGTCGCCTGCAGGATTTCCGGACTAAAGTCGCGCTGATGGATATCCAGTAGCTGGCTGGTGCCTGCCATAGTGATATCGGTCGTAAACTCGCCGGTCAGACGGTGGTTAATCAGCGACGAGATAAACAGCCAGCAGTGAGCTTGTTCCAGCAGGCGCGGATGATTCTCTTTAAGCCAGACCAGTTTATACAGCGTGTTAAAGCTGAACGCGCCGACGCCGGAGAGCGTCTGCAATTGCCGGGGCGAGATAAAGCGCCCAATCGTTTCCATCACGGCAGCGGTTCGCGGGCATTTCCAACTGATGACCGGGTAGAGCAGCTCGCCCTGCGCATCGACCAGCGCGCCATCGACGCCGAACGTAGTCACCGTAATACCGCGAACAACACACTCCGACAGGGCGCTGGAAAGTGACCTGCAACAATCGGCGAAACGTTGCAGGATGGCGTCCAGCGACCACTGATGCCAGGTGCTATTTTCTGCGGCAATGTCGCTGGCGTTAGCGGTTGAGGCGCGGGCGACAATTTTCCCCAGGCGATCAACGGCGATCGCCCGAACGTTAGTCGCACCGCAGTCGAGAACCAGGATAACGTCTTGTTTCATAGATAACTCCATAAACGCCGCCCGATGGCGCTACGCTTATCCGGCCTACGGTTCACGCGCCCGTAGGCCCGGTAAGCCTGCGCCACCGGGCTAAGCCGCATTAACGTTTATACAGCGGGCCATAATTCTGGCAGGCGCGATAATCCTGGCCTTCGATATCCATACCGTGAGCCGCCCAGGCGGAAGGACGGTAGATCTTCGCCTCCTCCACGTTGTGCATACATACCGGGATACGCAGCATCGCGGCGAGAGTAATAAAGTCCGCCCCTACATGGCCGATGGTGAGTACGCCGTGGTTAGCGCCCCAGTTCGCCATCACCGAATAGACATCGGTAAACGGACCTTTGCCGGTAAGACGCGGCGCAAACCAGGTGGTAGGCCAGGTAGAGTTGGTGCGGGCATCAAGCTGATCGTGCATCGCTTTCGGCAGTTCGACGCTCCAGCCCTCGGCGATTTGCAGTACTGGCCCCAGGCCTTTGATGATATTCACGCGGGTCATGGTGAATGGCACGCCGCCTTCGGTCAGGAAACGGGATGAGTAGCCGCCGCCGCGGAAGTATTCGTGAATCGCCGGGCACCATTCGGTGGCCGCCAGACACGCATCCGCCTCTTGTTGGCTGATTTCCCAGTGTGGTTTCATGGTCGGCTTGCCTTCGCTGTCGCGCTGTTTACAGGCACCGTCCAGAGCGGCAGAACCGGAGTTAATCAGGTGAATAATGCCGTGTTCCGCCAGGCCGCTGAGCGCCTGGCCGGTGACGCGTTCTACGGCTTCCGGCGACCAGTAGGTTCGCACGTCGGCGAAGATCTGCGCGGTACCGGTGAGTTGATGGCCGAACAGCATCGCTACGCCGTTCAGACTGTCATTTTCGGTGGCGACGACAAACGGTTCGCGTACGCCGTTCCAGTCAAAAGAGCTATTGAGCAGCGCTTCGGCGGTATCGCCGTTCGGGTATTGATCGGTCCAGTGGCGCTGGCCCTGGAAGCCGGCGGCAATGGCGTTGTAGCCCAGCGATTCTTCAACTAACCCTTTGTCTGCCAGCGTCTTGTTGCCCTGCATCATGTCGCGAATACACATCGCCATCAGCAGGCTCTCTTTTAACACCGCGCGGTTCTGGGCTTCATTGCGCTTATACTGCGAGGCGTTCTGATCTTCGCCGTAGCGGAAGTTTTTATCCGCCCACGCCAGCGCCATCTCCAGTTCGGCCTCATCATAAATTTTTTGATCGATACGGCGGCGCAGTTCGGTCATATCTACCGCTTGCACCTTCATGCCCAGCCAGGATTCAAAGAAGTTATGATCGACAATGGAACCCGCGATCCCCATCGACACGCCGCCGACGGAGAGGTAGCTTTTGCCTTTCATGCTGGCTACCGCTAACCCTGCCCGCGCAAAACGCAGCAGTTTTTCTTCGACGTCGGCAGGAATGGAGGTATCGTCGGCATCCTGCACGTCATGGCCATAAATGGAGAACGCCGGAATGCCTTTTTGGCTGTGCGCCGCCAGCGCCGCGGCAAGGTAAACCGCCCCGGGACGCTCTGTGCCGTTAAAGCCCCAGATGGCTTTCGGACGCATCGGGTCCATATCAATGGTTTCGCTGCCATAGCACCAGCACGGCGTAACGGTAATGGTCACGCCCACGTTCTGGCTACTGAATTTTTCTTCACAGGCGGCGGATTCCGCCATTCCGGCAATACAGGTATCCGCAATGACGCACTCCACCTGAGCCCCGCAGGCGTGGCGGATTTTCTCGGTGATGAGCGCCGCCGTCGCTTTCGCCATGGTCATGGTTTGTTCTTCGAGCGACTCGCGTACGCCCATACGACGTCCATCAATCACCGGGCGGATACCGATTTTCGGTAAGCTGATTTTTTTCATGACAGATTCCTCACGTTATTCGGATAAATGTTCAGTTTGTCGCCGCTTGTGAACGGAAACGGGCAAAGATGAAGATGACGGCAAAGCACAATGCCGGAACCAGTTCGGCGGTCGGGATTTTGCCTGCGGCGTCGCTAACGAAGCCCATTACTGGCGTGACAATACCGCCGCCAATAATGGTCATGACGATAAAAGACGAGCCGTACTTAGTGTCCTGTCCCAGATTTTTGATACCCAGCGAGAAGATGGTCGGGTACTGGATTGACATAAATGCGCTACACAACGTCAGCGCCAGCAGGCCGATATGTCCGCCGCTAAAGGCGGAAATCAGACACAGGAGCATGGCAAACAGGGCGTAGGCGGCCAGCACTTTATGCGGCGCGAAGCGGCTGATAAGCCAGGTCCCGGTGAAACGGCCGATAAAGAAGCACACCATCGTGCCGGTCAGGTAATTGGCGGCGAAACCGGGTGTCATTCCAGGGATCTCCTCAATGGCGTAGCGGATCAGATAGCTCCAGCAGGCGGTTTGCGCCCCCACGTAGCAGAACTGCGCCAGCACCGCCCAGCGCCAGTGGCGGATACGGATGAGTCGGGAGAGAGAAGATAAGAAAGAGCTTTGTTTCGCATCGCTATGATCGTCACTTTGCAGGGCCGGAAATTTGGTCAGCATAATCAGCAGCGCAACTACTAATACGATGGCGACGATAATCATGTATGGCGTTTGTACCGATAACACCAGGCTGTGTTTATAGGCGCTAAGCTGATCCGGCGTCATTTTATCAAGCGCTTCTTGCGATTGATGCGGCACGTTAGACAAAATAAGGCTTTGCCCAAACACAACGGCGATAATAGCGCCAAAGGAGTTAAAAGTTTGCGCCAGATTAAGCCGGAAATGTCCGCCGCTTTCTGGACCTAATACCGTAACAAAAGGGTTGGCTGCAGTTTCAAGACAGCCTAAACCGGCGGCGATGATAAACAGGCCAATTAAAAATAATGTGTAATTCATTATCTCGGCGGCAGGCCAAAATAATGCGGCGCCAACAGCATACAAAAAAAGCCCGGTGATAATCCCTGCTTTATAACTGAGTTTTTTCATCAAAATCCCAGCAGGAATTGGAATGACGAAATAACCGAAATAAAAGGCTGACTGAATAAGTCCGGCCTGAAAGTTAGTTAGCGTAAAAGCTTGTTGAAACTGCGGTAGTAAAATGTCATTCAGATTATTGGCGACGGCCCACAGAAAAAATAGCGAGCAAAGTAAGGCGAATGGAATAATGTAGCGCTTGCTCTTGCTTTGCTCTGCATCCACAGCACGAAAACTCTGCGTTTGTATTGTTGTGTTTCCCATAGCATCCTCATCGGTTCAGAAGCTTTTGCGTGCGGTCGGTTCTGGTCACCAGACCGTAAAATTAGGTGAGTTCGCTTTTCTTACCGGTAATAAATTGGCGTCCGGAATGAACTCATGGATTCATTTTCAAATAAAAAAGGCCTTTTAATATGATGGCGGTCACATTTATACCTGAGAGCAGAGCGTTCTGTGATTATCATCACTTTAATTTTCATAAAAAAATGACCGTTTGAGATGTTTAATTTAAAAAACCACAGACTGAATGCCCGAATTAAATTATTGCCACGAAAACGGGCAGTAGTAACTTATTCTTCATTTTTGCCCGTTTTAAAAAATATTATTAAGAGCGGGCATTTATCGGCGAGAGAAACGGTAGTCGTCTGGTTTACCGTGGCGAATTAATTGATGTGAATCACAAAATATCGTTATTTAAATTCCCTTCTCTTTATTCAGTATGATGATAGTTGCTAACTATTCGATTATTTCAACAGGACAGCAGCGCGATGCGAAAGGCGGTTTTGTTGTCTCATTTTGAATCACAGAGAGAGGTAAATAATGGAACGAAATAGACTGGCGCGGCAGATTATTGATACCTGTCTGGAAATGACGCGGTTAGGGTTAAATCAGGGGACGGCAGGTAACGTGAGCGTACGTTATCAGGGCGGATTGCTGATTACGCCGACGGGGATCCCCTACGAGAAGCTGACAGAGTCGCACATTGTTTTTATTGATGCTGACGGTCAGCATGAGCAGGGCAAGCTGCCTTCCAGCGAGTGGCGTTTTCATATGGCGGCATACCAGACGCGCCCTGACGCCAATGCCGTGGTACATAACCACGCTGTCCATTGTACGGCAGTCTCGATCCTGAATCGCCCGATTCCGGCGATTCACTACATGATTGCCGCCGCAGGAGGAAACTCTATTCCCTGCGCGCCCTACGCCACTTTTGGCACCCGCGAACTTTCTGACCATGTTGCCGTGGCGCTTAAAAATCGTAAAGCGACGCTGTTACAGCATCACGGGCTTATCGCTTGTGAAGAAAATTTAGACAAAGCGTTGTGGCTGGCGCATGAAGTGGAAGTGCTGGCGCAGCTCTATTTAAGTACGCTGGCCATTGTCGATCCGGTACCGGTACTGGATGACGAGGCGATCGCTATCGTACTGGAGAAATTTAAAACTTACGGATTACGTATTGAAGAGTGATGTCAGGAGACAGGCGATGGCGAACAGAATGATTCTGAATGAAACGGCATGGTTTGGCCGGGGAGCGGTGGACGCATTAACCGATGAGGTGACGCGCCGCGGTTATCATAAAGCGCTGATTGTTACGGATAAAACGCTGGTGCAATGCGGTGTGGTCGATAAAGTGACAAGCAGAATGGATGCCGCAGGGCTGGCGTGGGAGATCTATGCGGGCGTGATCCCTAATCCTACGATTTCCGTTGTCCAGGAAGGGCTTAAGGTCTTTACCCAAAGTGGCGCGGACTATCTCATCGCCATTGGCGGCGGTTCTCCGCAGGATACCTGCAAAGCGATCGGTATTATCAGTAACAATCCGGAATTTGCCGATGTGCGCAATCTGGAAGGGCTATCGCCGACCCGTAAACCCAGCGTGCCGATTATGGCGATCCCGACAACGGCGGGAACCGCGGCGGAAGTCACTATCAATTATGTGATTACCGATGAAGAGAAACGGCGCAAATTCGTTTGTGTCGATCCGCATGATATTCCGCAGGCGGCATTTATCGATGCCGATATGATGGACGGTATGCCGCCCGCGCTGAAAGCGGCAACGGGCGTGGATGCGCTAACCCATGCTATTGAAGGCTATATTACCCGGGCCGCATGGGCGCTGACGGATGCATTACATATCAAAGCCATTGAGATTATTGCTGGCGCGCTGCGCGGCGCCGTAGCCGGAGAAAAAGAGGCCGGTGAGGCGATGGCGCTGGGGCAATACGTTGCCGGGATGGGGTTTTCCAATGTGGGGCTGGGACTGGTGCATGGGATGGCGCATCCGTTGGGCGCGTTTTACAACACGCCGCACGGCGTCGCGAATGCTATTTTGCTCCCGCATGTGATGCGTTTCAATGCCGGGTCTACCAACGAGAAATTCCGTGATATCGCCCGGGCGATGGGGGTGAAGGTAGAAGGATTGAGCCTTGAAGAGGCGCGTAATGCCGCAGTGGAAGCCGTATTTACGCTAAATCGCGATGTGGGAATTCCGCTGCATTTGCGTGATGTCGGCGTTCGAAAAGAGGATATCCCGGCGCTGGCGCAGGCGGCGTTCGATGATGTCTGTACGGGCGGCAATCCGCGTGAAGCGAGTCTGGCGGACATTGTCGAACTGTATCATATCGCCTGGTAATTTTGCCGGATGGCGCTGCGCTTATCCGCTCTACATTTCGTGCAGTCCTGTAGGCAGGATAAGGCGTTCACGCCGCCATCCGGCAACAAAACTACCGCGCCAGCCGTAGCTGCTGTAAGTTTCCGTCGATATGTAAATCGGTTTGCAGACGTGCAATATCGCGGCAGAGAAATGCCATTTCTTTATGCGTCTCAAGCTTTTTGCGCCACTTTTCCGGCACCTCGTCCAGATGGGCGTAAATTCCCTCCAGATTTTGAAACTGAATCAACAGCTGGGTCGCGCTTTTGGGGCCGATACCGGCAACGCCGGGGACTTTCGAACTGCTGATTCCTGCCAGACCCCAGTAATCCGGCAACTGCCGGGGAAGTACGCCAAACTCTTTTTCAATAAACGGCGCGTCCAGCCAGCGTTTCTGGAAGTAGTCGCGAATGCGCAATCCCGGAGAGAGCAACTGGCAATAGCCTTTATCGGTTGACACAATGGTTGCCTGGTGTCCGGCTTCGGTAACTTTTAGCGCCAGCGTCGCCGCCAGATCGTCCGCTTCGTTACCGTCTGATGCCCAACAGCGTACGCCGCGCTGTTCAAACGCGGCGCGTAGGGCGGGCATTTCATTATGTAAATCGTCAGGCATCGGCGGACGTCCTGCTTTGTAGTCCGGCAAACGCTGATGACGCCAACCGCTACTGCGCGCGTCGTCATCAAATACCGCTACGGCATGGGTTGGCTGGCTGTGAATAATCAATTGATCGAGCGCGTGTTGGCAGGTTTCCACACAGGGCGATCCCTGAACGGCGTGAATACGGCGAATCAAATTGAGCGCGTCGACGATAAGCAGATGAGCAGCCACGGTGTTCTCCCTTACAAACCTGCGCGTAGGGTAACATTCACGGCGGGGGGAGGCGAGCATTGCGAAATAGCGCTATCCGTAGGCCTGATAAGCGAGGCGCCATCAGGCAACAAAAGCCGGATGGCGGCGAGCGCCTTATCCGGCCTACAGATCCTAAAATGTGCTGAGAATTAATCGCAGGTAACGATCTTCATCGCCAGGCCGCCGCGCGAAGTTTCGCGGTACTTAGCGTTCATGTCTTTACCGGTTTCGTACATGGTCTCAATCACTTTATCGAGGCATACGCGCGGTTCGCTGGTACGGCGCAGCGCCATACGCGCGGCGTTGACCGCTTTGACTGAAGCAATCGCGTTACGCTCAATGCAGGGAACCTGTACCTGACCGGCAACCGGATCGCAAGTTAACCCCAGATTATGCTCCATGGCGATTTCTGCGGCGATGCACACCTGCGCCGGGCTACCGCCCAGCAGCTCGGCCAGACCCGCTGCCGCCATGGAACAGGCCACGCCGACTTCTCCCTGACAGCCCACTTCGGCGCCGGAAATAGAGGCGTTCATCTTATACAGTGAGCCAATCGCGCTGGCGACCAGCATATAGCGAGCAAGTGAGTTAGCATTTACTTCGCGGATAAACTTGTCATAGTACGCCAGCACCGCCGGAACAATACCACATGCGCCGTTAGTCGGCGCAGTGACTACTCGTCCGCCTGCGGCATTCTCTTCGTTCACAGCCAGAGCGAACATATTGATCCAGTCGACGACCGCCATCGGATCGGTGGTGGTCTTATCCTGACTGACCAGCACCCGACGCAGCGCCGCCGCGCGACGCGGAACGCGCAGTTTGCCCGGCAATACGCCCTCGGTGGTGATACCGCGCTCAATACCGCTGCGCATTACCTCCCAGACCCTGGCGAAGTGCTGCTCCAGCGCTTCTTTACTGTGCAGGGCCAGTTCGTTTTGCATCATCAGACCGGAGAGCGACAGACCCGTCTCCTGGCAGTGGCGCTGTAAATCCGCGGCGGTTTTGTAAGGGTACGGCACGTTAACAGGTTCGCTATTCGTCAAACCAAAGTGCTCTTCATCGACGATAAAGCCGCCGCCAATGGAGTAGTAGGTTTGGCTGTAGAGCACCTTATCGCCCGCCAGCGCGGTAATACGCATCCCGTTTTCATGCAGAGACAGGTTGTCGGCGTGGAAATTCATGCATTTATCGACCGGAAATTCGACTTCATGCTGCCCATTAGCCAGTAGTAAACGCCCATGGGTGTTCACATCCTGGATAAAGGACGGAATGGCGTCGATATCGACGGTGTCCGGCAGATTCCCCGCCAGGCCCATAATAATGGCGATATCAGTGTGGTGGCCTTTACCCGTCAATGACAGAGAGCCGTAGACATCCACCACGACGCGGGTGACATCTGTAAGGATATGGCGGGCAATCAGATCGTCCGTGAACTGCTTGCCTGCTTTCATTGGCCCGACGGTGTGAGAACTGGAAGGGCCAATGCCGATTTTAAAAATATCGAATACGCTAATCATAGGGCATCCATTGCGGTTGTATCATAGAGAAGCGCCGCGGTAAGCGGCGCTAAAGGACTTAGCTGAACAGTGAGTAGAAAATAGCGGAGATGGCAATCAGGCCCATAATCACAACGAATACGTTGCTGATATGACCGCTGTACTTACGCATTGCCGGTACTTTCTGGATGGCATACATCGGCATCAGGAACAAAATCATCGCGATGATCGGGCCGCCCAGGGTTTCAATCATGCCCAGGATGCTGGGGTTCAGCGTCGCCACAATCCAGGTGGTGACCAGCATGAACAGCGCGGTAATTTTATTCAGTTTGTTGATTTCGATGGATTTACCTTTACCACGCAGCGATTTAATCACCATCCCGTTAAAGCCTTCACGCGCGCCCAGGTAGTGGCCGAGGAAGGATTTGGTGATAGCAATCATCGCAATGATCGGCGCCATCCAGGCGATGATCGGCGCGTTAAAGTGGTTCGCCAGGTAAGACAGAATAGAGATGTTCTGCTCTTTTGCCGCTGCCAGATCTGCCGGCGTCAGGCTCAGCACGCAGCTGAAGACGAAGAACATCACGGTCAGCACCATCATGATGTGGGCGAAGGCCAGAATTTTAGAACATTTCTTCTCAGCGCCTTCACCGTACTCTTCACGCTTCGCAACCGCGAAGGAGGAGATGATCGGGGAGTGGTTGAAAGAGAAAACCATCACCGGAATCGCCAGCCACAGCGTCATCCACAGACCGTTACCGGTAGACGCGGCGGAATCAAAGGACAGAGTTTCCAGCGCCGCGCCGTTCCACTGCGGGATCAGGTACAAGGCCAGCAGCATCAGCGCAGCGACGAACGGGAATACCAGGATACTCATCGCCTTAACGATCATTTGCTCGCCGAAGCGCACGATGGTCATCATGCCAACAATCAGGATCAGGGAAAGAATCGCCCGCGGCGGCGGATTAATCGCTAACTGGTGGGTCAGGAAGCTTTCCACGGTATTAGTAATCGCCACGCTGTAAACCAGCAGGATGGGGTAAATCGCGAAGAAGTAGAGCAGGGTAATCAGTTTACCTGCGCCGATACCGAAGTGTTCCTCAACGACTTCAGTGATGTCTTCACCCGGGTTTTTACCGGACAGCACGAAGCGGGTTAAACCACGGTGTGCGAAAAAGGTCATCGGGAAAGCGAGAATCGCCATGATAATGAGCGGAATCATGCCGCCGACGCCTGCGTTGATCGGCAGGAACAGAACGCCCGCGCCGATAGCCGTGCCGTAAAGGCCCAGCATCCACATGGTATCCGTTTTGCGCCATGCGCTTCGAGAGTCAATCGAAGCAATAGTGCTGGTCTGAGTGGTTTCCATCTATTTCTCCTGGAGGATGCTAAAAATCAGGTTGCTGGTCTAATCCAATGAAAAAAGACCTGATCGTAAAATGAAATCTGCTTAGGGACGCTTTTTATATAATTTTTCGCCGTAATAATTTTCGGGCGGAAAGATACATTTAAGTGATGAATCTATCAGTGATCCCGATCTCAAATGCAATAATCCGCTTCTTACATGGATAAATTTGGACCATTAATCTATTAAAAAAACGTCATAACGAATTTCCGGGCGCGAAGGCTACCATTAACGATATAAGGCCGGAAAGATTGGGGCGCAAGATACGGAGGTTTGACTATAAAAATCAAGGTTTTTAGTGAATTCTGGCGAAGAATAAGAGTTTGAACCGATAAATCACGGTAAGAGGAGTGAAGTAAACGTTTGCCTGGCAATCTATTTATGATGAATTATAAATGGTGTTTATAAAACAATGCGGGCTATGCCTCTGATGATCATCATAAAAAATGAAGGCATGCGTTAATTGCCGTACCGCAATGAAAGGAATGGGAGAAGCGCCCGGCTGCTGGCGGCAACCGGGCATAAGCGCTAAGCGCAGATCTCGTAACAGGGGATGTAGGCGGAACCTGGCAATTTCATACGATGCTGCGCGACGAATCCCTGCAGCAGATCGTCCATGCGACGCATCATCTCTCGATCGCCGTGGATTTTATACGGACCATTAGCTTCAATGGCGCGTATCCCGACCTCCTTCACGTTCCCCGCGACAATACCGGAGAAGGCGCGTCGCAGATCCGCCGCCAGAATCTCAACCGGCTGATCCGGGTACAGTTTCAGGTTGGCCATATTCTCATGCGACGGTTCAAACGGTACCTGCAGATCCGGTGCAATACGCATCGACCAGTTAAAACTATAGGCGTCGCCGGTATCGCGGCGATTCTCTTTCACTTGCGGCATCGCTTTCTTCATCAGCCGCGCTACCTCCGCCGCATCGTCAATGATGATGCGGTAATGACGGCGGGCCGCTTCGCCCAGCGTATGGGTAATAAACTCATCCAGCACGCGGAAGTAATCGGCGCTCTCTTTTGGTCCGGTCAGGATCAGCGGCAGCACCTGATTTTTATTGGCTGGATTCATCAGAATCCCCAGCAAATAAAGCAGCTCTTCCGCCGTACCCACGCCGCCCGGGAAGATGATGATACCGTGTGCGATACGGACGAACGCTTCCAGGCGTTTTTCAATATCCGGCATGATGATCAGTTCGTTCACCAGCGGATTAGGCGGTTCAGCCGCAATAATGGAAGGTTCAGTCATGCCGATAAAGCGGCTGTCTTTATAGCGCTGCTGTGCGTGACCGACCGCCGCTCCCTTCATGGGGGCTTCCATCGCCCCAGGGCCGCAGCCGGTGCAGATGTTCAGCTCGCGTAATCCCAACTGCGTGCCGACGCGACGGGCATACAGGTACTCGTTTTCGTTAATTGAGTGGCCGCCCCAGCATACCACCATGTTTGGCGCTTCGCCGACGTGCAGCGCCCGGGCGTTGCGCAAAATGGAGAACACCAGATTGGTGATATGTGTTGAGCTTTCAAGATCCAGATGCTGGAAACGACCAGCATTGTGGATCTGCCCATTCACAAAGAGAATGTCGCGCAGCACCGCGAACAGGTTAGCCTGTAGCGCACGAATAATCCGCCCGTCAACAAAGGCGTCTTCAGGCGGATTAATCAATTCCAGCTTCACGCCGCGCTCGCGGCGCAGTACGTTAATATCGAAATTTTCAAAGCGGGACAGCAGCTCTTTGCTGTTGTCGGTCAGGCTGCCGGAGTTAAGAACGGCAAGTGAACAGTTACGAAACAGTTGATACAGGTCGCTACTGGCCGTGCGTTTCAGCATGTCCACTTCCAGTTGCGACAACATATCCATTGAGCCAAGCGGGCTAATATGTGTAATCAAGTAAACTCCTTATGGGACGCAACACGCCATTCCCTGTTGATTACAATAGCCTTGGCTGATGACCTTTCACAACCTTACATGCGCAATCCGGCACGCAAAATTGACAAAAAAATTACTGTCGCGCCAGCCTGCCCGTGGCGGGCACGAAATCGGTATTGCTGCGCCAGGGATTAATGTCCAGCCCGCCGCGACGGGTATAACGCGCATAAACGCTTAACGTTTCCGGCTGGCAGAAGCGCAGAATGTCATTAAAAATACGCTCTACGCACTGCTCGTGAAATTCATTATGGTGACGGAAGGAGACCAGATAACGCAGCAGTTTTTCCCTGTCGATTTTGCGCCCGCGATACTGAATTTGTATCGAGCCCCAGTCCGGTTGGTGGGTGATCAGGCAGTTGGATTTCAACAGATGACTGACCAGCGTCTCTTCTACTTGCTTCTCGCCGCTGACCGCATGTTGCAGATAGTCGGTAGTAAACTGGTAGTTGTCGATACTGATATCCTGATCGTCAATACAGGCGCCGTGGAAATGGGCGACAGGCTGTCCTTCCAGCTCATCAAGACGATGAAGCTTCACGCTAACGTTGCCCTGCGCGCAGGCGCGCAGATCGCGCTCCAGCGTCTGGCGCACCGTCTCCCAGGTGTCAAAGCGCGTCTGGTTAAAGCTGTTCAGATACAGTTTAAAGCTTTTGGATTCGATTAAATTAACGCTGGTGTAATCCAGTTCGACATGCCCGACGGCGACCTGCGGAAGACCCTGGCTGTTAAGCCAGGAAAGTTCATACAACGTCCAGATATCCGCGCCGTGGAACGGCAAATTATCGGCTGTTAATCCGAGCGGGTCGCGATTCAAACTGCGCGGTACGCCCTGCAGCAGGCTGGCGTCATAATTGTCCCGGTAATCCGTTGATTTTCCGAGAGTCAGGCCATCAAGAGCCTGATGGTTTTCATAAGAAGACATGTTTCACCGTCATAAACCAGATACACTATGCGCCAAGTGTATCCTGGCTTTTATGAAGAGAGAAACTGGTGGACGAACTGACAGCGCAGGCATTGAAAGCCTTTACGACGCGTTACTGCGACGCGTGGCAAGAAAAACACGGTAGCTGGCCGTTGAGCGAAGAACTGTATGGCGTACCTTCTCCGTGCATTATTTCTTCAACCCGCGATGCCGTTTACTGGCAGCCGCAACCTTTTGAAGGCGAAGAAAATGTAAACGCGGTTGAACGCGCCTTCGATATTATGGTACAACCTGCGCTCCACGCGTTTTACACCACGCAGTTTGCTGGCGACATGCCCGCGCAGTTCGCGGATGAAAAGCTTACGCTACTGCAAACCTGGAGTCAGGATGACTTTCGGCGCGTGCAGGAAAATCTGATAGGCCACCTGGTCACGCAAAAGAGGCTCAAGCTTCCTCCCACGCTTTTTATTGCGACGCAGGAAAATGAGCTTGAGGTCATTTCGGTCTGTAATCTGTCCGGCGAGGTGATTAAAGAAACGCTGGGCACCCGCAATCGTACCGTTCTTGCCGCAACGCTTGCGGAATTCCTTACGCAACTTAATCCTCTTCTGTAATCGTTTGCCCTAACAGGTGTGAGAGATCTCTTACAAAGTCTGTAGGAGATCGCCAGGATATCAGCGGATACTGAGCCCCGTTTTCTTATGTAAGTCTATATAAAACAACTAATTAAAATGTTTTTGCGCACTTTCATATGAAAATTTACTTAAGGTATTGTCTGTAAGCGTCTTGTAAGACAAGGTGAAACAGGCGATTCTATCTTCGTCGACAGGGAGTCGTACAACGAAGCGAACGTCAGGATGATGACGCTTCAGCAGGACACGCCAAGATGGTGTTACAAGGAAAGGCTTCAGGATGAAGCAAAATGGAAAGCGCAGGATGCGTTAAAGGACACCTCCAGGACGGAGAACGAGAGCCGATCAGGATGTTCGGCGGGTCTGGATGACCAGGGACGCTTCAGGAAGAAGCTATCACATCGGGCGATGTGCGCAGGATGCAAACGTTCAGGATGAACAGGCCGTAAGGTCACAGGAAAAGTTGTCACGGATGAGCAGGGAGCACGAAAAGTAGCTGGAATGCTGCGAAACGAACCGGGAGCACTGTTTATACAGTGCTCCCTTTTTTTTGTTATTCTTCGCGCCAGATTTTCATCATTGAGGTTTTTAACATGACGACTCATGACCGTGTGCGTCAGCAGTTACATGCGCTTGAAACGCTGCTGCGCGAGCATCGCCACTGGCGGCAGGATGCGCCGCAGGCGCACTTGTTTACCAGCACCCAACCATTTTTTATGGATACCATGGAACCGCTGGAATGGCTGCAATGGGTATTGATCCCACGTATGCATACCCTACTTGATAATGCGCAGCCGCTGCCCGAGGCATTTGCCGTCGCCCCTTATTATGAAATGGCGCTGGCGGCGGATCATCCGCAGCGGGAGGCGATCCTGGCGGTTTTGCAGGATCTGGATGCGCTATTCGTCCGCGATAAATCCTGATGCTGGAGATCCTCTATCAAGACCCGTGGCTGGTTGCCGTGAATAAACCCGCAGGCTGGCTTGTTCACCGGAGCTGGCTGGATCGCGACGAAAAAGTCGTGGTCATGCAAACGGTGCGCGACCAAATCGGCCAGCATGTTTTTACCGCCCACCGTCTCGACAGGCCCACGTCGGGCGTACTGTTAATGGGGCTGTCCAGCGAAGCGGGACGCCGTCTGGCGCAGCAGTTCGAGCAGCACCACATCCGTAAACGCTACCATGCCATTGTGCGCGGCTGGCTGATGGATGACGCGGTACTGGATTATCCGCTGGTGGAAGAGCGCGATAAAATTGCCGATAAATTCGCCCGCGAAGATAAAGCGCCCCAGCCGGCTGTAACGCAGTATCGCGGGCTGGCGACGGTCGAAATGGCGGTGCCGACCGGGCGTTATCCCACCACGCGTTATGGCCTGGTTGAGCTGGAACCAAAAACGGGACGCAAGCACCAGCTTCGTCGTCATCTGGCGCATCTGCGTCATCCTATCATCGGCGACAGCAAGCATGGCGATTTGCGACAAAACCGCAGCGCCGCAGAGCATTTTGCCTGTCGTCGCCTGATGCTTCATGCCAGTCGGCTTGAACTGACGCACCCCTTCACCGGACAGCCGTTGATAATTCAGGCCGGGTTGGATGAAACCTGGATGCAGGCGCTGACACAGTTTGGCTGGCGTGGACTTCTCCCTGACAATGAAAGGGTTGAGTTTACGGCGGCGTCCCGGCAGGATGAGACTCATCAGGCATAATTCAGGGAGATACGCATAATGGCAGAAATTGGTATTTTTGTCGGGACCATGTATGGCAACTCACTGCTGGTGGCGGAAGAAGCGGAAGCGATCCTCGCCAGACAGGGCCACAGCGCGACCGTGTTTGAAGCTCCTGAACTGTCCGACTGGCAGCAATATCAGGATAAGGTTGCGCTGGTCGTTACCTCGACGACCGGGCAGGGCGATCTACCGGATAGCATTGCGCCGCTCTTTCACGGCATTAAAGATACAGTCGGTTTTCAACCAAACCTGCGTTACGGGGTGATTGCGCTAGGTGATAGCAGCTACCCCAATTTCTGTAATGGCGGCAAACAGTTTGATGCCCTGTTGCAAGAGCAAAGCGCGCAGCGGGTGGGGGAGATATTATTCATTGACGCCAGCGAACATCCGGAGCCGGAGAGCCAGTCCAATCCCTGGGTTGAAAACTGGGGAACTTTACTTTCCTGAGGTAAATCCCTCCCCCCTACGGGAGGGTACCTTTTCGTTTGCTTGCGTTGCCAGTAAGCAAAATCACGACCTGTATACAGTGTAAAGTAACTGAATCGTGTTAGCTTTGGGCATATGCCCGCAAAAGCGGCAGTTTTTTACGGGCGTTTTCATGTAATCAAGCGACCTGTTTCACATTCTTCTCTTTTTATTCCTCCTGCGTCGACGCCTGGCGCCTTCTGATTTCATTTCCGTGAAGTGGCTTCCACTGTCCTGGGCTTTTGCCATAAACAGGCGTAATTCATCGCCAAAATACTGTGTTGTTGCACGGTGAGTGTGTGTGGCGCGCTTTTTATACTTCTCCTGCCAGTGAATAAAAGCATGCAGCGTGCAAAGCAAACGACCTAATAAAAGCTGCAACAAGGAAACGTTATCTCTGATTCCCTACCGGTTGTGCAGTTCAGAGTGAGCGTAGCTAACGCGAAATTTCAGGAGTGCAACAATGAGTTCATTAAGTCACGCGGCGAGCAGTGCGGAGAAACGCACGAACGCCCGCTACTGGATAGTGGTGATGCTGTTTATCGTCACATCCTTCAACTACGGCGACCGCGCCACATTGTCCATTGCCGGCTCAGAAATGGCCAAAGATATCGGCCTTGATCCGGTAGGTATGGGCTATGTTTTTTCTGCTTTTTCATGGGCCTATGTTATCGGGCAGATCCCGGGCGGCTGGCTGCTGGACCGCTTTGGTTCCAAACGCGTCTATTTCTGGTCTATTTTCATTTGGTCAGTCTTCACCCTGTTGCAGGGTTTTGTCGATATCTTTAGTGGTTTCGGCATTATTGTCGCCCTCTTTACGCTTCGTTTCCTGGTTGGTCTGGCGGAATCGCCTTCTTTCCCGGGTAACAGTCGCATCGTTGCAGCCTGGTTCCCGGCGCAGGAGAGGGGAACGGCGGTGGCCATCTTTAACTCCGCGCAATACTTTGCCACGGTTATTTTCGCGCCGATTATGGGCTGGCTGACGCACGAAGTGGGCTGGTCGCATGTCTTCTTCTTTATGGGCGGGTTAGGGATCATCATCAGCTTTATCTGGTTGAAAGTTATCCATGAACCAAATAACCATCCGGGCGTAAATAAGAAAGAGTTGGAGTACATCGCAGAAGGCGGCGCGCTGATCAATATGGATCAGAAAGACACCAAAGCGAAAGTACCGTTTAGCGTCAAATGGGGCCAGATCAAACAGCTGCTGGGCTCTCGTATGATGATTGGCGTTTACATCGGTCAGTACTGTATTAACGCATTGACCTATTTCTTTATTACCTGGTTCCCGGTCTATTTGGTCCAGGCGCGCGGCATGTCGATTCTCAAAGCGGGCTTTGTCGCCTCGGTTCCTGCGGTCTGCGGCTTTATCGGCGGCGTGTTGGGCGGCATCATTTCCGACTGGCTGATGCGTCGTACCGGCTCCCTGAATATCGCGCGCAAGACGCCGATTGTGCTGGGGATGTTGCTGTCAATGGTTATGGTGTTCTGTAACTATGTGAACGTGGAATGGATGATCATCGGCTTTATGGCGTTGGCCTTCTTCGGTAAAGGTATCGGCGCGTTGGGCTGGGCAGTAATGGCGGATACCGCGCCGAAAGAGATCAGCGGTCTTTCCGGCGGCTTGTTTAATATGTTCGGCAATATCTCCGGTATTGTGACGCCAATCGCGATTGGTTACATCGTTGGCACCACCGGTTCCTTCAACGGCGCGTTGATCTATGTCGGCGTACATGCCCTGGTGGCCATCATCAGCTATCTGGTGCTGGTAGGTGATATTAAGCGTATTGAACTGAAACCTGTCGCAGGACAATTATCATGACAACGCAATCCAGTCCCGTTATTACGGACATGAAGGTCATTCCGGTTGCCGGACATGACAGTATGCTACTCAACATCGGCGGCGCGCATAACGCGTACTTCACCCGTAACATCGTCGTCCTCACCGATAACGCCGGGCATACTGGCGTCGGCGAGGCGCCGGGCGGAGAAGTGATTTATCAGACGCTGGTCGATGCTATTCCGATGGTATTAGGCCAGGAAGTCGCCCGCCTGAACAAAGTGGTGCAACAGGTGCATAAAGGCAACCAGGCTGCTGATTTTGACACCTTTGGTAAAGGCGCATGGACGTTTGAACTGCGGGTTAACGCGGTGGCGGCTTTGGAAGCGGCGCTGTTTGATCTATTGGGACAGGCGCTTAATGTGCCGGTCTGTGAACTGTTAGGGCCAGGTAAACAGCGCGATGCCGTCACCGTGTTGGGCTATCTCTTCTATATTGGCGATCGCACTAAAACCGATCTGCCGTATCTGGAAAGCACGCCGGGCAGCCATGAATGGTATCGCCTGCGCCATCAGGAAGCGCTGAACAGCGACGCGGTCGTGCGGCTGGCGGAAGCGTCTCAGGATCGCTACGGCTTTAAAGATTTTAAACTCAAGGGCGGCGTGCTGCCGGGCGAACAAGAGATTGATACCGTTCGCGCGCTAAAAAAACGCTTCCCGGACGCGCGTATTACCGTGGATCCGAACGGCGCCTGGCTACTGGATGAAGCCATTGCGTTGTGCAAAGGGCTGAAAGATGTACTGACCTACGCGGAAGATCCGTGCGGCGCGGAGCAAGGATTCTCTGGTCGTGAAGTCATGGCGGAGTTCCGCCGCGCGACAGGACTGCCGGTGGCGACCAATATGATCGCCACCAACTGGCGCGAAATGGGGCATGCGGTGATGCTCAACGCGGTAGACATTCCTCTTGCCGACCCGCATTTCTGGACTCTCACCGGCGCCGTTCGCGTGGCGCAACTGTGCGATGACTGGGGGCTAACCTGGGGCTGCCATTCGAATAACCATTTTGATATTTCACTGGCGATGTTTACCCATGTCGGCGCGGCGGCGCCAGGCAAACCCACCGCTATTGATACGCACTGGATCTGGCAGGAGGGCGATTGCCGCCTGACTAAAAATCCGCTGGAAATTAAAAACGGCAAAATTGCCGTTCCGGATGCGCCAGGACTGGGCGTGGAGCTTGACTGGGAACAGGTGCGAAAAGCGCATGACGCGTATAAAAAGCTGCCAGGCGGCGCGCGTAATGATGCAGGCCCGATGCAATACCTGATCCCCGGCTGGACTTTTGACCGCAAACGCCCTGTTTTTGGTCGTCACTAATTCTGAATAAGGACACAGTTATGAGTACTCAATTTACGACGCCTGTAGTCACTGAAATGCAGGTTATCCCGGTTGCGGGTCATGACAGTATGCTGATGAACCTGAGCGGCGCGCACGCCCCGTTCTTCACGCGCAACATCGTCATTATTAAAGATAACTCCGGCCATACCGGGGTCGGCGAGATTCCGGGCGGCGAAAAAATTCGCAAAACGCTGGAAGATGCGATCCCACTGGTGGTGGGAAAAACGCTGGGTGAATATAAAAATGTCCTGACTGCCGTTCGCAACCAGTTTGCCGATCGCGATGCGGGCGGACGCGGTTTACAAACGTTCGATCTCCGTACCACTATCCATGTGGTGACTGGTATTGAGGCGGCAATGCTTGACCTTTTGGGCCAACACCTGGGCGTCAACGTCGCTTCGCTGTTAGGCGACGGTCAGCAGCGCAGCGAAGTCGAAATGCTGGGTTATCTGTTCTTTGTCGGTAATCGCAAGGCCACGCCGCTGCCGTATCAGAGCCAGCCGGATGAGCAATGCGACTGGTATCGTCTGCGCCATGAAGAGGCGATGACGCCGGAAACGGTAGTGCGTCTGGCGGAAGCCGCCTATGAAAAATACGGCTTCAACGACTTCAAACTGAAAGGCGGCGTGCTGGCGGGCGAAGAAGAGGCCGAGTCAATCGTGGCGCTGGCGAAACGTTTCCCACAAGCGCGCGTCACGCTCGATCCAAACGGTGCCTGGTCGCTGAACGAAGCGATCAGCATTGGTAAATACCTGAAAGGTTCTCTGGCCTATGCAGAAGATCCGTGCGGCGCGGAGCAGGGTTTTTCCGGACGTGAAGTGATGGCGGAATTCCGTCGCGCGACCGGATTACCGACGGCCACCAATATGATAGCGACCGACTGGCGTCAAATGGGGCATACGCTGTCGCTGCAATCTGTAGATATCCCACTGGCGGACCCGCACTTCTGGACTATGCAAGGCTCTGTACGCGTGGCGCAAATGTGTCATGAGTTCGGTCTGACCTGGGGCTCGCACTCTAACAACCACTTTGATATTTCGTTGGCGATGTTTACCCATGTTGCCGCGGCGGCGCCGGGCAAGATCACCGCGATCGATACCCACTGGATCTGGCAGGAAGGCAACCAACGTCTGACTAAAGAACCGTTTGAAATTAAAGGCGGCATGGTGCAAGTACCGACCAAACCGGGGCTGGGCGTTGAGCTCGATATGGATCAGGTGATGAAAGCGCATGAGCTCTATCAAAAACATGGCTTAGGCGCGCGTGACGACGCGATGGGAATGCAGTACTTAATTCCTGGCTGGACGTTTGATAATAAGCGTCCTTGCATGGTGCGTTAAGTCAGAACCGGTTCCGTAAGGAACCGGTGCTTCTCTGGGTGTATGCTTAACAGGATCAACATGCGTAAGGACGACTTATGAAAATAGTGATCGCACCAGACTCGTATAAGGAAAGTTTGAGTGCTCTTGAGGTAGCGACCGCCATTGAACAAGGATTTCGCGAGATCTGGCCTGACGCCGATTACCTGAAATTGCCGCTGGCTGATGGCGGAGAAGGTACTGTCGAAGCGATGGTTGAAGCGACGGCGGGTCGAATCGTGCATGTTGAGGTCACCGGGCCGTTGGGGCATCGCGTCAATGCGTTTTATGGGCTTTCCGGCGATGCGCGTTCCGCGTTCATTGAAATGGCGGCCGCCAGCGGGCTGGAGCAGGTGCCGCCCGCGCAACGCGATCCGTTGAAGACCACATCATGGGGAACCGGCGAGCTGATCCGTCATGCGCTGGATGCGGGCGTTGAGCATATCATTATTGGTATCGGCGGTAGCGCCACCAACGATGGCGGCGCGGGGATGGTACAGGCGCTGGGTGCCAGGCTACGGGATGCGCAGGGCAATGATATTGCGCAAGGCGGCATTGGGCTGGAAACACTCGCCAGCATTGATATCAGCGGCCTGGATAAGCGTTTGTCGGCGTGCCATATAGAGGTCGCCTGCGATGTCACGAATCCCCTTACCGGCAAAGAGGGCGCGTCTGCGGTTTTTGGTCCGCAAAAAGGGGCGACGCCGGAAATGATTGAACGCCTGGATACGGCATTGACTCGCTATGCGCATTTGATTGCCCGCGATCTGCATGTCGATGTGTTGGATCTGGCAGGCGGCGGAGCGGCAGGCGGCATGGGGGCGGCGTTATACGCGTTTTGCGGCGCGCAGCTACGGCGTGGCATTGAGATTGTCACCGATGCGCTTCATCTGGAAGCGTGTCTTGCGGATGCTGATTTAGTCATCACCGGCGAGGGACGCATCGACAGCCAGACCATTCACGGTAAAGTCCCTATTGGCGTGGCAAACATCGCCAAACGGTATAACAAGCCGGTAATTGGTATTGCGGGTAGCCTGACGGCGGACGTTGGCGTGGTTCATGAACATGGGCTTGATGCCGTTTTCAGCGTGATTTATACCATCTGCACGTTGGAGGACGCGCTGAAGAATGCGAGTGAAAACGTACGAATGACCGCGCGCAACGTGGCTGCAACGCTGAAAGCGGGGCAACAGTTACGCTGAGTTGTAGGCCGGATAAGGCGGTCACGCCGCCATCCGGCGAATATCAGCCTAATATCTTCTTCGCTTCACGCGCGACATTATCCATCTCATCCAGCAGCTCCAGAAACTCAGGCTCCAGCTCCTCTTCGTGGACGCCGCTGCGAAGCTGTTGCTCAATAAGCTGGCAAAGGTTCTTCATCCGCGGTACGCCGCTATAGCCGCAGCTCCCGTGTAGCTTATGGACCAGATCGACCAGACCGTTGGGATTTTCTCCCACCAGTTGTTCTTCAATTTTGTTGCGCACTTCCGGCAGAAAATCAATCAGCATTTGCAGCATATCCCGCGCCAGATCGGGCTTACCGGCAGCCTGGCGGAGCGCAAGCTGCCAGTCGAGCGTCGCATTCGGATTGAAGATAAACTCAGCCGGTTCCGGCGCCATCAGGCGCGCTGCTACGTTGGCGCCAGGTTTATAGCGCAGCAACAGATTATGCAACTTCTCTTCTTCTATCGGTTTAGCCAGATAGTCGTTCATGCCCGCGCTGAGCAACTTCTCTTTTTGCCCGGCCATCGCATGTGCCGTAACGGCAATAACCGGTGTTTGCTGCTGATGAGGAAGCTGGTGAATCAATTCGCAGGCGCGTATGCCGTCCATATCCGGCATCTGAATATCCATCAAAATCAGATCAAACTGCATTTGTTTCGCCCGATCCACCGCCTGATGTCCGCTATCACAAAGTTCTACGTGCTGGACTTTATCTTCCAGTAACGCGCCGATAAGCTTCAGATTAGCGGGATTATCATCAACCGCCATAACCGTCATGGTGATTTTACTGGTATCCATTAGCAGCGGTTCAGGATGGTGAGTCAACTGGCAATATTCCGTCAGCGCTGGCAACAGGCGCGTTGACGTCAATGGTTTTAACAGACAGGCCGCCGCGCCTCCTTGTTTCAGCTTTTCGGCGTTAATTTGCGCATGGCAAGGTAGCGCCAGCAGTAGAAAGTCCGTCATTGACGCCGCTTTCGCCAGACGTTCATGCTGCATGGTGAGCGGCTCGCGGAAGGTCACCGGAACGCTCAAAATCATAATATCGTAGTGCGCTAACGGCAGCGCGGAGAAGGTCGGGCTGTAAACCACTTCCACCGGCGTGTCGCTCAGTAGATCCAGGGTACATTGCGCGGCAGTAGCATTCGGTTCGACATAAGCCAGCCGTTTTCCGGCCAGACATGCGGTCGACGGCCCGTCAATAATAACATTTGGGTTAAGATCAAGATTAATATGAAACCAGAAGGTCGAGCCGCGATTAGGCTGGCTGTGGAAAGAGATATCCCCGCCCATTTCGTTGACCAGCTTTTGCGTAATCACCAGCCCAAGGCCGGTGCCGCCGTGACGGCGAGAAATACTGGCATCGGCCTGGCGAAACGCCTGAAACAGTCGCGACTGGTCGCGTTCCGGAATGCCGATCCCCGTATCGCGGATCTGCACTTCAATCTGTACTTTGGTGTTACTGAGCGCCCGCTTTTCTACCAGAATATCGATATTGCCACTCTCGGTGAACTTAATGGCATTACCCACCAGATTAGTAATGACCTGTTGCAGGCGCAGCGGGTCGCCAATCACATTATCCGGGACGTCGTTTTTAATATTTAACGTCAACTCCAGCCCTTTATCATGCGACGAGTGGGCCAGCAGCGTAACCACTTCATCCAGCGTGTTGCGCAGTGGAAAAGGGATACTTTCCAGAATGAGCTTACCGGCTTCCAGCTTGGAGAAATCAAGCACGTCATTAATGATCGCCAGCAGATTATTCGCGGAACGCTCAATGGTGTTCAGATGGTCACGCTGGGTGGGGTTCAGCTCCGTTTTTAATGTCAGGCGGGTAAAGCCAATGACGCCGTTCAGCGGCGTTCGCAGTTCGTGCGACATGTTCGCCAGGAACTCCGACTTAATACGCGCCGCTTCCTGGGCACGCTTTTTCGCCAGATCCAGCTCAACGTTTTGGATTTCCATCTGCTCAAGGGTTTCACGCAGGTCCGAAGTGGCCTGATCGATATTATGCTGCATCTCTTCGTGATAGGCGGCAAGCGACATCGCCATGGAATTAATGCCGTTTTTCAGCATATCCAGTTCGCCCAGCATAAATCCTTCCACACGGCTATCCAGTTGTCCGCGGCGAATGCGGTCAACGGTATTCACCATGTTACGGATAGGCCCGGTGACATCGCGCATAAGCCGCCAGCCAAAGATCAGCGCAATGCCAATACAAAAAAGCATCATTACGCTGGAGATAAAAATCTCTTTGTATTGCTGTAGCCTTACCGACTTGAGATCCAGTTCAAGTGCCACATATCCCAGCATATTTTTGGTATTTTTTGCGTCGGCAATCGCTGACTCGTCCGGCGAATAGCTCTCCGAGATAATCGGGGTGCGCAGAATCATAATATCGCCGTGGCGATCGACGCTCAGACGACGTGGAAACGGCGCTCCGGCGGGAAGCTGCATCTGTGAGGGGTCCAGATGGAAATTAGACGTTACAAACAGGCGGTTATGATCGTCATAAACGGAAATCGCCCGCACAATATCAGAGTGTCTGCGGTGCAGGACGCTGATAAGTTGGCCGATAGACTCCCGGTTTTGTAAGTTCATACCATATTCGCTGGAGACGGCGAGCGGTTCAATAATACTGGCGCCGGCATCTTCCAGTTGACGCTGCAGGTCGTTATAGCGGTGCACTACAAAAAAGATACTGAGCAGCAAACCTATCAGGACGGTCGGGGCCAGGATCAGAATCATCATGCGTGCGCGCAGGCTGTAGTTGGTCATGGAGTTCCGTTATGGGACAATTAGGGTCACACTGTTAAATTGAGAAAAAGCTGGTCGATGGCGCAATTCTACTCTGCAAAACGGCGCGTGACGACGCGTCAGATCATAACCGTTAAAGTCAATGACCTCGATTCATTTGGTCAGGGCGTAGCCCGTCATAACGGAAAGGCGCTGTTTATCCCCGGTTTATTGCCTGAGGAAAGCGCAGAAGTCATTATTACAGAAGATAAAAAGCAATTTGCCCGCGCACGCGTTTCGCGCCGTTTGAATGATAGCCCGGAACGAGAAACGCCGCGCTGCCCGCATTTTGGCGTCTGCGGCGGTTGTCAGCAACAGCATGTCAGCATCACCCTGCAACAACGCAGCAAAAGCGCGGCGCTGGCGCGTTTGATGAAACACGAGGTGAATGACATCATCGCCGGCGCGCCCTGGGGTTATCGGCGTCGTGCGCGGTTAAGTCTGAATTGCCCGTCGGATAAACCGCTGCAAATGGGATTTCGCAAAGCGGGTTCCAGCGATATCGTCAATGTCGAACAGTGCCCCGTTTTGGCGCCCCAGCTTGCAGCATTGCTGCCCAGAATCAGGGCGTGTCTGGCGAGTTTACACGGCACCCGACATCTTGGGCATGTTGAGCTGGTACAGGCGGGAAGCGGTACGCTGATGATTCTGCGCCATACCGCGCCATTAAGTGCGGCGGATAAAGAAAAACTGGAACGCTTTTCGCATTCTGAGGGATTGTCTCTGTTTCTGGCGCCGTTTAGCGAGATACTGGAAACGGTATCTGGCGAGGCGCCCTGGTATGATTCGCACGGCTTACGTTTAGCCTTCAGTCCGCGAGACTTTATTCAGGTTAATGAGGCGGTAAACCAGCAAATGGTCGCCCGCGCGCTGGAGTGGCTTGATGTGCGCGCCGAGGATCGTGTCCTGGATCTGTTCTGCGGAATGGGGAATTTTACGCTGCCGCTGGCAACGCGCGCGGCAAGCGTGGTAGGGGTTGAGGGCGTTCCGGCGCTGGTAGAAAAAGGCCGTGAAAACGCCATCCGCAATGGTTTACATAATGTGACATTCTTCCATGAGAACCTGGAGGAAGATGTCACTAAGCAGCCGTGGGCGAAAAACGGCTTTGACAAAGTCTTACTCGATCCTGCGCGTGCGGGGGCTACAGGAGTGATGCGACATATTATAAAATTAAAACCTATTCGCATTGTTTATGTATCCTGTAACCCGGCGACGCTGGCGCGCGATAGTGAAGCGCTGGTCAATGCGGGATATGAGGTTACGCGTTTAGCGATGCTCGACATGTTCCCGCACACAGGACATCTGGAATCAATGGTTCTGTTCGAGCGCATGTAATGATTACCGGCTTACCGACTTCGGTAGGCCTGGTCCCTTAAGGAGAGGACGATGGTCGCGGTAAGAAGTGCACATATTAATAAAGCTGGTGAATTTGATCCGAAAAAGTGGATCGCAAGCCTGGGAATTTCCAGCCAGCAGTCGTGTGAGCGCTTAGCCGAAACCTGGGCGTATTGCCTGCAACAGACACAAGGACATCCGGATGCGGATCTGTTGCTGTGGCGTGGCGTGGAGATGGTAGAAATTCTTTCCACGCTGAGTATGGATATCGACACGCTGCGGGCGGCGCTACTGTTCCCTCTGGCCGACGCCAACGTAGTCAGCGAAGATGTACTGCGCGAAAGCGTCGGCAAATCTATCGTGACCCTGATTCATGGCGTGCGCGATATGGCGGCGATCCGTCAGCTAAACGCCACTCATAACGACTCTGTTTCTTCGGAGCAGGTTGATAACGTCCGTCGAATGTTATTGGCGATGGTGGATGATTTCCGCTGCGTGGTGATCAAACTGGCCGAGCGAATCGCTCATTTGCGCGAAGTGAAAGAGGCGCCGGAAGATGAGCGCGTGCTGGCGGCGAAAGAATGTACCAACATCTATGCGCCGCTCGCTAATCGTCTGGGCATCGGGCAACTGAAGTGGGAACTGGAAGACTACTGTTTCCGCTACCTGCATCCGGCGGAATACAAACGCATCGCCAAACTGCTGCATGAGCGCCGTCTCGATCGCGAACATTACATCGAAGAGTTTGTTGGACATCTGCGCGCCGAAATGAAAAACGAAGGCGTGCAGGCGGAAGTCTACGGACGACCAAAACATATTTATAGCATCTGGCGCAAAATGCAGAAAAAGCATCTGGCGTTTGATGAACTCTTTGACGTGCGCGCCGTGCGTATTGTCGCTGAACGTCTGCAGGACTGCTACGCCGCGTTGGGGATAGTGCATACGCACTATCGCCACCTGCCGGATGAATTCGATGATTATGTCGCTAACCCGAAACCGAACGGTTACCAGTCTATCCACACCGTGGTTCTGGGGCCGGGCGGTAAAACCGTTGAGATCCAGATCCGTACCAAACAGATGCATGAAGACGCCGAACTGGGCGTGGCGGCACACTGGAAGTATAAAGAAGGCGCCGCGTCTGGCGGCGTGCGTTCCGGCCATGAAGACAGAATTGCGTGGCTGCGTAAGCTGATCGCCTGGCAGGAAGAGATGGCCGATTCCGGCGAAATGCTGGATGAAGTGCGCAGCCAGGTGTTTGACGATCGGGTCTACGTTTTTACGCCAAAAGGCGACGTGGTTGACTTGCCTGCCGGATCTACGCCGCTCGATTTTGCTTACCACATCCACAGCGATGTCGGGCACCGCTGCATCGGCGCGAAAATTGGTGGGCGTATTGTGCCATTCACCTATCAGTTGCAGATGGGCGATCAGGTTGAAATTATCACTCAGAAGCAGCCGAATCCCAGCCGCGACTGGCTGAATCCAAACCTGGGCTATGTGACGACCAGCCGCGGACGCTCGAAAATTCACGCCTGGTTCCGTAAACAGGACCGTGACAAAAATATCCTGGCTGGACGGCAGATCCTCGACGATGAGCTGGCGCATTTGGGGATTAGCCTGAAAGAGGCCGAGAAACATCTGCTGCCGCGCTACAACTTTAATGAGCTGGAAGAGTTGCTGGCGGCGATAGGCGGCGGCGATATCCGTCTTAATCAGATGGTGAATTTCCTGCAATCGCAGTTCAATAAGCCGAGTGCGGAGGAGCAGGATGCAGCGGCGCTGAAACAGCTTCAGCAAAAAACATACGCGCCGCAAAATCGTCGTAAAGACGACGGGCGCGTGGTGGTAGAAGGCGTGGGTAATTTGATGCACCACATTGCCCGCTGCTGCCAGCCGATTCCGGGGGATGAAATTGTCGGCTTCATTACTCAGGGGCGGGGGATTTCCGTGCACCGGGCCGACTGCGAACAGCTGGCGGAGCTGCGCTCACATGCGCCGGAGCGGATCGTAGAGGCGGTATGGGGCGAAAGCTACTCGGCGGGATATTCGCTGGTGGTGCGCGTCCAGGCCAACGATCGCAGCGGCTTGCTGCGCGATATCACCACCATTCTGGCTAACGAAAAAGTCAACGTGCTGGGCGTCGCCAGCCGCAGCGACATTAAACAGCAGATCGCCACCATTGATATGACCATCGAGATCTACAACCTGCAGGTGCTGGGCCGCGTGCTCGGTAAGCTGAACCAGGTGCCGGATGTGATTGATGCACGGCGACTGCACGGGGGGTAAACCCCAGACAGTAATAATGTAGCGGCTTTGCTACTCGTTCAGCAAAGCCGCATTAGCCAACCCCATAAGCATGAGATATGGGGTATGTTTTCGACGTACATTTCATTTCCGGTGTACTCTTATGTAAGATTTATACTTACAGTGGAGGCTGTTATGGCCAGAACAATGACCGTTGATCCTGGCGATGAACTGCGTGAGTTTATTGAATCGCTCATAGAATCAGGTGATTACAGAACACAAAGTGAAGTGATCAGAGAGTCTCTTCGTCTGCTGAAGGAAAAACAGGCCGAGTCACTACTTCAGGCGTTACGTGAACTTCTGGCTGAAGGTCTGAACAGCGGAGAGCCGCAGGCCTGGGAAAAGGATGCCTTTTTACGGAAGGTCAAAACAGGGATGATCAAACCCGATGAGAACGGTAAAATTAACGCCAAAGGCCAGTGAAGATCTGGAAAATATCTGGCATTACTGCTGGCAGCATTTTGGCGAAATACAGGCCGATCGATATATTAATCATCTATCAGATATTATTCGGGATGTAGGGAGATACTCGAGGGCTACGGCTTGATGTTTTATAAAGATATCTGGTAGCTATCTGCTTACCAGATATCTGGTATGGTTCCATGAAAATCGGTTTTGTTCAAATTTCTATTCGTATGGCAGTAATACGGTTACCGCACAATCGGTGTCAATGTTGACTCGTCCCCAGGTACCACGAAGTTCTACCATCTGTGAACGGGCACATTCAGTATTGTTTTGATCACAGGGAATAGCCTCAATCTGCATGTTTTTATCATCACATGCTATTGATACTGTTGCATTATCTATTATTTGTGCACAAATTGAATCTGATTCATAGACATCACAGGGCATATTTCCATGTCTTAAAAAAATATTTGCAATGAGCTCATTGGTTTTTGGTCCACTAAATTCTTTATTTATTGAGGTTACTTCTGAGTATTTATCAAAAGAAGCAGCTAAATTTTCAGGATCGATTGACGCGATAATTTGTACGCTGTCACTATCAAATGACATTTTATCATTAATGGTGGTAATGCTGGTCCCAAAATTGGCGTCAATAATCGAAATTTCCGTTTTTATATTATGGTCTGTAAAGCCGTAAGTAGTTATACTATAAGCGTCATAGGATACTTGATGTTTTTTGGTGTTGTAAGTTATTTCCCCATCAATATATTGCGATTGTGCGTAATCATATGAAGATGGTTCGATATGTAATTTTAAATCTTGTTTGATTATTTGTGCATCGTATAGTGGTGATATATTTAATTGTGCATCGATATTGCTGGTCCAGACACAATCAAGTGTGGAGTTATCATGTGATGTACAGCGGGCCCGGCGGGTTTCAGTCATATTGGGAAGTGTGAAAAAAGTGCTGCCAATGATCATTCTTATACTGGAATCCATTGTTATCGTTGATTCAATATCGACCCATAGTCCAGGACCGCACGTTACCTGACTTCCACGTAGCTTTCCACCGGTACATAACATCTCAATATTCTCTGGTAATAATGATGTTCTAACCCGTAGGTCACTATTTAAATTAGTTGTACCTGCCCCAGTGCCTGTCATATCATTCAATTCGGCCTTGATCTTAACGTATCCAGATCCAAATGTATTGTTGGCGAAGAACATAAATAGAATGAATGAAATTATGATTTTTTTGCTTATGGTCATCATTTTTCCTGTGTTTATTCGTAGGGTATCAAAACGGTAATTGCACAAGTTGTATCAATGCTGACTTTCCCCCAGGTACCATTTATCGTACCTACTTTGCCGTTCAGGCAATGTGTTGTGTCTGAAGCATTACAAGTGCTGCTAAAGGCAAGCTGCGCGTTCAGATCGTGACATACAAGAGCAACTGACGTCTTATTAAGACTGTAGTTACACAAGGATGTATCGTCGCATGGCGTATTGCCATGGTAGAGATATACAGCGGCTAGCTCGACATTATTTTTTGCGCCAGTCATGGCGACTTCTGTACTGTGCACTATCGTATTTTCAGAAAATGAAGCATCTACTATTTCTGGAGGAAAATAACGATGTAGGGTGGACGCTGGAGAGCCATTAAGTACAAGTGAACCGTTCCATATACCGAAATCACCCTCGGTATCTTCTGTCACTGTTACAGTCCATTTGAATTTCAGATTCTCAATGCCCGATGTTTCCGGTTCATAACTAGCGTAACTGCTTACCGATTCATCAATAATAATATGGCCGGAAAGGGATGAATATTGATTAGTGTCATTATTTCCTCCTCCGGGTATTACCGAAACTGTAAGATTTTGCTGGTTAATTGTTATTCCATTCTGTTTGGTAAGTAAGGTGAGGGGAAGTGAAAATGATTTATCCCATACACAAATTGCGCTGTTAGTTGCCTGATTACCCGTACAGTCAGCATGTGCCGTCGCTTTTACCGCTTCACCAGTAAAACTATAAGTGATACCGTTATCGACAGCGGTTGTATTGATGAAAGAAGTTGATGGATCAAATTCAAGGGTGGATTCAAGTCCATAGGGAATTGTACCTTGAGGAATACAACCACCCCCATCGCCTCCACCTGACTTAGTGCACGATGAAAGGATATGAATGTTTGTTGGTAATGGGGTATGGATGGTATCGAGTGTAGGATCGCCAGTCAGTGCACCAAGGCTATCAAACTGTGAAATAATTTGAGAATTATATTCTATATCCGTTCTTACTTCAGCGCATTGTAGCGCAATACACCAAAAACCAGATATTATTACCAGTATTAGCTGTAATAAAATTCGCTGCATTTCATATCCTTATAATTTTACCTATAGCTTACTGATATTCAAAGCTCACGGTAGCAGTACCCGAAAATTCCCCCGGCATAACATCTTCACCAGCGTATTTTTGCAGCCTGGCCTGCAAGTTGATGGTGGTAATCCCTTCCTTCAGCACAAAAGCTGTACCCTCTGTTGCATTGATACTCACTGGTTGCTGTGCAGCCGTTTCCACGCCAATCGCAAAACCACTGGCTTCCGACGAGGGCTCCAGCGCCAGCAGTCCGGGCAGGGTACTGTCTTCAACACCCTGAAAGGTCACCACCACGCCGTTGGCTAGCGCTGTTTTGCAATCCTGGAGGCTAAGTGTGAATGGAACAGGAGTCGTTTGCCCGCTGGCGTCGAAATTGTCACTGCCAATAGTATGAAAATCCACCGTCGCCATCGTGTCATTATCCACTACCAGGTTACAGGCGCCGGCAACCAGCTTACCGCTGTAGTGCACATTAGGCGTGGCGGCAGGTAACGTATTGCAAACCGCCCATAACATTACGCCTCCGATCAAATGCCCGGCAGTTTGAAAAATACGGTTCATTGGTAATCCACCTGTAACGTGGCAAAAGCCTCAAAATCGCCTTCGGCAGGCTCTTTACCGGGCTGTTTTACCGGCACGGCTTTTAGTGTGGGAAGCGATGACTCATCGATGGTTAGCGACGTGCCGGGAGGAAACACCGTGCCGTTCTGCTGAAGTTCAATGCCCAGCTCAGGGACATTGGTGGTTAAGGCATTTGCGGAGTAAGGCGTCGCCGTGCCCAGATAGCTCAACGTAAAAGTTAATGCGTCATCGCGAAAGCTGCTGTCGCAGGTAAGGGTCCACGGGATCTCGGTCAGGTAATTGACGCCGTCAATATTATCAATAATCACGCTACCAAAACTGACCTCCAGCGTTTCACCATTATTGATAGTACAGGCGGGCGGGTTTATCAGTTTGCCGTGAAAGGTCAAATTGTCGGCGCAGGCAAACTGGGTGATTAAAAGCGTCAGGATAAGCACCCTTTTCACTATGAATCTCTCCATCACTGGTAATCCACGACTAACGTCGCACTGGCGTTAAAATCGCCACCCGCTAACTGCGTGGTGGGCTCTTTAACCGGTACGGCTTCCAGCTCTGGCCCATTGTTGCCGCTCAGGGTGAAGTTCAGCCAATCCGTTATGCCAACCGGAACCAGTTGCTTATTGCCCGCCTGCTGAATACGGATGCCTAACCCCTGCACCGAAGTTTGCAGAACCTGCTCCCCGCTGATGGTGGTAGTGGTCCCCTGAATTTGTAGCTTTAGATAGTCGCTCGCTCTGCCATCGCAGTTCAGGCTGTAGCCCACAGGTTTCGTTTGAGAAGCATCGCCAACTTTGGTGGTCAGGACATCGCCAAACTCTACGGAAGCGCCGCCTACCGTACAGGGCGGTGGTTGAGTGACGACCAGATGTAGCTCCAGTTGCACGGTTTTTGTGCCGGCAGCCTCGGTGCCGGCAACGAATCCACCGCACAGCAGCACCAGCATTTTCCAGCGAGTCAACATCGTCATGGATCTCTTTCGCACAGGATTACTTATTCGCTTTCTTCTCAGCGTCACGGGTTTTTTCCTCATTGACCTTGCAGGTATTCCCTGAGCAGGTAAAAACCAGCAGGCGATGGCCGCCGTAATCATCGACGTAGCCCACCACCGGCGAGCTGCCGAGCGAGGCACCTTTGATGGGAGAGGTCATTTTTTCACGCGGGGCAATCAGCAGGTTTTTAAAGCCGGAGGCGGTTTCGTTCTCTTTGCTACCGGCATTGCTGATGACGAGGTAAAACGGTGTGGGGTTGTCGAAGATCACACCATCGCCCTGGTAGGTCAGCGTGAGCTTCGTCTGCCACGGGTGCGTCTTATCCACCTGCCGGGCGACGGCTACCGGGCGGTAGAAAAACTTAATACGCGTTTGCAGCGCCAGCTGGAGCGTATTAGGCTTATCGCTTTTCGGCGGAATTTCCCGCACGTTGAAATAAAACAGACTTTCCCGGTCCTGCGGTAGGCTAGCCGCGGCTGGTAACGGCTGGACTTTAACCTGCCCGTCGGATTTTGGCTCAATACGCTGCAGCGGCGGCAGGGCGGTAAAATAGCGGGTATCTTTGGCGAACTTATCGTCTTCCAGCCACGCCTGTGCGAGGTAGGGCAGAGTGGCGTTGCCGTTTTTCAGCGTGACGGTGATTGAATTTTCATTGCCGTTAAAAATAACGCGGGTACGATCCGGCACAATCGCGCTGTGCGATACCAGCGGCGCAGCCAGTAATACCGAAGCGATAAGCGCCTGGCGCTTAAAATGGTTGGTCTTGTTCATTACAGGTTCCCTTTATTCCATATCCTTGCGATTCACCGCATGGTTGTCAGCCAGCGGTATGGGCGGGGTTTGAGTGGTTGTCGCCACCGGCGCGGCCGGTTGGCCATCGGTTTGCGTATGTTCCTGGATTAGCGGTTGCGCAGGCAGCGGAGAACTTTTCTGCGGTGCGGTGGGGGGCTGACCTTCCAGCATTTTGCACGGCAGCAATAGCGCGTTGGCCAATAGCTCCGGTGTAAACGTGGGCGGGAGTGATGCTTCACACTGCGCCGCGCCATCCCAGAAGACTTTCAATGTTTCCCCGGCTTTTACGCCCGCCAGCCAGGCGTTGCCGTCATCGGCCACCAGGCCCAACTGCTGCTGGCGCTCGTTTTTCACTTCGGCGCCGAAAGGTGGGAAGTCGCCGTCTGCCAGCCGGAAAACCGCCATCATTTTCTCGCCGCTGACCACGTCAAAGTGACGGTAGCCGATGGCGCCTTCGGTGAGCGTGATCTGCACAACCGACTTAGTAGCTTCCGCCTTCTCCGGCAATTTGTTCAGATCGATACGCGCCAGGCTGCGCGAATAGCTTCCGACATCCGCAATCACGGCCTTGCCGAAAATGTTGGTTGAGGTTGGCGAGCCGCTACCGCTAACGGGGACGTCCGCAATACCGTCGGTATCAACCAGCAAACGTGTGCTGCCCGCTAAACTTCCCCGGTGTAGCGCGCCGCCCTGGGTGGTCAGCGTCATGCCGCCGCGCAGCGACATACCCAGCGAACGGTACGATCCTTCTTCATAATCCGCGCTCAGATCGATGTCCGTCAGCGCGCCCTGATGGCTGTAATAACCGTCTGCCTGTGCGCCTTGTTCATCCTGCCCGACGTGAAGCTGCCAGTTATCGCCGTTCTGGCTGTGGCCGGAATAGCCGAGCTGATTACGGTGTTGACTACCGTTAAACGTACCGTTGTAGCTGATGGAATCATTGCCCCAGGGAACAGACAGCGAGATATAGACACCATCATCTTTATCACCGTTATATTCGCTGCGATAGCTGTTCAGCGACGCACTGAGATTTTTTATCGACCCTAAGTCGAAGTACCAGGAAAGAGACAGGTTATAGTTACTCTGATCCGGGCTGTCCCAGAAGGTACTGCGTGAGTAGCTGAAATAGGCGCTCATGCCTTGTTCACGGAAGTTCTGGTTATAGGTGACCGTATAGCGTTCTTTTTCGTGACCGGCATTGAGATGATGGTAGGTTTTCGCATCCAGATAGTCGCTCATGCTCATAAAGTTCTTTTCTGAGAAGCGGTATCCGGCAAAGGTTAGTCGGCTGTCGATTTCATCAAAGTCACGGGAATAGCTGATGCGATATGAGTTACCCTGCAGCGTTTCGCCGTCAAACCCGTCGTCTTGCGGCATGTGGGCGATGGAGTGCGTAATGTCCACCGCCACCGCGCCCACCACGCCAAGATCCTTACCGCTTCCCAGCGCCACGGCCTGATAGTTGCTTTCTCCAATTGCGCCGCCATATAGCGACCAGCCGTTGGTGACCCCCCACGAAGCTTCCGCCGAGGCGAATGTGCCGGTAATGGGGTGATGATCCCAGTCCTGCGGGCGGCCCAGCGCCATCTTGTAGCGCACCATGCCGGGGCGCGTCAGGAAGGGAACCGATGCGGTGTTAACGTCAAACTCCTGGGTCTGACCGTTCTGCTCTTCCACGGTGACGTGCAACGTACCGGAAACGGACTGGTTGAGATCCTGAATACGGAACGGTCCTGCGGGCACCTGCGTTTCATACAGTACGCGCCCCTGCCAGGAGACTTTGACTTTTGCGTTAGAACGCGCAATGCCCACGATCTCCGGCGCATAGCCGCGCAGTTTCGGCGGCAGCATCTGATCGTCAGAAATGACGCTGGCACCGATATAGTTAAAGCTGTCGAAAACATCGGACTGGAGATAGCTTTCGCCCAGCGTAAGTTTGGCCCCGAGCGTCGGTAGTGCGCGATAGGCGTAGTAGCGGCTCCAGCTCTGATCGTGGAGGGTGGAAGTGTTCTCGTCATCGTCACGATGGTCGTAGCTGGCCTGCCAGTCGGCCCGCAGTCGCCATGCGCCCAGGTTCGCGCCTAACGTCCCGTTGCCGCTGATGCTTTGCTCTTCGCTGCCACTTTCTTGATCGTGGCGGAGCTGATTATTAATGTTGTAATCCAGAATGATGCCGGGAATACCATTATCCCAGCGGGCGGGCGGGTCCCAGTCGACATCGCTGTATTCCATATACGCCTGGGGTAAATTCACCAGCAGCGTGGAGTGCCCCAGGTCGGCCTGAAAATCCATGCCTTTCAGTGAATCTGGCGCCAGACATTGTCGTTCACCGTGCGTTATCCAGACGAGTTTTTCCGCGAGTTCCGGTTTTATACCCAATTGCGTAACTAATTCTGGTTCTGCGCAAACCTCGCTTCCTTGTGGATCATGTTCTGGTATAACCCAGTTAACAGGAAATTCCTGCGGCAGAGTCTGTCCGTTAATTTTAATTTGTAAGAGGTAGACGCCTGGCAGAATAAAACCCTTACGAGAAAACTGTGCAATGTTAACGTTATCGCGATTTTTTACATCGAGGAAATCGGTATTAAATTCGATGTCTTTGCCTGACGCGCTATAAGGGGAGACGCTTAGAAGCATTCCCACTCCGCACGCTATTGGGCAAAGAACACTTTTCCATGTGTTATTCATCAAATATATTCCGCAATAAAACTCAACAGGAATACCCTACCTAAAGCGGCAGGGTATTATCGTCGTGACTCTGTTAACTGAATTACAGGTAAGAGATAGTGACGTTGGCGGCGCTGCTGAATTCACCTGTGCCTACGGTGCCGGTTGCTGCGCCAACCAGCCAGGCGGTGAAATTCAGGCTTTGCTTCTCATCAAGAATGGTATCTCCGTCCAGGTCCGCAATGGCCTGTGTATAGGTATCGCCCAGTTTGATATTGTTTTTGCCAGCATCGCCGATTGCCAGGCTTACGTTGCTAATAGCGCCAGTGCCGTCAGTCTTCATCAGCGCGAGATTATCCGTGGCGCCTGTAGCCGCTGTGGTTCCACTACCTGTAGTGAATACCACATTCATATTTTTCTCGGTAGCCCAGGTACAACCCTCAAGATCGATATGAAAGGTACGGGCATTGTTGATGGTCGTTTTACCATTACTCAGCGTGCCATTACCGATACTTGAACCCATATTGACTGTTTGATCTTCCGTATCCAATGTGACGGAGCAGGGGGAGTCAACAATATTACCAAGGAAAGTGACCTTTGCTGTGTTGCTACCCGCGGCTTGAGCGCCGGAGACAATTCCCATAACTAAAGATGCAGTTACTGCCAGTTTACAAAAATGAGATGACTTCATCGTGTTATCCTTAATTAACGTGTTTTATGGCAGCATTTTGTACGCGTATACCAAGGGATATGCGGCATAGAGCCATGCTGCGGGCTTTGAGTAAAAAATAGGTCATAATAAAAATATTATATTTCTACATTTTTATGAGTATATTCTTATGAGCTGAATGATCGTACCTGCTCATAGAATATTATATGTAATACTTTCAATATATTTATTTCATGTATGTTCCAGAAAAAACAAAAAAGCGGTCTTTTTTGAATATTAAACTGGCGTGCATGCTACTCGTTTTTCCGTAAAAGTGAAATAATTTATTTTTTTTTGAAAGGGAAGGCTCTTTGGGTGGGGTGCTTATAGTGTTTGCATGATTTTTTTACTTAATTGATGTTATTTATAACGTCTGGTGCAAATATCTGTTTTTTTAATAAATTAGTTATATGATTATTATATTGTTGTGTATCGATTAATAATTTTAAAGTTATACGGGAAAGGTAGCATTCAACACCTGTTAACAATATATTTTATTATATAGGCGTTGTCGTAGTGTCTCTGTGCGTGAATGGTTAAGAATAATACGTTACAATTGTCGCTAGTATTTACAACCGATTAAAAACCATGACAACTAACCATCAAATTGACCGTCTTCTCACCCTCATGCAGCGCCTGCGCGACCCGGAAAACGGCTGTCCGTGGGATAAAGAGCAGACCTTCGCCAGCATCGCGCCTTATACGCTGGAAGAAACCTATGAAGTACTGGATGCGATTGCGCGTGAGGATTTTGACGATTTGCGCGGCGAACTGGGCGACCTGTTGTTCCAGGTGGTGTTTTACGCGCAGATGGCGCAGGAAGAAGGCCGCTTCGATTTTAATGATATCTGCGCTGCCATCAGCGACAAGCTGGAGCGCCGCCATCCGCATGTTTTTGGCGAGCTTTCCGCGGATAATAGCGAAGAAGCATTAGTTCGCTGGGAGCAAATCAAAACGGAAGAGCGCGCGCAAAAAGCGCAGCATTCCGCGCTGGACGATATTCCGCGCAGCTTACCGGCCTTGATGCGCGCGCAAAAAATCCAGAAACGTTGCTCAAACGTGGGCTTTGACTGGACGACGCTGGGACCGGTCGTCGATAAGGTCTATGAAGAGATCGATGAGGTCATGTTTGAGGCGCGGCAGGCGGTTGTTGATCAGGCTAAACTGGAAGAGGAAATGGGCGATTTGCTCTTTGCCACGGTCAACATGGCGCGTCATTTAGGTACGAAAGCGGAGCTCGCTTTGCAAAAAGCGAACGATAAATTTGAACGTCGTTTTCGCGAAGTTGAACGTATTGTCGCAGCCAGAGGCCTGGAAATGACCGGGGTGGACCTGGAAACAATGGAAGAAGTTTGGCAGGAAGTAAAACGCCAGGAAATTGATCTCTAAAGGTTTTAGGCGGTCAAGAGCGATTTGTGTGATTTTTTAAATAACAAGCGCTTGATTTACGTCAAAAACATTTACCTCAAAGGGGCTATTTTCTCCCTCCCTGTGTGAATGTCAGCCTGACGAAGAGGAGGAATAATGAAAGTTTGTGGCGTAGGTCATGTTCGGGTATACTGCTTTCCCGTCCTGGTTATTCCATCGTCTTTTAAACCTAACTTCTCAGGTTCCGCATGACAACGAACTATATTTTTGTGACCGGCGGGGTCGTATCCTCTCTGGGTAAAGGCATTGCCGCAGCCTCCCTCGCAGCCATTCTGGAAGCCCGTGGTCTCAACGTGACCATCATGAAACTGGATCCGTACATCAACGTCGATCCGGGTACTATGAGCCCAATCCAACACGGGGAAGTGTTCGTTACTGAAGACGGCGCTGAAACCGACCTGGACCTGGGGCACTACGAGCGTTTCATCCGCACCAAGATGTCTCGCCGCAACAACTTCACGACTGGCCGTATCTACTCCGACGTTTTGCGTAAAGAACGCCGTGGCGACTATCTGGGCGCAACCGTACAGGTCATCCCTCACATCACTAACGCGATTAAAGAGCGCGTGCTGGAAGGTGGCGAAGGCCACGATGTGGTACTGGTGGAAATCGGCGGTACCGTCGGTGATATCGAATCGCTGCCGTTTCTTGAGGCGATTCGTCAATTGGCGGTAGATATCGGTCGTGAACACGCGCTGTTTATGCACCTGACGCTGGTACCTTACCTGGCGGCTGCGGGCGAAGTGAAAACTAAACCGACTCAGCACTCCGTGAAAGAGCTGCTGTCTATCGGTATTCAGCCCGATATTCTGATTTGTCGTTCCGATCGCGCGGTTCCTGCCAACGAGCGTGCAAAAATTGCATTGTTCTGTAATGTGCCGGAAAAAGCCGTTATTTCAATGAAAGATGTCGATTCCATTTATAAAATTCCAGGCCTGTTGAAATCTCAGGGGCTTGATGATTATATTTGTAAACGATTCAGCTTGAACTGTCCGGAAGCTAACCTGTCTGAATGGGAACAGGTCATTTACGAAGAAGCGAACCCGGCAGGCGAAGTGACTATCGGCATGGTCGGCAAATATATTGAACTGCCGGATGCCTATAAGTCGGTGATCGAAGCGCTGAAACACGGTGGTCTGAAAAACCGCGTTACCGTCAACATCAAATTGATCGATTCGCAAGATGTTGAAACGCGCGGCGTCGAAATTCTGAAAGATTTGGACGCTATCCTGATCCCCGGCGGCTTCGGCTATCGTGGCGTTGAAGGTAAAATCGCCACTGCGCGCTATGCGCGTGAAAACAATATTCCTTATCTGGGCATTTGCCTGGGGATGCAGGTTGCGTTGATTGAGTTCGCTCGTAACGTGGCCGGCATGGACAACGCCAACTCAACGGAATTTGTGCCAGACTGTAAGTACCCGGTTGTGGCGTTAATTACCGAGTGGCGCGATGAAGACGGTAA
Organism: Salmonella sp. SAL04214; assembly: GCF_046550615.1. Lineage (NCBI taxonomy): Bacteria > Pseudomonadati > Pseudomonadota > Gammaproteobacteria > Enterobacterales > Enterobacteriaceae > Salmonella > Salmonella sp. SAL04214. The sequence continues at coordinate 468,973 of NZ_JBGDXT010000001.1, forward strand.
CGTTGAAGTCCGTAGCGAGAAAAGCGATCTGGGTGGCACCATGCGCCTGGGCGCGCAGCAGTGCCAGCTTAGCGATGACAGTCTGGTACGTCAGTTGTACGGCGCGTCGACGATTGTTGAACGTCATCGCCATCGTTACGAAGTCAACAATATGTTGTTGAAACAAATTGAAGCAGCGGGTCTGCGTGTCGCAGGCCGTTCCGGTGATGATCAGTTAGTCGAGATCATTGAGGTACCGAATCATCCGTGGTTCGTGGCCTGTCAGTTCCATCCGGAATTTACTTCCACGCCGCGTGATGGACATCCGTTGTTCGCCGGCTTTGTTAAAGCCGCCAACGAGCATCAGAAACGTCAGGCGAAGTAAAAAAGTTAGAACGGCGGTGCACCCTCAGCGGTGCACCGTTTGTCTGAAGTTTTAGTTTAACTAGTGACTTGAGGAAAACCTAATGTCCAAAATCGTTAAAGTCATCGGTCGTGAAATCATCGACTCCCGTGGTAACCCGACTGTTGAAGCTGAAGTACACCTGGAAGGTGGTTTCGTAGGTATGGCGGCGGCTCCGTCAGGTGCTTCTACTGGTTCCCGCGAAGCGCTGGAACTGCGCGATGGCGACAAATCCCGTTTCCTGGGTAAAGGCGTAACCAAAGCTGTTGGCGCGGTTAACGGCCCGATCGCTCAGGCTATTCTTGGCAAAGACGCTAAAGACCAGGCTGGCATCGACAAAATCATGATCGACCTGGACGGTACTGAAAACAAATCTAACTTCGGTGCAAACGCCATTCTGGCTGTCTCTCTGGCTAACGCCAAAGCTGCTGCTGCCGCTAAAGGTATGCCGCTGTACGAGCACATTGCTGAACTGAACGGCACTCCGGGCAAATACTCCATGCCGGTTCCGATGATGAACATCATCAACGGCGGCGAGCACGCTGACAACAACGTCGACATCCAGGAATTCATGATCCAGCCGGTTGGCGCGAAAACGGTTAAAGAAGCCATCCGTATGGGTTCTGAAGTTTTCCATCACTTGGCAAAAGTGCTGAAAGGCAAAGGCATGAACACCGCTGTGGGTGACGAAGGCGGCTATGCGCCGAACCTGGGCTCCAACGCGGAAGCGCTGGCTGTTATCGCTGAAGCGGTTAAAGCGGCTGGTTACGAGCTGGGTAAAGACATCACCCTGGCGATGGACTGCGCAGCATCTGAATTCTACAAAGACGGTAAATACGTTCTGGCTGGCGAAGGCAACAAAGCGTTCACCTCCGAAGAATTCACCCACTTCCTGGAAGAACTGACCAAACAGTACCCGATCGTTTCCATCGAAGATGGTCTGGACGAGTCTGACTGGGACGGTTTTGCATACCAGACCAAAGTACTGGGCGACAAAATCCAGCTGGTTGGTGACGACCTGTTCGTAACCAACACCAAAATCCTGAAAGAAGGCATCGAGAAAGGCATCGCTAACTCCATCCTGATCAAATTCAACCAGATCGGTTCTCTGACCGAAACTCTGGCTGCAATCAAGATGGCGAAAGACGCTGGCTACACTGCTGTCATCTCTCACCGTTCTGGTGAAACTGAAGACGCTACCATCGCTGACCTGGCTGTTGGTACCGCTGCAGGCCAGATCAAAACCGGTTCTATGAGCCGTTCTGACCGCGTTGCTAAATACAACCAGCTGATTCGTATCGAAGAAGCTCTGGGCGAAAAAGCACCGTACAACGGTCGTAAAGAGATCAAAGGCCAGGCGTAATCCTGCTTTTACCTCTTAACGTATAAACCCGCTTCGGCGGGTTTTTTTGTATCGGTTCAATAGCGCAGCCGCTGTGCATGACCGGGCAGACGAAATCTGCAATAATTAACGATTATCCCCTTAACAGAGAACGCTATGCAGTACCCGATTAACGAGATGTTCCAGACCCTACAAGGCGAGGGTTATTTTACCGGCGTCCCCGCTATTTTTATTCGTTTACAGGGATGTCCGGTCGGCTGTGCCTGGTGTGATACTAAGCATACCTGGGATAAACTGAGCGATCGGGAAGTGTCTCTGTTCAGCATTCTGGCAAAAACCAAAGAGAGCGACAAATGGGGTGCTGCGAGCAGTGAAGACTTGCTGGCGGTGATTAATCGTCAGGGCTATACCGCACGTCACGTTGTCATCACCGGTGGCGAACCCTGTATTCACGACCTCATGCCGCTCACCGATCTGCTTGAAAAGAGTGGTTTTAGTTGTCAGATTGAAACCAGCGGGACGCACGAAGTGCGCTGTACGCCTAACACCTGGGTCACGGTTTCACCAAAAGTGAATATGCGCGGGGGATATGACGTGCTTTCCCAGGCGCTGGAGCGCGCCAATGAAATCAAGCATCCCGTTGGGCGAGTTCGTGATATTGAGGCGCTGGATGAACTGTTAGCCACGTTGAGCGATGATAAACCGCGCGTGATTGCTTTGCAGCCCATTAGCCAGAAAGAAGACGCGACGCGTCTGTGTATTGAAACTTGTATTGCACGTAACTGGCGGCTGTCTATGCAAACGCATAAATATTTAAATATTGCCTGATGCTCTATCAATTTTACGGACGGCCTGCCGATGCCGTCTGTGACTTATCCATTACCTTGCATTGTTTATTTTCTCTATGTGAATTTCGATGAGTGTATAAAAGCGCGGATAAATTTTTCCATAGCGATGCATGGATCACACTATTTTGGTAAATTTAAAGAAAAAATCATTCTATGAACTTTTTTGCATCAAAATCAGCAAATTAGCTGTTCTTTAATAATTTAAATTGTTGCGATTATGTTGGTGGAATGTGGTGCTGATAAAAAGTAGTTTATAAACAATTATATCCGTTTAGTGTGTTCCCCGCGCCAGCGGGGATAAACCGCCTTCGTTATTTACGACATTAACATTAACCGTGTGTTCCCCGCGCCAGCGGGGATAAACCGCTTAATGCTTTTTCGTCCGCCCATAGAAATAAGTGTTCCCCGCGCCAGCGGAGATAAACCGGTATCAAAGGTCATCAGGTGTTCGCCTTTCAGCGTGTTCCCCGCGCCAGCGGGGATAAACCAGCAGATTGGTATCTGGTACGACGACTGCCGCCGTGTTCCCCGCGCCAGCGGGGATAAACCGACTGTTAAAATGCTTCAGGACGGTGAAGTAAAGTGTTCCCCGCGCCAGCGGGGATAAACCGTCCACTGTACCGCCGACAGGACTTTTTAACGTGTGTTCCCCGCGCCAGCGGGGATAAACCGCGCAGGCGCTGGACGCGCTGCACAGACAGTCCGTGTTCCCCGCGCCAGCGGGGATAAACCGGTGCGGTCGAGGTGGCGAGGTTGATAGCAGTAGTGTTCCCCGCGCCAGCGGGGATAAACCGCGAATATGTTGATCGGGATTCTGGCCGCACTGGTGTTCCCCGCGCCAGCGGGGATAAACCGCGTTTATCGCTCTGAGAGTGGCGCTCGTTACTGTGTTCCCCGCGCCAGCGGGGATAAACCGGCGCTGACCATGATTGCAGTCAGGGTCGGCATGTGTTCCCCGCGCCAGCGGGGATAAACCGGGGGAATGATGAAACGAATTAGTAAAAACAAAGTGTTCCCCGCGCCAGCGGGGATAAACCGAAATGGCATAGCCACCCCAGACAGTGGCTTCTGTGTTCCCCGCGCCAGCGGGGATAAACCGGACCGATCCGGGAACAACCGGAACAACGCGGGGTGTTCCCCGCGCCAGCGGGGATAAACCGCCAGTAACGCTGGCGTGATAATTTTGGTCGCCGTGTTCCCCGCGCCAGCGGGGATAAACCGCAATACGACTGGACTGGATTTGATTCATTAACGTGTTCCCCGCGCCAGCGGGGATAAACCGCAGAGCCTGGAGCTCTCGACTCCTGATTTTGGGTGTTCCCCGCGCCAGCGGGGATAAACCGGGGTAACGTCCTTTGCTGGTGTTTTTGTGTCTGTGTTCCCCGCGCCAGCGGGGATAAACCGAAACACCAACATTACGGCACGCAAGAGGTTATGTGTTCCCTGCGCCAGCGGGGATAAACCGGTTGGAGGGCGGTTCTGATGGCGAAACTTATCGTGTTCCCCGCGCCAGCGGGGATAAACCGTACCAACAATTCAGCGTTACGCCAACGGTAACGTGTTCCCCGCGCCAACAAGGATAGCCGTTGCATAATCATAATCTGTGTACCAGTAATGGCTGCTACAAACCTGTAAAGTAAAAAGGCCGCGTTTTCCCGGGGAGGCTTTTATACAGGAGAAGGCCATGGCGTTAAGGATCAGAGTATTGCTCGAAAATCATAAGGGAGCTGGAGCGGATAAATCGTTGAAGGCCCGGCCAGGGTTAAGCCTGTTGGTCGAGGATGAGTCTACGTCTATCTTGTTCGATACCGGCCCTGATGGCAGTTTTATGCAAAACGCGTTGGCGATGGGGATCGACCTGTCCGATGTGTCTGCTGTGGTGCTTTCGCATGGTCATTACGATCATTGCGGCGGCGTGCCGTGGCTTCCTGATAACAGTCGAATCATCTGCCATCCCGATATTGCGCGCGAACGTTATGCGGCAATGACTTTTCTCGGTATTACCCGGAAAATAAAAAAATTGTCGCGTGAGGTGGACTATTCACGCTACCGAATGATGTACACGCGTGACCCCCTGCCGATTGGCGAAAACTTTATCTGGTCAGGGGAAATACCAGTGGTCGCGCCTGAAGCCTACGGCATTTTTGGCGGCCACGATGCGGAGCCGGACTCTATTTTGGATGAGGGCGTACTGATTTACCAATCGACAAAAGGATTAGTCATCATTACGGGATGCGGGCATCGGGGGATCGCAAATATTGTCCGGCACTGTCAGAACATTACCGGTATAAAGCGGATTTACGCGCTTGTCGGCGGATTTCATCTCCGCTGCGCATCACCGTTCACGCTGTGGCGAGTCAGGCGCTTTCTGCAAGAACAAAAACCTGAAAAACTATGCGGTTGTCACTGTACAGGGGCCTGGGGGCGGTTGTGGCTACCGGAAATAACCGCACCTGCAACCGGTGATGTGCTGCGCTTTTAACACCGCGCGCTGGACAATGTTTTCACTGATGAAACGTCGTGTGGATGGGCTGGAATCAATCTGCCATCCAGCCCACGCGTTAATAAACCTTATTCGCCGCGATAGACGCAGCCGGCTGTACAGGTCTCTTTCACCATCACGGCGCTCAGTAGCGGCACGACGGGCTTAACCTGATCCCAAATCCATTTTGCCAGCACTTCGCTGGTGGGATTGGACAGCCCTGGAATATCATTCAGATAGTAGTGATCAAGACGATCGTAAGTAGGTTTAAACGCCGCTTTGAGATCCGCGAAATCCATAATCCAACCGGTATGCGGATCGACTTCACCGGTAATTTCGAGACGCACCATAAACGAGTGTCCGTGCAGGCGGCCGCACTTATGCCCTTCAGGCACGTGAGGCAGGCGGTGAGCGGCTTCAAAGGTGAAATCTTTATACAACGTGGTGGACATGATGAACTCTCAGGCAATAAAAAAACCGCCGTAGGGTACCGGAAAGCGCATTTTTTATCATTAACTAAAACCATTCTCCGCCTTGTGACGGGCAATTAATTTAAGAATTTCCAGAAAATTTAATAATTATCAATCAATTATAAAATCGATTTTGGCGTTAATAACGATAACTAAAACAGGTTAGTTCATTTGGTTATTTGTTATTTCCAACCCTTCTTTAATTGTTATTCCTCTCACCGTTACCCTTATCCTTAGTTTGGGATTTATCGCTTATACACTTCATCCTTCAAGCCGCATCTGTGTTGACTGCGTTTACTCGCCTCAGTCACGTATTTATGTACGCTCCTGGGACGCGATCAGCTTACAGTCTGGGCTACAGCGAACTTGAATGATTTTGTGTATAGATCCGCTTTGCTTACTGGAACATAACGACGCATGACGACACCGGCTCCACTGACTGGGTTGCTTCCGCTTAATCCGGAGCAACTGGCGCGCCTTCAGGCCGCGACAACCGACCTTACTCCCGAACAGCTTGCCTGGGTCTCCGGCTATTTTTGGGGCGTACTGAACCCGCGCTCAGGCGCTGTTGCCGTCACGCCTGCTCCTGAGGGGAAGATGCCGGGGGTTACGCTTATCTCCGCTTCGCAAACCGGCAATGCGCGTCGTGTGGCGGAAGCGCTGCGTGATGATCTGCTGGCGGCCAACCTTAATGTGACACTGGTGAACGCCGGCGACTACAAATTCAAACAGATTGCCAGTGAAAAACTGCTGGTGATAGTGACGTCCACCCAGGGAGAAGGCGAGCCGCCGGAAGAGGCCGTCGCGCTGCATAAATTCCTGTTCTCGAAAAAAGCACCGAAGCTGACCGATACCGCGTTTGCCGTATTTGGCCTTGGCGATACATCCTATGAATTCTTCTGCCAGTCCGGAAAAGATTTCGACAGCAAACTGGCGGAACTGGGCGGTGAACGTCTGCTCGACCGTGTCGATGCTGACGTTGAATATCAGGCAGCTGCCAGCGAATGGCGTGCCCGCGTGGTTGATGTTCTGAAGTCTCGCGCACCTGTCGCGGCACCTTCGCAATCCGTCGCTACTGGCGCGGTAAACTACATCCACACCAGCCCCTATACCAAAGACGCACCGCTGACCGCGACCCTCTCCGTGAATCAGAAAATCACCGGTCGCAACTCGGAAAAAGACGTTCGTCATATTGAGATTGATTTAGGCGACTCCGGTCTGCGTTACCAGCCGGGCGATGCGCTGGGCGTCTGGTATCAGAACGATCCGGCTCTGGTGAAGGAGCTGGTTGAGTTGCTGTGGCTGAAGGGCGATGAGCCGGTGACGGTTGACGGTAAAACCCTGCCGCTCGCCGAAGCGCTGGAGTGGCACTTCGAGCTGACGGTGAATACCGCCAACATTGTTGAGAACTACGCGACCCTGACGCGCAGTGAGTCGCTGTTGCCATTAGTGGGCGACAAAGCGCAGCTCCAGCACTACGCCGCGACCACGCCCATTGTTGATATGGTGCGTTTCTCTCCGGCGCAGCTGGATGCTCAGGCGCTAATCGACCTGCTGCGTCCGCTAACGCCGCGTCTGTACTCCATCGCCTCCGCACAGGCTGAAGTGGAGAGCGAAGTGCATATCACCGTTGGCGTGGTTCGTTATGACATTGAAGGCCGCGCCCGCGCCGGTGGCGCTTCCAGCTTCCTCGCCGACCGCGTGGAAGAAGAGGGCGAAGTTCGCGTCTTTATTGAGCATAACGATAACTTCCGCCTGCCAGCTAACCCGGAAACGCCGGTCATTATGATTGGCCCCGGTACCGGCATCGCGCCGTTCCGCGCCTTTATGCAACAGCGCGCGGCGGAAGGGGCGGAAGGTAAGAACTGGTTGTTCTTCGGTAACCCGCACTTTACCGAAGATTTCCTCTATCAGGTGGAGTGGCAGCGCTACGTGAAAGAGGGGGTGTTAAGCCGTATCGATCTCGCCTGGTCACGCGATCAAAAAGAAAAAATTTACGTACAAGACAAGCTGCGTGAACAGGGCGCCGAGCTGTGGCGCTGGATCAATGATGGCGCGCATATTTATGTCTGCGGCGACGCCAGGCGCATGGCCGCAGATGTCGAAAAAGCATTGCTGGAAGTGATCGCTGAATTCGGCGGTATGGACCTCGAATCGGCAGATGAATATTTAAGTGAGCTGCGCGTAGAGCGCCGTTATCAGCGAGATGTCTACTAATGAGCGAAAAACATCCAGGCCCACTGGTGGTCGAAGGTAAACTGTCCGATGCCGAGCGCATGAAGCTGGAAAGCAACTACCTGCGCGGTACCATTGCGGAAGATCTGAACGACGGTCTCACCGGCGGTTTTAAAGGCGACAACTTCCTGCTAATACGCTTTCATGGCATGTATCAGCAGGATGACCGCGATATTCGCGCCGAGCGTGCGGCGCAGAAGCTGGAGCCGCGTCATGCGATGCTGTTGCGCTGCCGCCTGCCGGGCGGGGTGATTACTACGACGCAATGGCAGGCGATCGATAAATTCGCGGCGGATAACACGATTTATGGCAGTATCCGTCTGACCAACCGCCAGACCTTCCAGTTTCACGGTATTCTGAAGAAGAACGTCAAGCCGGTGCACCAGATGCTGCATTCGGTCGGGCTGGACGCGCTGGCGACCGCCAACGACATGAACCGTAACGTGCTGTGCACCTCCAACCCGTACGAATCGCAGTTGCACGCGGAAGCCTACGAGTGGGCGAAGAAGATCTCTGAACATCTGCTGCCGCGTACCCGCGCCTATGCGGAGATCTGGCTCGATCAGGAGAAGGTCGCGACCACCGATGAAGAGCCGATCCTCGGTCAGACCTATCTGCCGCGTAAGTTCAAAACCACGGTGGTGATCCCGCCGCAAAATGATATCGATCTGCACGCCAACGACATGAACTTTGTGGCGATTGCCGAGAACGGCAAGCTGGTCGGCTTTAACCTGCTGGTGGGCGGCGGTCTGTCTATTGAGCATGGTAATAAGAAAACCTACGCTCGTACGGCCAGCGAGTTTGGCTATCTGCCGCTGGAGCACACCCTGGCGGTGGCCGAAGCGGTAGTGACGACGCAGCGCGACTGGGGTAACCGTACCGACAGGAAAAATGCCAAAACCAAATACACCCTTGAGCGCGTGGGACTGGAGACATTTAAAGCGGAAGTCGAGCGTCGCGCGGGGATCAAATTTGAGCCGATCCGCCCGTATGAGTTTACCGGTCGCGGCGATCGTATCGGTTGGGTGAAAGGGATCGACAACAACTGGCACCTGACGCTGTTTATCGAAAACGGTCGTATCCTGGATTATCCGGGGCGCCCGCTGAAAACCGGCCTGCTGGAGATCGCGAAGATTCATCAGGGCGAGTTCCGTATTACCGCTAACCAGAACCTGATTATTGCCAGCGTGCCGGAAAGTCAGAAAGCGAAGATCGAGACGCTGGCGCGCGATCATGGGCTGATGAATGCGGTGAGCGCGCAGCGTGAAAACTCAATGGCCTGTGTATCGTTCCCGACCTGCCCGCTGGCAATGGCGGAAGCCGAGCGTTTCCTGCCGTCGTTCACGGACAAAGTGGAAGCGATTCTGGAAAAACACGGCATTCCTGATGAGCATATCGTGATGCGCGTGACCGGCTGCCCGAACGGCTGTGGCCGCGCGATGCTGGCGGAAATTGGCTTAGTAGGGAAAGCGCCTGGTCGTTATAACCTGCATCTTGGCGGCAACCGCATCGGGAGTCGTATCCCACGGATGTATCAAGAAAATATCACCGAGCCGGATATTCTGGCCTCGCTGGATGAACTGATTGGGCGCTGGGCGAAAGAGCGTGAAGCGGGTGAAGGCTTCGGCGACTTTACGGTGCGTGCGGGCATCATTCGCCCGGTGCTCGATCCCGCGCGTGATTTCTGGGAATAACCTGAATTGCCGGATGGCGTCTGTGTAGGCCTGATAAGCGCAGCGCCATCAGGCAAGGCAAACAGTGAGGAACTTATGTCCCAACTCGATCTCAACGCATTGAATGAACTGCCAAAAGTCGATCGCGTACTGGCGTTGGCGGAAACCAACGCTCAACTGGAAACGCTGACTGCCGAAGAACGCGTGGCCTGGGCGCTGGAAAATCTGCCCGGCGAATACGTGCTTTCTTCAAGCTTTGGCATCCAGGCGGCGGTGAGCCTGCACCTGGTGAACCAGATTCGCCCGGATATCCCGGTGATCCTCACCGATACCGGCTATTTGTTCCCGGAAACCTATCAGTTTATTGATGAGTTAACGGACAAACTCAAACTCAACCTGAAAGTTTACCGCGCGGGCGAAAGTCCGGCCTGGCAGGAGGCGCGCTACGGCAAACTGTGGGAGCAGGGCGTAGAAGGTATTGAGAAATACAATGAGATCAACAAAGTCGAGCCGATGAACCGGGCGCTAAAAGAGCTGAAAGCGCAGACGTGGTTTGCGGGTCTGCGTCGCGAGCAGTCCGGTAGCCGCGCGTATTTACCCGTTCTCGCTATCCAGCGCGGCGTGTTTAAAGTGCTGCCGATTATCGACTGGGATAACCGCACGGTTTACCAGTATCTGCAAAAGCACGGTCTGAAATACCATCCGCTGTGGGATCAGGGCTATCTGTCGGTGGGCGATACGCACACCACCCGCAAATGGGAGCCGGGCATGGCGGAAGAAGAGACGCGGTTCTTCGGGCTGAAGCGCGAGTGCGGGCTGCACGAAGGGTAATTGTCCTTACGCGGTATGATTATACTTGCTGCTATGAAAAATCCGGCAGGCAGCCGGATTTTAAATTGGTTATATACCCAAAATAATTCGAGTTGCTTAAAGGCGGCAAGGGAGTGAGTCCCCAGGAGCATAGATAACTATGTGACTGGGGTGAACGAGCGTAGCCAACACATAAGCAACTTGAAGTATGAAGGGTATATTACTGACTATCTTTATACCAGTAATATATTACGACTGCACCCATCTTTACCAATGTGCAAAGAACGCTCATGCGTTAGATATAGCTTTTCAAGAATTACATCAATAAACATTTTTTTTGCATGATAGTCGTTATAATCCTGATTAAGTTTTTTTAAAAAACCAGAATTTGTTGGTTTAAACTCTGCAAACGGTGAATAGCTATGTAGTAAATAGGAGATGCACGGATGCATCATGCTAAAAGCGACTTCACCTTGTACCTCCTGATAACCTATTTTGCAAAACTGAGTTGTAGGCTCAAAGTTACCGGCATTAATACAGGCCAGCATCGATTTTTCATCTTCAGTAAGCGAGTCCTGCCATTCGACAAGCGGGTGGTCTGGAGCCTCTGCGGGACGCATCATCTCATAAACCGCCGCTTTGATTTGTGCATTGCCCGTCACTTCTTTTCGTAGTGTAGAAATCGACTCCTGAAGTAATTCCGGGTGCCAGGTCATCTTCGCACCAATCACCTCGCATATTTGTAAAAATAACTGTCTCTCCTCTCTACTCATAGATTCTATCACTGTATCATCTGATATATTGAGGATGTCCTTAATATTGCTTTGGCTGATCACCGTGTCGCCGACCATAAGTAAAAATTGTGTCTGAGAAGCGTCCATCTTGATAGTAAACAGATCCTGATGAGCCGGGCAGGCCAGATGTTGTAGCCGTTTGAAGGCGTAAATTTTATTTATATCCTCTACGTTAACTTCCATCTCTCCAGGTTCACCACGGCCCTGTCCGTGAATGATGGAGTGTAACACTTCCAGCGCATGGTCCTTTTTTTCCGCTCTAAAATGATCCTGGACTTTATCCCAGCCCCCCATATGGATTGCTTTTTCTTTATCTGCGCTTAACAGATGAGCAAGCCGACTTTCATTAAGCGTATAATTTTGATGATTACCGAAGCTTAAAGTGACTGGCATAATATTTTCCTTCAAATTTATATTATTCAATATTCGGAGTAAAATATATCGTTCAATTCTCTCTTTTTTATTAAACAGATAAAGTTTACTACAGGAGAGAATTTGAACGACATTATTAATACAGCACATTTATGGTTGGTAATCCTTTGTGGTGACGATAATTCAGACAAAAGGTAGATGATTCGCCGCAAATGGTCGTTTTTTTAAATTTTGGTTTATGCAGGGGGGCATTGGAAGAAGCCTCTTTGATCGCTTCTTCCAAAAGAAAAGAGCGGAAAAATTTATAATAATTATTCGTGGGGTAAATATTTCTGAAGAATATATAAAGTTGAGTGAGCATATTTAAATATAATCTCAGGAAGTGCAATTTTTGTGAGATATATCAACAAAAAAGACCATTAAAAAGGCGTAGAGTGCTTTTATTATCCACATGCTGGAGTTTACGTGTCGATATATCACTATTGGGGAAAGTCTCGACGAGGAGAAACTGACGGCGGTGATGATTACCATTTGCTTTGCTGGCATTCTTTAGATGTTGCGGCTGTGGGTTACTGGATGGTGATAAATAATATTTATTTTATTGACCACTATCTAAAAAAATTAGGCATCCAGGATAAGGAGCAGGCGGCGCAATTTTTTGCCTGGATTTTATGTTGGCATGATATTGGAAAATTTGCTCATTCCTTCCAGCAACTATACCGTCATGAGGCTTTAAATATCTTTAATGAGCCTACACGGCATTATGAAAAAATCGCGCATACCACGCTGGGATACGTGTTGTGGAACTCCTGGCTAAGTGAATGCCCTGAATTGTTTCCTCCTTCTTCGCTTTCAGTTCGTAAAAGTAAGCGCGTTATGGCGCTTTGGATGCCAGTCACTACAGGTCATCATGGACGCCCTCCAGAGGCAATCCAGGAGCTGGACCATTTTCGCCAGCAGGATAAAGATGCGGCAAGAGATTTTCTTCTGAGAATAAAAGCGCTCTTTCCTTTAATTACTTTGCCTGAAGCCTGGGATGAAGATGAGGGTATCGACCAATTTCAGCAACTTTCCTGGTTTATTTCCGCTGCGGTTGTACTGGCTGACTGGACTGGTTCTGCCAGCCGTTATTTTCCGCGTACTGCGGAAAAAATGCCTGTTGATATCTACTGGCAGCAAGCTCTCGCTAAAGCACAAACTGCCATTACGCTATTTCCCTCAGCGGCGAATGTGTCTGCCTTTACGGGCATAGAAACGCTTTTCCCTTTTATTCAGCATCCCACACCGTTACAACAAAAGGCGCTTGAGCTGGATATCAACGTGGATGGCGCCCAACTCTTTATTCTTGAAGATGTCACTGGAGCCGGAAAAACAGAGGCGGCGCTCATATTAGCTCATCGACTGATGGCGGCAGGTAAAGCGCAGGGACTCTATTTTGGACTGCCGACAATGGCGACAGCCAACGCGATGTTTGAACGTATGGCGAACACCTGGCTGGCGCTGTATCAGCCGGACTCCCGTCCCAGCCTGATTCTGGCGCATAGCGCGCGTCGCTTAATGGATCGTTTCAATCAGTCAATATGGTCGGTCACTCTTTCTGGTACGGAAGAACCCGATGAAGCGCAGCCTTATAGTCAGGGATGCTCCGCCTGGTTTGCCGACAGCAATAAAAAAGCGTTGTTGGCGGAGGTTGGCGTAGGCACGTTGGATCAGGCGATGATGGCGGTAATGCCATTTAAACATAACAACCTGCGGTTACTGGGTCTTAGCAACAAGATTTTACTGGCTGATGAGATCCATGCCTGTGATGCATGGATGTCCCGAATACTTGAAGGTTTGATCGAACGGCAGGCCAGTAATGGCAACGCCACTATTCTGTTATCTGCGACGCTATCGCAGCAGCAGCGAGATAAGCTGGTGGCGGCATTTTCCCGTGGGGTGAGGCGTAGTGTGCAGGCGCCGTTGCTAGGCCATGACGATTATCCCTGGCTGACTCAGGTCACACAAACAGAGCTGATTTCTCAGCGGGTTGATACACGCAAAGAGGTTGAGCGCAGCGTAGATATTGGCTGGCTACATAGTGAAGAGGCGTGTCTTGAACATATAGGTGAAGCAGTGGAAAAAGGAAACTGTATCGCCTGGATACGTAACTCCGTTGATGATGCGATTCGTATCTATCGCCAGCTTCAACTGAGTAAGGTCGTCGCCACGGAAAACCTTTTACTCTTCCATAGTCGCTTTGCTTTTCACGATCGTCAGCGGATTGAGTCGCAGACGCTGAATCTCTTTGGCAAACAGAGCGGCGCGCAACGTGCCGGTAAGGTCATTATCGCCACGCAGGTCATCGAACAAAGTCTGGATATTGACTGCGATGAGATGATCTCTGATTTAGCGCCGGTGGATTTATTAATTCAGCGGGCCGGTCGACTACAGCGTCATATTCGCGATCGTAACGGTCTGGTGAAAAAGAGTGGGCAGGATGAGCGAGAGACGCTAGTGCTGCGCATTCTTGCGTGTTCCCCGCGCCAGCGGGGATAAACCGCGGGTGATTTTAATGATGTGCTGACTACCGGCGTGTTCCCCGCGCCAGCGGGGATAAACCGGCGTTCTACAGTAAGGTTTACAGCCTGAGCAAGTGTTCCCCGCGCCAGCGGGGATAAACCGGTACGGAAATTTGTGTCAGATATTGCCGGGAAGTGTTCCCCGCGCCAGCGGGGATAAACCGTGCCCACAGTTCGTCGTGAATTGCGCAGGATAGTGTTCCCCGCGCCAGCGGGGATAAACCGGTTCTCAATAAATTTTCCCGGCTGCCGGATCTGTGTTCCCCGCGCCAGCGGGGATAAACCGATTGGGACCATTCCAATGGTCAGTTTCACGGAGTGTTCCCCGCGCCAGCGGGGATAAACCGAAACCAGAATTGCTGAAGTAAATTGCAAAAGAGTGTTCCCCGCGCCAGCGGGGATAAACCGATATCGAACGGGTTACGGCTGTCGGTGTAACTGTGTTCCCCGCGTCAGCGGGGATAAACCGATATTTTGGCAACTCGTCGTACATTATCGCCAGTGTTCCCCGCGCCAGCGGGGATAAACCGTCGCACAACGCCTGGATATCCGCCCATCGGCCGTGTTCCCCGCGCCAGCGGGGATAAACCGTCTTTGTGGTAAATATGGAATCGATTAACCCCGTGTTCCCCGCGCCAGCGGGGATAAACACGTTTCACCAGCATATCAGGACGTTTTTTCCGCCTTCGCCAGCTCTTTTACCAACGGCAGCATTATCCGCACTACATCGCGGCTACGGCGCTCAATCCGCCCTGGCAGCGCCTTGTCAATATGCTGTTGATTATCAAGCCGTACGTCGTGCCAGCTATTGCCGTTCGGGAAGGATGCATTTTTCACGCGTTGCTGGTATCCGTCTTTTTTACCCAGATTCCAGTTCGTCGCCTCAACAGAAAGCACCGATATTCCCGCTTTATCGAAAACCTCCGCATCATTACAGCAACCCGTTCCTTTGGGGTAGGATGGATTGCGTCCCGGATTGGTGTTGGCGGCGATACCATAACGGCGCGCAATCGCTAATGCCCGATCGCGGGTCAGTGTACGCACCGCTTCAGGCGTATTTTTCCCGCTATTAAAATAGAGCTTGTCGCCAACAATCAGGTTATCGAGATTAATCACCAGCAGCGTATTTTTCTTCTCAGCGTCACTCATTCGTTTGAGTAAATTTTCCGCGCCTAGCTTTCCCTCTTCTTCCCCGCTGGTGGCGATAAAACGAATCCCGTAATGGGTCGGTATATCTTTCAGACGCGCCGCCAGTTCCAGCATAACGCCTAATCCCGCGGCATTATCATCTATTCCCTGTAACGTTAAACCGCCCAGATTGGCATCGACATCAGCGTCGCTCTGCGGAGCGTACGTATCCAGATGCGCCATAATGATGATCTGTTGCGGCACGCGCCCTTCATGGGCGGCGATGACCGTACTGCCCGTCACGTTATGCCAGTTTTTGCGATTATCCTTCGTGGTATAAATAAATCGGCTATTAAACGTTCGAATATCGCTTTGGTATCCCATCTGGGTAAATTGTTGGCGTAAATAATCGGCAGACAACATCTCGGCGGGGGAGCCCGTCATTCTCCCGGGAAAAAAGGTGGCGATATGTCGTGCCTGAGTATTCGCTATTTCACCAGGCCCTGGTGATGCTGCTTGTGCAGGAAGGATAAAGCCTACGCCGAGCGCCAGAATGACGGCAAAGCGGCGCGTTGCGGAAAACATAATGAGTCCTTAAATACAGAACAAAATTTTACGTGGCTAGTATGAAACCGCGATCGTGTTAATACAATTTCATTTGCTCCTAAATGCTGGCAATCCGGTACGTTAAGCATTTTTTGATATTGGTTTTTGGGCCGCGTTATTCCTTTGAGGAACTACTCATTCCAATTCGTCATTTCATTCACTCTCCTGCGCTCCCTATAGTCGTGTAATCGAAATGTTTAGCAAAAAACGGTATTGCAAAGGAACGGTTATGGATCAAAAACGACTCACCCACCTGCGGCAACTGGAGGCGGAAAGTATCCACATTATCCGTGAAGTGGCAGCGGAATTCGCTAATCCGGTCATGCTGTACTCCATTGGTAAAGACTCCAGCGTCATGCTGCATCTGGCGCGTAAGGCGTTTTATCCGGGTACGTTGCCGTTCCCGCTATTGCACGTTGATACCGGTTGGAAATTCCGTGAGATGTACGCCTTTCGCGATCGTACCGCCAACGCATATGGCTGCGAGTTGCTGGTACATAAAAATCCGGAAGGCGTGGCGATGGGCATCAATCCGTTCGTTCACGGTAGCGCTAAACACACCGACATTATGAAAACCGAAGGGTTAAAGCAGGCGCTGAATAAGTACGGTTTTGATGCCGCGTTCGGCGGCGCACGGCGCGATGAGGAAAAATCCCGCGCGAAAGAACGTATTTACTCCTTTCGTGACCGTTTCCATCGCTGGGACCCGAAAAATCAGCGTCCAGAGTTGTGGCGTAACTATAACGGTCAGATTAATAAAGGCGAAAGTATACGCGTCTTCCCGCTCTCCAACTGGACAGAGCAGGATATCTGGCAATACATCTGGCTGGAAAACATCGACATCGTGCCGCTGTATTTGGCTGCTGAACGCCCGGTTCTGGAACGTGACGGCATGTTGATGATGGTGGATGACGATCGTATCGATCTCCAGCCTGGCGAAGTCATCAAAAAAAGGATGGTGCGCTTCCGTACACTTGGCTGTTGGCCGCTCACCGGGGCGGTGGAATCCCACGCGCAAACGCTGCCGGAAATTATCGAAGAGATGCTGGTTTCTACCACCAGCGAGCGCCAGGGGAGGATGATTGACCGCGATCAGGCGGGGTCGATGGAGCTTAAAAAACGTCAGGGGTATTTCTAAGGAGCCGCCATGAACACCATACTTGCACAACAAATCGCCAATGAAGGCGGCGTCGAAGCCTGGATGATTGCCCAACAACACAAAAGCCTGCTGCGTTTTTTAACCTGTGGCAGCGTTGATGACGGTAAAAGTACGTTGATAGGTCGTTTGCTGCACGATACCCTGCAAATTTATGAAGATCAGCTCTCTTCTCTGCATAATGACAGTAAACGTCATGGCACGCAGGGAGAAAAACTCGATCTGGCGCTGCTGGTAGATGGGCTACAGGCCGAGCGTGAGCAGGGCATTACTATTGACGTCGCGTACCGCTATTTCTCCACGGAAAAACGAAAATTTATTATCGCCGACACGCCGGGCCATGAACAATATACCCGGAATATGGCGACCGGAGCGTCCACCTGCGATCTGGCGATCCTACTGATCGACGCGCGTAAAGGCGTGCTGGATCAGACGCGTCGCCATAGCTTTATCTCCACTCTGTTGGGGATCAAACACCTGGTGGTGGCAATCAACAAAATGGATCTCGTTGACTACCGCGAAGAGACCTTCGCCCGTATTCGTGAAGATTATCTGACCTTTGCTGAACAGTTGCCGGGCGATCTGGATATTCGCTTTGTCCCGCTTTCGGCGCTGGAAGGGGATAATGTCGCCGCGCAGAGCGCGAATATGCGCTGGTACAGCGGTCCGACGCTGCTGGAAGTCCTGGAAACGGTAGACATACAGCGTGCGGTAGACCGTCAGCCGATGCGCTTTCCGGTACAATACGTCAATCGCCCGAATCTTGATTTTCGGGGGTATGCCGGCACTCTGGCGTCTGGTAGCGTCAAAGTCGGAGAGCGCATTAAAGTGCTGCCGTCTGGCGTGGAATCCAGCGTGGCGCGTATCGTCACTTTTGATGGCGATAAAGAAGAAGCCTGTGCGGGCGAAGCCATTACCCTGGTACTCAACGACGACATTGATATTAGCCGCGGCGATCTGCTGCTGGCGGCAAACGAGACGCTGGCACCTGCGCGGCACGCCGCGATCGATGTGGTATGGATGGCGGAACAGCCGCTGACGCCGGGCCAAAGCTACGACGTTAAACTTGCGGGTAAGAAAACCCGCGCGCGTATCGAGGCTATTCGCTATCAGATTGATATCAACAATCTGACTCAACGAGACGTCGAGAGCCTGCCGTTAAACGGTATTGGTCTGGTGGAGATGACATTCGATGAGCCGCTCGCGCTGGATATTTATCAGCAAAATCCGGTGACGGGCGGACTGATTTTTATCGACCGACTTTCTAACGTTACCGTGGGCGCTGGCATGGTGCGGGAACTGAACGAACGCGGAGCGACGCCGCCCGTGGAATACAGTGCGTTTGAGCTGGAGCTGAATGCGCTGGTACGCCGTCATTTTCCGCACTGGGACGCCCGCGATTTGCTGGGAGATAAACATGGCGCTGCATGATGAGAACGTGGTCTGGCACTCTCATCCCGTTACTGTCGCCGCCCGTGAACAGCTCCACGGCCACCGTGGCGTGGTGCTGTGGTTTACCGGACTCTCCGGTTCGGGAAAATCAACGGTGGCCGGCGCGCTGGAAGAGGCGTTACATCAGCGTGGCGTCAGTACCTACCTGTTGGACGGCGATAATGTGCGCCACGGTTTGTGCCGTGATTTAGGCTTTAGCGATGCCGATCGCCAGGAGAATATCCGGCGGGTAGGCGAAGTGGCCAGTCTGATGGCGGACGCCGGCCTGATTGTTTTGACGGCATTTATTTCTCCGCACCGCGCCGAGCGGCAACTGGTAAAAGAGCGCGTCGGCCACGATCGTTTTATCGAGATTTATGTCAATACGCCGCTGGCTATCTGTGAACAGCGCGATCCTAAGGGGTTGTATAAAAAAGCGCGCGCGGGCGAGTTGCGTAACTTTACCGGTATCGACGCCATTTACGAAGCGCCTGACTCGCCCCAGGTTCATCTTAATGGTGAACAATTAGTAACAAATTTGGTTTCCCAATTATTAGACCTGCTGAGACGGCGCGATATTATCAGATCCTGAGACACCACCGGGCTTGTATGCCCGGTATGGTCAAGGTTACAGGATTTAATATGCGTAATAGCCATAACATTACTTTCACAAGGTCAGACGCCTTCATGGTCGACGATGACGCCACCAGTGCATTTCCGGGGGCGGTGGTCGGCTTTGTGTCATGGCTGCTGGCGTTGGGGATCCCTTTTCTGCTTTATGGCCCTAACACGCTGTTTTTTTTCCTCTATACCTGGCCCTTTTTCCTCGCGTTAATGCCGGTATCAGTGATTATCGGCATTGCGTTGCATCTGCTGGTAAAGGGCAAAATACTTTTTAGCATTATGTTTACTCTACTGGCCGTAGGCGCGCTGTTCGGCGCGTTATTTATATGGCTATTAGGGTAGACGGGTTATCACTGCGCCTCCGGTCATAATTCAAACCGTAACCAACAATGAGATTATGTTCTCCTTACTCGGGTATACGTAACATCCGGCAAATGTGGTACATTTGCCGGCGTTGTCGCGGCAATCCCGTCCTGAATGTGGAGTCACAGAGGACGTTATGGGATGATGATGCCGTTTTTCAGGGGGCAGGATGGGTAAACTAACGCTGCTGTTGCTGGCTTTACTGGTCTGGCTACAGTACTCGCTGTGGTTCGGTAAGAACGGCATACATGACTATAGCCGCGTCAACGATGATGTGGTCGCGCAGCAGGCGACAAACGCCAAACTTAAAGCGCGTAACGATCAGCTTTTTGCCGAAATTGACGATCTCAATGGCGGCCAGGAAGCGATAGAGGAGCGCGCGCGCAACGAACTTAGCATGACCAAACCGGGCGAAACCTTCTATCGTCTGGTGCCTGACGCCTCAAAACGCGCGGCAACGGCGGGGCAAACTCATCGATAAACCATCCAGGGATTTAACATGGCAGCCACTTTATTGGACGTTTGCGCCGTGGTGCCGGCGGCCGGATTTGGCCGCCGAATGCAAACAGAATGTCCTAAGCAGTATCTCTCAATCGGTAATAAAACCATTCTGGAGCACTCAGTTCATGCGCTGCTGGCGCATCCTCGGGTGACACGCGTTGTTATTGCTATCAGCCCTGGCGATCATCGCTTTGCCCAACTTCCGCTGGCGAATCATCCGCAAATCACCGTTGTGGATGGCGGCAACGAACGCGCTGATTCCGTTTTGGCCGGGTTGCAGGCCGTTGCAAAGGCGCAGTGGGTGCTGGTGCACGACGCGGCAAGACCCTGTTTGCATCAGGATGACCTTGCGCGGTTGCTGGCTATCAGCGAAAACAGCCGGGTCGGCGGTATCCTCGCCAGTCCGGTGCGCGACACCATGAAACGCGGCGAACCGGGGAAAAACGCTATTGCCCATACCGTAGAGCGCGCCGATTTATGGCACGCGCTCACCCCGCAGTTTTTCCCCCGCGAACTCTTGCACGATTGTCTGACGCGTGCGCTGAATGAAGGCGCGACCATCACCGACGAAGCGTCAGCGCTGGAATATTGTGGTTTTCATCCGGCGCTGGTAGAAGGTCGCGCGGATAACATCAAGGTCACCCGTCCGGAAGATCTGGCGCTGGCGGAATTTTATCTGACCCGAACCATCCACCAGGAGAAAGCATAATGCGAATTGGACACGGTTTTGACGTACACGCGTTTGGCGGAGAAGGGCCGATTATTATTGGCGGCGTGCGTATCCCTTATGAAAAAGGGCTATTGGCGCATTCCGATGGCGATGTGGCGTTACATGCGCTGACCGATGCGCTGCTGGGCGCGGCGGCGCTTGGCGATATCGGCAAGCTCTTCCCGGATACCGATCCGGCATTTAAGGGAGCGGATAGCCGCGAACTACTGCGTGAAGCTTGGCGTCGTATTCAGGCGAAGGGGTACACCCTCGGCAACGTGGATGTCACCATTATTGCGCAGGCGCCGAAAATGCTGCCGCATATTCCGCAAATGCGCGTCTTTATCGCCGAAGATCTCGGCTGCCATATGGATGACGTTAACGTGAAAGCGACGACGACGGAAAAGCTCGGATTTACCGGACGCGGAGAAGGCATTGCCTGCGAAGCGGTCGCGTTGCTGATGAAGGCGGCGAAATGACAGAGTTTGACAATCTCACCTGGCTGCACGGAAAACCACAAGGTAGCGGATTGCTGAAAGCGAATCCGGAAGATTTTGTGGTGGTCGAAGATTTAGGCTTTACGCCGGATGGTGAAGGCGAGCACATTCTGCTGCGTATTTTGAAAAACGGTTGCAATACCCGTTTTGTCGCTGACGCGCTGGCGAAATTCCTGAAAATTCACGCTCGCGAAGTGAGCTTTGCCGGGCAAAAAGATAAACACGCCGTTACCGAGCAGTGGCTGTGCGCGCGCGTGCCGGGGAAAGAGATGCCCGATTTCAGCGCCTTTCAGCTGGAAGGTTGTAAAGTGCTGGAATACGCGCGTCACAAGCGTAAGCTGCGTTTAGGCGCGCTGAAAGGCAATGCCTTTACTCTGGTGTTGCGTGAAATAAGCGATCGCCGCGATGTCGAAACACGATTGCAGGCGATTCGCGATGGCGGCGTGCCGAACTATTTCGGCGCACAGCGATTCGGCATTGGCGGCAGCAACTTGCAGGGCGCGCTGCGCTGGGCGCAAAGTAACGCGCCGGTGCGCGATCGCAATAAACGTAGTTTTTGGTTGTCGGCGGCGCGTAGCGCGTTGTTTAATCAAATTGTTCACCAGCGGCTGAAGAAACCAGACTTTAATCAAGTTGTTGACGGCGATGCGCTACAATTAGCGGGGCGTGGAAGCTGGTTCGTCGCGACATCTGAAGAACTGCCTGAATTGCAGCGCCGGGTAGACGAAAAAGAGCTGATGATTACAGCATCGTTGCCGGGCAGCGGAGAGTGGGGAACACAGCGTGCGGCGCTGGCGTTTGAGCAAGATGCCATTGCCCAGGAAACGGTGTTGCAATCGCTGTTGCTGCGCGAAAAAGTAGAAGCGTCGCGCAGAGCGATGCTGCTTTATCCGCAACAATTAAGCTGGAACTGGTGGGATGACGTTACCGTCGAGTTACGTTTCTGGCTGCCCGCAGGCAGTTTTGCCACCAGCGTAGTAAGGGAACTGATCAACACAATGGGTGATTATGCGCATATTGCTGAGTAACGATGACGGGGTTCACGCGCCCGGTATACAAACGCTGGCGAAAGCGCTGCGTGAGTTTGCTGATGTACAGGTCGTAGCCCCGGATCGTAACCGCAGCGGCGCGTCTAATTCCCTCACGCTGGAATCTTCGCTTCGTACTTTTACCTTTGATAATGGCGATATCGCTGTACAGATGGGGACGCCGACCGATTGCGTCTATCTGGGCGTTAATGCCTTAATGCGTCCGCGTCCGGATATTGTCGTTTCCGGTATTAACGCGGGTCCGAATCTGGGCGATGATGTGATCTATTCCGGTACTGTCGCCGCGGCGATGGAAGGTCGTCATCTCGGCTTTCCGGCATTAGTGGTCTCCCTTAACGGCTATCAGCATTATGATACGGCTGCAGCCGTGACTTGCGCGCTTTTGCGAGGGTTAAGCCGGGAGCCGTTGCGTACCGGGCGTATTCTCAACGTGAATGTCCCGGATCTACCGTTAGCGCAGATTAAAGGCATTCGCGTGACTCGCTGTGGTAGCCGCCATCCAGCGGATAAAGTAATCCCGCAGGAAGATCCGCGCGGTAATACATTGTACTGGATTGGCCCGCCGGGCGATAAATACGATGCCGGGCCGGATACCGATTTCGCGGCGGTGGATGAAGGCTACGTCTCCGTCACGCCGTTGCATGTGGATTTAACCGCGCACAGCGCGCATGATGTGGTTTCAGACTGGTTAGACAGCGTGGGAGTTGGCACGCAATGGTAAGTGGACGTGTACAGGCTCTTCTTGAACAATTGCGCGCGCAGGGCATCAGAGATGAGCAGGTGCTTAATGCGCTTGCCGCAGTGCCGCGCGAGAAATTTATTGATGAAGCGTTTGAACATAAGGCCTGGGAAAATATCGCTTTGCCGATAGGCCAGGGTCAGACGATTTCGCAGCCCTATATGGTGGCGCGAATGACGGAACTGCTCGAACTGACGCCGCAATCCAGGGTGCTGGAAATTGGCACCGGTTCCGGCTATCAGACGGCGATTCTGGCGCATCTGGTGCATCACGTTTGCTCCGTTGAGCGGATTAAGGGGCTGCAATGGCAGGCGCGCCGCCGCCTGAAGCAGCTCGATTTACATAATGTTTCTACCCGTCATGGCGATGGCTGGCAAGGCTGGCAGGCGCGTGCGCCGTTTGACGCTATCATTGTGACGGCCGCGCCGCCGGAAATTCCTACCGCGCTCATGGCACAGTTGGATGAAGGCGGCATTCTTGTTCTGCCCGTGGGCGATGAGCAGCAGTTTTTGAAACGCGTGCGTCGCCGGGGCGGCGAATTTATTATCGATACCGTGGAGGCCGTTCGCTTCGTCCCGTTAGTCAAGGGAGAGCTGGCCTAGTTTGCCCTGCAAACACCCACTCTTACGCCTGATAAAGCCGAAACGAATACCTGGAGTTTTCCTGGTTATTCCCGGTGGGTTAAGCGTATCGTGAACACATTTTCCCGTGTTCACTTAATGCGTTGCACGGTTCTTACGTCACTGGTTGTTAACCAAATTTTTTCCTGGGGGATAAATGAGCGCGGGAAGCCCAAAATTCACCGTTAGTCGCATTGCGGCACTATCACTGGTTTCACTATGGCTGGCAGGTTGTACCAGTTCGTCAAACCCTCCGGCGCCGGTCACGTCTGTGGACAGTGGTTCGTCATCAAATACCAATTCCGGGATGTTGATCACACCGCCGCCAAAAATGGGCGCGACGACGCAACAAACGCCGCAACAAGCGCCGCAAATTCAACCCGTTCAGCGTCCTGTAACGCAGCCCATGCAAACTCAACCGGTCACGGAACAACCCGTGCAGATGGAAAATGGGCGAATTGTATACAATCGCCAGTATGGGAATATTCCGAAAGGTAGCTATACGGGTGGCAGTACTTACACCGTGAAAAAGGGTGATACGCTTTTTTACATCGCCTGGATTACCGGGAACGATTTCCGCGATCTGGCCCAGAGAAACAGTATTTCTGCCCCGTATAGCCTGAATGTAGGGCAAACTTTGCAAGTTGGTAACGCATCCGGTACGCCAATTACTGGCGGAAATGCGATCACCCAGGCGGATGCAGCACAGCAAGGAGTTGTGACCAGGTCTGCACAAAATTCCACCGTTGCAGTTGCGTCTCAACCAACAATTACGTATTCTGAGGGCTCAGGTGAACAAAGTGCTAACAAAATGTTGCCAAACAACAAGCCTGCTGGGACGGTTGTCACAGCGCCTGTAACGGCACCAACGGTAAGCACGACCGAACCAAATGCAAGCAGTACGTCAACCAGCGCGCCGATTTCCGCATGGCGCTGGCCGACGGATGGCAAAGTGATCGAAAACTTTGGCGCTTCCGAAGGGGGCAATAAAGGGATCGACATTGCAGGCAGTAAGGGACAGGCTATCGTCGCAACCGCTGATGGGCGCGTCGTATATGCCGGTAACGCACTGCGTGGTTACGGTAATCTTATTATCATCAAACATAACGATGATTACCTGAGTGCCTACGCCCATAATGATACGATGCTGGTCCGGGAACAACAGGAAGTTAAGGCGGGGCAAAAAATCGCTACTATGGGTAGCACCGGCACCAGCTCTACACGCTTGCATTTTGAAATTCGTTACAAGGGGAAATCCGTAAACCCGCTGCGTTATTTACCGCAGCGATAAAGCGGCGGAACCAGGCTTTGACTTGCTAGTTCCGTCAAGGGATCACGGGTAGGAGCCACCTTATGAGTCAGAATACGCTGAAAGTTCATGATTTAAATGAAGACGCGGAATTTGATGAGAACGGAGTAGAGGCTTTTGACGAAAAAGCCTTGAGTGAAGAGGAACCCAGTGATAACGACCTGGCTGAAGAAGAGCTGTTATCGCAAGGGGCCACACAGCGTGTGTTGGACGCGACTCAGCTTTACCTTGGTGAGATTGGGTATTCACCACTGTTAACAGCCGAAGAAGAAGTCTATTTTGCGCGTCGCGCACTGCGTGGAGATGTCGCTTCTCGCCGTCGCATGATTGAGAGTAACCTGCGTCTGGTGGTAAAAATTGCCCGCCGTTATGGCAATCGTGGACTGGCGTTGCTGGACCTGATTGAAGAGGGCAACCTGGGGCTTATCCGTGCAGTCGAGAAGTTTGACCCGGAACGCGGGTTCCGCTTCTCAACATACGCAACCTGGTGGATTCGCCAGACAATCGAACGGGCGATTATGAACCAAACCCGTACGATTCGCTTGCCGATTCACATTGTTAAAGAGCTGAACGTATACCTGCGCACCGCACGTGAGTTGTCGCATAAACTGGACCACGAACCGAGTGCGGAAGAAATTGCAGAGCAACTGGATAAACCGGTTGATGACGTCAGCCGTATGCTTCGTCTCAACGAGCGCATTACCTCGGTAGACACCCCGCTGGGCGGTGATTCCGAAAAAGCGTTGCTGGACATCCTGGCCGATGAAAAAGAGAACGGTCCGGAAGACACCACGCAAGATGACGATATGAAACAGAGCATCGTCAAATGGTTGTTCGAACTGAACGCCAAACAGCGTGAAGTGCTGGCGCGCCGTTTCGGTCTGCTGGGATATGAAGCTGCGACACTGGAAGATGTAGGCCGTGAAATCGGTCTTACGCGTGAACGTGTTCGTCAGATTCAGGTTGAAGGCCTGCGCCGTCTGCGCGAAATTCTGCAGACGCAGGGGCTGAATATCGAAGCGCTGTTCCGCGAGTAAGTACCCTTGTCAAAAAAAGGCCAGTCGACAGACTGGCCTTTTTTTTACCGTTTGTCTTCTGCCAGCAGCGGCGGGATACTCGGCACCATTGGCGCGTCATCAATATCTTTTTGCGTCATGCGAAACGCTTGTGGATAGTGTTCGCGGCTGGTACGGCGTAACGGTTCGGTATCGCGCCAGGTATACAGACAATGCTGACACTGATATACCGTCCAGACTCCTTTTACCGGCGAAGTCGCCATGAGTTCAATATGTGCATCGGCACAGCGTGGACAAATCATCGGTTACTCCTTATTTACGGTTGGCCAGCATGGCGGTCAGCTTTTCAGCCCAGGCTTTAGTTTCCGGTAAATCAACAACCGGCTGGCTATAGTGACCACGGTTATCTGGCGCAACCGGCGTGGTGGCGTCAATGATCAGCTTGTCGGTAATCCCCGCCGGGCTTGAGCCCGGATCCAGTTCCAGGACGGACATATTCGGTAACTGTACCAGATCGCCTGCCGGATTCACTTTCGACGACAACGCCCACATCACCTGTGGCAGATTGAATGGATCGACATCTTCATCGACCATGATCACCATCTTCACATATCCCAGACCGTGCGGCGTCGTCATCGCTCGCAGGCCCACCGCGCGGGCAAAGCCGCCGTAGCGTTTTTTGGTCGAGATGATGGCCAGCAGGCCGTGGGTGTACATGGCGTTTACCGCCTGCACTTCCGGAAATTCGGCTTTCAGCTGTTGATACAGTGGCACGCAGGTCGCCGGCCCCATCAGGTAGTCGATTTCTGTCCACGGCATACCTAAATAGAGCGATTCAAAAATGGGTCTGCTGCGGTAAGAGACCTTATCGATACGCACCACGGTCATGTTGCGACCACCGGAATAGTGGCCGGTAAATTCGCCGAACGGTCCTTCAATTTCACGTTTACGGCTTTCGATGACCCCTTCAAGAATGACTTCAGATCCCCACGGCACATCAAAACCGGTCAGCGGCGCGGTGGCGATAGGATAGGGGCTTTCACGCAGCGCGCCTGCCATTTCATACTCTGACTGATCGTATTTCAGCGGCGTTGCGCCCATCAGGGTAATGATCGGATCGTTACCCAGCGTGATCGCAATCGGCAGATCTTCCCCGCGCTCTTCGGCTTTGTGCAGGTGCAATGCGATATCATGCATCGGTACTGGTTGCAGACCCAGCTTACGCTTGCCTTTAACTTCCATACGGTAGATACCGACATTCTGCTTGCCGAAGTTATCGGGATCGAGCGGATCGCGTGATACCACACAGGCTTTATCCAGATAGAATCCGCCGTCGCCGTCGTTCAGACGAAACAGCGGCAGGATATCAAACAGGTTGATCGCGTCGCCGTCGACGGTATTTTCCGCCCAGCCCGGATTCGCCCGCCGTTCCGGCGCTACCGGAAAATTGTCCCAGCGGCGAATAAATTCATCGATCTGTTTTTTAACCGGCGTGTTAGGCGGCAAACCCAGTGAGATGGCATGGTTCTGCCAGGAACCGATGGTATTCATCGCCACGCGGGCGTCGGTAAAACCACGAATATTGTCAAACCACAGCGCGGGCGCGCCATCGCCGATTCGTCCCGTTGCGTTGGCAGCGGCTGCGAGATCCGGCTCCGCATTCACTTCCTCGCTGATTTTCAGCAGTTGTCCCTGCTGATCCAGCGCATGTAAAAAACTGCGCAAATCATCAAATGCCATTATCCATTCTCCTGTGAAAAATTTGCTGCCTGTCGCAGTCCTTGCCAGCGACGCGCGCGCGTATGCTCCAGACCAAACTGGTCGAGAACGCGCGCTACGATATGCTGGATAATATCGTCAACGGTTTGCGGCAGGTTGTAGAACGCGGGCATGGGCGGCACTATCGCCACCCCCATACGAGAAAGCGCAAGCATGTTTTCCAGATGAATCGTGCTGAGCGGCATTTCCCGCGGCACAAGCACCAGCTTGCGACCCTCTTTCAACACGACATCGGCAGCGCGTCCCACCAGCCCCTCGGCATAGCCGGCGCGAACCCCCGCCAGTGTTTTCATACTGCAGGGGATAATAATCATGCCGTCGGTACGAAATGAGCCGGAGGAAATGGTCGCCGCCTGATCGGCCGGGCTATGACAATAATCTGCCAGGGCGGCTACCTCAGCGGGCGTGTAGGGCGTCTCCAGTTCAATAGTGGTTTTCGCCCACTTCGACATCACCAGATGCGTCTCAACATCAGGTATCGCCCGCAATGCCTGGAGTAGCTCGACGCCAAGCGGCGCGCCGGTCGCACCGGTCATCCCCACAATCAATCTCATTTCTTACCTCAAATATCGTTCGTGTACGAACATTTTGATCAAAATACGCCCACACGGCCTTTGCGACAAGATCGCTCCCGACGCCTGCGCACGTTTAGCTAAAGCATTCGTCATTAAAAAACCGTGCATAAGTCGTTATGATAGAAAAAGTTAATTTATCCGGAGCGCTCATGGAGTTACGAAACACCGCGTTTCATCTGTTACGCCAACTTTTTCAGCAACATACCGCACGCTGGCAGCATGAACTACCGGAGCTCACCAAACCTCAATATGCGGTGATGCGCGTTATTGCTGAACATCCGGGTATTGAACAGGTCGATCTGACCGAAGCGGCGGTCAGCACTAAAGCGACGCTGGCGGAGATGTTAAGCCGGATGGAAAATCGTGGGCTGGTAAAGCGAGAAAACGATCCGCTGGATAAACGTCGGCGTTTTGTCTATCTCACCGTTCAGGGCCAAACGTTGCTCGCCGCCGCGATACCACTGGGGGATCGCGTTGACGATGAGTTTTTGGGGCGACTGAGCGCTGAAGAACGCGAACAGTTTACGCAACTGGTTCGCAAGATGATGACGTAAGCGGCTTGCGCCGCCTCGCTATTTTTTAGCCATCAGCAGTGAGATATCCACTTTAGCCAGCGCCCGAATTGCGCTTTCCGGCAGGCCGTCATCGGTGACGATTTGGTTGAATTCCGCCAGCGGTAACGCCAGCCATGTAGCGACCTGGCCGTATTTGGTCGCGTCGCACACCAGAATTTTTTGGCGGCTGGCGCTGGCGACGGCCCGTTTCACCGTGACTTTATCTTCTGCCGGCGTTGAAATACCGCGCACGCTCCAGGAAGAGGCGGAAATAAAGGCCTGGTCAATCATCAGCCCGCGCAAAAGCGTCGCCGCGGCTTCACCGACGCACGACCGGTTTTCCCGGCATACCGCCCCGCCAGTGTGAATAATTGTGCAACCGCTGTTGTCCATCAGGTAATCGGCGATAACGAAATCATTCGTCACCACCGTAAGTTTATTCATCGTAACCAGCTGCCTGGCAATCGCCAGCGTGGTAGTACCTGCATCAAGGTAGATACAGCTTTCTGGCTGTACCAGGCTGGCGGCCAGTTTGCCAATCGCCGCTTTCTGCGGCGTCGCCAGTTCGGTTTTGATCTGATGCGAGGGTTCGTGCGCCACGCGAGTCGATGATTGCACGCCGCCAGAGACCTGGATTACCGCGCCTTGCTGCTCCAGTTTTTGTAAATCACGGCGGATAGTCATGTGGGATACATGCATGCGCTCGGTCAGTTCAGCGATACTGACGATGCCTTTCTCCGCCACCATATCAAGAATGATTTGTCGACGCTCAGTAGGTATCAACGTCTGCTCCTTTCTTTAGTCCTGTCGCGATTTTACGCGATTTCTCGTCACAGCGTGTGAAGTTCTATGAGGATTGCCTTCACAAAAAATAACACATTTTGTTATTTTTTGTGAAACAACTCACCGCAATTGTTTACAAAAACGCCTATATTCACATAACAAAACATAATATCACGTAAATTAACATGGAGTGATAATGACAACAGGAACCGATTTTCATGTCGGCATTGTGGGGCTTGGCTCAATGGGAATGGGCGCTGCGCGTTCATGCCTGCGCGCCGGGCTTTCCACATGGGGGGCCGATCTTAACCCGCAAGCGTGCGCGAATCTTCTCGCTGAAGGGGCTTGTGGGGCTGCCGCCAGCGCCAGGGAGTTCGCCGGCGTCGTGGATGCGTTAGTCATTCTGGTCGTCAATGCCGCCCAGGTCAGACAGGTGTTATTCGGTGAGGATGGCGTCGCCCATCTGATGAAACCCGGAAGCGCGGTGATGGTTTCGTCTACGATCTCAAGCGCCGACGCGCAAGAGATCGCCGCGGCGTTGACGGCATTGAATCTTAACATGCTGGATGCGCCGGTTTCCGGCGGTGCAGTAAAAGCGGCGCAGGGCGAAATGACGGTGATGGCCTCCGGGAGCGAGGCGGCGTTTACCCGCCTGAAGCCTGTGCTGAACGCCGTTGCCAGCAACGTTTATCGCATCAGCGATACGCCGGGCGCAGGCTCAACCGTCAAAATCATTCATCAACTACTGGCTGGCGTGCATATTGCGGCGGCGGCCGAAGCGATGGCGCTGGCCGCGCGGGCCGGTATTCCTCTGGATGTGATGTATGACGTCGTGACCCATGCCGCCGGAAACTCCTGGATGTTCGAAAACCGTATGCAGCATGTCGTTGACGGCGACTATACCCCGCGTTCGGCCGTCGACATTTTTGTCAAAGATTTGGGGCTGGTTGCCGACACGGCGAAAGCGCTGCGCTTCCCCTTACCGCTGGCCTCTACGGCGTTAAATATGTTCACCAGCGCCAGTAACGCCGGTTATGGCAAAGAGGATGACAGCGCTGTGATCAAAATTTTCTCAGGGATTACTCTGCCTGGCGTCACGCCTGAGGAGCCGTCATGTTAAAAATTGGCGTCATTGCCGACGATTTTACCGGCGCGACCGACATCGCCAGTTTTCTGGTCGAAAACGGGATGCCGACAGTGCAGATCAATGATGTCCCAACCGGGACGCAACCGGAAGGGTGCGACGCGGTGGTTATCAGCCTGAAAACCCGCTCATGCCCGGCGCAAGAGGCGATAAAACAATCGCTGGCGGCGCTGGTATGGCTGAAAAAACAGGGCTGCCAGCAAGTCTATTTCAAATATTGCTCGACTTTCGATAGTACCGCCGAAGGCAATATCGGCCCGGTCACCGATGCGCTGATGGTGGCGCTGGATACCTCATTTACCGTGATTTCTCCCGCGCTGCCGGTTAACGGACGCACGGTTTATCAGGGCTATCTGTTTGTCATGAACCACTTGCTGGCGGAGTCCGGTATGCGCCACCACCCTATCAATCCGATGACCGACAGCTACCTGCCGCGTCTGATGGAAGCACAGGCGCAAGGGCGCTGCGGCGTTATTCCGGCTCAGACGCTTGATGAAGGCGTTGCCGCGACCCGTGCGGCGCTGTCGCGTTTACAGCAGGAAGGATATCGCTACGCGGTACTTGACGCGCTCAATGAGCGGCACCTGGAAATCCAGGGCGAGGTTTTGCGTGATGCCCCGCTGGTGACCGGCGGTTCCGGGCTGGCAATGGGGCTGGCGCGTCAGTGGGCGAAGCACGGCGTTTCTCAGGCCCGTTCCGCAGGCTATCCGCTGAGCGGTCGCGCGGTGGTGCTTTCCGGTTCCTGTTCGCAAATGACGAATCAGCAGGTGGCCTTCTATCGACAACATGCTCCCACACGCGACGTTGATGTGGCGCGCTGCCTGTCATCCGAGACGCGCGAGGCCTACGCTGAAGCGCTGGCGCAGTGGGTGCTCAGTCAGGACAGCGAACTGGCGCCAATGATTAGCGCCACCGCCTCCACGCAGGCGCTGGCCGCCATCCAGCAGCAATATGGCGCTACTGAAGCCAGCCATGCGGTAGAGGCGCTTTTTTCCCTGCTGGCCGCTCGCTTAGCGGAAGGCGGTATCACCCGGTTTATCGTGGCGGGCGGCGAAACTTCGGGCGTGGTGACGCAAAGCCTCGGTATTACCGGTTTTCACATCGGACCGTGCATTTCACCCGGCGTGCCGTGGGTCAACGCGCTCCATGCGCCAGTCTCGCTGGCGCTAAAGTCAGGCAATTTTGGCGATGAATCCTTTTTCATCCGCGCTCAAAGGGAGTTTCAGGTATGACGACACTGGCAAAAGAAGAGCACGCTTTGCGAGAAGAGATGGTCAGGATAGCCGCCTCGTTTTTCCAGCGCGGCTATGCTACCGGCTCGGCAGGCAACCTCTCGCTGTTACTGCCGGACGGCAATATTCTGGCGACGCCCACCGGTTCGTGTCTGGGTAATCTCGACCCGCAGCGGCTATCCAAAGTGGACCCGCAGGGCGAATGGCTCAGCGGCGATAAACCGTCTAAAGAGGTGCGTTTTCATCTGGCGTTGTATCGCAATAACCCTTGCTGCAAGGCCGTGGTTCATCTGCACAGCACCTGGTCAACGGCGCTTTCCTGTCTCGAAGGGCTGGACCCGCAAAATGTGATTCGCCCGTTTACCCCCTATGTGGTGATGCGGATGGGGGACATTCCGCTGGTTCCCTACTATCGCCCGGGGGATGACCGAATTGCCCGCGATTTGGCAGCGCTGGCGGCCCGGCATCAGGCCTTTTTACTGGCTAATCATGGGCCGGTCGTGTGCGGGGAGAATTTGCAGGAAGCCGCTAATAATACCGAGGAGCTGGAAGAGACGGCAAAGCTGATTTTTATCCTTGGCGAACGCCCGATTCGTTATTTAACCACCGAAGAAATTGCGCAGTTAAGGAGATAACCCGATGCCGCGTTTTGCCGCCAATTTGTCGATGATGTTTACCGAAGTGCCGTTTATCGAGCGTTTTGCCGCTGCTGCCGAAGCCGGTTTTCAGGCCGTTGAATTTCTGTTCCCCTACGGCTTTGCCGCCAGCGAGATTAAAGCCCAGCTATCGCGTCATGATCTGACGCTGGCGCTGTTTAATACTTCGGCGGGCGATACCGCGGCGGGCGAGTGGGGACGTGCCGCGCTACCGGGGCGCGAACACGACGCGCGCGCCGATATTGAACTGGCTCTGGAATACGCCCTGGCGCTGGAATGCGAGCAGGTTCACATCATGGCGGGCGTAGTGCCGGATGGCGCTGATGGCGCACGTTATCGCGCCACGTTTATCGATAATTTGCGTTATGCCGCCGACCGGTTTGCCGCCCACGATAAACGTATTTTGATCGAAGCGCTGAGTCCTGGCGTTAAACCCGGCTACCTCTTTTCCAGCCAATATCAGGCGCTGGGCATCGCAGAAGAGGTTGACCGCCCGAATGTGTTCATCCAGCTCGACACTTTCCATGCGCAAAAAGTGGATGGCAATTTGAGTCACCTGATTCGCGAGTACGCGGGCCGCTATGCCCATGTACAAATCGCCTCGCTACCGGACAGACATGAACCGGATGATGGCGAGATCAACTACCCGTGGCTGTTCCGGCTGTTCGATGACGTAGGTTATCGCGGCTGGATAGGCTGCGAATACCAACCACGGAATACCACTCAGGACGGGCTTGGCTGGTTTAACGCCTGGCGCTAACCCTGAACTACCCTACACAACAATAAAGAGGACATCCGGATGCAGATTATCATTACCGGCGGGGGCGGCTTTTTAGGCCAGAAACTCGCAAGCGCCTTATTAAACTCATCGCTGGCGTTTAACGAACTGCTTCTTGTTGATTTAAAAATGCCTGCACGGTTATCAGATTCCCCTCGTTTACGCTGCCTGGAAGCTGACTTAACCCAGCCGGGCGTGTTGGAGAGTGTGATTACCGCTAATACCTCTGTTGTTTATCATCTCGCTGCGATTGTCAGCAGTCATGCGGAAGACGATTTCGATCTGGGATGGAAAGTTAACCTGGATCTTACACGCCTGTTACTTGAGGCGTGTCGTCGACAACCGCAGAAAATTCGTTTTGTCTTCTCCAGCTCGCTTGCCGTTTATGGCGGTACGCTGCCGGAATGCGTCACCGATACCACCGCGCTCACGCCGCGCTCGTCTTATGGCGCGCAGAAAGCCGCCTGTGAACTGTTGGTCAACGATTATACCCGCAAAGGCTATGTGGATGGGCTGGCGCTGCGTTTGCCGACGATCTGTGTTCGCCCGGGTAAACCAAACCGCGCCGCTTCTTCTTTTGTCAGCGCGATTATTCGTGAACCGTTGCAGGGCGAGACGACCGTCTGCCCGGTGTCGGAAAGTTTGCGGCTGTGGATTTCCAGCCCGGCGACGGTGATCCATAACCTGTCGCTGGCCGCAACGTTACCCGCGCCTGGCGAGGCGAGCAGCATCAACTTACCCGGGATCAGCGTAACCGTGGGCGAGATGCTGGAAACGTTGCGTCAGGCGGGCGGCCAGGCGGCGCGCGATCGGGTTACGCATCAGCGCGACGAAGGCGTCGAGAAAATTGTCGCCTCCTGGCCGGGACGTATCGATAACCAGCGTGCGCTGGCGTTAGGTTTTGTCGCCGATAAACGCTTCGATGACATTATCGAACGCTTTCGACAAGATGATATGGAGGGGAGGTCATGACAAGTTTACCGACCCCAATTATCGGCCTGATCGTTGCCGTTTTCGTTCTGGTATGGCTGGTGTTACGCACCCGTGTTCATGCGCTGATCGCGATGCTGGCGGCGGCCTGTATTGCCGGTCTGTTGGGGGGAATGGGCATTGATAAAACGCTCTCTGTCATCACCAGCGGATTCGGTACGACGCTGGGCAGCATTGGCCTGGTGATTGGTCTCGGCGTAATGATGGGGCGCTTGCTGGAGGTTTCCGGCGCGGCGGAGCGTATCGCCTGGAGCTTTATCAAATGGCTGGGGAAACGCCGTGAAGAGTGGGCGCTGGCAATCACGGGTTATATTGTCAGCATCCCCATTTTCGTCGATTCCGCTTTTGTCATTCTTTATCCGGTGGCGAAAGCGCTGGCGAAAAGCGGTAAACGTTCGCTACTGACGCTGGGCGTCGCGCTGGCGGGCGGGCTGGTGGTCACTCACCATACGGTACCTCCGACGCCAGGCCCGCTGGGGGTAGCCGGGATTTTTAACGTCGACATCGGCGCAATGTTATTGACTGGGATGGCGCTGGCGGTGCCCTGTGTGATCGGCATTGTGTTCTATGCGCAGTGGCTGGATAAACGCTACCCTGATTTCGTGCCGCGTACGCTGAACGCCGATGAAGTCAATGCCGCGCTGGAGCAGTACAATAAAGAGAAAGAGCAAAAGGATCTGCCGAGCCTGACGCTCTCTCTGCTGCCTATTGTGGTGCCGATCGTGCTGATCTTCCTGAAGGCTATCTGTTCCACCCTCGCCACTGTAGAAGGATGGTCCGGCCTGGCGACGCATCCGGTGGTACAGGCAATCAACTTTGTGGGAAGTCCAGTGATCGCGTTGGCCATCAGCGTTCTGCTGGCGGTGTATACGCTGGTGCCGCGCATGGATAAACATACCACCGCAGAGCGTCTGGAAGAGGGCTTGCAAAGCGCCGGGATTATCTTACTGGTCACGGGCGCTGGCGGCGCGTTGGGCGCGATCCTGCGCGACAGCGGCGCGGGGCAACAGCTGGCGGAGCAGGTTGCCAACCTGCCGATCTCGCCGATCCTGATCCCGTTTATCGTGGCGACGCTGGTACGTCTGATTCAGGGATCGGGGACGGTGGCGATGATCACTGCCGCCT
Organism: Salmonella sp. SAL04214; assembly: GCF_046550615.1. Taxonomy (NCBI): domain Bacteria; kingdom Pseudomonadati; phylum Pseudomonadota; class Gammaproteobacteria; order Enterobacterales; family Enterobacteriaceae; genus Salmonella; species Salmonella sp. SAL04214. The sequence continues at coordinate 504,306 of NZ_JBGDXT010000001.1, forward strand.
CGATTTCCGCGCCGATCCTGGCGCAGATCCCCGGCATCAATATGTTGCTTGCCGCTCAGGCCGCAACGATGGGGTCGCTGTTCTTCGGCTACTTCAACGATAGCCTGTTCTGGGTGGTTAACCGCATGATGGGCGTCTCTGATGTCAAACAGCAGATGGTGGTTTGGTCTGTACCGACGACCATTGCCTGGGCGATTGGCGGCACCGGCGTGGCGCTGATTAACCTGCTGTTCGGTTCCGGCGGCAGTTGGCTCGATCCGTTACTGCCGATTGTCGTTCTGGCGGCAATTATGCTGTGGGTGCGTTGGCAGGCGCAGGGGATCAAAGACAAGCTGGTAGTTAAGGATTAAGACGGTATTATCCGTCCGGGAGCGCAATGCTCCCGGACTGGCTACAATGATGGGGCGTGCTCCCCGCAATCCCATTGCGAACGTAAAAAATCAATAAATGCGCGTACTTTTGTCGATACATGGCGGGCGTCCGGGTAAACGGCATAAATGCCCTGACGGGGAAAATGATAGTCGGGTAACAGGTGAATTAACGTTCCCTCCTCCAGTGCGGTGTTGACTAACCATTGCGGCAGTAATGCGACGCCGCTTCCTGCGAGAGCGAAGGCCATCAGCGAGCGCGCGCTGTCGACAGAAATTTTGCCAGCTTTGCTTATCTCCAGGCGTGAGTGTTGGCCATGATTATTCGTTACTGTCCACCGTAGCGGCGTAGGTAATCGCTCATGAATAATCCATTCCGCCTGAGCCAACGACTCCAGCGACGACACGGGGTGGCGGGCGAGCCACTGCGGCGCGGCGACCGGCAGAATGGTAAAGCGGGATATCAGCGCGGCGCGATAGCGGGAGTCGGCCAGCGAGCCAAGCCGAATCGCCACATCAAAGCGCTCGGCAATTAAATCGGCATGATGTGATGAGGACATATGCCGAATACGGAGATCGGGATGGCGCTGACTAAACTGCGCCAGTACCGGAATGACCACCTGTTCGCCAAACTCGGGCGTAGTGGTAATACGTAACTCGCCGCCCAGCCCACTATGGCTGGCACGCACTTCATCCTGCAAATTTTTCGCTGCGTTGAGTAAATTCACGCCTTTTTGGTAAAAGAGGACGCCGGCGTCTGTGAGCGTCAGTCGTCGGGTGGAGCGTAGCAGTAACGTTACGCCAAGCTCTTTTTCAAGCTGCCGAATATTAAAACTCACTACTGCTTTTGTTTGGCCCGATGCGGCCGCCGCCGCCGTGAAGCTGCCGCTATCTACCACGGCGATAAACAGCGACATACGCTGCAAATTGAGCATGGCGAGCTCCTTTACTGTCAAAATTATTTTGACAGTATATCGTTGAAGCGCGGACTTATCTGGCTTTCTCCGGACGGCTACATTAGCGCCTCTGACGGAGGATGCATAATGACGTATCGCAGTAAAGTGGCAGTGGTTTACCTGCTCGGCTTCTTTCTTGATCTGATTAATCTATTTATTGCCAGCGTGGCTTTTCCTGCGATGTCCGTGGATCTGCATACGTCCATATCGGCGCTGGCATGGGTGAGTAACGGTTATATCGCAGGATTAACGCTGATCGTTCCGTTTAGCGCGTTTCTTTCGCGTTATCTCGGCGCACGACGGCTGATCATATTTTCGCTCATTCTGTTTAGCGTTGCCGCCGCTGCCGCAGGTTTTGCCGATTCCTTACACAGCCTTGTTTTCTGGCGTATTGTGCAGGGGGCGGGCGGTGGCTTATTGATCCCGGTTGGTCAGGCGTTAACCTGGCAACAGTTTAAACCGCATGAACGCGCTGGCGTGTCATCGGTTGTCATGATGGTGGCGCTACTGGCGCCGGCATGTTCGCCTGCGATTGGCGGGCTGCTGGTGGAAACGTGCGGCTGGCGCTGGATATTCTTTGCCACGCTGCCGGTGGCCGTTCTCACCTTATTGCTCGCTTATCGTTGGCTGAACACCGCTTCGACGACAATGGCGTCAGCAAGATTACTCCATCTGCCGTTGTTGACGGACAGGCTGCTGCGTTTTGCCATGATCGTCTATCTGTGTGTGCCGGGTATGTTCATTGGTATCAGCGTGGTCGGGATGTTTTATCTACAGAACGTCGCGCAGCTATCGCCTGCGGCGGCGGGGTCGCTGATGCTCCCCTGGTCGATCGCTTCATTTGTCGCCATTATGCTTACCGGACGTTACTTCAATCGGCTTGGGCCGCGTCCGCTGATTATCGTCGGCTGTCTTCTTCAGGCCGCAGGGATACTGCTTTTAACTAACGTTACGCCTGCGACATCGCACCGTGTACTGATGATGATATTCGCCTTAATGGGCGCTGGCGGCAGTTTGTGCAGCAGTACCGCGCAGAGTGGCGCTTTCCTGACTATTGCTCGCCGGGACATGCCTGACGCCAGCGCGCTATGGAATCTTAATCGTCAGCTCAGCTTTTTCCTTGGCGCGGCGCTGTTGACGCTGCTGTTAAACGCGCTCCAGCGCGTTATGTCGCTTGAGGTTGCTTATCGCTGGACCTTTATTGCTGCCGCCGGTATCACCCTGCTGCCCCTTATTTACGCTGTCTGTCTGAACAATAGACAAGCACTTCTGTGCCTGAAAAAGGAAAGACCATGAATCCATATAAAGATGAAATTATTCATGCCCATGCGGCGATTGAGAACTGGCTTAGTAAGGGGGGGGGTAGCCTGGAGGCGTTGATAGCGCGTTTTGCTGTTGATTTTACGATGATAACGCCAGGCGGTGTTTGTCTGGATTATCCGGCGCTCGGCGCTTTTTTCCAGGCGCAGCGCGCGTGTCGCCCGGGGCTGGTTATCGTGGTTGAGCACATTGACCTTGTGGCGGAGTGGCCGGAAGGTGCCGCGCTGCGTTATCGTGAGCGCCAGCAACTGCCGGGCCAGGCTGAGATGGTACGCTGGTCGACGGTCATTTTAAAAAGGGAAAGAGGACGGATAGTCTGGCGTCATTTACATGAAACGACAGCCACAGCCTGAAAAGCCTGTTCCGGCGCGCAGACCCGATAGCGTGGCGCTATCGGGCCCGACACGTTTACACCAGACTTTTCAGCCGATAGATCCACTCCAGCGCCTGGCGTGGCGTCAGGGAGTCCGGATCGAGATTCTCCAGCGCTTCAACGGCGGGCGATGTCTCCTCCGGGGCGGCAAGCAACGACATTTGCGTGCCGTCCACCTGCGTTGCCGCCGCATTGGGCGAGATGCTTTCCAGCTCGCGGAGTTTCTGGCGCGCGCGTTTGATGACTTCTTTAGGGACGCCCGCAAGCGCCGCGACCGCCAGGCCATAGCTCTTACTTGCCGCGCCGTCCTGCACGCTGTGCATAAACGCGATAGTATCGCCGTGTTCCAGCGCATCCAGGTGGACGTTCGCCACGCCTTCCATTTTCTCCGGTAATTGGGTCAGCTCGAAGTAGTGGGTAGCGAACAGCGTTAACGCTTTAATCTTATTCGCGAGATTCTCCGCGCAGGCCCAGGCCAACGACAGCCCGTCATACGTGGAGGTACCGCGCCCGATTTCATCCATCAATACCAGACTGTTTTCCGTGGCATTATGCAGAATGTTCGCGGTTTCGGTCATCTCCACCATAAAGGTCGAACGCCCGGAAGCCAGGTCGTCCGCTGCGCCGACGCGGGTAAAAATACGGTCGATGGGGCCGATTTCCACGTTTTGCGCCGGAACGTAACTGCCGATATAGGCCAGCAGGGCGATCAATGCCGTTTGTCGCATATAGGTACTTTTACCGCCCATATTGGGGCCGGTAATGATCAACATCCGGCGCTGCGGCGACAGATTGAGCGGGTTAGCGATAAACGGCTCATTCAGTACCTGTTCAACTACCGGGTGGCGACCTTCGGTAATACGGATACCGGGTTTATCGGTAAATGTCGGGCAGGTGTAATTCAGCGTCCAGGCGCGTTCGGCCAGGTTAACCAGCACATCCAGCTCCGCCAGCGCGTTGGCGCTCTGCTGTAAATCGGCCAGATGCGGCAACAGCAGATCAAACAATTCGTCATATAGCTGTTTTTCCAGCGCCAGCGCTTTGCCTTTCGAGGTCAGAACTTTATCTTCGTACTCTTTTAGCTCAGGAATAATGTAGCGTTCGGCATTTTTCAGCGTCTGGCGACGCACATAATTGATGGGCGCCAGATGGCTTTGACCACGGCTAATCTGAATGTAATAACCATGTACCGCGTTATAGCCGACTTTCAGCGTATCCAGCCCGGTACGCTCGCGTTCGCGAATTTCCAGACGATCGAGATAATCGGTGGCGCCGTCCGCCAGCGCGCGCCATTCGTCCAGCTCTTCATGGTAGCCGGGCGCAATAACGCCGCCGTCGCGGACCAGTACCGGCGGCGCGTCAATAATGGCGCGTTCCAGGAGGTCGCGCAGTTCGGCGAAATCGCCCATTTTTTTACGCAACGCCTGTACCGGCGCGCTGTCAACGGTTTCAAGCTGAGCGTGCAATTCCGGCAGTTGCTGAAAGGCGTGACGCATTCGGGCGAGATCGCGCGGACGCGCGGTGCGCAGCGCCAGACGCGCAAGGATACGCTCCAAATCGCCGACCTGACGCAGCACCGGTTGCAGTTCGCTGACGGTGTCCTGCAAGGCGCCGATGGTCTGCTGGCGTTCACGTAATATGTCGGTATTTCGTACCGGCATATGCAGCCAGCGTTTAAGCATTCGGCTACCCATTGGCGTCACGGTACAGTCAAGCACCGCGGCGAGGGTATTTTCGACACCACCGGCCAGGTTCTGGGTAATTTCCAGATTGCGGCGGGTTGCGGCATCCATAATGATGCTGTCCTGCTGGCGTTCCATCGTAATGGAACGAATATGCGGCAGGGAGGTGCGCTGGGTATCTTTTACGTACTGTAACAGGCAGCCTGCCGCACATAATCCACGCGAGGCATTTTCGACGCCGAAACCGACCAGATCCCGCGTACCGAATTGCAGATTTAACTGCTGGCGGGCGGTATCAATCTCAAACTCCCACAACGGGCGACGGCGCAGACCCCGGCGTCCCTCTATTAACGCCATTTCAGCAAAATCTTCGGCATACAACAGTTCGGCGGGATTGGTGCGCTGCAGCTCTGCGGCCATCGTTTCACGGTCGGCGGGTTCGCTCAGACGAAAGCGCCCGGAGCTGATATCCAGCGTGGCGTAACCGTAGCCTTTACCATCCTGCCAGATAGCCGCCAGCAGGTTATCCTGACGCTCCTGTAACAGGGCTTCATCGCTGATGGTGCCAGGCGTAACGATACGCACGACCTTACGTTCAACGGGACCTTTGCTGGTGGCCGGATCGCCAATCTGTTCGCAAATAGCGACGGATTCGCCCTGATTGACCAGTTTCGCGAGGTAGTTTTCTACGGCGTGGTGCGGGATACCCGCCATAGGGATAGGTTCGCCAGCCGATGCGCCGCGTTTGGTCAGCGAAATATCGAGCAACTGCGACGCACGCTTTGCGTCGTCATAAAACAGCTCGTAAAAGTCTCCCATACGATAAAAGAGCAGGATCTCCGGATGCTGGGCTTTCAGCTTGAGATACTGCTGCATCATGGGGGTGTGGTTGGAGAAGTCCTTATCAAATGACTCATTCATATTGATTTTACTCGTTTTTTTATTCTTTCAAGTGCTCATGTGGCCCCGGGTAAAACCCTTATAAACTCACATAAACCCATAAATTTGTAGCTCACCTGTAGCCTAAAATGTGACAGGTTACATTCTCATCATTCCTGGACTACAACAGGGGTGATACTTTGAAAACAACTCTCAGCCAGCCTTTCATTATCAACAAGTTAAGTATCAATGTTAAGCCTGCACTCAGTCGCTCTGGAAAAATCGTTTTCGAAGCTAACCCAGCTCAAAAACTCTACACTGTTTTCGATGACCACAGAGAAGCTCCTGCTGGTTTCGGGGTAAAAGCCAGTTTGACGAAAAAAACCTACGTAATCCAGCGAAGAGTAGCCTCGTCAGATCGTAATGTCAGTGAGGGTAGGAAGCCAAGTTCTGTCTTGAAAGTAAAAGTTGGAAATGTGTTCGATTTTCCAAATATTGACGAAACAAGGCAAGCTGCCAGGCAATTAGTTCAGACCATGCTCGCAACAAAGAGAAATCCCAACAAAATTAAGAGGGAAACGGATGCTTCCGAACTCAAAATGAGACTGTAATTAAAATTGTGTAATTGCCTGATTTTGATATGTTCGATTCAACATTAAAAGCTGGTTGCTTTATGGACGAAAAACAGTTGCAGGCTCTGGCTAATGCACTGGCCAAAATCTCAAAATACCTGAAGATCTCAGCCCGTTCGATCGTCTGCTGAAGAAAAACCAGACCCGCATTTCCGGCATAGATAATCAACATGCTATTAAAAAGCGTACGGTGTTTCCGACGGACGAGTCAGTGAAAAAGGTCGTGTGACTGGCAATTCAGGCCGACATCCGAAAATGGACAATGTCGCTAAGGGACTGGCTCATGACAACGAGTCGCTTTATTATCACGCTCGGGTTCGGTAGCCGCCTGGACGTTCACTTCCGAGAAAGGCATTTACACCGAATGGTGTATAGGCTCGTGGTTGGTCTTCGGTGAGAGGCAGGATGTCTCTCATTAATCTCCGGGAGCGTACAATAGTTGCTCCGGCAGCCTGAAGGATGAAGTGTATATAACCTAAAACATAACGGATATAGCTTCCTTACTCAACCTGACGTAATACGCCGACAGTAAAATCAGGGATACCATACCATCATGGAAAGTCGTCAATACACCCGGCATCTTTCGCTTTCGGAGCTGAAATGGTTTGCTATCGGGATCGGTTTTTTTATTCTCAGCATAGCAACAGCCACCGTGAATTATCGGCTTTCCGGTATATCGCTACTGGTGGGCCTGTTGTTTATCATCTGGAAATTCAGCGTCACAGTTCTGTTTCTGTTTACGCCGCGCAGGATGACGTTAACCGAAACCGCGTTGCAGGCCGGGCATCGGGTTATCCATTACGATGCGCTTGAGTCAATGCGTCTGCTCCACCAATCCGACAAACTCATCTTGCGCCACAGTGGCGGCAAGAAGTACGTCATCTACCTTGATTTCTGGAACGATGGCAACGGAATTTACGACCGACTGGCTGCTGAACTTGTCCGGCGACACGGTTCTGCGCTGGGGGCGCGCCTCGCCGCCGATGGACGTCTTAAATTCGGCAAAGTGACCGCGCTGGCGGATCGGCTTGAACACAAAAACCGGGCGGTACCGTATGCGCAGATCGCCAGTATTCGCACCCAGCGCGAGGAGGGTGCTGGCAGTTCAATGAGCTATCTGATGATTAGCACCGCTACGGGCCGGATCTGCAAAATCGACCGCTCCACTATCGTCAATGAGCCGCTGCTGCTCAACTTTCTTTCCCAGCGTTTACCCGCCTGACGACATTTTTATACAAGGATGAATCAATGGAACTGTACGTATCAAAAACCAGCCAGCAAAACATGCCTGTGGAGTTCAATATCTATTATTCCAGATCTAAAACGTTGGTTGGTATTGTGTTCTGGATTTGTATGATGGGAGTTTTTATTGCGCTGGCGGTGAGTATGGCCACCGATCCCGAGGAGCCCAAAACTGGCGGTGCTGTCTTTATGGGACTTATTTGTTGCGGCAGTCTGTTATTTATTGTGCGCCTGGCTCGCTCATTTTTAAGCGCGGCAAAGCCGGCAGTTACCATCAGTCGTGAAGGTATTCGCTTCTGTAATGGCAAATTCGCGGCCTGGACAAATATCGCCGAAAACACCTGGCATTCACAGAGCATTAACTTCATCCCGGCCGCCGCCGGTATTAAGATTGTGTTGCATGAAGGCAAGCCGATCCATTTCGCCACCACGGTTATTGCGCTTTCTTCCGATAGGTATCTTGAGATGTGCGATCTTTACTCGTCTCAGGCGATCGGGTAACTACCTGCGTCGGATTACGGCTTCGTTTTTTTGGCCTGCGATCTTAATGCTGAAATGGGCAGAAAAACGCGAAATTTAGACGCTATTACGAATGGGCAATGGTACTTATTGAAGGCTATATCATTGCCCATAATGCAGGGAGGGTTGATATTATATAATTCTATTCCAGATTACTTTATTTTAAAAAAAGACAGATTGCCTGAACAGAAAGAACCGGTGTCAATGTAGATTTGATTGGCGAATGTTGTTGTGTAGTCAACAATCATATGGCCGAAGATAAAAGTATCCGCACCGCGTATTGGATGGATATTCCCCTGTAACGAACCAAGCAGACGATCGCGTGACCATAGAACGCCATCAATATCAACTTGCTTTCCATAATCGTAGCTGTCATCTGGATAATCGGCATGGGCAATCACGTACTTCTTTGAGGACGTTTCAACCTCTATGATGTGAGGACGCTGCTTAAAAGTTAGTAATAGGTCAGTGGCTTCTTGCCTGTCTTTTTCAGTGACCGAGTCGTACCAGTAACCACCGTTTACATACCAGAAATTGCCATCCTGTGTTTCAAAAGCGTCAAGCGCCATAGCTTCATGATTACCCACTACAGAAATAAACCATGGGGTATTTAACAGTCTCAGTGTTTCAAGGTTTTCTTTTCCTCGATCAATGTTATCTCCAGTGGAGATCAAGAGATCGGTATCAGGAGAGAAATGTAATTGAGCCAGTCTGGTTAACAATAAGGAGTAACATCCATGAATATCACCAACGACCCAAATGTGGCGATAGAGATCGCTGTTGATGTCAGCATAACGGATTAATTCCATGATGTTCCTATAGCACAATTTTGGAGGCTGGTATTATAACAAAGAAGTAGGGTAATATTAATTTTTATTGTTTAAAATACACCGTTATTAAAATAGCCTACAAGCTAGAAATGAACAGAGAATATATATTTTATGAATCGGTTAATTAAAGTAGACGATGTGCTTGAAAGATGCACGATTTCTCGCGCAACACTTTCCTGATTAATTGCAAAGGCATACTTTCCCGCTCAACGGAAGCTCTATCCCGAAGGGGCTTTGTTGAATAAAGAGATTGGCGGATCTGATCATTACTGTCGTTTCAGCATCGGGTTCCCATGGCAAAGCAAAAGTTTAAAATCAACATCTGAGCGGCAGCAATGAGGTCTGGAAAAATAAAGTGGGCTATCACCGTCGTTCAGTAGCGGAAACGGTCATGTTCCGTATCAAAACCTTGCTGGGCGGCCATCTGAGCCTGCGGAACTATGACGCGCAGGTGGGTGAAGCGATGGCGATGGCCAAAGCGCTGAACCGGATGACGTTGTTGGCAATGCCGACCAGCGTCAGGCTCGTATAACGAGTGCTCCGGTGGGAGTCCTGTATCCTTATCGTTGGCCGATTCTGAATTATTCAACAAAGCCTCATGTTGTCATAACCTACCAGATGCAGATAAAGCAGCATAAAGCGTTTTAAGCGACAGCAACAAGGAAAGGGGTTGATCGTTTAATGGTACTGCGCCAAATCCTTTGTACCAGTCGCAGACCTGTTTATTTTTGGCATCAATAAGCAGGGCTACGCCACCGACCTGCAAAGCCGCCTGTATGCAACGCTTTCCGGCAGATAACAAAAGTTGTGCTCCCAGCCCTTGCCCCTGCATAGATTTGTCTACGGCTAAACGACCCAGACGAAACACTGGCACATCGTATCTCCCTAATCCTTTGCTGATTGCGCCGGGAACCTGTGCATATATCAGTGATGCAGGACTGACTGAGTAAAAGCCGTGGATACGTGTAACATCCGAATTATCAAGCGCAACATAGGTTTTCGTTGTCCCTTTCTCATGATTTTGTCGTGCATGGCGTTGCAGGAATTGGTTCAGATCGGCATCCCCACAATCAAAATTCATTCGATTGTGGGTTTTTCCTATCGCGGCCTCATGCCAGTCTGTAAACATCATTTCTTCATGTCCGGCCGGGCGAAAGCAGCGGCAAGAAGCTTTTCATTCGGCGCTGGCGGGTTATCTAAAATTTCCATGATCATTTGAGTATCGCGCTCCGTCAGATATACCCGTTCGGCGGCATCAACAATCTTCTGTGCGACAGGTAGTATGTTACTGACCACAAAATCCGTCAGGTTGGTTTGCTGGATTGCCGCAGCGCGGACTATCAACTTTTTGGCATCCGTCGATACACGTAACGACAGCCTTTCGTTAGATTCTATAGCTATCTGAGGCATGGTTTTCATCCTCCTGTTTATGAACAATATGTACAATTATAATACATATCTGTACGCTTTCAAGGCGTACAGATGAGGCTGATATAGTCCAGGCATGGCAAGAAGGTCGCTCACTGTCTTTAAACAGGGGATTAACTTCGGTTTATCGCGATTGCATTATTTTAATCTCACTGATTACGTATCATCAGGGAGTTTGCTAAATATATCCATGATTCTCTTTTTTGCCGTAACTGGTTGATTGATCCTACCCGCGTAGTATGGACACAACCCTAAGCGGCGGACATCTCCTGCTCACGTTCAGAAGAAGAAAGCTGAGTTTGCTGTTTGCTTCGCCAGCTGTAGAGCTGTGATTTATACAGGTTAAGCTCGCGGGTGGCAGCGGCCACCCCAATGCGTTCCGCCAGTTTCAGGGCTTCCTGGCGAAATTCAGGCGTGTGCTACTTGCGTGGCTTTTTGGTGGTTGATGCTGGTTTTGTCATGTGAGTCACCTCTTGCTTGAGCGTTTACTCACTTAGTTGCGTGTCCACTATTGCTGAGTAAGATCAGATGGTTAAAAATCAACAAAGGCCCAACGGCGTGCATTAGGCCCTGGTGATGAAGGTGGCATACGGGAGGATGTATATCCTACACTTTCATCCGGATGATGTAACAAAAATACAGATATCGGTAATGAAAGGATCATCACCGTTTAATAGAGGCCCATATATTGAGGTTCCATAATGGAAGAAGTTAACGCTGAATTCACAATCGTTGTTGAGTCTGATCTGGATAAATATGAGTTAATTGATTTTTTATCCCAAGGGATTCCAGACATAATAAAAGTGAATTCATTATATTTAAGATACGAAAATACAATGATTACAATAGAAAGAAATTATGACTGTAATCCTAAGTTGATAAATGAGAATGATGGGTGGCTGTATTATAAATATGAATTAACGGTATTTTCCATGGAGAATACCTCGTATGAATATCAGTATGAATTAGCGAATAAAATTATGAATGCTCTACGTGAGGCGGGATATCTGGCAGAATCAATTTGGTAATATACCGGTACCTATGTAACAGCATCGTCGCCACCATACATGCAGGCTAAAAAAGAGTGAATAGTCAAGCACTTCAGAAATATCTACTCGCGATATACCACCAGAACAAAATGGTCAATTTAAAACGGATGGCGTCAAAGTTACTAGTGGTCGAAAAGTAGATACAACAAATTATTTTAATTCGAAAAGCATATGAAATTTACTACTTTTAATTTTAACCGATTAACAAAATTCATAGTAATTAACTCCTGATTAATTCGGCATATTTTTCATTAATCATAAAGCCATTTCCCAGCTTTCGCTGACTCAGAAAACATTCTGATTGTTAAAGGCGTACGAGTTCGTTCTACATCTTCCCGTTTTAATTTAAACCATCGTGTAAGCAGTGGAGTATTCTCCCAGGGAAAATAACACGACCATTTAACTTGTGATAAATCTACATTAAATTTTTTTTCAAATTTATCCAAAGCTTCATGCAGGTCATCGCCTGGAGCTTCAAATAAATCAGAATCAAGTTCTAAAGGGATTTCTTTCCAATTGCTGTCTAAATATCCGGGAATCTCTTCACGGAAGAGTGCTAACACCTCTTGCTGAATTGTGTCCATCAAAAGGATGTCCATTGTATACGATCTTTAGGGCGTGCTATTAGGTTGTATTTTGCCTGAGTTCTCCTTGATACCTGGTAAATTGAATTCACAAGACCAACCCAACCTAACCATGGAACATATCGTGCTATGACTGCGGCAAGATTATTTGTTTTTCGCATTCTTATACCAACGGGTGTAGGAACTCTAATACCAAAAGGAGTTCGTGCATTTCGTAAAAGCATTCTCCCATACCTGGAGATAACACTTGTCCCTTTGATTGCCTCTCCCGGTTTCGTTCTGGTTTTTAACCACGGTTGCCCGGCGAGGATAGCAGCACCTGACTCAATGCTAATCCCAAGTTCATCACAAAATTGCTCAAGGAAAATTACATCAAATAGTTCACCTGCTGGCAGGTTCGATTGTCCGTGGTAGAAGTAGGTTCCGTTTAGTTCTTCTGTCGTATCCATTCAATCACCTTATAGACTGTTTGCCATTCATTCCAGACATCGGGACGTTTCTGCCGCTATACTAGCCTGGTCGTCAATACGCTGTCACAGGTAAAAAGAACGTTATTCGCGAAAAGTGGATGGGGTATCGTAAGAATGCCAACATGTGGGGCAAGAGGAGGATGTCAGTTTACCGCGATATACGAGACGATAGATTGTCAGTATAAGTTTCGGCTATTTTCCCGAGTTTGGGAGGCAGTTCTTTATCGCAAATAAAAAAAGCAGCAGCGAGGTGCTGCTGTATCAAAAAGCAGATTGATAAATGCAACGTAAGAGACAAATGGCCAACCGTAAAAGTGACCATAGCTATAATAATTATATTGATATTAAGTGGCAATGCAAAATATAGTCTTAATTATATCATGATGAGTTCAGCCAAAGGTGATATGGCCTTATAAGGCTTGCAGTCTTTCATGGGCAGCAAGTAGCGTTTGATATATGCTTAAATTCTTACTTCCGGGTTCAAGCAGAACTTTTTTAAATTCGGTCATGAGTTGTTCTTCATCTTCTTTCGAACGCATGTATTGTGGATGCTCCTGGAAGAAGGTGAGCGCCTGTTCTTTGGTTTGTTTATATTTTTCACAAAAAACGCTTGAGCTGATTGCGCTATTTTTTGATGCGGAATTATCAGCGTTCTGGTTTGATAATGATTTATTCTTCGCAAGGTCTGACGGCACATACGGAAGAGACTGACACTCATCAATACTATTTGCGTTGGCCAGTTGCTTTTTCTGAGCGCCAGGTTGCTGTACCGGTTTGCTCACGGAGGAAGGGAGGGGCACCTGGGCACAGCCGATCAGTAAAAAGACAGGAAGACAGCTATAAAATTTTTTCATATTAACTCCAACTACAGAAGAATGAGGCGCAATGTTTTTACACAACCGTCAGAACGTTATCTGACAATAGTGATAAGGGGCGAATGCGTTTCAGGAATGCTAGCAAAAAAAACTCCTGATATAAATAATTAATTCTCCATCCCGATGATAATATCTGAATTTTTGCTGCTGCAGAATAATAAGCCAGAATTTATATACTATGAGCTGATTTTCTATTTTAAATCAGCGAGCGCTGTGCAAGTTGGCTAATTTAATTAGCGGGTGGCATCAGTTTCATAATGATTGCATCAGGATTTTGCCACCCGCTCCCGGTATTGTTTACATATTAAAATGATTTTTAACTGGTGCTGACAACTATGCTAAATACGCAGGAAGTACTTAAAGAAGGAGAGAAGCGGAAAATCCGCAGCCCGGAAGCATGGTTTATACAGACGTGTTCCGCGCAAAAGCTGCATATGTCATTTTCTGAAGGCCGACACAATGAAAACTGCCTGATTCAGGAAGGCGCGCTGCTTTTTTGCGAGCAGGCCGTTGTCGCACCAGTATCAGGAGACCTGGTTTTTCGACCGTTAAAAATTGAAGTACTCAGCAAATTACTGGCATTTATCGATGGCGCAGGATTAGTGGACACGACATATGCTGAATCCGATAAATGGGTTTTGCTGAGTCCTGAGTTTCGCGCTATTTGGCAAGATCGTAAACGCTGCGAGTACTGGTTTTTGCAGCAAATTATTACGCCTTCTCCGGCCTTCAATAAGGTACTGGCGCTGTTACGAAAAAGCGAGAGTTACTGGTTGGTTGGCTATTTACTCGCTCAGTCAACCAGCGGCAACACGATGAGAATGCTGGGAGAAGACTATGGCGTTTCTTATACCCATTTTCGTCGTTTGTGCAGCAGAGCGTTGGGCGGAAAAGCGAAGAGTGAATTACGAAACTGGCGTATGGCGCAATCGCTGCTGAATAGTGTAGAAGGCCACGAGAACATCACCCAATTAGCCGTTAATCATGGTTACTCATCGCCTTCACATTTTTCTAGTGAGATCAAAGAGCTGATCGGCGTTTCGCCGCGGAAATTATCAAATATTATTCAATTGGCAGACAAATGAAGACACATATTCTTTTGGCCAGAGTGCTGGCATGTGCCGCGCTTGTTCTGGTTGCACCTGGTTATTCTAGTGAAAAAATACCTGTAACGGGAAGTGGGTTTGTTGCGAAAGACGATAGCCTGCGGACATTTTTCGATGCCATGGCGCTACAGCTAAAGGAGCCTGTCATTGTTAGCAAAATGGCGGCACGAAAAAAAATTACGGGCAACTTTGAGTTTCACGATCCTAACGCATTACTGGAGAAGCTTTCCCTACAACTGGGGCTGATTTGGTATTTCGATGGGCAGGCTATCTATATTTATGACGCCAGTGAAATGCGCAATGCCGTGGTTTCTTTACGCAACGTCTCACTCAATGAGTTCAACAATTTTCTAAAACGCTCAGGTTTATATAACAAAAATTACCCGCTACGTGGCGATAACCGTAAAGGAACATTCTATGTTTCAGGGCCACCCGTCTATGTTGATATGGTGGTCAACGCTGCCACCATGATGGACAAGCAAAACGATGGTATTGAGCTGGGACGCCAGAAAATAGGGGTGATGCGTCTGAACAATACCTTCGTGGGCGATCGTACCTATAATCTGCGCGATCAGAAAATGGTTATTCCCGGTATTGCTACGGCCATTGAAAGGTTATTGCAGGGAGAAGAGCAACCCTTAGGTAATATTGTCAGTAGCGAACCCCCGGCGATGCCAGCATTTTCAGCGAATGGAGAAAAAGGTAAAGCAGCAAATTATGCCGGTGGCATGAGTCTGCAGGAAGCTTTAAAGCAAAATGCCGCGGCGGGCAATATTAAAATCGTGGCCTATCCGGATACCAACAGTTTGTTAGTAAAGGGAACGGCTGAGCAGGTGCATTTTATCGAAATGCTGGTTAAAGCGCTGGATGTCGCCAAACGTCACGTAGAATTATCCCTGTGGATTGTCGATCTTAATAAAAGCGATCTGGAGCGTTTGGGCACTTCATGGAGCGGCAGCATTACTATTGGGGATAAACTTGGCGTGTCATTAAACCAGTCTTCAATAAGTACCCTCGATGGAAGTCGATTCATCGCCGCGGTAAATGCGTTAGAAGAGAAGAAACAGGCGACGGTGGTTTCGCGCCCGGTATTACTGACTCAGGAAAATGTTCCCGCTATTTTTGATAACAACAGAACGTTTTACACCAAGCTGATTGGGGAACGTAATGTGGCGCTTGAGCATGTAACATACGGAACAATGATCCGAGTGCTGCCCCGTTTTTCCGCAGATGGTCAGATAGAAATGTCGCTGGACATTGAAGATGGCAACGATAAGACACCGCAATCTGATACTACCACCTCCGTAGATGCGTTACCCGAAGTCGGGCGAACGTTAATTAGCACTATTGCGAGAGTGCCGCACGGAAAAAGTTTGCTGGTCGGGGGTTATACACGGGATGCAAATACCGATACTGTCCAAAGTATTCCGTTTTTAGGCAAATTACCGCTTATTGGTAGCCTGTTCCGTTATTCCAGTAAGAATAAAAGTAATGTTGTTCGTGTGTTCATGATTGAACCAAAAGAAATTGTCGACCCGTTAACGCCGGATGCCAGCGAATCGGTAAACAATATTCTGAAGCAAAGCGGTGCCTGGAGTGGGGACGATAAGTTACAGAAATGGGTTCGTGTTTATCTGGATAGAGGTCAGGAGGTAATTAAATGATTCCTGGCTCAACCTCCGGTATTTCATTTTCCAGAATATTGTCCCGGCAGACATCTCATCAGGATGCGACCCAGCATACTGATGCGCAACAGGCGGAAATACAACAGGCCGCAGAGGATTCGTCTCCAGGGGCGGAAGTACAAAAATTTGTCCAGTCGACGGACGAAATGTCAGCGGCGCTGGCGCAATTTCGTAACCGTCGCGATTATGAAAAAAAATCCAGTAATTTATCTAACAGTTTTGAACGCGTGCTGGAGGATGAGGCTTTACCGAAGGCGAAGCAAATATTAAAGCTAATTAGCGTACATGGCGGCGCGTTAGAAGATTTTTTACGTCAGGCGCGTAGCTTATTTCCTGACCCCAGTGATTTAGTCCTTGTGTTACGTGAATTGCTTCGTCGTAAAGATCTGGAAGAGATCGTGCGGAAAAAGCTGGAGTCGTTACTTAAGCACGTTGAAGAGCAAACCGATCCGAAGACCCTCAAGGCAGGGATTAATTGTGCGTTGAAGGCCCGGCTTTTTGGGAAAACATTATCGTTAAAACCAGGCTTATTGCGCGCCAGCTATCGGCAATTTATCCAGAGTGAATCACATGAAGTGGAGATTTACTCTGACTGGATAGCCAGTTATGGCTATCAACGTCGACTGGTGGTACTGGATTTTATTGAGGGTTCGCTATTAACCGATATTGACGCGAATGACGCCAGCTGTTCGCGTCTGGAGTTTGGCCAGCTTTTACGACGCCTGACGCAACTCAAAATGTTGCGCTCCGCTGACCTACTGTTTGTGAGTACGTTGTTATCGTATTCGTTTACCAAAGCGTTTAATGCGGAGGAGTCGTCGTGGTTACTACTGATGCTTTCGCTATTGCAACAGCCACATGAAGTGGATTCGCTGTTAGCCGATATTATAGGCTTGAATGCGTTATTGCTTAGTCATAAAGAACATGCATCCTTTTTGCAGATATTTTATCAAGTATGTAAAGCCATACCCTCTTCACTCTTTTATGAAGAATATTGGCAGGAAGAATTGTTAATGGCGTTACGTAGTATGACCGATATTGCCTACAAGCATGAAATGGCAGAACAGCGTCGTACTATTGAAAAGCTGTCTTAATTTAATATTAACAGGATACCTATAGTGCTGCTTTCTCTACTTAACAGTGCTCGTTTACGACCTGAATTACTGATTCTGGTACTAATGGTGATGATCATTTCTATGTTCGTCATTCCATTACCTACCTATCTGGTTGATTTCCTGATCGCACTGAATATCGTACTGGCGATATTGGTGTTTATGGGGTCGTTCTACATTGACAGAATCCTCAGTTTTTCAACGTTTCCTGCGGTACTGTTAATTACCACGCTCTTTCGTCTGGCATTATCGATCAGTACCAGCCGTCTTATCTTGATTGAAGCCGATGCCGGTGAAATTATCGCCACGTTCGGGCAATTCGTTATTGGCGATAGCCTGGCGGTGGGTTTTGTTGTCTTCTCTATTGTCACCGTGGTCCAGTTTATCGTTATTACCAAAGGTTCAGAACGCGTCGCGGAAGTCGCGGCCCGATTTTCTCTGGATGGTATGCCCGGTAAACAGATGAGTATTGATGCCGATTTGAAGGCCGGTATTATTGATGCGGATGCTGCGCGCGAACGGCGAAGCGTACTGGAAAGGGAAAGCCAGCTTTACGGTTCCTTTGACGGTGCGATGAAGTTTATCAAAGGTGACGCTATTGCCGGCATCATTATTATCTTTGTGAACTTTATTGGCGGTATTTCGGTGGGGATGACCCGCCATGGTATGGATTTGTCCTCCGCTCTGTCTACTTATACCATGCTGACCATTGGTGATGGTCTTGTCGCCCAGATCCCCGCATTGTTGATTGCGATTAGTGCCGGTTTTATCGTGACTCGCGTAAATGGCGATAGCGATAATATGGGGCGGAATATCATGACGCAGCTGTTGAACAACCCATTTGTATTGGTTGTTACGGCTATTTTGACCATTTCAATGGGAACTCTGCCGGGATTCCCGCTGCCGGTTTTTGTTATTTTATCGGTGGTTTTAAGCGTACTCTTCTATTTTAAATTCCGTGAAGCAAAACGTAGCGCCGCCAAACCTAAAACCAGCAAAGGCGAGCAGCCGCTCAGTATTGAGGAAAAAGAAGGGTCGTCGTTAGGACTGATTGGCGATCTCGATAAAGTCTCTACAGAGACTGTACCGTTGATATTACTTGTGCCGAAGAGCCGGCGTGAAGATCTGGAAAAAGCTCAACTTGCGGAGCGTCTACGTAGTCAGTTCTTTATTGATTATGGCGTGCGCCTGCCGGAAGTATTGTTACGCGATGGCGAGGGCCTGGACGATAACAGCATCGTATTGTTGATTAATGAGATCCGTGTTGAACAATTTACGGTCTATTTTGATTTGATGCGAGTGGTAAATTATTCCGATGAAGTCGTGTCCTTTGGTATTAATCCAACAATCCATCAGCAAGGTAGCAGTCAGTATTTCTGGGTAACGCATGAAGAGGGGGAGAAACTCCGGGAGCTTGGCTATGTGTTGCGGAACGCGCTTGATGAGCTTTACCACTGTCTGGCGGTGACGCTGGCGCGCAACGTCAATGAATATTTCGGTATTCAGGAAACAAAACATATGCTGGACCAACTGGAAGCGAAATTTCCTGATTTACTTAAAGAAGTGCTCAGACATGCCACGGTACAACGTATATCTGAAGTTTTGCAGCGTTTGTTAAGCGAACGTGTTTCCGTGCGTAATATGAAATTAATTATGGAAGCGCTCGCATTGTGGGCGCCAAGAGAAAAAGATGTCATTAACCTTGTGGAGCATATTCGTGGAGCAATGGCGCGTTATATTTGTCATAAATTCGCCAATGGCGGCGAATTACGAGCAGTAATGATATCTGCTGAAGTTGAGGATGTTATTCGCAAAGGGATCCGTCAGACCTCTGGCAGTACCTTCCTCAGCCTTGACCCGGAAGCCTCCGCTAATTTGATGGATCTCATTACACTTAAGTTGGATGATTTATTGATTGCACATAAAGATCTTGTCCTCCTTACGTCTGTCGATGTCCGTCGATTTATTAAGAAAATGATTGAAGGTCGTTTTCCGGATCTGGAGGTTTTATCTTTCGGTGAGATAGCAGATAGCAAGTCAGTGAATGTTATAAAAACAATATAAGGGCTTAATTAAGGAAAAGATCTATGCAACATTTGGATATCGCTGAATTAGTTCGTTCCGCACTGGAAGTAAGTGGTTGCGATCCTTCACTCATCGGAGGAATAGATAGCCATTCAACAATTGTTCTGGATTTATTTGCATTGCCAAGTATCTGTATCAGCGTCAAGGACGATGATGTATGGATCTGGGCGCAATTGGGTGCTGACAGCATGGTGGTATTACAACAGCGGGCTTATGAAATCTTAATGACCATAATGGAAGGATGCCATTTTGCCCGCGGCGGGCAATTACTACTGGGGGAGCAGAATGGGGAGCTAACGCTTAAAGCCTTAGTGCATCCGGATTTTTTATCTGACGGTGAAAAGTTCTCTACTGCCTTGAATGGGTTTTACAACTATCTGGAAGTTTTTAGTCGGTCGCTAATGAGATGAAAACACCTCGTTTACTGCAATATCTGGCCTACCCACAAAAAATAACCGGCCCAATTATTGAGGCGGAATTGCGCGATGTGGCCATTGGCGAACTGTGTGAAATACGCCGTGGCTGGCACCAAAAACAGGTTGTTGCACGTGCGCAGGTGGTTGGCTTACAGCGGGAACGCACCGTGCTGAGCCTTATCGGCAATGCCCAGGGGCTGAGCCGCGATGTCGTGCTTTATCCCACTGGACGTGCGTTATCGGCGTGGGTGGGATACTCAGTATTAGGCGCGGTGTTGGATCCGACAGGGAAAATCGTTGAGCGTTTTACCCCTGAAGTGGCGCCGATTAGCGAAGAACGCGTTATTGATGTCGCACCGCCGTCTTACGCTTCGCGCGTTGGCGTCCGTGAACCGCTGATTACCGGTGTGCGCGCGATTGACGGGTTATTGACCTGTGGCGTAGGCCAGCGAATGGGCATTTTTGCCTCCGCAGGATGCGGTAAGACCATGCTGATGCATATGCTGATCGAGCAAACGGAGGCGGATGTCTTTGTTATTGGTCTTATCGGTGAACGAGGCCGCGAGGTCACTGAATTCGTGGATATGTTGCGCGCTTCGCATAAGAAAGAAAAATGCGTGCTGGTTTTTGCCACTTCCGATTTCCCCTCGGTCGATCGCTGCAATGCGGCGCAACTGGCGACAACCGTAGCGGAATATTTTCGCGACCAGGGAAAACGGGTCGTGCTTTTTATCGATTCCATGACCCGTTATGCGCGTGCTTTGCGAGACGTGGCACTGGCGTCGGGAGAGCGTCCGGCTCGTCGAGGTTATCCCGCCTCCGTATTCGATAATTTGCCCCGCTTGCTGGAACGCCCCGGGGCGACCAGCGAGGGAAGCATTACTGCCTTTTATACGGTACTGCTGGAAAGCGAGGAAGAGGCGGACCCGATGGCGGATGAAATTCGCTCTATCCTTGACGGTCACCTGTATCTGAGCAGAAAGCTGGCCGGGCAGGGACATTACCCGGCAATCGATGTACTGAAAAGCGTAAGCCGCGTTTTTGGACAAGTCACGACGCCGACACATGCTGAACAGGCATCTGCCGTGCGTAAATTAATGACGCGTCTGGAAGAGCTCCAGCTTTTCATTGATTTGGGAGAATATCGTCCTGGCGAAAATATCGATAACGATCGGGCGATGCAGATGCGGGATAGCCTGAAAGCCTGGTTATGCCAGCCGGTAGCGCAGTATTCATCCTTTGATGACACGTTGAGCGGTATGAATGCATTCGCTGACCAGAATTAAAGTATTGCAGCGGCGCTGTACGGTATTTCATTCACAGTGTGAGTCGATATTACTTCGCTATCAGGATGAGGACCGCGGGCTGCAGGCCGAGGAGGAGGCGATCCTTGAACAAATAGCGGGTCTGAAATTGTTATTAGATACGCTGCGTGCAGAAAACAGACAGCTCAGTCGTGAGGAAATTTATACGTTATTACGTAAGCAGTCTATTGTTCGCCGGCAGATAAAAGATTTAGAACTCCAGATTATACAAATTCAGGAAAAACGGAGCGAGCTGGAAAAGAAAAGGGAAGAGTTTCAGAAAAAAAGTAAATATTGGTTGCGCAAAGAAGGGAACTATCAACGCTGGATAATCCGTCAGAAAAGACACTATATCCAGCGAGAGATACAGCAGGAAGAGGCCGAGTCAGAGGAGATAATTTAATGGGCGATGTGTCAGCTGTCAGTTCATCCGGGAACATTTTACTGCCGCAGCAGGATGAGGTTGGCGGTTTATCAGAAGCATTAAAAAAAGCGGTGGAAAAACATAAGACAGAATATTCCGGTGATAAAAAAGATCGCGACTATGGCGATGCTTTCGTAATGCATAAAGAAACGGCTTTACCGGTATTACTGGCGGCATGGCGACATGGCGCGCCAGCGAAATCAGAACATCACAATGGCAACGTTTCTGGTCTGCATCATAACGGAAAAGGCGAACTCAGGATTGCTGAAAAACTGTTGAAAGTCACTGCTGAAAAATCTGTCGGTTTGATTTCTGCGGAGGCCAAAGTAGATAAATCCGCAGCGTTGCTATCGTCTAAAAATAGGCCGTTAGAAAGCGTAAGCGGTAAAAAATTATCTGCTGATTTAAAAGCTGTGGAATCCGTTAGTGAAGTAACCGATAACGCCACGGGAATCTCTGACGATAATATCAAGGCATTGCCTGGGGATAATAAAGCCATCGCGGGCGAAGGCGTTCGTAAAGAGGGCGCGCCGCTGGCGCGGGATGTCGCACCTGCCCGAATGGCCGCAGCCAATACTGGTAAGCCTGACGATAAAGATCATAAAAAGGTTAAAGATGTTTCTCAGCTTCCGCTGCAACCAACCACTATCGCCGATCTTAGCCAATTAACCGGCGGCGATGAAAAAATGCCTTTAGCGGCGCAATCAAAGCCGATGATGACTATTTTTCCCACTGCCGATGGCGTGAAAGGAGAGGATAGCTCGCTGACTTACCGTTTTCAGCGCTGGGGAAATGACTATTCCGTCAATATTCAGGCGCGGCAAGCAGGGGAGTTTTCGTTAATACCGTCAAATACGCAGGTTGAACATCGTTTGCATGATCAATGGCAAAACGGTAATCCCCAGCGCTGGCACCTGACGCGAGACGATCAACAAAATCCGCAGCAGCAACAGCACAGACAGCAATCTGGCGAGGAGGATGACGCCTGATGTCATTGCGTGTGAGACAGATTGATCGTCGCGAATGGCTATTGGCGCAAACCGCGACAGAATGCCAGCGCCATGGCCAGGAAGCTACGCTGGAATATCCGACGCGACAGGGAATGTGGGTTCGGTTGAGCGATGCAGAAAAACGGTGGTCGGCCTGGATTAAACCTGGGGACTGGCTTGAGCATGTCTCTCCCGCTCTGGCGGGGGCGGCGGTTTCTGCTGGCGCTGAGCATCTGGTCGTTCCCTGGCTTGCTGCAACAGAGCGACCGTTTGAGTTGCCCGTGCCGCATTTGTCCTGTCGGCGTTTATGCGTAGAGAACCCCGTGCCGGGAAGCGCGCTGCCGGAAGGGAAATTGTTGCACATTATGAGCGATCGGGGCGGCCTGTGGTTTGAGCATCTTCCTGAACTGCCTGCAGTCGGGGGCGGCAGGCCGAAAATGCTGCGTTGGCCGTTGCGCTTTGTAATCGGTAGCAGTGATACGCAGCGTTCGTTGCTGGGCCGAATCGGGATCGGAGATGTACTCCTGATTCGTACTTCCCGTGCGGAAGTTTATTGCTACGCGAAAAAGTTAGGTCATTTCAACCGTGTTGAAGGGGGAATTATTGTGGAAACGTTAGATATTCAACATATCGAAGAAGAAAATAATACAACTGAAACTGCAGAAACTCTGCCAGGCTTGAACCAATTGCCCGTCAAACTGGAATTTGTTTTGTATCGTAAGAACGTTACCCTCGCCGAACTCGAAGCCATGGGGCAGCAACAGCTATTATCACTGCCGACCAATGCTGAACTTAACGTTGAAATTATGGCGAATGGTGTTTTGCTGGGTAATGGCGAACTGGTACAGATGAATGACACCTTAGGCGTTGAGATCCATGAATGGCTGAGCGAGTCTGGTAATGGGGAATGATATCTCATTAATTGCCTTACTGGCATTTTCCACCCTGTTGCCATTTATTATTGCGTCAGGAACCTGTTTCGTTAAATTTTCTATTGTATTTGTCATGGTGCGTAACGCCCTGGGATTGCAGCAGATACCTTCAAATATGACGCTTAACGGCGTCGCATTGCTGCTTTCTATGTTTGTTATGTGGCCCATAATGCATGATGCCTACGTCTATTTTGAGGACGAAGATGTCACCTTTAATGATATTTCGTCATTAAGTAAACACGTTGATGAAGGTCTGGATGGTTATCGCGATTATCTGATCAAATATTCAGATCGCGAGTTAGTTCAGTTTTTTGAAAACGCGCAACTGAAGCGTCAGTATGGAGAAGAGACCGAGACGGTAAAGCGTGACAAAGATGAAATTGAAAAACCTTCAATATTTGCGTTGTTACCTGCTTATGCGCTGAGCGAAATAAAAAGCGCGTTTAAAATTGGTTTTTATCTTTATTTACCTTTTGTCGTCGTCGACCTGGTGGTATCCAGCGTGCTACTGGCGCTGGGGATGATGATGATGAGTCCGGTGACGATATCTACACCTATTAAGCTGGTGCTTTTTGTCGCGCTTGATGGCTGGACCTTACTGTCTAAGGGATTGATATTACAGTATATGGACATTGCAACATGACATCATTACGAGACGGGATAGTTAAATGGATGATTTAGTGTTTGCAGGTAATAAGGCGCTCTATCTTGTTTTGATCCTGTCAGGGTGGCCGACGATTGTCGCAACGATTATCGGCCTCCTGGTAGGGTTATTCCAGACGGTAACGCAATTACAGGAACAGACGCTGCCTTTTGGCATTAAATTACTTGGCGTGTGTTTGTGCTTGTTTTTACTGTCTGGCTGGTATGGCGAAGTTTTACTCTCTTACGGGCGTCAGGTGATATTCCTGGCGTTGGCTAAGGGGTAAAAAATGTTTTACGCGTTGTACTTTGAAATTCATCACCTGGTTGCGTCTGCGGCGCTAGGGTTTGCTCGCGTGGCGCCGATTTTTTTCTTCCTGCCGTTTTTGAATAGCGGGGTATTAAGCGGCGCGCCGAGAAACGCCATTATCATCCTGGTGGCATTGGGAGTATGGCCGCATGCATTGAACGAGGCGCCGCCGTTTTTATCGGTGGCGATGATCCCGTTAGTTCTGCAAGAAGCGGCGGTAGGCGTCATGCTGGGCTGTCTGCTGTCATGGCCTTTTTGGGTTATGCATGCGCTGGGTTGTATTATCGATAACCAGCGAGGGGCAACGCTAAGTAGCAGTATCGATCCGGCAAACGGTATTGATACCTCGGAAATGGCTAATTTCCTGAATATGTTTGCCGCTGTCGTTTATTTACAAAACGGCGGTCTGGTCACGATGGTTGACGTGTTAAATAAAAGCTATCAGCTATGCGATCCGATGAACGAGTGCACGCCTTCATTACCGCCGCTATTAACGTTTATTAATCAGGTGGCTCAAAACGCCTTGGTTCTGGCCAGTCCGGTGGTATTAGTGCTGTTGCTGTCAGAAGTATTCCTGGGTTTATTGTCGCGCTTTGCTCCGCAAATGAACGCTTTTGCGATTTCACTGACGGTAAAAAGCGGTATTGCCGTTTTAATTATGCTGCTTTATTTCTCTCCGGTACTACCGGACAATGTACTGCGACTCTCTTTCCAGGCCACAGGATTAAGCAGTTGGTTTTACGAGCGAGGGGCGACGCATGTCCTCGAATAAAACAGAAAAACCGACTAAAAAACGGCTGGAAGACTCCGCTAAAAAAGGCCAGTCATTTAAAAGTAAAGATCTCATTATCGCCTGCCTGACGCTGGGAGGAATTGCCTATCTGGTGTCGTATGGCTCATTTAATGAGTTTATGGGGATAATTAAGATCATTATTGCGGATAATTTTGATCAGAGCATGGCTGACTACAGTTTGGCCGTTTTTGGGATAGGGTTAAAATATCTGATTCCATTTATGCTGCTCTGCTTAGTGTGTTCCGCATTACCGGCGTTATTACAGGCCGGTTTTGTGCTGGCGACAGAAGCATTAAAGCCTAATTTATCGGCGTTAAACCCGGTAGAAGGGGCAAAAAAACTTTTTAGTATGCGCACGGTTAAAGATACGGTCAAAACCCTACTGTATCTCTCATCCTTTGTGGTGGCCGCCATCATTTGCTGGAAGAAATATAAGGTTGAAATCTTTTCTCAGCTAAATGGCAATATTGTAGGTATTGCCGTCATTTGGCGTGAACTTCTCCTCGCATTGGTATTAACTTGCCTTGCTTGCGCATTGATTGTCTTATTATTGGATGCTATTGCGGAATATTTCCTGACCATGAAAGATATGAAAATGGATAAGGAAGAAGTGAAGCGTGAAATGAAGGAGCAGGAAGGGAACCCAGAGGTTAAATCTAAAAGACGTGAAGTTCATATGGAAATTCTGTCTGAACAGGTGAAATCCGATATTGAAAACTCACGCCTGATTGTTGCCAACCCCACGCATATTACGATCGGGATTTATTTTAAACCCGAACTGATGCCGATTCCGATGATCTCGGTGTATGAAACGAATCAGCGCGCACTGGCCGTCCGCGCCTATGCGGAGAAGGTTGGCGTACCTGTGATCGTCGATATCAAACTGGCGCGCAGTCTTTTCAAAACCCATCGCCGTTATGATCTGGTGAGTCTGGAAGAAATTGATGAAGTTTTACGTCTTCTGGTTTGGCTGGAAGAGGTAGAAAACGCGGGCAAAGACGTTATTCAGCCACAAGAAAACGAGGTACGGCATTGAGCCGCGTAAAGCAGTAGCGATGTATTCATTGGGCGTTTTTTGAATGTTCACTAACCACCGTCGGGGTTTAATAACTGCATCAGATAAACGCAGTCGTTAAGTTCTACAAAGTCGGTGACAGATAACAGGAGTAAGTAATGGATTATCAAAATAATGTCAGCGAAGAACGTGTTGCGGAAATGATTTGGGATGCCGTTAGTGAAGGCGCCACGCTAAAAGACGTTCATGGGATCCCTCAAGATATGATGGACGGTTTATATGCTCATGCTTATGAGTTTTATAACCAGGGACGACTGGATGAAGCTGAGACATTCTTTCGTTTCTTATGCATTTATGATTTTTACAATCCCGATTACACCATGGGACTGGCGGCGGTATGCCAACTGAAAAAACAATTTCAGAAAGCATGTGACCTTTATGCAGTAGCGTTTACGTTACTTAAAAATGATTATCGCCCCGTTTTTTTTACCGGGCAGTGTCAATTATTAATGCGTAAGGCGGCAAAAGCCAGACAGTGTTTTGAACTTGTCAATGAACGTACTGAAGATGAGTCTCTGCGGGCAAAAGCGTTGGTCTATCTGGAGGCGCTAAAAACGGCGGAGACAGAGCAGCACAGTGAACAAGAAAAGGAATAATTATGGTAAATGACGCAAGTAGCATTAGCCGTAGCGGATATACCCAAAATCCGCGCCTCGCTGAGGCGGCTTTTGAGGGCGTTCGTAAGAACACGGACTTTTTAAAAGCGGCGGATAAAGCTTTTAAAGATGTGGTGGCAACGAAAGCGGGCGACCTTAAAGCCGGAACAAAGTCCGGCGAGAGCGCTATTAATACGGTGGGTCTAAAGCCGCCTACGGACGCCGCCCGGGAAAAACTCTCCAGCGAAGGGCAATTGACGTTACTGCTTGGCAAGTTAATGACGCTACTGGGTGATGTTTCGCTGTCTCAACTGGAGTCTCGTCTGGCGGTATGGCAGGCGATGATTGAGTCACAAAAAGAGATGGGGATTCAGGTATCGAAAGAATTCCAGACGGCTCTGGGAGAGGCTCAGGAGGCGACGGATCTCTATGAAGCCAGCATCAAAAAGACGGATACCGCCAAGAGTGTTTATGACGCTGCGGCCAAAAAACTGACGCAGGCGCAAAATAAATTGCAATCGCTGGACCCGGCTGACCCCGGCTATGCACAAGCTGAAGCCGCGGTAGAACAGGCCGGAAAAGAAGCGACAGAGGCGAAAGAGGCATTAGATAAGGCCACGGATGCGACGGTTAAAGCAGGCACAGATGCCAAAGCGAAAGCCGAGAAAGCGGATAACATTCTGACCAAATTCCAGGGAACGGCTAATGCCGCCTCTCAGAATCAGGTTTCCCAGGGTGAGCAGGATAATCTGTCAAATGTCGCCCGCCTCACTATGCTCATGGCCATGTTTATTGAGATTGTGGGCAAAAATACGGAAGAAAGCCTGCAAAACGATCTTGCGCTTTTCAACGCCTTGCAGGAAGGGCGTCAGGCGGAGATGGAAAAGAAATCGGCTGAATTTCAGGAAGAGACGCGCAAAGCCGAGGAAACGAACCGCATTATGGGATGTATCGGGAAAGTCCTCGGCGCGCTGCTAACCATTGTCAGCGTTGTGGCCGCTGTTTTTACCGGTGGGGCGAGTCTGGCGCTGGCTGCGGTGGGACTTGCGGTAATGGTTGCCGATGAAATTGTGAAGGCGGCGACGGGGGTGTCGTTTATTCAGCAGGCGCTAAACCCGATTATGGAGCATGTGCTGAAGCCGTTAATGGAGCTGATTGGCAAGGCGATTACCAAAGCGCTGGAAGGATTAGGCGTCGATAAGAAAACGGCAGAGATGGCCGGCAGCATTGTTGGTGCGATTGTCGCCGCTATTGCGATGGTCGCGGTCATTGTGGTGGTCGCAGTTGTCGGGAAAGGCGCGGCGGCGAAACTGGGTAACGCGCTGAGCAAAATGATGGGCGAAACGATTAAGAAGTTGGTGCCTAACGTGCTGAAACAGTTGGCGCAAAACGGCAGCAAACTCTTTACCCAGGGGATGCAACGTATTACTAGCGGTCTGGGTAATGTGGGTAGCAAGATGGGCCTGCAAACGAATGCCTTAAGTAAAGAGCTGGTAGGTAATACCCTAAATAAAGTGGCGTTGGGCATGGAAGTCACGAATACCGCAGCCCAGTCAGCCGGTGGTGTTGCCGAGGGCGTATTTATTAAAAATGCCAGCGAGGCGCTTGCTGATTTTATGCTCGCCCGTTTTGCCATGGATCAGATTCAGCAGTGGCTTAAACAATCCGTAGAAATATTTGGTGAAAACCAGAAGGTAACGGCGGAACTGCAAAAAGCCATGTCTTCTGCGGTACAGCAAAATGCGGATGCTTCGCGTTTTATTCTGCGCCAGAGTCGCGCATAAAAACTGCCAAAATAAAGGGAGAAAAATATGTTAATTAGTAATGTGGGAGTAAATTCCGCCGCTTATTTAAATAATCATTCTGTTGAGAATAGTTCACAGACAGCTTCGCAATCCGTTAGCGCTAAAGATATTCTGAATAGTATTGGTATTAGCAGCAGTAAAGTCAGTGACCTGGGGTTGAGTCCTACACTGAGCGCGCCTGCGCCAGGGGTATTAACGCAAACCCCCGGAACGATCACGTCCTTTTTAAAAGCCAGTATTCAAAATACCGACATGAATCAGGATTTGAATGCCCTGGCAAATAATGTCACGACTAAAGCGAATGAGGTTGTGCAAACCCAGTTACGCGAGCAGCAGGCAGAAGTCGGAAAGTTTTTTGATATTAGCGGAATGTCTTCCAGTGCCGTTGCGCTGTTGGCTGCCGCGAATACGTTAATGCTGACGTTGAACCAGGCTGATAGCAAACTGTCTGGTAAGTTGTCATTAGTCAGCTTTGATGCAGCTAAAACAACGGCAAGCTCCATGATGCGCGAAGGGATGAATGCGTTGTCCGGTAGTATTTCCCAGAGCGCGCTTCAGTTGGGGATTACTGGCGTGGGCGCCAAACTGGAATATAAGGGGCTGCAGAATGAAAGAGGCGCGCTTAAACATAATGCCGCGAAGATCGATAAACTGACCACTGAAAGCCACAGTATTAAAAACGTGCTGAACGGGCAGAATAGCGTCAAACTCGGTGCTGAAGGCGTCGATTCTCTGAAATCGTTAAATATGAAGAAAACCGGTACCGATGCGACGAAAAATCTTAATGATGCGACGCTTAAATCTAATGCCGGAACCAGCGCCACGGAAAGTCTGGGTATTAAAGACAGTAATAAACAAATCTCCCCTGAACATCAGGCTATTCTGTCGAAACGTCTTGAGTCTGTCGAATCCGATATTCGTCTTGAGCAGAATACCATGGATATGACCCGAATCGATGCGCGCAAGATGCAGATGACGGGCGATCTGATTATGAAAAACTCAGTTACGGTCGGTGGTATTGCAGGGGCGTCCGGGCAGTACGCCGCTACTCAGGAACGTTCCGAGCAGCAAATTAGCCAGGTGAATAACCGTGTTGCCAGCACCGCATCGGACGAAGCCCGTGAAAGTTCACGTAAATCGACCAGCCTGATTCAGGAAATGCTGAAAACAATGGAGAGCATTAACCAGTCGAAAGCATCCGCACTCGCTGCTATCGCAGGCAATATTCGCGCTTAATCTGAAAGGTCATCTATACGCCATCAGGGGTGTGATTTAATCGCGCTCCTGATGGCGAACTGGGGATATTATGCTTAATATTCAAAATTATTCCGCTTCTCCTCATCCGGGGATCGTTGCCGAACGGTCGCAGACTCCCTCGGCGAGCGAGCATGTCGAGGCTGCCGTGGTACCGTCTACCACAGAACATCGCGGCACAGATATCATTTCATTATCGCAGGCGGCTACTAAAATCCAGCAGGCACAGCAGACGCTGCAGTCAACGCTACCGATTTCTGAAGAGAATAATGACGAGCGCACGCTGGCGCGCCAACAGTTGACCAGCAGCCTGAATGCGCTGGCGAAGTCTGGCGTGTCATTATCCGCAGAACAAAATGAGAACCTGCGGAGCGCGTTTTCTGCGCCGACGTCGGCCTTATTTAGCGCTTCACCTATGGCGCAGCCGAGAACAACCATTTCTGATGCTGAGATTTGGGATATGGTTTCCCAAAATATATCGGCGATAGGTGACAGCTATCTGGGCGTTTATGAAAATGTTGTCGCAGTCTATACCGATTTTTATCAGGCCTTCAGTGACATTCTGTCCAAAATGGGAGGCTGGTTATTACCAGGTAAGGACGGTAATACCGTTAAGCTAGATGTTACCTCACTCAAAAATGATTTAAACAGTTTAGTCAATAAATATAATCAAATAAACAGTAATACCGTTTTATTCCCAGCGCAGTCAGGCAGCGGCGTTAAAGTAGCTACTGAAGCGGAAGCGAGACAGTGGCTCAGTGAATTGAATTTGCCGAATAGCTGCCTGAAATCTTATGGATCCGGTTATGTCGTCACCGTTGATCTGACGCCATTACAAAAAATGGTTCAGGATATTGATGGTTTAGGCGCGCCGGGAAAAGATTCAAAACTCGAAATGGATAACGCCAAATATCAAGCCTGGCAGTCGGGTTTTAAAGCGCAGGAAGAAAATCTGAAAACCACATTACAGACGCTGACGCAAAAATATAGCAATGCCAATTCATTATACGACAACCTGGTAAAAGTGCTGAGCAGTACGATAAGTAGCAGCCTGGAAACCGCCAAAAGCTTCCTGCAAGGATAACAGAAGAGGATATTAATAATGGTTACAAGTGTAAGGACTCAGCCCCCCGTCATAATGCCAGGTATGCAGACCGAGATCAAAACGCAGGCCACGAATCTTGCGGCGAATCTTTCCGCAGTCAGAGAAAGTGCCACAACGACGCTGTCAGGGGAAATTAGAGGCCCGCAACTGGAAGATTTTCCCGCGCTGATCAAACAGGCGAGTCTGGATGCGTTGTTTAAATGCGGGAAAGACGCTGAGGCGTTAAAAGAAGTTTTTACCAATTCAAATAATGTCGCCGGTAAGAAAGCGATAATGGAGTTTGCCGGGCTCTTTCGTTCAGCGCTCAACGCCACCAGTGATTCTCCTGCGGCGAAGACGCTACTGATGAAGGTGGGGGCAGAGTATACCGCGCAAATCATAAAAGATGGCCTGAAAGAAAAGTCAGCTTTTGGGCCATGGCTGCCAGAAACAAAGAAAGCGGAAGCGAAGCTGGAAAACCTGGAAAAGCAGCTGTTAGATATCATCAAAAATAACACTGGCGGTGAATTAAGTAAATTATCGACGAATCTTGTTATGCAGGAGGTGATGCCCTATATTGCCAGCTGCATTGAACATAACTTTGGCTGTACGTTGGATCCGTTAACCCGCAGCAGTCTTACGCAGCTT
This sequence comes from Salmonella sp. SAL04214, assembly GCF_046550615.1. Taxonomy (NCBI): domain Bacteria; kingdom Pseudomonadati; phylum Pseudomonadota; class Gammaproteobacteria; order Enterobacterales; family Enterobacteriaceae; genus Salmonella; species Salmonella sp. SAL04214. The sequence continues at coordinate 535,773 of NZ_JBGDXT010000001.1, forward strand.
GTTGACAAAGCGGCGGCGAAGGCGGTTGAGGCGCTTGATATGTGCCACCAAAAATTAACGCAAGAGCAGGGTACCAGCGTAGGACGGGAAGCCCGGCACCTTGAAACGCAAACGTTGATACCCCTGCTGCTACGTAATGTTTTTGCACAAATTCCTGCAGATAAACTGCCTGACCCTAAAATTCCGGAACCTGCGGCTGGACCAGTACCTGATGGTGGGAAAAAAGCAGAACCTACGGGTATTAATATCAATATTAATATTGATAGCAGTAGCCATAGCGTGGATAACAGTAAGCATATTAACAATAGCCGAAGCCATGTCGATAATAGCCAGCGCCATATCGATAATAGCAACCATGATAATAGCCGGAAGACGATTGATAATAGCCGAACATTTATTGATAACAGCCAACGCCATGGCGAGTCACACCATTCGACTAACAGCAGTAACGTAAGTCATAGTCATTCGCGTGTGGATTCGACTACGCATCAAACGGAGACGGCACACAGCGCCAGCACAGGGGCAATTGACCATGGCATCGCGGGTAAAATTGACGTCACGGCTCATGCGACGGCAGAGGCTGTGACCAATTCTTCATCCGAAAGTAAAGATGGAAAGGTGGTCACGTCAGAAAAGGGCACTACGGGTGAAACACCCTCTTTTGATGAAGTTGATGGCGTAACCAGCAAGAACATTATCGGCAAGCCTGTACAGGCCACGGTGCACGGCGTTGATGATAATAAACAGCAAAGCCAGACGGCAGAGATTGTGAATGTGAAGCCGCTTGCCAGTCAACTGGCTGGCGTCGAGAATGTTAAAATCGATACCTTACAATCAGACTCGACGGTAATTACAGGTAATAAAGCCGGTACGACCGATAATGATAATAGCCAGACAGATAAGACTGGCCCATTTTCTGGTTTGAAGTTTAAGCAAAATAGTTTCCTCTCAACAGTACCGAGCGTTACGAATATGCATTCAATGCATTTCGACGCCCGTGAGACGTTTTTGGGGGTGATACGTAAAGCCCTGGAGCCGGATGCCTCTACACCGTTTCCTGTACGCAGAGCGTTTGACGGCTTGCGTGCGGAAATATTACCCAATGACACGATAAAGAGTGCAGCGTTGAAAGCGCAATGTAGCGATATTGACAAGCACCCAGAATTGAAAGCGAAAATGGAGACGCTTAAAGAGGTCATTACTCATCATCCACAAAAAGAAAAACTGGCTGAGATTGCACAGCAGTTTGCCAGAGAGGCGGGGCTGACCAGGCTAAAAGGGGAAACTGACTATGTGTTAAGTAATGTGCTGGACGGCCTTATCGGAGACGGCAGCTGGCGAGCTGGCCCGGCTTACGAGTCATACCTGAATAAACCTGGCGTGGATCGGGTTATTACTACCGTTGATGGCTTGCACATGCAGCGTTAATTAACCGGGAAAGATGCGATGAATATGGATATTGAAGCAAGAGTCAAAAAAGTGATCACCTCCTGTATTGCCGTTGATGTTGATAGTATCAATGGTCAGACCCAGCTGGTTGAGGATCTTTACGCTGACTCATTGGATTTAATTGATATTGTATTTGGTCTTAGTGAGGAGTTTGACATTAGTTGTAATGAAAACGATCTTCCTGATATGACGACCTTTGCGGATATATGTCGTGTTGTTAAAAAAAGTCTTGAGTCCAGGGTGTAGTATTTTTCTCTCGCTCGACAACAATTGAACAAGATTAATTGTTATGAAAATCATCACACATATAGTACCCGGTTCAGGTATGGCTGCAATATATGATGATATTGCTGACAGTTCGCGTTTTGTTATTAAAGGCAAGTTACGTCATGTTGAAAATGATCCGAAGGAGCTGCTGATATGTGTTCCGATGCGTAGTGAATGGCTATTCTACTGGATTAAAGGAGAGAAATATTGCGCCCGGCGATGGGCGCGAAAATGCATCAAAACATCATGTAACCAGATTAAATTTGAAGAAGCAATCTTATAAAAGATATAATTCAAGAGGAAAGTAAATTGCAAGCACACCAGGATATTATCGCTAATATTGGTGAGAAATTGGGTTTACCGCTCACTTTTGACGACAACAATCAGTGCTTATTACTACTCGATAGCGATATTTTTACGTCTATTGAAGCTAAAGATGATATCTGGTTATTGAACGGTATGATTATACCGTTATCGCCTGTTTGTGGCGATTCTATCTGGCGGCAGATTATGGTGATTAATGGTGAACTGGCTGCGAATAATGAAGGTACGTTAGCGTATATTGATGCTGCAGAGACGTTGTTGTTTATACATGCAATTACCGATCTGACAAATACTTACCATATTATATCGCAGCTTGAGTCATTTGTGAATCAGCAGGAAGCGCTCAAAAACATACTGCAGGAATATGCTAAAGTATGAGGAGAGAAAATTGAATAATTTAACGTTGTCTTCGTTTTCAAAAGTTGGTGTGTCGAATGATGCCCGACTTTATATTGCTAAGGAAAATACTGATAAGGCATATGTTGCGCCTGAAAAATTTTCGTCAAAAGTATTAACCTGGCTTGGAAAAATGCCGTTATTTAAAAACACTGAAGTGGTGCAAAAACATACGGAAAATATCAGAGTACAGGACCAAAAGATTTTACAGACATTTCTCCATGCACTAACGGAAAAATATGGGGAAACAGCGGTTAATGACGCACTGTTAATGTCCCGTATAAATATGAACAAACCCCTTACCCAACGTTTAGCAGTGCAGATCACGGAGTGTGTAAAAGCTGCTGACGAAGGGTTTATAAACCTTATTAATAGTAAGGATAATGTTGGTGTCAGGAATGCCGCTTTAGTCATAAAAGGCGGCGATACAAAAGTGGCAGAAAAAAATAACGATGTTGGAGCAGAAAGTAAGCAACCTTTACTCGATATCGCGCTAAAGGGACTTAAAAGAACATTACCGCAACTGGAACAAATGGATGGAAATAGCCTGCGAGAAAACTTCCAGGAGATGGCTTCAGGTAACGGCCCGCTGCGTTCATTAATGACGAATTTACAGAATTTAAATAAAATTCCAGAGGCTAAACAACTTAATGATTATGTTACAACGTTAACAAATATTCAGATAGGAGCAGACAGGTTCTCACAATGGGGAACCTGTGGGGGAGTGGTTGAGAGGTGGATTGATAAAGCCTCTACCCATGAATTAACCCAGGCTGTAAAAAAAATTCACTTTATTGCTAAAGAACTGAAAAACGTTACAGCTGAACTTGAGAAAATAAAAGCCGGCGCGCCAATGCCACAGACGATGAGCGGACCGACACTGGGCCTGGCACGGTTTGCGGTCAGCAGCATTCCAATTAATCAGCAAACCCAGGTGAAACTGAGCGATGGAATGCCTGTGCCAGTGAATACGTTAACTTTTGACGGTAAGCCTGTGGCATTAGCCGGTTCGTACCCAAAAAATACGCCGGATGCGCTGGAAGCGCATATGAAAATGCTTCTTGAAAAAGAATGTTCGTGCCTGGTGGTGTTAACGTCGGAAGATCAGATGCAGGCAAAACAATTACCACCCTATTTCAGAGGGAGCTACACCTTTGGCGAGGTGCATACCAACAGCCAAAAAGTGAGCTCAGCCAGTCAGGGAGGTGCGGTAGACCAATACAATATGCAACTGTCCTGCGGAGAAAAGCAGTATACAATCCCGGTATTACATGTCAAAAATTGGCCAGATCACCAGCCGTTACCGTCTACTAATCAGTTAGAATACCTGGCGGATATTGTGAAAAATAGTAACCAAAATGGCGCGCCGGGGCGTAGTTCATCAGATAAGCATTTACCGATGATTCATTGTCTGGGCGGAGTGGGAAGAACCGGAACGATGGCGGCGGCCCTTGTACTTAAGGATAATCCTCATAGTAATCTGGAGCAGGTACGTGCAGATTTCCGGGATTCACGGAACAATAGAATGCTGGAAGACGCCTCACAGTTTGTACAACTAAAAGCAATGCAAGCCCAGTTGCTTATGACGACGGCAAGCTGATAAAAATATAGCTTACTTTTAGAACTATCTGAAAGTAAGCTATTTCTGTATAATTATTTGTTTACCGCGATAGAAAGTCTTTTGTTTTTCTCTTCTGCTGACATCCCTTTTAATTTTCTGTAATTCTCCCAAATTTTTTTAGCATAACGTTTCCTTATATCCGATCGTTTCGGTGACGTCCCCGCATTATAAGCGCCAACGGCCTCCCAGCTATAACCGTAGATTTTCATCATATCTGATAAAATGGAGGCGCCAACAATGACAGAAATGCAGGGGTCCTGTAACAACTGTTTTTCACTAATCCCCATTTTTTTCAGCCTTTTCATATGGAAGCTGTTAATTTGCATCAGGCCAAGATCGGTTGAACCATCTCGGTTATGACCAATGGCGCCAGGTTTCATCGCCGATTCCTGCTGGGCGATAGCGTAAAGTAGTTCGGATTCAATATTGAACATTTTTTCAGCCTGAAGCCAGCAATCAGCCCATGCTGTATTTATGCTAAGCAACCAGATTACGATGATAAAAAAATAATGCATATCTCCTCTCTCAGATTTTACCGTAATTTAATCAAGCGGGGATCCTGTTTCCATCTTTTGAACCAAATATTGTCTTCGTTTTTAAATTTATTCCACATTTTCTCGGCAATAGCTTCGCCGTGGGCAACCAGCACTAACGGTAATAATCCCGGATTATTATCAATACGCTGTTCGCTTTCCAGAAACTCTCTTATCGTCGGTAAGGCACGCTCACTATTCTGACAGTATTCAGCATAAAGAAGATTAACAGCAATAAGCCCTGTTATTTCCTGCGTGGATATTTCTTTAGTTAATTTTCGTGCCAGTTCATGTTTACCTTTAAGCGAAAGAAACATAACCTGCATACTTAATAATATTGGATTATCCTGCAAATGTTGTGAGCGTAATTCATCGCCTAAACGTATAGCATCATCAATACCGGTATGATAATAGGTAATCCACAGCTTAGTGATCCCTGCGGCTGCGCGCGTTGGATCCAATTTTAAACACTCGTTAATCGTTTGTAAGGCCTCCTCCAACTGACCAGCCATGAAAAGATTCCAGCCATAATAATATTTAATATCTGCAGAGATGGGCGAAAGTAAGTTAGCTTGTTTGAATAGCAAACTCCCGACGATGTATTCTGAATGAATCGTATTAATTAGCCCCAGTAATCCTAAAGCTTGTGGATTATTGTGGTCCAGCTCTGTCGCCTTAATCGCATGTTCTTTAGCTTTGATCATGGCGTTTTGTTTATCAAAAATCCCCATTTGCGCCATGCTGAGGTAGCATTCTGCCAGCGCACAGTAAGGCGCAATGCTGTTTGGCGACATGTTAACGCATTGAGTCAGCAATTTAAGCGCTTGCTGTAAGCTATAGGGGGTGTATTGATTTAACTCATGCTTACCGCGTAAGTAGACCATGGTACTGTCAATCGAATTTAGCTCGCTAATCTGCTTTGTGTCCCAGCGAAGTCCGGGAATACATCTGAGCAAAAGATTCGCAATTTTGTTTTGCAAGAGAGAAGCGGGTTGGTGTTCTATCAACTTAATGCTTTCCTGGTGCAGCAGGTGATAACCTTTAACCCGAACTATCTCGATCTGTACAATATTATCATTGCCATCGGGTATCATCTGCCCGGAGATATAATAATCGGGGCGTAATTGATCCATGAGCTCGAGAATATCCTTAACACTACGGCAGTTCTTCGTAATGGTCACCGGCAGCACGCTCAGGCCAAAGGGCGCATACTGCGATAATCCCTTCACGATAGAGTAATGCAGACTCTCGGATTGAACCTGATCCTGCATCTGAAAAGGAAGTATCGCCAATGTATGAGTCGTAGGTTGCGGCGCTGGCGGAGACACCACTACGACCGGACGATTAAACCGATAGCCCTGTCCGTACAGTGTTTCAATGTAACGATGCTCTTTATCTTCCGACAGAATACGTCGTAAGGCATAAATACAGCGGGTAAGAGATTCTTCGTTAACTTCCGCGTCGCCCCATACCTGGTCCAGTAAGGTGTTTTTACTCACAATCTCGCCGGCGGCTTCGAGCAGGATGACCAGAACGGCATATTCTTTTGGCGGAATATTGACTTTCTTTTCTGAGCGTAGCAGGGAGCCGTCCATGTTGAGTATGAAATCATCAAAGACGAATTTTTTATTCGATACAGGAACAGGATTAAAATGTGGCATGATAATAGTGTATTCTCTTACAGGGTGAAAAGTTATAATAGCTAATACAAGTCGTTAGGATAGAGTCTACTGTTTCAGTAATTCTGCTGTTAGTACTAACGGTCAGGTTGAGCTTTTATTATGAGCTTAATGTCATATTGTACGGGCTCGGGTTTATATGTTTTTAACATTTGATTATTTAGCTTATGCCTGTGCTTTAAATAACTGACATGTTGGTAATAATATTGTTATAACTAACCGTGATTATCGAATGGACGCTGTCGTATATCCTGGAGCAGAGAGTCAGCGCCGGGCATCTAAATATTTACATATTTAACTTGGCCTCATTGCAATAGAGATTAGTTTTGTAGCTATCTTACTGCATTTTTTGGGGGTGTAAATGCTGCTTATTATATCTTCATGGTTAATGGTCTGATAATTACACCATCAGAACCATTTTTCTCGAAGATTTCCACTAAATGACCATTCGTTGGAAGTTTAAGAGTGTAATTTGTCTTAGGTGTCAAAATATAAATGAAAGACTGTTTTTAATGGTGCTCTTATTTTTATATTTTTTTGCAAAATAATGATATCGTCTTTTCTTTACTCCTTTCAGCTATAGCGTCAAAAAGGCAGGGGGGTTATGAGCAGTATCATCCTCAGGCTGGCCCCCAGGCATTATATCGATATCAGGATGAAGAGAAGAGGTATACCTGGCAGAAAGCTAACAAGCGTGACTGTTTCGGTGTAGACCGTTCAGGCAAATAGTTCTCAGAGGGAACGGATGATGTATAAATATGAATAAAATGCCGGCCTTAATCCACAGGGTTAAAGCCGGAAGGAGATAGTGTCATCTGGACGAATTCTTACGCTGTGAATAAGGCAATATCGGTTTACCAGTCATCATAGCGATGACAAGTTCACAAAAATCGTGTTATATAATCAGCCTTACTTTAAATTACCAGAGATATCAGTATAAGCTGTCTTCCGGACAGAACAATGATATTAAATAGCCTCCCATCCTGATATAGCGTGTTAATGCGCAGTCTGAATTTTAAATTATTACAATTTTAATAAAAATATTTACTTGAGTGACAGATACAAAAAATGTTAATGGTTCGCCATTTTTATGAATGTCGATGGCGTAGTTTTAAAATATTTTTTGAAACATTGAATGAAGTAGGACGTGCTGTCATAACCACATTTTAATGCTACAGCATTAACATTATGGTTGCCTATGCGTAAAAGTTTTGCTGCCTGATTCATTCTTGCCGATAAGTAGATGTCGCTAAAGCTGGTACCTTCTTCTGCAAGTTTCCGTTTGAGCGTTGACGTACTCATAAATATATGATCGGCAACATCCGTAAGCTTCCACTGTCTACTGGGTGACGAAGATATAATGTTGTAAACGCGCTCCTTTAACGTTATCTGAGCCGAGCTAAGGATGATCTCATAACTCTCCGGGAGTCGGAGAAAAGCAGTAAGCAGGAACAGCAGAAAATAAGGAATTAACTCTTCATTTTCAATACAACTCTTGTTGTTACAGTTACTGCAACCTTTGCTTGTATCCTTCGTACAGGAGAACGCCGTTTTCAGATGTTCAAATACCTCTCTTCTGGCAGGAAAGTCAGGCGTATAGAAGATTTTCTGCGCTTTCTCTGTGGGTACCGCCATTTTTGTTTGCTGCTCGTTTGGGATAAGTGCATAGAGAGCGCCAAGTCGTTGCGTCGGTATCTCGAGTATATCGAAATCCATGTGGCCATTGACCTCTTCAAGCGTCACGTTAACTACCTGCTCTTTTTTGAGCACCAACATCCCAGGTTCGTCACAGTAAATCGTATCGTGATTATTGCTAATCGTCAGTTTACCGCTCCGAAAGCAAACTAAAGTGAAACTGCTTACATAAAGATTTTTGATGGTAACCTGCTGAGTCTGACTTTTAATTTGCTGCCGGGTATTTGTCAAAAGTGATTTTAATTTCTGTAAGTTATCTGCGGCAGGACGCTGATGACTATTACTTACAAAGGTTACATTTTCCATATTATCCCTTTGTTGATGTTATTTTAATGTTCCTTACTGGTATCCTACTGAAAAAATCTGAGTTGTAAATGCTCTTTATTAGCGTGTGTTGGCAATGGTCTGATTGTTACACCAAAAGAACCCAAATTTGGGTAATTTATCTACAGTAGTTTAAGCCCCAATGGGGATGATGGTTCTTTTAATATGTGTTGAGACGCATTATACAGAATAAATTGATTTTATTTCTCACTTTTCATTCTATTTTCATCAGGAATCCCTGTGTCCTGTGCGGTAATCTGCTGCTATCGAGAACGACAGACATCGCTAACAGTATATATGGAAACATCAAAAGAGAAGACGATAACAAGCCCAGGGCCATACATAGTTCGATTACTTAACAGCTCACTGAACGGCTGTGAGTTTCCATTGCTGACAGGCCGAACACTCTTTGTGGTAGGTCAGAGTGATGCGCTCACTGCTTCAGGCCAACTCCCTGATATACCTGCCGATAGCTTTTTTATCCCGCTGGACCATGGCGGAGTAAATTTTGAAATCCAGGTGGATACGGATGCGACCGAAATTATACTCCATGAGCTGAAAGAAGGAAATTCTGAATCTCGTTCGGTGCAATTAAATACGCCAATACAGGTCGGTGAATTGCTTATCCTGATTCGCCCGGAAAGCGAGCCGTGGGTGCCCGAGCAGCCAGAGAAGTTAGAAACGTCTGCAAAAAAGAACGAGCCGCGTTTTAAAAACGGAATTGTAGCCGCACTGGCCGGGTTTTTTATATTGGGAATTGGGACGGTGGGGACGTTATGGATACTTAACTCGCCGCAGCGGCAGGCCGCAGAGCTCGATTCGTTATTGGGGCAGGAGAAAGAGCGCTTTCAGGTGTTGCCAGGACGGGACAAAATGCTCTATGTCGCTGCGCAAAATGAAAGAGATACGCTGTGGGCTCGCCAGGTTTTAGCGAGGGGCGATTATGATAAAAATGCGCGAGTGATTAACGAAAACGAAGAAAATAAGCGTATCTCTACCTGGCTGGATACCTATTATCCGCAGCTGGCTTATTATCGGCTTCATTTCGATGAGCCGCGTAAACCCGTTTTCTGGCTAAGCCGCCAGCGAAACACGATGAGCAAGAAAGAGCTCGAGGTGTTAAGTCAAAAGCTGAGAGCGCTAATGCCTTACGCGGATTCGGTTAACATCACGTTGATGGACGATGTTACCGCCGCAGGCCAGGCGGAAGCGGGGCTAAAACAGCAGGCGTTACCTTATTCCCGCAGGAATCATAAGGGGGGCGTAACGTTTGTTATTCAGGGGGCGCTTGATGATGTAGAAATACTCAGAGCCCGTCAATTTGTCGATAGCTATTACCGCACATGGGGAGGACGCTATGTGCAGTTTGCGATCGAATTAAAAGATGACTGGCTCAAGGGGCGCTCATTTCAGTACGGGGCGGAAGGTTATATCAAAATGAGCCCAGGCCATTGGTATTTCCCAAGCCCACTTTAATTTAACGCAAATAAGGAAGTCATTATGGCAACACCTTGGTCAGGCTATCTGGATGACGTCTCAGCAAAATTTGATACGGGCGTTCAGGATCTACAAACGCAGGTAACAGATGCGCTGGATAAATTAGCAGCAAAACCCTCCGATCCGGCGCTACTGGCGGCGTATCAGAGTAAGCTCTCGGAATATAACTTGTACCGTAACGCGCAATCGAACACGGTAAAAGTCTTTAAGGATATTGATGCTGCCATTATTCAGAACTTCCGTTAATCAGTTATAAGGTGGATTATGTCGATTGCAACTATTGTCCCTGAGAATGCCGTTATAGGGCAGGCGGTCAATATCAGGTCTATGGAAACGGACATTGTCTCGCTGGATGACCGGCTACTCCAGGCTTTTTCTGGTTCGGCGATTGCCACGGCTGTGGATAAACAGACGATTACCAACAGGATTGAGGACCCTAATCTGGTGACGGATCCTAAAGAGCTGGCTATTTCGCAAGAGATGATTTCAGATTATAACCTGTATGTTTCTATGGTAAGTACCCTTACTCGTAAAGGAGTCGGGGCTGTTGAAACGCTATTACGCTCATGATTCGTCGATATCTATATACCTTTCTGCTGGTAATGACCCTTGCCGGCTGTAAGGATAAGGATCTTTTAAAAGGACTGGACCAGGAACAGGCTAATGAGGTCATTGCCGTTCTGCAAATGCACAATATAGAGGCGAATAAAATTGATAGCGGAAAATTGGGCTATAGCATTACTGTTGCTGAGCCTGATTTTACCGCTGCGGTGTACTGGATTAAAACTTATCAGCTTCCTCCCCGGCCACGGGTGGAAATAGCGCAGATGTTCCCGGCGGATTCGCTGGTATCGTCTCCGCGAGCTGAAAAGGCCAGGTTATATTCGGCTATTGAACAGCGACTGGAACAGTCATTACAGACGATGGAGGGCGTGCTCTCCGCCAGGGTCCATATTAGTTATGATATTGATGCTGGTGAAAATGGCCGTCCGCCAAAACCTGTTCATCTGTCGGCATTAGCCGTATATGAACGAGGTTCGCCGCTTGCGCATCAGATCAGCGATATCAAGCGTTTCTTAAAGAATAGTTTTGCCGATGTGGATTATGACAACATTTCTGTTGTGTTGTCAGAACGTTCTGATGCCCAATTACAGGCTCCCGGCACACCAGTAAAACGTAATTCTTTTGCAACCAGTTGGATTGTGTTGATTATTTTGTTATCCGTGATGTCAGCAGGCTTTGGCGTCTGGTATTACAAAAACCATTATGCCCGCAATAAGAAAGGCATAACGGCTGATGATAAGGCGAAATCGTCAAATGAATAGGCAGCCATTACCCATTATCTGGCAAAGAATCATTTTTGATCCGTTATCGTATATCCATCCTCAGCGGTTGCAGATAGCGCCGGAAATGATTGTCAGACCCGCCGCCAGGGCGGCGGCAAATGAGTTAATACTGGCGGCATGGCGGCTTAAGAACGGAGAAAAGGAGTGTATTCAAAACTCACTGACGCAGCTGTGGCTGCGTCAGTGGCGCCGACTGCCGCAAGTAGCGTATTTACTCGGTTGCCATAAACTGAGAGCCGATCTGGCAAGGCAGGGAGCCTTGCTTGGCCTGCCGGATTGGGCGCAAGCATTTTTGGCAATGCATCAGGGAACAAGTTTATCTGTCTGCAATAAGGCGCCGAATCACCAGTTTTTACTTAGCGTCGGGTATGCACAGTTAAATGCCCTGAATGAATTTTTACCTGAATCTTTAGCACAGCGTTTTCCTTTGCTTTTTCCTCCATTTATTGAGGAGGCATCGAAGCAGGATGCTGTAGAAATGTCAATTTTGCTACTGGCCTTACAATATGCTCAAAAATATCCCAATTCCGTCCCCGCTTTCGCCTGTTGAGGGGATACTGATAAAGCGTAAAACGCTGGAACGTTATTTCTCTATTGAAAGATTAGAACAGCAGGCGCATCAACGGGCTAAGCGTATTTTGCGAGAGGCGGAAGAAGAGGCAAAGACCTTGCGGATGTACGCCTATCAGGAAGGTTACGAGCAGGGAATGATAGACGCGTTACAGCAGGTCGCCGCTTATCTTACTGATAATCAGACAATGGCCTGGAAGTGGATGGAAAAAATACAGATTTATGCCCGCGAGTTATTTTCAGCTGCGGTCGACCATCCCGAAACGCTTTTAACCGTCCTGGATGAGTGGCTAAGGGATTTCGATAAGCCTGAGGGGCAACTTTTTTTAACACTACCAGTTAACGCGAAAAAAGATCACCAAAAACTGATGGTGTTGCTTATGGAGAACTGGCCAGGCACTTTTAATCTTAAATATCATCAGGAACAGCGCTTTATCATGAGTTGCGGCGATCAGATCGCAGAATTTTCACCTGAACAATTTGTTGAAACGGCAGTAGGCGTCATTAAGCATCATCTTGATGAACTTCCACAAGACTGCCGGACAATTTCTGATAACGCCATTAACGCACTTATTGATGAATGGAAGACAAAAACGCAAGCATTGTAAAATGGAGGTTATAAGGTGATACCGGGTACGATTCCGACTTCTTATTTGGTCCCGACAGCGGATACTGAAGCGACGGGTGTGGTTTCGTTGAGTGCCAGGGCCGCTATGCTGAATAATGTGGATAGCGCGCCTTTAAGCAATGGCGGCGACGTTGATCTTTATGATGCATTCTACCAACGACTTTTGGCGCTTCCTGAGTCAGCCTCTTCTGAAACGCTTAAAGATAGCATTTATCAGGAGATGAATGCCTTCAAAGATCCTAAAAGTGGTGATTCGGCTTTTGTTTCTTTTGAGCAGCAAACGGCTATGCTACAAAACATGTTAGCAAAAGTTGAACCGGGCACTCATTTATATGAGGCTTTAAACGGGGTATTAGTTGGTACAATGAATGCGCAGTCACAAATGACCTCCTGGATGCAGGAGATTATTTTATCGGGCGGGGAAAACAAAGAGGCAATTGACTGGTGAACCCCCCATTGCTGGCGATTTGTGATAAGGTATGGTGTATATATTAGCAAATAATGCAGAAAATGCACCATGCCAGTGTATCTATCTTATTGATGTATATGGATTATTAAGGTGTCTATCAGGCGTTTTATTCTGAAATGATTATATTAATATTGTAAGCTTCCATTACAAAATTGTGCATAAAGTTTGTAAGAGTATCTTTTTGTGACGAAATGAACGCGCGTTGGAATGTAATTATTGGCTATAATAATAAAAAAATCGGATTTAAATCATCTCTGTGAGTTTTAATTATTTGTTTATAAGAATATAACGATTTTGAGTTCCTTATAGCACACAGGATAAAATATGGTATTGCCTTCAATGAATAAATCAGTTGAGGCCATTAGCAATAATCACCTTCAACAGCCGAACAAATTTCCATTAATAAATGGATTAGCTGACGTAAGAGACTATTATGTCGCAAACTGCTTATTATTTAAACTTAATAAAGGCAGTTTGCGAATTGAAAACGAATTTGGGGAGTTCATCGAACAATCTGCGCCGTGTTTATTTTTATTGGAAAAAGATCAAACAATCACTCTTAGTATGAGCGAAATAGAAGGGCATATTGATTTTTCTTCACTGGAAGTTTCCTATGACTTAATGCAAAAATTCTACAAAGTTTTTTACAGTACAAGAAACTATAATGATCGAGAGCTATCATTAAAAACGAAACCAAAGTATTTTTTTCATGCGGACTTGTTGCCAGGGATGAGTGATACTTTTGACTCTATTTTGCATGGTGTGGCATGTCCACGGGTTTGTAGTAACGTGAGTATTGATGATCATGATTATTCATATTTCTCATTGATGTATCTTATATCGGCATTTGTACGTAAGCCCGGTGGGTTTGACTTCCTTGAGCGAGCAATAAAAATTACGACAAAAGAGAAAGTTTATAACATTATTATCAGCGATCTCACCCGCAAATGGTCACAGGCTGAGGTGGCAGGAAAGCTGTTTATGAGCGTATCAAGTCTGAAGCGAAAACTGGCCGCTGAAGAGGTGAGTTTTAGCAAAATATACCTGGATGCTCGTATGAATCAGGCTATAAAATTATTACGTATGGGGGCTGGAAATATTTCACAAGTCGCGACGATGTGTGGCTATGATACGCCTTCTTATTTTATCGCTATTTTTAAACGGCATTTTAAGATTACACCGCTTAGCTTTATGCGTACGATGAACCATTGATTTGTGAAATTATTTTAAACGTTACTATCTGTTTGCGTTACAGATACCAAATATTTTTTTAATCGTAGTGTATATTTCAGTATCGCTACACCAGTGATATATAGTTAATGAAAGGGAATCGAAAGCGTTCATTGTCAGACATACATGGCCGCCAGGCGCCGGGCAATGGTTGTACTCTAAGAGATTACAGTAAAGTAAAACAGCAAATTTAATCATTATCAGATTTGTAAAAGGAATTCATTTCGGTAACGACATTGCGCATGTAATAACGTATCTGGTCTTATTACCTTTGTAGTAAGAAGGCGTTATCTACTTGCGCAGTAGTCGCCCAGGAAGAAAAATCATTACCGAAGCTGTGGTCAGTTTTCAAAAAAGGATAAATAAATGAGAAATGTAATTATATACGGTATTAACTGGACTAATTGTTATGCCCTTCAGTCTATTTTTAAGCAAAAATATCCGGAAAAGTGCGTTAAAACGTGTAACTCATTAACCGCACTTTTGCATTCTCTATCCGATATGCCGGACGCCGGGCTGATTTTAGCTTTGAACCCGCATGAGCATGTTTATCTTTTTCATGCGTTGCAAACGCGGTTGCAGAACCGTAAAGTTTTGGTAGTGGCAGATCGCTTGTATTATATCGATCGCTGTGTGCTGCAATATTTTGGCGTTATGGATTATGTTTTAAAAGACGAACTATCCTGCGCTATCCGCTCGGATCGAGAGAAGCTACGTCTTCCGGAAGCCTGGCTGCGTTTCTGCCACAGGCCACAAAAGAAAACCGTGGCTGCTACGTATGCTTTTAATGCCGGCGAGACGCCGGAAGAGGTATTGTTTAATATCAATCAATACGCCTGGTGGAATCTACCTCCCGGCGTCACTCAGGCGAAATATGCGCTGCTGATATTATTATCCTCCGGACATCCGGCAATTGAACTGGCGAAAAAATTTGGTCTGGGAACAAAAACCGTCAGTATTTATCGTAAGAAGGTTATGTATCGTTTGGGGATGGACTCTTCACCGCTATCGCTGTTCCGGGGGCTGAAACTAGACGCGCAT
Source organism: Salmonella sp. SAL04214 (assembly GCF_046550615.1). Taxonomy (NCBI): domain Bacteria; kingdom Pseudomonadati; phylum Pseudomonadota; class Gammaproteobacteria; order Enterobacterales; family Enterobacteriaceae; genus Salmonella; species Salmonella sp. SAL04214. The sequence continues at coordinate 550,842 of NZ_JBGDXT010000001.1, forward strand.
TTACAGCGCACTGCTTTTGCACATAACCCTGGTGTACCTGACGATAATTGCGCGTTACCGATTGCGGTAGGAATGAATTAAACTATTTTTTATCATTTATGACCATGTGTTGAGCTTTTATTATAAAAAAGATTTTTTGAGTAGTAATTCGTATATATAATCATCCGGAGGTGGTTGGTAGCCTGGCTCAATCATTGAGGCATATTTTTGCAGGCAATATATTGAATCTGAAAAGTTAAAGATGATATTTTCGGTGCAGGAGCTATCATGTGAAGGGAAAAGTATGCTAAGTCCTACGACTCGTAATATGGGGGCGAGTTTATCGCCTCAGCCTGACGTCAGCGGGGAGCTAAACACCGAAGCATTGACCTGTATTGTTGAGCGTCTGGAAAGTGAAATTATAGATGGCAGCTGGATTCATATCAGTTACGAGGAAACCGATCTCGAAATGATGCCTTTTCTTGTTGCACAGGCCAATAAGAAGTATCCAGAGTTAAATCTTAAATTTGTTATGTCAGTCCATGAGCTTGTTTCCTCTATAAAGGAGACCAGAATGGAAGGCGTTGAATCTGCCCGATTTCTCGTAAATATGGGAAGTTCAGGTATCCATATTTCAGTCGTCGATTTTAGAGTTATGGACGGAAAGACATCGGTGATTTTGTTCGAACCAGCAGCGTGTAGCGCTTTTGGACCTGCTTTACTGGCGTTGAGGACCAAAGCAGCTCTTGAACGTGAACAACTGCCTGATTGTTATTTTGCTATGGTCGAGCTGGACATTCAACGAAGCTCTTCTGAATGCGGTATTTTTAGCCTGGCGCTCGCCAAAAAACTTCATCTTGAATTTATGAACTTAGTAAAAATTCATGAAGATAATATTTGTGAACGTCTGTGTGGTGAGGAACCTTTTCTCCCGTCTGATAAAGCAGACCGTTATCTGCCGGTGAGTTTTTACAAACATACTCAAGGCGTACAACGATTAAATGAATATGTGCAGGCCAATCCGGCGGCGGGAAGCAGTATAGTAAACAAAAAGAATGAAACGCTTTATGAGCGATTCGATAACAATGCCGTTATGCTAAACGATAAAAAACTCTCTATATCCGCTCATAAAAAAAGGATAGCTGAATATAAGTCTTTACTTAAACCGTAATGAAATTATAAGGTTGCCTGCCAGAGAAAATACTTCCAGCGCCATAAGACTACTCTATATTATGACCGTATGTTTCCTGAATAGCAGGCAAAAAAGTGTTAACCTTGCGCCTCTGGTACGATTTCATTACGCCTGTCACGCCATGTTGCGTAAATAAATACCGCAATAAACACGATGGCAAATAATACCACGATGGTCGGCGCTGGCGCGCTATCAAGATAAAAAGACAGATAGACGCCCGCAAAAGCGGTAATAACTGACAGACTCACCGCTAATCCCAGCGCGCGCGCAAAGCGTCGCGTCAGCAAAATGGCAATTGCGCCGGGGGCGATAAGTAGTGAGATCGACAGAATAATGCCCACCGATTTCAGCGTGGCGACGATAGTCAGCGCAATCATACATAGCAGGCCATAATGCAGTAGCGTGGTATTCAGCCCGCTGGCTTTCGCCTGGTGCGGGTCAAAAGCGTGTAGCAGGAGATCTTTCCATTTCAGCCCTATGATTAACGCAATACCCAGTGCAATAACCGACGTTTGTACGATATCCCCCAGCGATACGCCCAGCATATCCCCAAACAGGATGTGATCCAGATGCACTTCCGATTGAATAGAAACATAGAGCACCAGACCTGCGCCAAACATCCCGGAAAAGACGATGCCCATCACCGTATCACGCTTGATGCGGCTGTTATCGTCCAGATAACCAGTCGCGATAGCGCAAAATAATCCGGCAATGAAAGCGCCAATCGCCAGGGGGATCCCCACAATATATGCCAGCACGACCCCGGGGAATACCGCATGACTCATTGCGTCGCCCATTAACGCCCAGCCTTTTAACACTAAAAACACGGACAGCAAGGCGCAGGGAATCGCTACAATGACCGAAACCATAAGGGCGTTCACCATAAAATCAAACTGAAAGGGTTCCAGTAACGTTGTTAAGAACATGTCGGCTCCTTCTGCAGGCGGGCGCGTCGACGGTTGGCTAACAGACCGTGTTTCGGGGCGAAAATAAAGGCCGTGATGAACAGTAAGGTTTGCATGACGACAATAATTCCGCCAGTGGCGCCATCCAGCCAGTAGCTAAGCCATGCGCCCAGAAAACTGGTCAGGCTGCCAATCACGACGGCAATCATGAGCAGACGTGGAAAACGGTCGGTGAGTAACCAGGCCGTCGCGCCCGGCGTGACGACGAGACAGATCACCAGGAACGCCCCAACGGTTTGCAGGGCCGCCACGGTGGAGACGGACAATAGAGTGAAAAACAACAGCTTTAGTCGACCCGGATTAAGCCCGATAGAACGCGCATGGGTTTCATCGAAAAAGACGACCATCAGATCTTTCCACTTTAACAGCAGAATCGTCAGCGAGACTGCGCCGATAATCGCCAGTTGCGCAATATCCGCTGGCGCGATCGCCAGCACGTTGCCGAGAATAATCGTCTGGATATTCACCGACATCGGATTGAGCGACACCATAAAAAGGCCGACGCCAAAAAAAGAGGAGAAGATAAGCCCGATAATCGCGTCTTCTTTCAGGCGTGAGCGTTGGTTAAGAAAGAGCATACTGCCTGCCGCCAGTCCGCCGGAAAGAAACGCGCCGAGCGAGAAGGGCAGCCCTAACATCCAGGCGCCAGCGACGCCAGGCACAATAGAGTGAGATAGCGCATCGCCAATGAGCGACCAGCCTTTGAGCATCAAATAGCAGGAGAGAAACGCGCACAGACCGCCCACCATCGCGGAGACCCACATCGCGTTGAGCATATACTGGTAGCCAAACGGCTCAACAAGCCAGTTCATGACGATTTTCCTCCGCTGGCCACGCGCCGGGAAATAAAGGGGCGCTCGTCATCGGTGATGATGTGCTCTTCACCTCCGCTTAACGCGATATGACGTAGAACGCCGCTAAACGCCTGTTCCAGATTCGCGGCGGTAAACGTGGTTTCGGTAGGGCCGCTGGCCAGTACGGTTCCTTTAATCATTACCGTATAGTCGCAAAACTCGGTGACGGAGCCGAGATTATGCGTTGAGACCAGCATCGTGCGGCCTTCATCGCGCAGTTCCCGCAGTAGATCGATGATTCGCGCTTCGGTTTTTACATCCACGCCGGTAAAAGGTTCATCCAACAGGATTACCTGTCCATCCTGAGCGATGGCCCTGGCAAGAAACACACGTTTTTTCTGCCCGCCGGACAGCTCGCCAATCTGCCTGTGACGATATTCTTGCATATCCACCCGCGCCAGCGCGGCGTCAACACAGGCGTGATCATGCGCTGTGGGACGGCGTAGCCAGCCCATATGGCCGTAGCGTCCCATCATCACCACATCTTCTACCAGCACCGGAAATGACCAGTCCACTTCTTCCGATTGCGGAACATAAGCAATGAGGTTTTTTTTCAGCGCCTTGTTGACTGACTGTTGCAGGATAGTGATATCGCCCTGCGCAAGATGCACAAAGCCCATTAACGCTTTAAATAACGTAGACTTACCGGAGCCATTTACGCCTACCAGCGCGGCGATTGAACCGCCAGGCACCTGAAAAGTGGCGTCCCGTAGGGCGGTATGACCGTTGCGATACGTCACCGTGACTTGATCAACGGTAATCGCAGATTGACTCATTGTTGACTCCTCAGTCCGTCGTTAATGCCGTTGACGATGGTTTCGGTCGTGACGCGCAGCAGATCCAGATAGGTTGGCACAGGGCCGTCAGCGGCGCTCAGAGAATCGACATACAGCACGCCGCCATAATGCGCGCCGGATTCACGCGCGACCTGACGGGCCGGTTTATCGGAAACCGTACTCTCGCTAAAGATGGCGGGAATATGGTGCTTTTTAATGGTATCAATCACTTTACGCACCTGTTTTGGCGTCCCCTGTTGATCGGCGTTAATTGGCCAGAGATAAAGCTCTTTCATGTCGTTATCGCGCGCCAGGTAAGAGAACGCGCCTTCACTGGTGACCAGCCAGCGCTGATCGGCGGGAATTTTTTCCAGCTCGGCACGCAACGGATCGGCCATCTGGCGAATTTTCGCTTTATAGCGTTCGGCGTTTTGCTTATAGATCTGCGCATTATCCGGATCGTACTTCACCAGGGCGTCGCGAATGTTATCGACATAAATCAGCGCGTTTTCTGCCGACATCCAGGCGTGCGGGTTCGGTTTACCGTTATACGGGCCTTCGGTAATGCCCATCGGTTTGACGCCGGTGGAGACGACGACTTCCGGTACGCCGGAAAGGTGCTGATAAAAGCGGGCGAACCATCGCTCCAGGTTCAGACCATTCGCGAGGATAAGCTGTGCCCCCTGCGCTCGTTTAATATCGCCGGGCGTTGGCTGATACTCATGGATTTCAGCGCCGGGCTTGGTAATTGAGCTGACTTCCGCTGCGTCGCCCGCCACGTTTTTCGCCATGTCGGCAATAACGGTAAACGTGGTGATGACTTTAAATTTCTCTTTTGCATAGGCTGGCGATAGCGCGAGTATCGCGACAATACCGGCAATCAGGAGTGTTTTCAGACGATGTAGATTCGTCATAGTATCCCTCGCAACAATGTGGTTAATTAATCATCGAATATAGCCTTTGCTATGTTATATAGCACAAGGCATGAATAAATGAAAATAATTCTTATTTGCGAAATGGCGACGATATGCAGTGATAGTGCTAAAGAGGGATAAGGTGTAAAATAAATACACCTTAATGTTCGGAGAGAGCACGATGCCTGGTAAACGTATCGCTCGTGAAAAACTGACGATCAAAAAAATGATCGCGCTGTATGAAAGCCAGTGCCCACAGGCGTCAGCGGTGCAGGGGCATTACGAGGCGCTGTTCGCCTACGCGCAAAAACGTCTTGATAAATGCGTATTTGGCGAGGAAAAACCCGCCTGTAAGCAGTGCCCGGTGCACTGCTATCAGCCGGCTAAACGCGAGGAGATGAAGCAGATTATGCGTTGGGCAGGTCCGCGAATGCTTTGGCGGCATCCTGTCCTGACCGTGCGGCACCTTATCGACGATAAGCGCCCCGTTCCGGAATTGCCGGAAAAATATCAGCGCAAGAAGTGAAGGGGAAGCGCCAGGCCTACGGCGCGCATCATCTCCAGGCCGGATCAGATCCGGCAACCCGTTACGCTAACGCGTCTTTATCAATACCCAATCGCTTCATACGCGACAGCAGGGTGGTTCGTTTAAGCCCCAGACGCTGCGCCGCGCCTTTTGGTCCAGCCACTACGCCATTGGTCTCTTTCAGCACGCGTATAATAAGCTGATATTCATCTTCGCCTTCTTTGGCGCTTTCAGTCGCAACAGGCGAGGTATCGGGCGTTACGGCGGTAATATCCGGCAGCGACAGTTGTAGCACATTGCCGCGCGTCAGCAGCACGGCGCGCTCGACGACATTCTCCAGCTCGCGAACGTTCCCCGGCCATTCCATGCTGCTGAGCGTGCGCAGCGTTTCGGCGGGAATGCTGTCGATATTACGCCCCATTCGGCGGGCGATTTTGAAAGTGAACGCTTTGACCAGCAGTGGAATATCTTCCGGACGTTCGCGTAACGGAGGAAGCTGGATCGGAAATACATTCAGCCGATAGTAGAGATCGTTACGGAATTCGCGATCGGCGACCATTTTTTTCAGATCGCGGTTAGTCGCGGCGATCAGCCGCACGTCGGTCTGGATCAGTTTATTGCTGCCGAGACGTTCAAACTCTTGCTCCTGAAGGACACGCAGCAGCTTAGGCTGTAGCTCCAGCGGCATGTCGCCCACTTCATCCAGAAACAGCGAGCTTTTATCCGCCAGCTCGAAACGGCCAATCCGCTGCGCGCTGGCGCCGGTAAACGCGCCGCGCTCATGACCAAACAAATCGCTTTCCAGCAGCCCCGCCGGCATCGCGGCGCAGTTCATCTTTACCATCCTGCGCCCGCTACGTCCGCTCAGGTTGTGAATGGCGCGGGCAATCAACTCCTTACCGGTTCCCGTTTCGCCCAGAATCAGTACGGTACTGTCGCTCTGCGCCACCATCTCAACCTGCTTTAGCACGTTGTACATCGCTTCGCTGCGTCCGATGATCTCGCCAAACTCGCTGTCGACGTTATTAAGCTGCTCCGTGAGCGCCAGATTTTCGTCGACCAGGCGTTCCTTCAGACGGTGGATTTCCTGATAGGCCAGCGCATTATCCACGGCAATGGCTACCCGTTCGGCAATCTGACGCAGCAGCTTGAGGTTGGCGGTGGTAAACACTTTTTCTTCGCACTGGGCCAGTTTGAGCACGCCAAGCATCGTCTTGCCGGACATCAACGGCAGCAGGCAAAGCGTCTGGATCTGATTGCCCCAGGTATCGAACAGCATGCGTTCGTAGGGGGCAAGCGGATCGCGTTCGTTGAGGTTGATAAGCAGCATCTCTTTACTTTTAAAGACGCGCTCCGTGAGCGTGCCGGCTTCGTCGACTTCGCTCTGTTCGTGCGCCGGATGATGCTCATCAAGGTAGTGGGTGGAGTAGATATTCAGCTTATTTTTGCGATGACTGCGCAACACGATGCTGATCGCGTCGATATTGAAATAGTGGTGGATCTCTTTTGCGACTTCGCTTACCAGCTCATCAATATCCAGACGCGACAGGACGGCGTTGGTGATCGCAACCAGAATACGGAAGTTATCGCGTTCGCGGCACAACAGATCATAATCGACGTTATTGTTTACCCGGTTTTGTATTTGCTCGGCGACCACGCCGACAATTTGGGTAAACGTATGCAGACGGTCATATTCCTTTTCACTCCAGGGGCGATCTTCCTGACGGATGAATTCGCAGCCGCCGAAAATACGGCCCTCCGCGGCTAAAGGAAGCAGACAGTAATGACCAAATTCAGGGTAGAGGCCGCTCGCGGCAAGCTGCGGCCAGGTTTCGGTAAACTCATGGAAATTACAGTGCAATGCATCGGGGCGAGAAAGGATGCGACGTACCGGGCCGTGCGCCAGTACGGTTTCATCTTCATATTCAACAGGACGGCCATTTTCTCGCGTCGCATAATATTGTGCGCGTTGCGACTGCGCCTGCCATAGCACAATGCCGGCGCTGTCGGCGAGCGCTGAACGCTTTACCAGATGCGAAAGCGCTTCACTGAGCGACGCCAAATCGGGCTGCTGCAATAAGGTACGAGTGATATCGAACAAGCCTTGCTGTCCAAGATCGCTCATGGGTGTATACGACATGTTGCTTTTCCAGGAAAATACCGCAAAACGGTGCGAAAACGGTAAATGAATTATAGGTATAAGTCGTAAGTTATTGCCGGATGGCTGACCGCAAACTCGCTGGTCACACACTCCGTAGGCCTGATAAGCAAAGCGCCATCAGGCGTTAATGCAGCGTTAATGCCGGATGTCGACGCAAATGCGTCTTATCCGGCCTACAGTATGCTGCCAACAGGCTGCTAGCATATACGAGGTAATGGTTCGGCGTGTGGCAAATCAAGGGTTCGCTTCACGCCATAGAGTCCGGCTAAGCGAACGCCTTTGCGTTCCACGACTTCGCCAATCAGCTCTGCATCACGTCCCAGCGGATGCGCGCGTAATGCCGCCAACGCCCGATCTGCGGCCTGCCGTTCAACGGCAATCACCAGTTTTCCTTCGTTGGCAAAGTTCAGGGCATCCAGCCCCAACAGCTCGCAGACGCCGCGCACGGCAGGTTTGAGCGGCAGTGCGGATTCGGACAATTCAATACCGTAACCGCAGGACGCCGCAAACTCATGGGCGACCGCATTCACGCCGCCGCGCGTGGCGTCACGCAATGCCTTCACTCCGTCAATATGACGCAGCGTCTGAATTAGCGGCGTTAATACTGCGCAGTCGCTCGCCAGCTCGCCATCCAGTCCCAGTTGCTCACGCAGGTTGAGGATAGTGGCGCCGTGATCGCCAAGCGTACCGCTGACTAACAGCACATCGCCAACGCTCAGCGTTTGCGCGCCCCAGCGAATATCGGCGGGAATCGCCCCCATGCCGGCAGTGTTGATAAATAATTTGTCCGCCGCGCCGCGCTGCACAACTTTGGTGTCGCCGGTTACAATGGCGATACCCGCTTCCCGCGCGGTCGCCGCCATGCTATTGACCACGCTTTTTAACGTCTCCATCGGCAGCCCTTCTTCAAGGATAAAGCCGCAGGAGAGATAGCGGGGGATCGCGCCGCTCACCGCTACGTCGTTCGCCGTACCGCAAATCGCCAGTTTGCCGATATTGCCGCCGGGGAAAAAGAGCGGATCGATCACATAGCTATCGGTAGAAAACGCCAGACGGTCGCCCTCCGCCGTCAGTTGCGCCAGCTCCAGACGCGCCTGATCTTCTTGTTCCGCCAGCCACGGGTTGGCAAAGGCCTCCATAAACAGGCTATTAATCAACTGTTGCATAGCCTGGCCGCCGCTGCCGTGGGCGAGTTGTATATTGTTCAAACTTCACACTCCTGCTGACGATACTGATACCAGGCGGCGCATGCGCCTTCGGAAGAGACCATCAGCGCGCCGAACGCGGTCTCTGGATTACATGTTTTACCAAATAGCGGGCACTGATGCGGCTTGCATCTGCCGGTCAGCACTTCGCCGCAGCGGGCGCGCGGATCGTCATAGACCTGCTGTGGCGCTGGGCGGAAATGCGCTTCGGCGTCAAAGCGCTGATACTCTGGCGTCAGGTGGACGCCGGAGGATTCAATCACGCCCAGACCGCGCCACTCGCTATCGCCATTAACGCAGAACACATCGGCGATAGCCTGCTGCGCCAGCATGTTTCCGGCATCCGGCACCACGCGACGGTATTGGTTTTCAACCTGGCTTAGGGCCGCTATTTTCTGCTCAACCAGCATGACCACGCCTTGCAGTAGATCAAGCGGTTCGAATCCAGCCACCACCAGCGGGCGATTAAAATCGGCGGCGATAAACTGGTACGCCTCGGTGCCGATGACCATGCTGACGTGGCCTGGCGCAAGAAAGGCGTCAATGCCGTTGTCCGGCTGCTCCAGTAGGCTACGCAGCGTCGGGATCAGCGTAATGTGCTGGCAGAAAAAGTAGAAGTTTCGCACGTCACGCTGTTTTGCCTGCTGCAGCGTGATGGCGGTGGTCGGCATGGTGGTTTCAAAGCCCAGCCCGAAAAATACCACTTTGCGGGTCGGGTTATCCTGCGCCAGCTTCAGCGCGTCCATCGGAGAATAAACAATACGGACATCCGCGCCGCGCGCTTTAGCCTGCAACAGAGAACCCTGTTTCCCCGGCACGCGCATGGCATCGCCAAAGGTGCAGAAAATCACCTCCGGATGGCTGGCGATTTCCACGCAACTGTCGATACGTCCCATCGGCAGCACGCAGACCGGACAACCGGGGCCGTGAATAAACTCCACGTTTTCGGGCAGTAACTGATCGAGACCAAATTTAAAAATTGCGTGGGTATGACCCCCGCAGACTTCCATAATGCGCAACGGACGTTCGGCAGTGTAAGGAAGAAGGGCGGCGCGTTCACGCAGGTGTTCAATGAGCTGCATCACCTGTTCCGGCGCACGGTACTCGTCAACAAAACGCATTATCTCTCCTCACCATACAGCAGTGCGCCGACGTCCGGCTCAACATCAAACATATTTTGTAGCGCGTCGAGCGTGTCGCGCGCTTCCGCTTCGTTAATGACGCTCATGGCGAATCCGACATGAACCAGCACCCACTGACCCAGACGCGGCTGACCGTTTTCATCACAACTGCCGACTAATGTGAGATCGACGTCGCGCTGAATGCCGCAGACGTCAACTTTTGCCTGATTGCCGTCAATGGCGCGGATTTGACCCGGCACGCCTATGCACATCGCTGCGCCTCCAGCCAGGCCAGCCACTGATCCATGCCTTCGCCGCTGGTGGCGGAAATCAGGATAATTTCAATCTCCGGGTTCACTTCACGCGCGCTGGCGATGCACTTCTCAACGTCAAAATTGAGGTAGGGCAGCAGATCGACTTTATTGAGCAGCATGAGCGACGCAGCGGCAAACATATGAGGATATTTCAGCGGCTTATCTTCACCTTCGGTCACGGAAAGCACTGCGACTTTATGCTTTTCGCCCAGATCGAAGCTGGCCGGGCAGACAAGATTACCGACGTTTTCGATAAACAGAATACCGCGGTCATCCAGCGGCAGGCGCGGCGCGGCGTCGGCGATCATTTGCGCGTCAAGATGGCAGCCTTTACCGGTGTTGACCTGAATGGCGGGCGTGCCGGTAGCGCGGATGCGGGCGGCGTCGTTCACTGTCTGCTGGTCGCCTTCAATCACCGCGCACGGTACACGGTCTTTCAATTTCATCAGCGTTTCGGTCAGCAGGGTGGTTTTACCGGACCCGGGGCTGGACACCAGGTTGAGCACCAGTTGCTGGCGGGCGGCGAAACGGGCGCGGTTGCGCTCAGCCAGACGATTATTTTTGTCCAGCACGTCGATTTCAACCTCCAGCATCCGCCGCTGACTCATACCAGGCGCGTGGGTTCCGGCTTCGCCGTGGCCGTAATGCAGATCGCCTTCTGCGGTCTGACTTGGGGCAAAGTCAGGCGTTTTAATGCCGGTAATATTCAGCGCCGGGCGAGCCGCTGGGGCAAAGGGCGCGCTACGAAACGCTGAGTGCGGATTATGTTCATCGCCTTCTATATAAAGGTTGCCTTCAGCGCAACCGCAAGTCGTACACATCGCTTACTCCTGATCTTTTTCTTGTTACAGGCTTTCTGCCGGATGGCGACGCGAGCGTCTATCCGGCATTAATCTTCAGTTTCATCAATCTCTATGCGCCGAATTTGTAAGCCGTCATCGGCCACAATTCGCAGCGTATCGCTATGACATTGCGGACAACGACGTACACGGTGGGTTAACAACGTGACATATTGTTGACAATGCTCACACCAGCATTCGGCTTCCTGTTCTTCGAGGTGCAGTTTACAACCTTCTGCTATCGTGCCGCGGCATACCAGATCAAAACAAAAGGAAAGAGCGCTGGTTTCCACGCAAGAAAATGCGCCAATTTTGATCCAGACGGCTGTCACACGTTTTGCACCGTATGCTGAAGCCTGTTGTTCAATCAATTCCAGTGCCCGTTGGCAGAGGGTGATTTCGTGCATATCGCCTCCCGTAGTGGTTGCCCCTGTAAAGCAATATTTATGCCAATATTTTTATCCCCTGGCAGGTTAATGTCGACGATGACGAAATGACATGTCGTCACCGCGTCGAAACGGCAGTAACTGCGCTCGTCTGCTATTAAAAACAATAAGTTAAAAATTGGCATGGAAAATGCTTAACGCAGGCATCTCTGTTAAACGGGTAACCTGACATGACTATTTGGGAAATAAGCGAAAAGGCCGATTACATCGCGCAACGGCATCGTCGCCTACAGGACCAGTGGCATATTTACTGCAACTCGCTGGTTCAGGGGATCACCCTCTCGAAAGCGCGCCTGCATCACGCAATGAGCTGCGCGCCGGAAAGGGATCTTTGCTTTGTCCTGTTTGAGCACTTTCGTATTTACGTCGCGTTGGCGGATGGTTTTAACAGCCACACCATTGAGTACTACGTTGAAACCAAAGATGGCGAAGATAAGCAATTGATTGCACAGGCGCAGCTCGATATCGACGGCAAGGTTGATGAACGGGTTAACAACCGCGATCGCGAGCAGGTGCTGGAGCACTATCTGGAAAAAATCGCCAGCGTTTACGACAGCCTCTATACCGCTGTAGAAACCAACTCGCCGGTTAATTTGCGTCAATTGGTAAAGGGAAACAGCCCGGCGGTATAAGCCTGAGGCGTTGCCCGCTTTGATTCGCGATGTGGCGTTGCGCCATGTCATGAATGTTTTGGGGATGGGCGTGTCGATAAGTGTCGAAAATGACATTTCAACGGCATGTTTTCGTCAAAAATGACAATCACCTGAGGAATGCCTGGTGAATCGTTTTGTAATTGCTGACTCCACTCTCTGTATCGGCTGCCACACCTGTGAGGCCGCCTGTTCAGAGACGCATCGCCAGCATGGCCTGCAGTCAATGCCGCGCCTGAAAGTGATGCTGAATGAAAAAGAATCTGCGCCGCAGCTTTGTCACCACTGTGAAGATGCGCCATGCGCCACGGTATGCCCGGTTAACGCGATTAATCGCGTTGACGGCGCTGTCCAGCTTAATGAAAGCCTGTGCGTGAGCTGCAAACTGTGCGGTATTGCCTGTCCGTTTGGCGCTATTGAGTTTTCCGGCAGCCGTCCGCTGCATATTCCAGCGAACGCCAATACGCCGAAAGCGCCACCCGCGCCGCCAGCGCCTGCACGCGTCAGTACGTTGCTCGACTGGGTGCCGGGCGTACGCGCTATCGCGGTGAAATGCGACCTGTGCAGCTTTGACGAGCAAGGCCCGGCCTGTGTGCGGATGTGCCCGACTAAAGCGCTACACCTGGTGGAGAACACGGATATCGCCCGCGCCAGCAAACGTAAACGTGAGCTGACGTTTAATACCGATTTTGGCGATCTCACCTTGTTTCAGCAGGCTCAGAGTGGGGATGCATAATGAGTTCACTTTCACTGATTACTAGCGGCGTCGCGTGGTTTGCCGCCGCCGCCGTTCTGGCGTTTCTGTTTTCGTTTCATAAAGCGCTGAGCGGCTGGATTGCCGGTATCGGCGGCGCGGTCGGCAGCCTGTGTACGGCTGGCGCGGGGTTCACCGCACTGACCAGCGCCGTTACGGTGAGCGGCGTGATGCCGTTTACCGGTCACATGCTGCAAATTACGCCGCTGAATGCTATCTGGCTGATTACGCTGGGGCTGTGCGGTCTGTTCGTCAGCCTGTTCAATATCGACTGGCATCGCCATCCACAGGTAAAAGCCAACGGACTGTTGATCAACCTGCTGATGGCGGCAGCCGTCTGCGCCGTGGTCGCCAGTAATCTGGGGACGATGGTGGTGATGGCGGAAATCATGGCGCTCTGCGCCGTGTTCCTCACCGGCGGTAGCAAAGAGGGCAAACTGTGGTTTGCGCTGGGCCGTCTCGGTACGCTGCTGCTGGCAATCGCCTGCTGGCTGGTGTGGCAGCGCTACGGCACGCTGGATCTGGGGCTGCTGGATCAACGCGCTCAGCAACTGCCGCTGGGCTCCGATATCTGGCTGCTCGGCGTGATCGGTTTTGGTCTGCTGGCCGGGATTATCCCGCTACACGGTTGGGTGCCGCAGGCGCACGCCAACGCCAGCGCTCCCGCCGCCGCGCTGTTCTCGACCGTGGTGATGAAAATCGGGCTGCTGGGCATTCTCACGCTATCTCTGCTTGGCGGCAATGCGCCGCTGTGGTGGGGCGTGGCGCTGTTGGTGCTTGGGATGATCACCGCCTTTGTCGGTGGTTTGTACGCGCTGATGGAGCATAACATTCAGCGCCTGCTGGCCTATCACACGCTGGAAAATATCGGCATCATTTTGCTCGGTCTGGGCGCAGGCGTTACCGGGATTGCTCTCAATCAGCCGGTACTGATCGCGCTGGGTCTGACCGGCGGGCTCTATCACCTGCTGAACCATAGCCTGTTCAAAAGCGTGCTGTTTCTGGGCGCGGGCAGCATCTGGTTCCGTACCGGTCATCGCGATATCGAAAAACTGGGCGGTATTGGTAAACGGATGCCGGTTATTTCTATCGCCATGCTGGTCGGTCTGATGGCGATGGCGGCGCTGCCGCCGCTGAACGGCTTTGCCGGCGAGTGGGTGATTTACCAGTCCTTCTTCAAACTGGGCAACAGCGGCGCATTTGTTGGTCGTCTGTTAGGACCGCTGCTGGCGGTTGGCCTGGCGATTACCGGCGCGCTGGCGGTGATGTGTATGGCGAAAGTGTATGGCGTGACGTTCCTTGGCGCGCCGCGCACGAAGGAAGCTGAAAATGCCAGCTGCGCGCCGATCCTGATGGGCGTCAGCGTGGTGGCATTGGCGATTTGCTGTGTACTGGGCGGGGTTGCCGCGCCGTGGCTGCTGCCGATGATTTCCACTGCGGTACCGTTGCCGCTGGAAACCGCGCACACCACCGTATCGCAGCCGATGATCACGCTGCTGTTGGTCGCCTGTCCGCTACTGCCGTTCATCATTATGGCGATGTTCAAAGGCAACCGTCTGCCGTCGCGTTCTCGCGGCGCGGCCTGGGTGTGCGGCTACGACCATGAGCAGTCGATGGTGATTACCGCGCACGGTTTCGCCATGCCGGTGAAAGAGGCCTTTGCCCCGGTACTCAAACTGCGTAAATGGCTTAACCCGGTATCGCTGGTACCGGGCTGGCAGAACGCGGCGGCCGCGGTGCTGTTCCGTCGTCTGGCGCTGATTGAGCTGGCGGTGCTGGTGGTGATTGTGGTTTCACGAGGAGCCTGAAAATGAGTGTGTTTTATCCGTTAATTCAGGCGCTGGTGCTATTTGCCGTTGCGCCATTGCTGTCCGGTATTACTCGCGTGGCGCGCGCCCGTCTACACAATCGCCGAGGGCCGGGCGTGTTGCAGGAGTACCGCGACATTATCAAACTGCTCGGTCGTCAGAGTATTGCGCCCGCTGATTCCGGCTGGGTTTTTCGCCTGACGCCGTTTGTGATGGTCGGCGTGATGCTGACTATCGCCACCGCGCTGCCGGTCGTCACCGTTGGATCTCCGTTGCCGCAACTGGGTGATTTAATCACCCTGATTTACCTGTTCGCGATTGCGCGCTTCTTCTTCTCTATTGCAGGCCTGGATACCGGCAGTCCGTTCACCGCGATCGGCGCCAGCCGTGAAGCGATGCTCGGCGTGCTGGTGGAGCCGATTCTGCTGCTGGGTCTGTGGGTCGCCGCGCAGGTGGCGGGTTCAACTCATATCAGCAATATCGCCGACACCATTTATCACTGGCCTGTCGCGCGCAGTATTCCGCTGATTCTGGCGCTGTGCGCCTGCGCCTTCGCCACCTTTATCGAAATGGGCAAGCTGCCGTTCGACCTGGCGGAAGCGGAGCAGGAGTTGCAGGAAGGGCCGTTGACCGAATACAGCGGTAGCGGCTTTGCGGTGCTGAAATGGGGCATCAGCCTGAAACAACTGGTGGTGCTGCAAATGTTTGTCGGCGTGTTTCTGCCGTGGGGACAAATGGAAACCTTCAGCGCAGGCGGACTGTTGCTGGCGCTGGTGATTGCCGTCGTCAAGCTGATTGTCGGCGTACTGGTGATCGCCCTGTTTGAAAACAGCATGGCGCGACTGCGTTTTTGCGCCACTTCACGCGTGACCTGGGCCGGTTTTGGGTTTGCGTTTTTAGCCTTCGTCTCCTTGCTGGCGGCGTGATTTAAGAGAGTTTGAGCATGTCTGAAGAAAAATTAGGTCAACAATACCTTGCGGCGCTGCACCAGGCGTTTCCGGGCGTCGTGCTGGACGAAGCCTGGCAGACCAAAGATCAGCTGACTATTACGGTGAAAGTAAACTATCTGCCGGAAGTGGTGGAGTTTCTTTACTACCAGCAGGGTGGGTGGCTGTCGGTGCTGTTCGGTAATGACGAACGCCAGTTGTGCGGCCACTATGCCGTTTATTACGTGCTGTCGATGGAGCAGGGCACGAAGTGCTGGATTACCGTCCGCGTTGAAGTGGATGCCAATAAGCTGGAATTCCCATCCGTTACGCCGCGCGTACCGGCTGCCGTGTGGGGTGAGCGCGAAGTACGCGACATGTACGGTTTAATCCCGGTCGGTCTGCCGGACGAGCGCCGTCTGGTGCTGCCGGACGACTGGCCGGATGAACTCTATCCGCTGCGTAAAGACAGCATGGATTATCGTCAGCGCCCGGCGCCGACCACCGATGCGGAAACCTACGAGTTCATTAACGAGCTGGGTGACAAGAAAAATAACGTGGTGCCGATTGGCCCGCTGCATGTTACTTCCGATGAACCGGGCCACTTCCGTCTGTTCGTCGATGGCGAAAACATTATCGACGCCGACTACCGCCTGTTCTACGTCCACCGTGGTATGGAAAAACTGGCGGAAACCCGCATGGGTTATAACGAAGTCACCTTCCTGTCGGATCGCGTGTGTGGTATCTGCGGCTTCGCCCACAGCACTGCCTACACCACTTCCGTGGAAAACGCGATGGGCATTCAGGTGCCGGAGCGTGCGCAGATGATCCGCGCCATTCTGCTGGAAGTGGAACGCCTGCACTCGCACCTGCTGAACCTAGGCCTCGCCTGCCACTTTACCGGCTTTGACTCCGGCTTTATGCAGTTCTTCCGCGTGCGTGAAACCTCCATGAAGATGGCGGAGATCCTTACCGGGGCGCGCAAAACTTACGGTCTGAACCTGATCGGCGGGATTCGCCGCGATCTGCTCAAAGAGGACATGATCCAGACCCGTCAACTGGCGCAGCAGATGCGTCGTGACGTGCAGGAGCTGGTGGACATGCTGCTGAGCACGCCGAATATGGAACAGCGTACCGTGGGTATCGGCCGTCTGGACCCGGAAATTGCCCGCGACTTCAGTAATGTCGGCCCGATGGTGCGCGCCAGCGGCCACGCCCGCGACACCCGCGCCGACCACCCGTTTGTCGGCTACGGTCTACTGCCGATGGAAGTACATAGCGAGCAGGGCTGCGATGTGATTTCTCGTCTGAAAGTCCGTATCAACGAAGTTTACACCTCGCTGAATATGATCGATTTCGGTCTGGATAATCTGCCGGGCGGCCCGCTGATGGTGGAAGGCTTTACCTATATTCCGCACCGTTTTGCGCTCGGCTTTGCTGAAGCGCCGCGTGGCGATGATATCCACTGGAGCATGACCGGCGACAACCAGAAGCTGTACCGCTGGCGCTGTCGTGCGGCGACCTACGCCAACTGGCCGACGCTGCGCTATATGCTGCGCGGCAACACCGTCTCCGATGCGCCGCTGATTATCGGCAGCCTCGACCCTTGCTACTCCTGTACCGACCGGATGACCGTGGTCGATGTGCGTAAGAAGAAGAGCAAAGTCGTGCCGTACAAAGAACTTGAGCGCTACAGCATTGAGCGTAAAAACTCGCCGCTGAAATAAGGAATCGCCATGTTTACCTTTATCAAAAAAGTTATCAAAACCGGCACGGCGACCTCGTCTTATCCGCTGGAGCCGATTGCGGTTGATAAAAACTTCCGCGGCAAGCCGGAACATAATCCGCAGCAGTGCATCGGCTGCGCCGCCTGCGTTAATGCCTGCCCGTCGAACGCGCTGACGGTGGAAACCTTACTTGCGACCAATGAGCTGGCGTGGCAATTCAATCTTGGCCGCTGCATCTTCTGCGGCCGCTGCGAAGAGGTGTGCCCGACGGCGGCGATCAAACTGTCGCAAGAGTACGAACTGGCAGTGTGGAAGAAAGAAGATTTCCTGCAACAGTCCCGCTTTGCGCTGTGCAACTGCCGCGTGTGCAATCGTCCTTTCGCCGTACAGAAAGAGATTGACTACGCCATTGCGCTGCTTGCGCACAACGGCGACAGCCGCGCGGAAAACCATCGCGAAAGCTTTGAGACCTGCCCGGACTGTAAGCGTCAGAAATGCCTGGTGCCGTCCGACCGTATTGAACTGACTCGCCATATGAAAGAGGTCAGCTAATGAGCAATTTATTAGGCCCGCGTGACGCCAACGGCATTCCGGTACCGATGACGGTGGATGAATCCATCGCCAGCATGAAGGCGTCTCTACTGAAAAATATTAAGCGTTCGGCATACGTTTACCGCGTGGATTGCGGCGGCTGTAACGGCTGTGAAATCGAAATCTTTGCGACGCTTTCGCCGCTGTTTGATGCCGAGCGTTTCGGCATCAAAGTGGTACCGTCGCCGCGTCATGCCGATATTCTGCTGTTTACCGGCGCGGTGACCCGCGCCATGCGCTCTCCGGCACTGCGCGCCTGGCAGTCGGCGCCGGACCCAAAAATCTGTATCTCTTACGGCGCCTGCGGCAACAGCGGCGGTATTTTCCACGATCTGTACTGCGTGTGGGGCGGTACCGACAAAATCGTCCCGGTGGATGTGTATATTCCAGGCTGCCCGCCAACGCCTGCCGCCACGCTGTATGGCTTTGCGATGGCGCTTGGCCTGCTGGAGCAGAAAATCCACGCCCGCGCGCCGGGTGAGCTGGACGATCAGCCCGCAGAGATCCTGCATCCGGATATGGTGCAGCCGCTGCGCGTGAAGGTGGATCGCGCGGCGCGCCGGCTGGCGGGTTATCGCTATGGTCGTCAGATCGCCGATGATTACCTGACACAGTTGGGGCAGGGCGAGCAGCAAGTGGCGCGTTGGCTGGAAGCGGAAAACGATCCGCGTTTAACCGAAATTGTCACCCATCTCAATCATGTTGTTGAAGAGGCGCGTATCCGATGAGCGAACAGGTGGTGTTCAGTCAACTGAGCCGTAAGTTTATTGATGAGAACGATGCGACGCCTGCCGAGGCGCAGCAGGTTGTCTATTACAGCCTGGCGATTGGTCACCACCTGGGGGTTATCGATTGCCTGGAGGCCGCGCTCACCTGCCCATGGGATGAGTATCTGGCGTGGATCGCCACCCTGGAAGCCGGTAGCGATGCCCGGCGTAAAATGGAAGGCGTGCCGAAGTATGGCGAGATCGTCATCGATTTCAACCATGTGCAAATGCTGGCGCGCGCGTTTGATGAGGCGCGCGCCGCGCAGACCCCGCAGCAGCAAGAATGGAGCAAACTGATGCTCAGTATGCTGCATGACATTCATCAGGAAAGCGCCATCTACCTGATGGTGAGGAGGCTTCGTGACTGACGTTTTACTCTGTGTCGGCAACAGCATGATGGGCGACGACGGCGCAGGCCCGTTACTGGCGGAAATGTGCGCGGCGCAGCCGAAGGGCAACTGGGTTGTCATCGATGGCGGCAGCGCGCCGGAAAACGACATTGTGGCGATTCGCGAACTGCGCCCGCAGCGTCTGTTGATTGTCGACGCCACCGACATGGGACTTAATCCGGGCGAGATCCGCATTATCGATCCGGATGATATCGCCGAAATGTTTATGATGACCACCCACAATATGCCGCTCAACTACCTTATCGATCAGCTCAAAGAGGATGTCGGCGAGGTGATTTTTGTTGGTATCCAGCCGGATATCGTCGGGTTTTATTATCCGATGACTCAACCGATTAAGGACGCGGTAAACACTGTCTATCAGCGTCTGGAAGGCTGGCAGGGAAACGGCGGATTTGCCGCGCTGGAAGCGCCGGAGGCGTAAAATGCGTACCCATTGGACGGATTTGTGTTACCCGGCATAGGCGGTAAGAAGGACGTGAAGATTATCGTATGGAGCGGACTGCTATTTTTCTGCCTCGCCGCGCGCGCACTGGCCACCGGTTTTGTCGGTTACCTGCCGATGAGCGACGGTGAATATGCGCAAAAGCGTGCGCTGAAGCCGCTGTTGACCCTGCCTTATTCTGTATCGCCTGACCAGACCTGGCATTTTCGCCAGGTCGGAGTCAGTGGCGTGACGCTACTGCCGGAGCCGAAAAAAGATAACGAATGGCGGATTAGCGGAAAAGACAGAGCCGGTAATTCGTGGGTTGTCCCGGTGGGAATGCTGATTAATTTGGCGGGTAATGCGCAATTTTATCGCGCTGACCTCGATCGTAACGGCATTCAGGATCTGGTTATCTGGTTGGGCAATCCTGGGTTGGGCCTGGCGCCGAGCGCGCAATACATCATTTTCACCTTTCTCAAGAATGGCCGCCCCTGCGTCTTTGAACCGTGGGGGTTTTATACCGCCAGCGATACTGGCGTCGATGATTTGCTTGATTTACAGGGCAATGGGCGCACGCAACTGTTGGATATGCAGTTTGACTCAGGCTACTGGATAACCAATTTATATCAGGTGAAGGACGCCCGCTGGCAGCGCGTACACGGCTGGTTTGGCCGGTTGAGTTATCCGGCGCTGACCCGTTTTAATCACTATCCTGGCCGTAAATTAATTATCAAACCTATTGCCGGAAGGAATCCGCAAACGGACGATCTTTCCCTTACGCAGCGCTGTTTAATACGCGGTAACGTATTGCCAGGCGTTAATCAGGATTGATGCCAGTTGCGGTGCAGAGTTGGCTGGCTATCACTGCAAATCTTGACCACCACTGGCGACATTACGTGTCATCGACACTTGTGACGATGACACGTAAATGCTCACGAAAATAGAAATAATATTCTTAAATAACAATGAAATAAAAATTGGCACGATTCGTGTATATATCGGCACATCATCTGTTATTGCTGGAGAATTTGATGAACCGTTTCATCATTGCAGACGCGAGTAAGTGCATTGGTTGCCGTACCTGTGAAGTGGCTTGCGTCGTATCCCATCAGGAAAATCAGGATTGCGCATCGCTGACCCCTGAAACCTTTTTACCTCGTATCCATGTCATCAAAGGCGTGAACGTTTCCACGGCAACGCTGTGTCGCCAGTGTGAAGACGCGCCGTGCGCCAACGTTTGCCCGAATGGCGCCATCAGCCGTGACAAAGGCTTTGTTCATGTGATGCAGGAACGCTGCATTGGCTGTAAAACTTGCGTAGTGGCATGTCCTTACGGCGCCATGGAAGTGGTGGTACGTCCGGTGATTCGCAATAGCGGCGCGGGGCTGAACGTGCGTGCCGAAAAAGCCGAAGCCAACAAGTGCGATCTGTGTCACCACCGTGAAGCCGGTCCGGCCTGTATGGCCGCTTGCCCAACGCACGCCCTCATCTGCGTGGACCGCAATAAGCTTGAACAGCTGAGCGCGGAAAAACGCCGTCGTGCAGCGCTGGATTCAACGGCATCGCTGCTTTTCTGATTTCTGCGATTGCGCGTAGAATACGCCACAAAGCATTGCCGGATGGCGGCATCAATGCCTTATCCGGTCTACGGTCCGTGCGGTTGTAGGCCTGATAAGCGTCGCGCCATCAGGCATCCGGGTTCGATGATGGCGGGAAAATAAGATGGCGATAGACACACCTTCCGGCGTACAGCTACGCATTCGGGGCAAAGTACAGGGCGTCGGTTTTCGTCCTTTTGTCTGGCAGCTGGCGCAGCAGTTGCGATTACACGGCGACGTGTGTAATGACGGCGACGGCGTCGTCGTTCGGCTGCTGGAAGAGCCGTCGCAATTTATTGCCGCGCTCTATCAGGATTGCCCGCCGCTGGCGCGCATTGACAGCGTTGAACACGCGTCGTTGATATGGGAGCGCGCACCGACGGATTTCGCCATTCGTCAGAGCGCAGGCGGTTCGATGAACACGCAAATCGTGCCGGATGCGGCGACCTGCCCGGCATGTCTTGCCGAGATGAATACCCCAGGCGAGCGGCGCTACCGTTATCCTTTCATCAATTGCACCCACTGCGGACCACGCTTCACCATTATTCGCGCTATGCCCTACGACCGGCCATTTACGGTGATGGCGGCGTTTCCCTTGTGTCCGGAATGCGACAGCGAATACCGCGATCCGTACGATCGCCGTTTTCATGCCCAGCCCGTTGCCTGTCCGTCATGCGGGCCGCATCTTGAGTGGCGGAGCCAACATGAACGAGCGGAAAAAGAGGCGGCTTTGCAGGCGGCGGTCGCCCAACTGAACGCCGGAGGCATTATTGCCGTTAAAGGGCTGGGTGGTTTTCATCTGGCCTGCGACGCGCGCAACGATAACGCAGTGGCGATGCTGCGGGCGCGTAAACATCGCCCGGCGAAACCATTGGCGGTGATGTTGCCCACGGCGCAAACGCTGCCGACCGCGGCGCGTTCGCTGCTGACCACGCCAGCGGCCCCGATTGTACTGGTGGATAAGCAGTATGTACCTTCGCTGAGTGAGGGCATCGCGCCAGGACTTACGGAGGTGGGTGTGATGCTGCCAGCCAACCCATTGCAACACCTCTTGTTGCAGGAGCTCAATTACCCGCTGGTGATGACATCCGGCAACCTGAGCGGCAAACCGCCCGCCATCACCAACGAACAGGCGCTGGACGATTTACACGATATTGCCGATGGTTTTTTGTTGCACAATCGCGACATTGTTCAGCGCATGGACGACTCTGTCGTGCGCGACAGCGGCGAAATGCTGCGTCGTTCGCGGGGATACGTGCCGGACGCGATTGCGTTGCCGCCCGGATTTCGCGATGTGCCGCCGATACTTTGTCTGGGCGCGGATCTGAAAAACACGTTCTGTCTGGTACGCGGCGAACAGGCGGTTGTCAGCCAACATTTGGGCGATCTCAGCGATGACGGTATCCAGGCGCAGTGGCGCGAGGCATTGCGTTTGATCCAGTCAATCTACGATTTTACCCCAGAGCGTATCGTCTGTGATGCGCATCCGGGCTATGTTTCCAGTCAGTGGGCCAGTGAGATGCGTCTACCGACAGAGACGGTGTTACACCATCATGCCCATGCGGCGGCTTGCCTGGCCGAGCATGGTTGGCCGCTGGACGGCGGAGAGGTGATTGCCCTGACGGTAGACGGTATCGGCATGGGCGAGAATGGCGCGCTATGGGGCGGAGAATGTTTGCGGGTCAATTATCGCGAATGCAAACATTTAGGCGGTTTACCCGCCGTGGCGCTGCCGGGAGGCGATCTGGCTGCCAAACAGCCGTGGCGTAATCTGTTGGCGCAGTGCCTGCGCTTTGTGCCGGACTGGCAGGATTATCCGGAGACAGCGGGGCTGCAACAGCAAAACTGGAATGTCCTGGCGCGTGCCATTGAGCGCGGCGTCAATGCCCCGTTGGCCTCTTCCTGCGGGAGGTTGTTCGACGCGGTGGCTGCCGCGCTTCGCTGCGCGCCAGCATCGCTTAGCTATGAGGGCGAGGCCGCCTGCGCGCTGGAGGCGCTGGCCTCTCAATGCGCTAACGTTGAGCATCCGGTAACGATGCCGCTTAACGGCGCTCAACTGGACGTCGCTGTTTTCTGGCGGCAATGGTTGAACTGGCAGGCCACGCCCGCGCAACGCGCCTGGGCTTTTCATGATGCGCTGGCGTGCGGGTTTGCCACGCTAATGCGCCAGCAGGCTACGGCGCGGGGGATAACCACTCTGGTCTTCAGCGGCGGGGTGATACACAACCGCTTACTGCGCGCGCGTCTTGCCTTTTATCTTTCTGATTTTAAATTGTTATTTCCGCAGCGGTTACCGGCGGGCGACGGCGGGCTGTCGTTTGGACAGGGCGTGATTGCCGCAGCGCGAGCATTAAGGGAAGTGTAGGGCACCGGATGGCGGCTGCGCCTTATTCGGCCTGTAAACAGATGCTCACTCGTAGGCCGGATAAGACGCGAAGCGGCGCCATCCGGCATCACAGGCTTATACGGACAACGTTTTCAGCAGTGCAAAGGCCTCTTTCATGCGGTCTTCACTCACCACAAAGGCGCGTAGTTGGCCTTCTCCGCTCATGCCTTTGGCAATCATACCGTCAGATTCTGCGGTAATCTGCCAGCTCAAATCGCGGCGCTGAGTTTCTCCCGCCAGATGCAGCGGCAGTTCCGGCGTTTTGACTTTGACCAGCATCGCCGGTAGCTTCAGCGGCGCGTTGCCGCCAAACAGATTTTTCGCCAGGTACATCGCGCTTAACTGGATCGGTTGCAGGAAGGGCAGCACCTGACCGTTGATTTCCGCGCAATCGCCGATCGCATAAATATCCGGGTGACTGGTCTGTAGATAGCTATCCACGCAGACGCCGCGGTTGACGGCTACTCCGGCGCGGCGCGCCAGAGCGGTTTCCGGGCGTAAGCCGGTGGCGGCAATCACCGCATCGACCTCAATACTATGCTGGCTTGCCAGCGTAGCGCGGATACCGGCTTCGATTTTCTCCAGTTTTTGCAACTGCGATTTCAGCAGCAGATGCACCCCCATATCGGTCAGGTGATGCTGTAAGCGACTGCTCACTTCCGGTGGCATCAGTGAGGCGAGAAGGCTGGCGGCGTTATCCATCAGCGTTACCGTTTTCCCGGCGCGGCAGAAATCCATTGCTAATTCACTACCAATGAGACCGCCGCCGACAATCAGCACTCGCTGCGCGTCGCGCAGTTGTGTCTCACAGGCTCGGTACTCCTGCTGGCTATTCAAAGTAAGCATTAACTCACGTCCTGCAATCGGCGGCACAAAGGCTGTCGCCCCGGTCGCCAGTACCAGCTTGTCGTACTGCCACTGCTTATCCTGACTTTTCACCACATGGGCATCGGCATCAATGTCAGCAACCCAGGTATGCGGGAACAGTCGTAGATTAAACTGTTCAGCAAATTCCCCCGCTAACTGACGGGTGAGATCATCGGCGCGCTGCGACTGGCTGATAACGTGGCTGAGATCGGGCTTGTTGTACTCATCCATGCTGTCCGCCGCAATCAGAGTTAACGGCACATGCGCATCTTGTTTACGAATATTTTTGACGAGCTGGCGGGCGGCGAAGCCCGACCCAATAATGATGATTCCCCGACTCATTTTGCCTCCGTCGCCAGTACGTCGAACACGTCTTTACCTAATGAACATTCCGGGCACAGGAAGTTATCCGGCACGTCGCTCCACGGCGTACCCGGCGCGACATCCTGCAACGGCTCGCCCTGCGCAGGGTCGTAAATCCACTGGCATACGCTGCATTGCATTTTGGGGCCGAGGTCTGCGGCGGCGCAGGTTGTGGTTTCTTCGACTGGCGCGGTTTTCTGTGTGGTTTCCGGCAGCGGAGCAAGCGCCCACTGACGCGCGATGTCGCGACCGTGCTGACGGCACAGCTCCAGCGCATCCAGATCCGGACGCCATTTCGCTTTCAGACTCAGGGACATTTCAAAACCGGCATCCTGTAAGCGCGTGGACAGTCGATCCACCGCGCCGCCGCTCCAGCCATGAGAACCGAAGGCGCTGGCGCGTTTGTTGCGAAAGCGCAGGCCGGTCATCTCTTCCACCAGACCAGCGATTTTCGGCATCATCACGTTGTTCATGGTAGAAGTGCCGACCAGCACGCCTTTCGAACGGAAGACATTGGTCAATATTTCATTTTTATCGCTGCGGGCGACGTTAAAGATTTTGACCGCCACGTTGGGGTCCACTTCGTTGATACCCTGTGCGATGGCATCCGCCATCATGCGAGTATTGTTCGACATGGTATCGTAGAAAATAGTGATACGATCTTCCTGATAATCTGCCGCCCATTTCAGATACAGCTCCACGATTTGCGTTGGGTTGTCGCGCCATACCACGCCGTGTGAGGTGGCAATCATATCCACCGGCAGGTTGAAGCCGAGGATTTCGGTAATTTTTGGCGTTACCAGACGGCTGAACGGCGTCAGGATATTGGCGTAGTAGCGCTGGCATTGTTCAAACAGTTCGGTTTGGTCCACTTCATCATTGAACAGGCGCTCGTCGCAGTAGTGCTGACCAAAGGCGTCGTTGCTGAATAACACCGCGTCGCCGGTCATATAGGTCATCATGCTGTCCGGCCAGTGCAGCATCGGCGTTTCCACGAAGATCAACTGCTTGCCGTTGCCGATATCCAGCGTATCGCCGGTTTTCACCACCTTAAAATTCCATTCCGGATGATGATGATGGCCGTTGATAGAATCAATGGCGTTGGCGGTACAGTAGATAGGCGTGTCCGGGATCTGCGCCATCAGTTCGGTCAGCGCGCCTGCATGGTCTTCTTCGGCATGGTTAATGATGATGTAGTCGATATCCGCGAGGTCGATTTCACTGCGCAGGTTTTGCACAAACTCACGGCTAAACTTATGATCGACGGTATCGATCAGCACATTCTTTTCTTCACGAATGAGATAGCTGTTATAGCTGCTGCCGCGCAGCGTTTTGTATTCAGTGCCGTGAAAATCACGTACTTCCCAGTCGCGTTGGCCAACCCAATGAATATTATTTTTAACCAGAATAGACATAACCACCTCAATTCATTCAACGTTTACAAAAAGTTGTTTTGCTTATTGCAGGTAGTGTGCCAACTTTTCATCTTATTGATTTGTATGAAGTTATATTGGTTTTTTATTTTTGGTGTAGTCAAAAAGACTATAAATGATGCTGTCAATATGACACTATAGGTTGTCAAAATGACAATGAGGTAACCATGAGTTTTTCCGTGGAGGTATTGGCGGGCATCGCCATTGAGTTACAACGCGGCATTGGGCATCAGGATCGTTTTCAGCGGCTGATTACTACGCTGCGTCAGGTGCTGGCGTGCGACGCCTCGGCGCTGCTGCGCTATGAATCACGACAATTTATTCCACTGGCGATTGATGGCCTGGCGCAGGACGTTCTCGGCAGACGTTTTACCCTGGAAGGGCATCCGCGCCTGGAAGCCATCGCCCGCGCGGGGGACGTGGTGCGTTTTCCGGCTGATAGCGATTTACCCGATCCGTATGACGGGTTAATTCCCGGACAGGAAAGCCTGAAAGTCCACGCCTGTGTTGGTCTGCCGCTGTTTGCCGGACAGAACCTCATCGGTGCGCTGACCCTTGATGCTATGACGCCGGAGCAGTTCGAGGTATTTAGCGATGAAGAGCTACGGCTTGTCGCCGCGCTGGCCGCCGGGGCATTGAGTAATGCGCTGTTAATTGAACAACTGGAAAGCCAGAACATGCTGCCGGGGTCGTCAGGCGTGTTTGAACCGATAAAAGAGACGCACATGATCGGCCTGTCGCCGGCGATGACGCAGTTGAAAAAAGAGATCGAGATTGTGGCGGGCTCCGATCTTAACGTGCTGATCGGCGGTGAAACGGGGACCGGTAAAGAGCTGGTGGCGAAAGCTATTCACCAGGGCTCCCCCAGAGCGGTCAATCCGCTGGTCTATCTCAACTGCGCCGCGCTGCCGGAAAGCGTGGCGGAGAGCGAGTTGTTTGGTCATGTAAAAGGGGCTTTTACCGGGGCTATCAGTAATCGTAGCGGTAAGTTCGAAATGGCGGATAACGGTACGCTGTTTCTGGATGAGATTGGCGAACTATCGCTGGCGCTACAGGCCAAGCTACTTCGCGTGTTGCAGTATGGCGATATTCAGCGCGTCGGCGACGATCGTAGCCTGCGCGTGGATGTGCGGGTGTTGGCGGCGACCAACCGTGACCTGCGTGAAGAGGTGCTGGCAGGGCGTTTTCGCGCCGATCTGTTCCATCGCCTGAGCGTTTTCCCGCTCTTTGTGCCGCCGCTGCGCGAGCGCGGCGATGATGTGGTGCTGCTGGCGGGCTATTTTTGCGAGCAGTGCCGACTGCGGCTGGGGCTGTCCCGCGTGGTGCTGAGTCCCGACGCGCGCCGCCATTTGCTCAATTATGGCTGGCCGGGCAACGTCCGGGAGCTGGAACATGCCATTCACCGTGCGGTTGTACTGGCGAGAGCGACCCGGGCAGGGGATGAGGTGATACTGGAGGCGCAGCATTTTGCCTTGTCAGAGGACGTTTTACCCGCGCCGCCTGCGGAAAGCTTTCTGGCGCTGCCGACTTGCCGCAATTTGCGCGAATCGACGGAGAACTTCCAGCGAGAGATGATTCGCCAGGCGCTGGCGCAAAATAATCATAACTGGGCGGCCAGCGCGCGGGCGCTGGAAACCGACGTCGCCAACCTGCATCGGCTGGCGAAGCGTCTGGGACTGAAGGATTAGATAATCCCCGCCTGGTAGAAATCCTGTAGGTTAATGGCGCCGGTGAGTTTGCCGTTTTCATCGACCACCGGCGCGGCGGTAATTTTGCGTTTCATCAGGAGCTCTTTGGCGTCAATGGCACGGCTTTGCGCCTGGAGCGTAATACCGTTGGGCGTCATGGCTTCGCTTACCGGCGTGGTGAGCGCGCCGCCGCCTACCAGCCAGCGACGCAGGTCGCCGTCGGTAAAGACGCCTTTCACAACATGTTGCTCATCGCAAACCGCCACCAGCCCCAGCCCGGTACGGCTAAGTTCCAGCATGGCATCCATCACGCTGGTGGCAAGCATCACCTGCGGTATTGCATCGCCCTGGCGCATCAGGTGATGCACATTATTGAGCAAACGCGCGCCCAGTGCGCCAGCCGGATGCGAACGGGCGAAATCTTCTTCGTTAAAACCGCGCGCCTGCATGACCGCCATCGCCAGCGCATCGCCCATCATCAGCGTATTGACGGTACTGGATGTCGGCGCCAGATGCATCGGACAGGCTTCACGCTCGACGGAAATATCCAGAACGGCTTTTGCCGCTCGCCCCAGCGGAGAGTGAAGTTTACCGGTCATCGCCAGCAGCGCGACGGATTTATCTTCCAGACGCGGGATGATGAGGTCGAGTTCTTTTGCGCCGCCGGAATAGGAGATAAATAACATCACGTCGCGGCTTTCAATCATCCCCAGATCGCCATGCAGTGCTTCCGCCGGATGAACAAAAAAAGCGGGAGTACCGGTACTGGCAAGCGTCGCGGCGATTTTTTTACCAATATGACCTGACTTGCCAATGCCGGAAACGATCACTTTGCCTTCACAGTGAATAATGATATTGGCGGCGCGGACAAAATCATCGCCCAGACGCTCCGGCAGACGGCTGGCTTCCTGTAGCTCCAGCATTAAGGTCTGACGGCCCGCGTTTAGTAGTGCATCACTCATTGCTTTCTCCGGTTATGATTACTTCAATCCCTTTTGCTTCCAGCGCCTGACGAAATGCCGGATCGATCCCCGCGTCCGTGATCAGTTTGTCGACGGTTTCCAGACTGCACACCACATTGGGGCTTTTACGACCAAATTTTGAGGAGTCCGCCATCAGAATCACCTCGCGTGCTGCATTGCACATTGCGTTACTGACGGTGTAAACCTCATTGAACGTGGTCACACCGACATTCAGGTCAATACCGTCAGTTCCCATGAAAAGTTTATCAAAGCTGAATTGCTCAAAGGCGTTTTCCGCCAGTTGACCGTGAAACGACGCCGATTTTTTACGGAAGGTGCCGCCGGGCATCAGGATAGTTTGTTCGTTGTCCAGTTCCGATAGCGCGTTAACAATATGGAGGCTGTTGGTCATCACCGTGATGTTGCTAAAACGCGAAAGCAACGGCACCATCTGTAACACGGTACTTCCGGCGTCCAGAATAATGGAATCGCCATCATGGATATATTTCACAGCGGCTGCGGCTATCAGCGCTTTTTTGTGGGTGTTGATAAGCGTTTTGTGATCAATAGGCGGATCGGACTCTTCTTTATTCAACACCACGCCGCCATAGGTGCGGATGACGGTTCCGGCATTTTCCAGAATGACCAGATCTTTACGGATAGTGGTGCCTGTCGTGTCAAAGTACTGGGCCAGTTCTTCAACCGAGCATTTTCCCTGTTTTTGCAGGTGCTCCAGAATCGCGGCCTGACGCTGACGAGGTTTCATAGGCGTGATTACCCTGACTTATGTATTTACCCGTCATACTTCACGCTGCATGTGCGTTGGCTTTCCTCGCTCACCCCGGTCAAGTACTGATGTACGCTCCTGGGATTCACTGCGTCGCCGCCTTCCTGCAACTCGAATTATTTAGGGTATTGGTTGCAAAATGATAATTTCGCAAGCTATACGCATTCACAACGAAATTACCCATGTTTCAGTTTAAGCGCCAATGATAGTGCATTCTGCGCGAGCGAATCATGGGGAAAGATCACATCAGGCTGTAATTCATGCAAATGTTTTCCTTGCATTGCGGCAATTTTAACCGGTCTGGCGAATACCGTAAGGCCTTTCATCAATAAAGTGTCCGTCACCCGCTGCTGTTCGTCCAGCGCCACGGCAACCACCACCCGGGGCTTAAAACGCCCGCCGGAGCGCCCGACGCCGACCCGCCCCTGTTGGCTAAGTTTATCGAAGGCCCGATTAAAGCGGGAAATCTGCCAGCCGCCCAGCGCCAGCTGCGCACACCAGGCGATAACGGCGACGGTAATCAGAGTGGAAACCATAATGTGCTCCTGTTGTTTTGCCTGATGGCGGCGTAACCGTCTTATCCGGCTTACGGCGCCATCCGGCAATTCACGGTCAGAACATCACTTGACCGCCGGTTACGTTGATCGACTGCCCGGTGCAATAAGACGCTTTCGGGCTGGCATAAAATAGCAGCATGTTCAGCACATCCTGATAATCACACCCGCGTTTGAGCGGTACTTTATCAATGTAATACTGTTCCACCTCGTCGGGCTTAATGCCCAGTTTAGTGGCGTATTGCGGCAGCAGTGACTGGAACATCGGCGATTTCAACAGGTTGCCGAGCATCAACGAGTGTACGGTAATGCCGTATTCCGCCAGATCCAGCGCCAGAGACTGGGTTAACCCCACGCCACCGAATTTCGCCGCGCTGTAGCCGGAGTTGTGTTTACTGCCCACTTTGCCGGATTTAGAGTTAATCTGAATAATGCGCCCCTGAATGCCGTCGCGGATCATCAGGCGGGAAAACTCACGGGCGCAGAGGAAATAGCCCACCAGATTCACCTGTAGCGAGCGGTCAAAATCGCCCAACTGGAAATCGCTGATAAACGCCGCTTTGGCGATACCCGCGCTGTAAACCAGCAGATCGACGCGCCCGAAAATCTCGTCTACGCCGCGGGAAAGCGCCAGCACGCTCTGCTCGCTGGTGGCGTCGGCGCCAAAACCGTACGCCATACCTTCGCCAAAATCGGCGTTAATTTCCTGGGCGACATTCGCGGCTTTATCGCTTTGAATATCAACGACCGCCACGCGGTATCCTTCTTCTGCAAGCCCACGGCAAAGGAATGCCCCCAGGGTCTGGCCTCCGCCAATGACAACGGCAACTTGATTCATGTTTTTTCTCCTTAAGCGACAAACGTCAAAATACAGCCCGGCGCGATATCGTCCGGTACAGGCCCCGCAACGTGTACGGTGCCGGGAAATTCTGCTTCGCGCAGACCATCGAAGCGCAAAGTGATATGCCCCAGTTCACGCAGGTTTTGCTCGGCTACGCTGCCGACCGCCGTGACCGGATAGCAATGTTGACCCAATTCACACCGCGCGCCAGGCTGCAGCGCGCCGGTCAGTTCGCCATGACAATGGATGAAGCAAAATTCTTCGATATCCGCCGGCGCGCCTTCCCGAAACGTAATCAGCATCTGTTCGCCGAGCGCCTCCTTCGCGCTCTGGCCGATACGGGTGATGGTGGTTTGATAAATCACGCTCATGTCTGAACCTCTTATTGATAGATAAAGCCGGAAACAAACCAGGCGATAAGTACCGTGGGCGCGCCAGTCAGGAAGCGTCCGACCAGCACAGAAGGTACGCCGACGCGAACGGTGTCTTGTTTCGCTTCCGCCAGTGACAGGCCGACCGGGATAAAGTCGCAGGCCGCCTGCGCGTTAATCGCGAACAGGGCGGGAAGCGCCAGATGCGGGGGGATATTGCCCAGGCCTATTTGAACGCCGATCAGGACGCCAATGACCTGAGCGATAACCGCGCCAGGGCCGAGAAAGGGCGACAGCAGCGGGAAAGAGCAGATCAATGCCAGCGTCACCAGCCCCAGGGGATGGCTGGCTAATGGCGCCAGGCCGTGGGCGATCCAGTCGCCAAGACCTGAGGCCATAACGATGCCGATCAGCGCCGAAACGAACGCCATAAACGGCAGGATTGTTTTCAGAACCGTATCAATGGTGTCGCGACCGGACTGGAACAGTACCGCCACGGCGGAGCCCATTCCCATACCAACTTTTGCCAGCAGCCCGTCGCTCTGCTCGGTGATTTTTTTGCTGGTGTCGTAGTCACGTCCTAATGTCGTTTTGGCAGGCTGAGGACTGGCAGGCGTTTCGCCGACAAGAGTAATGTTTTCTTCTTTTACGCCGGAGACATAAATATCCTCAACAATATACTGCGCCAGTGGGCCGGACTTACCCGTCGAGTGAATATTAATGGTTGGAATCCGGCGTTTCGGATAGATACCGCAGCGCAGCGTACCGCCGCAGTCGATAATGGCCGCGCCGATCTCCGCTTCCGGCGGTTCGCCTTCTTTAAAGCCGTCCACCGCTTGCCAGCCTGTTAGTTGCGCCAGTTTGTCGACGATCGCCGGGCGCGTACCGGCTGTGATATAGACGATCTTTTTGCCTGGCGTAACGTCCAGTTCAAGCGGGCCGCCCCAGCCGCCGGCGCCTTTCTCAATACGAACCCGTGTCATGATACCGCTCCTGTCAGATGAACTTTCTGCTCAAGTTGAATCCCCATTTTTTTCTCAAAAATAGCGGTGGTGAGATCGGTGACCCAACCGCGGAAGAAGTTCGTCACCAGACCTACCAGCAGATAGCTCACCGCGAGCGGGCCGAGAGGAAGCCCTAACGTGGTGAGTCCGCTGGCGATACCCAGATAAACAAACAGTTCGCCGGGATTGATATGCGGAAACAGACCGTTCATGGAGTGACAGCTATAGGAGGCCGCCGCGTAATAGCTCGGCTTGTACTTCTCCGGCATAAAGCGTCCCAGGCTCAGGGTCATCGGATTACAAAAAACAAATGTCCCGATACACGGTAAAAGCAGGTAACGAGATAGCGGATTTCCGGCACAACGTTGGGCAAAACGCTCAATACGCTGCTGGCCGATAAAATTGATGAGCGCATTCATGATAACCAGCAGGCTTATCAGTAGCGGAAGAATACCTGTCACCATACCGGTAAACACCTCTCCGCCTTTCTGGAATAACCCGATGAACCACTCCGCACCATGTGTAATGGTTTCGATCATTGTTCTCTCCTGTAGGGTTTTTAGTTTTCTTGCTAATTTCCTGTTCATTGTAATCATGTTGAAAGATTTAAAAGTGTTATTGTGATCGCAAAATAAAAGAAAAATATTTTAAGTTGAAAGGTTGCGGGGTGGGGGAGCGGATACAAACTGAAAAGAGGAGAAAGGTGATTTATTCTCTTGTGCCGCTTCCTTGTGCGGCGGGGGATGCTTTACCATACTTCTCCCTGGCTGAATTTGTTTAATGGATGTCTCATGTTCAAGCGTCGTTATGTAGCGTTACTTCCACTTTGCGTATTGCTTGCTGCCTGTAGCAGCACGCCAAAATCTTCCGAGACTCAAGCGACGACGGGCACGTCTTCCGGCGGCTTCCTGCTTGAGCCGCAGCATAACGTCATGCAAATGGGCGGCGACTTCGCCAACAACCCTAATGCGCAGCAGTTCATTGATAAAATGGTCAGTAAACACGGTTTCGACCGTCAGCAGCTGCAGGAGATCCTCTCGCAGTCTAAAAGACTGGATTACGTCCTGCGTCTGATGGACAGACAAGCGCCGACCACTCAGCCGCCCGCCGGACCAAATGGCGCCTGGCTTCGCTACCGCAAACAATTTATTACGCCGGATAACGTGCAAAACGGCGTCGCGTTCTGGAATCAGTATGAAGACGCGCTGAACCGCGCCTGGCAGGTATACGGCGTACCGCCGGAAATCATCGTGGGGATTATCGGCGTGGAAACCCGCTGGGGACGTATCATGGGGAAAACGCGGATTCTGGACGCGCTGGCGACGCTGTCATTTAACTATCCGCGCCGGGCGGAATATTTCTCCGGCGAGCTGGAAACCTTCCTGCTCATGGCGCGCGATGAGCAAGACGATCCGCTCAATCTGAAAGGTTCCTTTGCGGGCGCGATGGGCTACGGCCAGTTTATGCCGTCTTCCTATAAAGAATATGCGGTCGATTTCAATGGCGATGGGCACATTAACTTGTGGGATCCGGTAGATGCCATCGGCAGTGTGGCGAACTACTTCAAGGCGCATGGTTGGGTAAAAGGCGATACGGTTGCGGTGCCGGCGAATGGTCAGGCGCCGGGACTGGCGAATGGTTTCAAAACAAAATACAGCCTCTCTCAGCTTGCCGCCGCAGGCTTAACGCCGCAGCAATCGTTGGGCAATCATCAGGAAGCCAGCCTGCTGCGTCTGGATATCGGTACGGGCTACCAGTACTGGTACGGCCTGCCGAACTTCTACACCATTACCCGATATAACCACAGCACGCATTATGCGATGGCGGTTTGGCAACTGGGCCAGGCGGTAGCGCTGGCGCGGGTGCGCTAATTTACGCTTAGGGAGGGGAGCACCCCCTCCGCTATTATTATGGCTTTTTGGGCTGATTCTCTGCCTGCAAGTGGGATATCTTCTTTGATAGTGCCAGACTATATCCCAGACATCCCAGGCCTAAGATAATTTGACCGCCGTCATACGGTTCAAAATAGCCTGACGACAATATATTCAGTACTCCCATGACAAGTGAACAGACGCCGCCAATTGTGGCCCACAGCCGTAGTTGGGTGGTTTGTTTTAGTGTTTGCTGTGTGCTTTCCGTTTTTTTGAGTGACATCCTTGCTTTCTCTCCGTGCGTGTAAATTTAGCGACATGGTACTGCTATTTAGTCATGTGCTACCTCATTTCATTCTGCATAAATAACCTGCTGGCATTTTTTCGGAATCCGACTCGTAAAATCGACTGCTCGTCCCCATCTCTGGTGAGAAAGTGCTATCTTGTGCGGCAGGATTTCTAACTGACAGAGGTCATGATGACTGACAGTGAACTGATGCGGCTTAGCGAGCAGGTCGGGCTGGCGTTAAAAGCGCGCGGGGCGACCGTAACGAC
The DNA here is from genome assembly GCF_046550615.1 of Salmonella sp. SAL04214. NCBI lineage: Bacteria > Pseudomonadati > Pseudomonadota > Gammaproteobacteria > Enterobacterales > Enterobacteriaceae > Salmonella > Salmonella sp. SAL04214. The sequence continues at coordinate 585,471 of NZ_JBGDXT010000001.1, forward strand.
AGCAGAGTCCTGTACCGGCGGCTGGCTGGCGAAAGCCATTACCGACATCGCCGGAAGCTCCGCCTGGTTTGAACGCGGCTTTGTCACCTATAGTAATGAAGCCAAAGCGCAGATGATTGGCGTGCGTGAAGAGACTCTGGCGCAGCATGGCGCGGTCAGCGAACCCGTAGTGGTCGAAATGGCGATCGGGGCGCTGAAGGCCGCTCGCGCCGATTTTGCTGTCGCTATTAGCGGGATTGCCGGGCCGGATGGCGGCAGTGAAGAAAAGCCGGTTGGTACGGTGTGGTTTGCTTTCGCCAGCGTCAGTGGAGAAGGGATTACGCGTCGGGAATGCTTCAGCGGCGACCGCGAATCGGTGCGTCGACAGGCGACGACGTACGCGCTACAAACCCTGTGGCAACAATTTCTACAAAACACTTGATACTGTATGAGCATACAGTATAATTGCTTCAACAGTACGAATTCACTATCCGGTTCAATACCAAGTTGCATGACAGGAGTAATAATGGCTATCGACGAAAACAAACAGAAAGCGTTGGCGGCAGCACTGGGCCAAATTGAAAAGCAATTTGGTAAAGGCTCCATCATGCGTCTGGGTGAAGACCGTTCTATGGATGTGGAAACTATCTCCACCGGTTCGCTTTCACTGGACATCGCACTCGGTGCGGGCGGTCTGCCGATGGGGCGTATCGTCGAAATTTACGGGCCGGAATCTTCCGGTAAAACGACCCTGACGCTGCAGGTGATTGCCGCTGCGCAGCGTGAAGGTAAAACCTGTGCGTTTATCGATGCGGAACACGCGCTTGACCCTGTTTACGCACGCAAGCTGGGCGTCGATATCGATAACCTGCTCTGCTCTCAGCCGGATACCGGCGAGCAGGCGCTGGAAATCTGTGACGCGCTGGCGCGTTCAGGCGCGGTGGACGTCATTGTGGTCGACTCCGTAGCGGCGCTAACGCCGAAAGCGGAAATCGAAGGCGAAATCGGCGACTCTCACATGGGCCTCGCGGCGCGTATGATGAGCCAGGCGATGCGTAAGCTGGCGGGGAACCTGAAACAGTCCAACACGCTGTTGATTTTCATCAACCAGATCCGTATGAAGATTGGCGTGATGTTCGGTAACCCGGAAACCACCACCGGCGGTAACGCGCTGAAATTCTATGCCTCCGTTCGTCTTGATATCCGTCGTATTGGCGCGGTGAAAGAGGGCGATAATGTCGTGGGTAGCGAAACGCGTGTGAAAGTGGTGAAAAACAAAATCGCCGCGCCGTTTAAGCAGGCCGAGTTCCAGATCCTCTACGGCGAAGGCATCAACTTCTATGGCGAACTGGTTGACCTGGGCGTGAAAGAGAAGCTGATCGAGAAAGCGGGCGCATGGTACAGCTACAACGGCGAGAAGATTGGCCAGGGCAAAGCGAACGCGACTACCTGGCTGAAAGAGAACCCGGCGACAGCGAAAGAGATCGAGAAAAGGGTTCGTGAATTACTGTTGAGTAATCAGAATGCCACGCCCGATTTCGCCGTTGACGATAGCGAAGGCGTTGCAGAAACCAACGAAGATTTTTAATCATCAGGTGATGGTGGGGCGGACAAAACGAAGCCGCCATTCAGCAAAACGTTAAATTACCATCAAGGGCTGCATTTATGCGGCCCTTTTGGCATTTACCCCTGTTAAGGTTTTTTATGAGTGAACCCACATCGCGCCGTCCCGCTTATGCTCGTCTCCTTGATCGTGCGGTACGTATTCTTGCTGTCCGCGATCACAGCGAGCAGGAATTACGGCGTAAACTCTCCGCGCCGGTGATGGGCAAAAATGGGCCGGAAGAGATTGATGCGACGGCAGACGATTATGAACGCGTGATCGCCTGGTGCCACGAACATCACTATCTTGATGACGAGCGTTTCGTGATGCGCTTTATCGCCAGTCGTAGCCGCAAAGGCTATGGCCCGGCGCGTATTCGCCAGGAGTTGAATCAGAAAGGCATTTCCCGTGAATCGACTGAAAAAGCGATGCGAGAATGTGAAATTGACTGGAGTGAAATGGCACGTGAACAGGCCGTTCGCAAATATGGCGAGCCGCTCCCTTCAAACTTTTCAGAAAAGGTTAAGGTACAGCGCTTTTTGCTCTATCGCGGGTATCTGATGGACGATATCCAGCAAATATGGCGAAATTTTGCAGATTGAGCGCATACGGGATTTTACTTCCCGGTAAAGAAAACTTATCTTATTCCCACTTTTTCCGTCTGGACGCGGGTTGCTTAACGGCGAACAGCGTCTGCGACGAATATTCCTTAAATACACAAAATCATTCAAGCCGCATCAAAGCGGCAAGTGAGCCTCGGGAACGCGTGACCGGGAAACTCGCAGCCAACGCAGAGGCGGCCTGAAGGATGAAGTGTAGCTTGATTTCAGGATAATTATGAGCAAGAGCACCGCTGAGATCCGTCAGGCGTTTCTCGACTTTTTCCATAGTAAAGGGCATCAGGTAGTTGCCAGCAGTTCCCTGGTGCCTAACAATGACCCCACTCTGTTGTTTACCAATGCCGGGATGAACCAGTTCAAGGATGTTTTCCTTGGGCTCGATAAACGTAATTATTCCCGTGCGACCACTTCCCAGCGTTGCGTACGCGCGGGGGGTAAACACAACGATCTGGAAAACGTCGGATACACTGCACGTCACCATACTTTCTTCGAAATGCTGGGCAACTTCAGCTTCGGCGATTACTTCAAACACGACGCCATTCAGTTCGCATGGGAATTACTGACCGGTGAAAACTGGTTCGCTCTGCCAAAAGAGCGTTTATGGGTCACCGTCTATGAAACCGACGACGAAGCCTATGAGATCTGGGAAAAAGAAGTCGGCATCCCGCGCGAGCGTATTATCCGTATCGGCGACAATAAAGGTGCGCCATACGCATCGGATAACTTCTGGCAGATGGGCGACACCGGTCCCTGCGGTCCGTGCACCGAAATCTTCTACGATCATGGCGACCACATCTGGGGCGGCCCTCCGGGAAGCCCGGAAGAAGATGGCGATCGCTACATTGAGATCTGGAACATCGTCTTTATGCAGTTCAACCGTCAGGCTGACGGGACGATGGAACCATTGCCGAAACCGTCTGTAGATACCGGTATGGGGCTGGAGCGTATTGCCGCGGTACTGCAACACGTTAACTCTAACTATGACATCGACCTGTTCCGCACGTTGATTGAAGCGGTAGCGAAAGTCACCGGCGCCACCGATCTGGGTAATAAATCGCTGCGTGTTATCGCCGACCACATCCGTTCCTGCGCATTCCTGGTTGCCGATGGCGTGCTGCCGTCGAATGAAAACCGTGGCTATGTGCTGCGTCGCATTATTCGTCGCGCGGTTCGTCACGGCAACATGCTGGGCGCGAAAGAGACCTTCTTCTACAAGCTGGTTGGGCCGCTGATTGAGGTAATGGGCTCCGCAGGCGAAGAGTTGAAACGTCAGCAGGCGCAGGTCGAGCAGGTTCTGAAAACGGAAGAAGAGCAGTTCGCCCGTACGCTGGAGCGCGGTCTGGCGCTGCTGGATGAAGAACTGGCGAAATTGCAGGGTGATACCCTGGACGGCGAAACCGCTTTCCGTCTGTATGATACTTATGGTTTCCCGGTCGATCTAACGGCGGACGTCTGCCGTGAGCGCAATATCAAAGTCGACGAAGCCGGTTTTGAAGCCGCCATGGAAGAGCAACGCCGTCGCGCGCGCGAAGCTAGCGGTTTTGGCGCGGACTACAACGCGATGATCCGCGTTGATAGCGCTTCTGAATTTAAAGGTTATGACCATCTGGAACTTAACGGCAAAGTGACTGCGCTGTTTGTCGATGGTAAAGCGGTTGAAGCGATTAACGCGGGACAGGAAGCGGTTGTCGTGCTGGATCAGACCCCATTCTATGCGGAATCAGGCGGTCAGGTTGGCGATAAAGGCGAGCTGAAAGGCGCTGGATTTACTTTCGCTGTGGACGACACGCAAAAATATGGTCAGGCGATTGGTCACCTCGGCAAATTGTCTGCGGGCGCTCTGAAAGTGGGCGATGCGGTACAGGCTGACGTAGATGAAGCGCGCCGCGCACGTATCCGTCTGAACCACTCCGCCACGCACCTGATGCACGCGGCGTTGCGCCAGGTGCTTGGGACACACGTTGCGCAGAAAGGTTCGCTGGTTAGCGATAAAGTGCTGCGCTTCGACTTCTCGCACAATGAAGCGATGAAGCCGTCGGAGATTCGTGAGGTTGAAGATTTGGTGAATGCGCAAATTCGCCGCAACCTGCCGATTGAAACGAACATCATGGATCTCGAAGCGGCGAAGGCGAAAGGCGCCATGGCGCTGTTTGGCGAGAAATATGACGAACGTGTACGCGTTCTGAGCATGGGCGATTTCTCTACCGAACTGTGTGGCGGTACTCACGCCAGTCGTACCGGTGATATCGGTCTATTCCGTATTATCTCTGAGTCCGGCACCGCAGCGGGCATTCGTCGTATTGAGGCGGTAACCGGTGAAGGCGCTATGGCCACCGTTCATGCGCAAAGCGATCGCTTAAACGATATTGCGCATCTGCTGAAGGGCGACAGCCAGAATCTGGGCGACAAAGTGCGTGCCGTGCTGGAACGTACACGTCAGCTGGAAAAAGAGTTGCAGCAGTTGAAGGACCAGGCCGCAGCGCAGGAGAGTGCAAATCTTTCCAGTAAAGCGGTCGATCTCAACGGCGTGAAGCTCCTGGTCAGCGAGCTTGCTGGTATTGAGCCGAAAATGCTGCGAACCATGGTTGATGATCTGAAAAATCAACTGGGGTCTACCGTTATCGTACTGGCAACGGTTGTTGAAGGTAAGGTTTCTCTGATTGCGGGCGTGTCGAAGGATGTGACCGACCGGGTTAAAGCAGGGGAATTGATTGGTATGGTCGCTCAGCAGGTGGGCGGTAAGGGGGGCGGTCGTCCGGACATGGCGCAAGCCGGTGGTACGGATGCGGCAGCTCTGCCTGCAGCGTTAGCCAGTGTACAAGGCTGGGTCAGCGCAAAATTGCAATAATTATAAGCGTTCGTTGGCGCCGCAGCTCGTGCTGCGGCGTTTACGTCAACGCTATCGACAACGATAAAGTCAGGTTGAAGTTTTGTATATCGGCTAAACTTAGGTTTAACAGAATGTAATGCCATGACTGCTTACACCTAAGGTGTTTGTCATCGCTTACTTTTTGGCGTTATATGATGGATAATGCCGGGATACAGAGAGACCCGACTCTTTTAATCTTTCAAGGAGCAAAGAATGCTGATTCTGACTCGTCGAGTTGGTGAGACCCTCATGATTGGCGATGAGGTCACCGTGACAGTTTTAGGGGTGAAGGGCAACCAGGTGCGTATTGGCGTGAACGCCCCGAAAGAAGTTTCTGTCCATCGTGAAGAGATCTACCAGCGTATCCAGGCTGAAAAATCCCAGCAGTCCAGTTACTAAGGTTTTCGCGTCTCACTTTTCGGGTGAGACGCAGCCTCTCTTCTCGCTCGCCCGCGTTGTCCCTTCATGACTTTTTTCAACCTCATTGTTGATATGGTGCGCTTTTGGCGGCCAGCGTGTCATCAAATTATCTGTTGATAAAACACTCTTTTTGGCTTTTTTACAGACTAATTGAGCGTGAAGTGTGCAAACGATAAAAGCTCTGGAAAAATTGTTTGACTTATAAGTCCCAGAAAGTAATATGTGCGCCACGCAGCGACGATGAGCAGAACAAGTTCTTCGAAGCACTCGTAAGAGGCGTGTGGTGAGGTGGCCGAGAGGCTGAAGGCGCTCCCCTGCTAAGGGAGTATGCGGTCAAAAGCTGCATCCGGGGTTCGAATCCCCGCCTCACCGCCATTTGCATCCGTAGCTCAGCTGGATAGAGTACTCGGCTACGAACCGAGCGGTCGGAGGTTCGAATCCTCCCGGATGCACC